>JAQBZH010000047.1 GCA_027622005.1 Bacteroidota bacterium | reverse complement strand
TGAATTATCACCTTATCTGCACTAGTCACCTTTCAAGGGATTAAAAATCAAGCCGACCCACCGTATAACGGTGTGTCCCTTTTTGTCGGGATTTTTTATTTGGCCTGATATACAAAATGCTTGCCGGTATCCATTTCGGTTTCCGATCGAAGCACCTGTCCCGAAAGTTTATCAATCGATAAAAAAGCAACTAGCCCTCCGCCGAGGCTATATCCAACAACCCAAACTTCGAATCTCTTTCCGTTTATATCCGCGACCCCGGAATCCAAAACTTTGACGCTGGCCACACCTTTTCCGGTCAAATAATTAAAGATCGGGATTTCTGCTTCAAACCCCTCCGCGAGCGGAAGCGCAGCGATAATTCCCTGAAATCCTCCCGCATCATAGAGCAACTCGGTAACTGTTGTATCAATTTTTGTGGAGATACTATCGCGCTGAAAAGAACCGGTAATGTGCCCATCCGCCCCATAATCCAATTTGATGGCTTGAGTACCGGCCATCACGTTACGATATCGAATGGGCCGAAAAGTCGATTCCTCCACCCACAGGGTATCGAACATGGTGCCCATCCCCATTTCTTGAATCATGATCATCTCGATCATTTTGATTCCTTTTTGGGTGACCCGCTTCACTTCAGATGTAGAGAGGCCAACCGTTCGCGAAACGGAGTCCGCGACGAAAGTCATATCGGACTCTAACCTGCCGTTAGCTATAGAGGCTGCATTGAATTTAAAGGGTAGGCTGTTGGTCAAAGTGGAAGTCGGGCTCGACTGGCAACCGATTACTAAAGTGACCAACAACGTAATCGAAAGTGCTTTCAACATTGAAGTAGGGGAATGAAAGTGATAGTTCGGGAGACGCGAAAAACAGAAAATCGGGCTGTTACCGGTGGTTCGTGTCCGGTCTTTATTTAAATACATCAAACAGATACGTGTACTTAAGGATGAGTCCTTTTTGGACAGGTTCACCGGGAAATTCAGAGGTATTGGTCGTGATTGGATCCCACCGACTAATCGAATTATAAACCACAAAAAGACCGGTATTGGCTTCCTGAAGCCATCCGACGCGCAAATTCATGGACCATTCTCTAGTTTGGTCGTTGTACTGACCGAGTCCCTGAACGTACAATCGAGGCGTGAACGAGTAGGCGACACGAGTCCGAATTAGATTGGTTATAAAATCTCCGGATGGTAGATCGACCCGCGTGTGACCCAAGGTAACCTCGGCCAAAAGTTTGTCGCTTGCTCGCGCGTTAAGCGAAGGAACTATCGCGAAGCGCTTCCCTCCAAAGAATCCGCCGTGGTTTATTCGCAATTCCAATCTAATCTTATTTTTTTTGGGCATCATGGCTACCCATGCGAACTCCTGTTCTGGATAGCTGCCGGCCGGCACAATGACTCCTCTGGCCATTTCAAACGGACTTCTGACACCTTCATGGGTAAAGTTGTAGCCCGTATGTATTTCGTATCCGGATTTAAATTCCCAATGATTGTCGACGTGGATAAATCCCGTTTCTAAGAAGCCATCTCTGCGCCAATAATTGCGATAATTGATATGCGGACGAAGTTCTTGCAAGGAAAGAGCTTCTTTTACTCGAATGGGGACAAAAATGGATGCAAAAACCTTCCGATAGTCGGATCGACGTAGAAATCCAACTTCCGGATTGAAATCCTCTCCAACTTCGGAATAGGCTGCGCTCAACGTGAATTTCTCCTCGGCGTAGGTGGCAGAAATTTGGCCGGCATTGGCGTTTCCGTTGCGTCCGGGCGTGTCCGAAGTCGCGAAAAAACCTGTGACCGTACCATAATTCCCAATTCCTAATCTTCCATCGAGCGCCACGACGCGGTTATAGTCGTCGTCTCGAACATTTTTGCCGGTTCCGACTCGGTTAGTAAAAACGAATCCTGCCGAGGTCCGATTGGCAAACTCGCGCATTAGCCGAACTACACCAAAATTGTTAGCCGTAACGTCCGGCCCAACACGCTCTGTCTGCATTTCTAATAGGCCGATCTTATAATTCCCCAAACTACCCGTTAAGCGAGCACCTGCGACAATCGGAACGGTCCCTCCGCGCTGGTCAATACCAATGCGCCGACTGAAAAACATTTCCGCCTCACCGATCTCGCCGACGGCAAACAAACCCGCATTTTCGAGAAAAAATGGTCTTTTTTCTGGAAAGAACAGCGAAAACCTATCCAGGTTGATTTGCTGCTCATCCACTTCGACTTGCGCAAAATCGGTATTGTAGGTGGCGTCGAGCGTTAGTCCAGCCGTAAGGCTATACTTAACATCAACCCCAATATCTTTGAGGGTTTTTGTTTTAGGATTGTCGACGGTGTAATTCCGACTAGCCCCTGTAAGGACATAAGGTAGAATTTTTAGATTTCGGGAAGTCGGTACTGCAAGGTCTGTCAATTGCCCCGCATGCGTAACACGAGTCAGATTAAACTGACGTTCGAGCGGCGACCAAAAAGCCGTTTCATTGTTTCGCCGGATGGTCCTTTGAAAGTTGATACCCCATTCCTGGATCTCTCGATTCGGATACCGGAGAGTCGAAAACGGAATGGCAAATTCGGCGCTCCACCCGGTTGATGTGACGGCTGTTTTTACTTCCCAGGACCCATCCCAATTCGTATTGAGACCTCCACCCGAGCCTCCCGTCAAGCGATTGCCGAACCCCCCGCCTTCTGAAGATCCTGTAAATTGGGCGTCGTATTCCGCGCCAGCCGCGTTGGTACCAAAAACAAAGCCGTTTTGGCCATCCGAAAAGGTGTCCATAATAAAGCGGAAACTGTCAGATTCGTCGAGTGACGCGTCCCTGCGGCGGTCGGCAATGATAAGTAGCTCCGGGCTGTTGTCGAAAAGCTCCACACCCACGTAGAGCATGTTGCCGAAATATCCGACGCGAACTTCCGTTTTTTGGCTGGCTGGAGCGCCGTCGCTAGGGGCAATTTGCGTAAAACCAGTGGCCGCTGGAAATGAGGTCCAAACGGATTCCGACCCAACAAGTCCATCCACTACAGGGTGTGAGGCCAATTTTTCGGCGTGAATAGATGGTCTTTGGGCAGCTACCTCAGAACCTCCAGACGAATTAGCAGGTGCGTTTTGCGAGCTCGCGGTGGATACAAGCAGTAACAGAGCAGTGAATACCGCTATCACTAAGACAGATCTCATGGGGGTCGGCGTTGGACTTCAGCAATTAAACAGGAGGTGCGGCGACAAAATTACAAGAAATCTATGATTTTTACACAGCTAGTGATGCTGCCAATTGTCAGGATCTGAAGAATCTCCAGGAGAAAGTCCCAAGTTGTCGCCTTCAGTAGAGACTCCTAGACCTAAAACCGTTCGGTTTGCATAATTGAAATAGGCAACTACTTGATTAATTTCTAGGATTTCGCCGTCGGTCCAACCCAAATCGCGCAGAGATTCAACCTCCGGAGCCCCAACCTCGACAGGCGTCAGGGTGAGACGTCGTGCATATCGAAATGCCTCAACTTCTTTTTGAGAAAATGCTATTTCGAAATGGGCCGCTGTAAGTGCTTCCCAAATTTGGGCGCTTCGTTTTTCATCCTGAAGAAGACGCTTCATTCCTTCGAAATGATGATCGACACAGTAATCACACTGATTTTGGTGACTTACAAAGACCCCAAGAGCCTCCAAAAACCACTTTTCAACGGTATTATCCGCGTGATGAAGCACGTTTTTGTAGAGAGCCATGTGCCCTTCCATCGAATGTGGCCGGAGACTATGGGCCAGCATGATATTGTCCACGTTGTCCCCAGGGCCTTTGACGCGATCATACAATCGCTTCAATTTGCCCTCAGCTTTATCAAAATCGATGGTTCGAATCCAGGTCATGGTTTCCGGGGAAAGGGGTCGCTAATGAAATTTATTTGTTCTGGACGGGGGCTTTGGAAAGTGCTTCTTCCGCTAAAGCGGCCCGATCGCTAAGCTCCAGGTATTGTCTTTTCAGTTCGGCCAGGCGCACAAAGGCATCGTTTCCTGGGCGCTGATCGGATCCCGTGGCCATACCCCCGAGGTACCCTAGTTGGCTAAGCAACATTGGAGGAGGGTAACTGTCGGAGTTGTCCGTTTCTAGCTGGGAAATCACATACTTTAGTTCTGCAACGGGGTCTGCCGAGACATCCGGCATCCTCCTTCGGCTGTCTTTCAGCCCTTCCTCGACGATCTTGGCGTCTTTCGGGGCATTTTTTACCAATTCCTTTGCTCGTTCGGCCAGTGCGCTCGCGTCGAGTGACAACTGAGCCAATTCAAACGCAAAGTCATACTGCGCCTCGAGATCGTCGAACGTTAAGCCTTCCGCTGCCATCAAAGGATCAATATTCAATTCCACGGTCTGTTCGGCGGACCAATCCCCAACTGAAAGACGAGCGGTGTAGGTACCGGGTAGCGCGACGGGTCCCCTAGTGACTTCGCCCTTGGCATTTTTAGGGCCGTCCACCCGCAAGTCCCATACAAACCGATGCAATCCTTTATCGCTGCCGAGGCCCGTCGACCCAGTCGTTCGGCCTTGTGGCTCTCTCATACCCTGACCTGGTTGGGTACCTTCTCGAGCTGGTTCATTTTTAAACTGACGTAAGACCGTTCCATTTTGGATGATGGAGATGACTACGTCTGATTTCGAGCTGGAGGCCAAGAAATAATTCAATTTTACCCCGGACGGGGCGTAATCGGCATCGGCGGCGCTACGACGACGCGAAAAACTAGTTATTCTGAAAGTATCTCTCGGATCAAAAAATTGGTTGGTTGTGGCGTCCGCGAACTGTCGAAGCGGCGAAACATCATCCATAATCCAAAAACCGCGGCCCATGGTTGATAAGACTACATCGCCTTGAACTACTTTTATGTCGGTGATTGGCGTAGCGGGCAGGCCCGCATCAAATCGTTGCCACGCCCCCCCGTCGTTAAATGAAACATAGAATCCGTACTCGGTACCGGCGTAGAGTAGTCCTTTGCGAGTTGGATCTTCCCTAACGACGCGAACGGGGGTATCGATAGCGATGCCGTTCTTTCCGTCGGTCAACCGAGTCCAGGTCGCTCCAAAATCAGACGTTTTGAAAACGTAGGGCTCGAAATCGTTTAGAAGATATCGGAAGGCCGCGACGTAGGCTGTACCCGCATCGAATGGAGACGGGTCGATATGCTGAATCCGGCCTTCAGGCGGCAGTCCTTTGGGCGTTACGTTGGTCCACGTCTTTCCACCATCGCGGGTTACTTGAACCGGTCCATCATTGGCTCCCGTCCAGATAACTCCTTGCTGGACAGGGCTTTCTTCGATTGTATAAAGCACGGAGTAGTGCTCTTCACCCGTAATGTCCCTTGTGATGGGCCCGCCAGAAACGACCTGTCGTTCCTTCCGAAAGGCAGTTAAATCTGGGCTGATCGTTTCCCAAAGTAGGCCGTTATTGGATGTTTTATGTACGAATTGGGAGCCGTGGTATACCACATTTGGGTTGTGGGGAGATACTTCAATCGGTACCGTCCGCTGAAATCGGTAGGTTAGCTCGGCCGGGTTACGACCATACATATTGGCTGCGCCAACGTAGTATTGCTGTGATTGGCCGGTGCGGCGATTAAACACATCAAACATGCCTTTGCAATTAGCATAGACGATGTCCGCATCGCCGGGTTTAGGGACAGCAGGGCCTGTTTCGCAGCCGCCCGTCGCTTCCCAATTAGCTAGATTTCCAAGGACCTTATTTCCGGTTGAGTTGCTCGGAACGGCAATGGTCGAATTATCCTGTTGGCCCGCGTAGAGCCAGTAGGGAAAGCGGTCGTCCACATTGACCTGGTAAAGCTCCGCGGTTGGTTGATTTTCCTGAGTGGACCAAGTTTCGCCGCTATCCAACGTAACATTTGCACCGCCATCGTTGGATTGGATCCAGATTCGGGGATCGTCCGGATTAATCCAAATGTCGTGGTTATCACCATGTGGCGTAGAAGCCGATTTCCAGTTCTTCCCAGCATCTGCTGAGATGTAAAAACCCGTGCTGTTTACATAGATTAAGTCGGCATTGGTGGGGTCGACATCGACGTTGGTATAGTAAAATGGCCGATCCATAAGCGGTCGGAAGTTATTCACCAAACTCCAAGTCTCTCCGTAGTCATTGGAGCGGTAGAGGCCTTCTCGCTTGGGGTCGGTTTCAACCAAGGCGTAAACCCGGCTCGGATCGGCGGCCGAAACCGCAAAATCCACTTTACCGATTAAATCGTTGGGTAATCCCGCCGTTTTTTTCGCCCATGTGTTGCCCCCGTCGCGAGAAACATAGATCCCATTTTCCTTGCCATCGTCGCCGCTAATAATGGTCCAAGGCTTTCGCTCTGCCCGCCAAAGAGCGGCATACACGATATTGCTGTTGTCCGGGCTAAGTTCAATATCCACTGCCCCCGTTTTTGCCGAAACGAACAAAATGTGTTTCCATGTAGCTCCCCCATCGGTCGTTTTATAGACTCCGCGTTCAGGATTATCTCCAAATGGACTGCCAAGCGCCGCTGCATACACGACCTCAGGATTTGTTGGATGGACCACCACTGAACCGATTTGTCCGGTATTCCGAAGACCTTTAATCTCCCATGTTTTGCCGGCATCCGTGGACTTGTAGAGCCCGCGCCCGATTATGACATTGCTCCGAATCCCATCCGATCCCGTGCCCACGTATACAATATTTGGATCAGAATCCGCCACATCGATCGAACCAATGGATCCAGTTTCGAAAAATCCATCCGAAAGGTTATTCCAATTGGCTCCAGCATCGGTTGTTTTCCAAACGCCGCCACCGGTGGCTCCCATATAAAAGGTGCGAGGTTGGGCGCGGTGACCCGTAACCGTGGTCACTCGACCGCCGCGCGATGGCCCCACAAATCTAAATTTTAGGTCGCCAAAATCGGCTGCTAAATCCTGGCTGACAGCGAGATCACTAAGCAAAAGGCATGAAACAAGGCATGCGAAAACGAAACGAGGCATAATCGAAGGGCGCTTTTTGATGGATGGCCTCCAATAGTAGGGTTGGAAAGGGTTTGGGTCAACCGAAAATTGAAGTTGAAATTCTATGGTTTCCAGATTCTTAGGGCCATTTTATAATAGAGGCCCCAAATTGAACGTGGATTTTACATTGGCTGGCCCTTTTCAGGTCCATTTTGAAGTACTTTAGAACGCCCACAAATCCCGCTTGATATGCTACAGCTTCTATCCAACGCCGATGTGTACGCGCCCTTTCATCTAGGGCGCTGTCATGTATTGGTCGCGGGCGAAAAGATTATCTATATCGGCTCCCGGTTACCTGTTTTGGATGATTGTTTGGACGTCGAGCACACAGATTTGGGCGGTGCCAGATTGATTCCGGGATTTATTGATGCGCATGCGCACCTTACGGGCGGCGGCGGCGAGGCGGGATATGAAACCGCCGTTCCTGCTCCTTTTTTGAGTGAATTCACGTCTGCGGGAGTCACCTCGGTAGTTGGACTGTTGGGCACCGACGACCATGTTCGGACAACCTCTTCCCTAATTGCGCGGATCAAGGCGCTGCGAGCCGAGGGTCTTTCGGCGTATGGATACACCGGGGGTTATCACGTCCCTTTAACGACTTTGACAGGGTCGGTCAGGGGTGATTTGGTACACGTAGAAGAACTGATTGCGGTTGGCGAAGTGGCCATTTCGGACCATCGTTCGAGCCAACCTACGTTTGAGGAGATCCTTCGGGTAGCTAGCGAAGCGCACGTGGCCGGTTTAGATGTGTATGGATCGCCTTCAGCCGAACTCCGCGGTGCTCTGGACACGTTAGGTGCGGTCTACTATGGTCCTTTTGGAGGGTTTGCTAGATAAACAGGGAGCGCGCCACAGGTTTTTAAAAATCTTTTTTCAAAACCTAGGTGTGGATGCGGACCAACCCCCTGACTTTCGTAGCAACCGTTGTAAATTTGTTCATCGGTATGCTTTGTGATGGCAGAAACGCCACCTGATTTAGTATACTGTTGGATGTTTTTAATCATCCAACCCAGACGGCTGTGCGCTTTTTCCTTCTGACTCTTCTTTGCGTGGCAATTTCTACTTCTGTTTCGGCCCAAGAGGTAACCTACCCGGCTGGATTTGACGAGCCATTTCCCCTCTACTCTAAGGCGTTGGGGCCTTTTACGCGGACGATTTCAACCAAAAACGAGCGGGCTCAAATTTATTTTAATCAAGGCATCCAGATGATGTATGCCTTTACGACCGAGGATGCCGCCCGTTCTTTCCGTGAAGCCCAGAAGGCTGATTCGACGTGTGCCGTTTGTTATTGGGGTGAGGCGTGGGCCTGGGGGCCGTATTTGAATGGTCCCATGTCAAAAGAAGCCGCGCCGAGAGCCTATGCCGCTATTCAAAAAGCGATGGCTTGGAAAAACTCGGCCAACCCGGTAGAAAAAGCGATGATCGAAGCGATGTCCCTTCGATATGGTCCAGAGCTAAACCCAGACACGCGGGCCGCACAGGATTCTGTTTATGCCAAAGCGATGGAAGCAGTGGCGGACCGATTTCCTAAGGATTTGGATGCGGTGACCATGTACGGTGAAGCGTTGTTTCTGCTGGAGCCACGCCGGGGCAATCGCGACGTCAAGGATCCGGACGTGATGCGGCTGCATGAGGCGCTAGGAAGGGTTCTCAAGCAGGATATCAAACATCCGGGCAGTTGTCATCTCTTTATTCACGCCACCGAGTCTTCTCAAGAACCAGAGCGTGCCGCCGCGTGCGCCGAGTTTTTGGGCAATTCGATTCCTGGAGCGAGCCATATCAACCATATGCCATCGCACACGTGGAACCAATTGGGGCGTTGGGGTGATGGCGTTCGGTCCAATATTCAAGCGTGGCATTCGGATCAAAAAGCCGCTATCAACGAAGGGTTTGCTATTTATCCCAATCATAACCTCCACATGCTCCTTTTTGCGGCATCGATGGACGGGCAGGCCGCTATTGCCGTGCAGGCCGGTCGGGACTATGAAACGCTCACTGGTTTTAACCTTTATTCGGCCCTGACATTGGTCCGTTTTGGGCGGTTTGCAGACATCGATGGACTTTCTCAGCGCCACACTAACGACATTTATGGCGGAATGTGGGACTTTGCGAAGGGCTATGCCGCGCTTCGAAAGGGCGACGCCGACTTTGCCACCGTATTTGCCGAGCGGGTATTGACCGCGTCCGATTCATCCAAAGCAGCTTTCCGCGGTCACTCCGCGAAACACCTGCTCGGAACGGTCGGAAATATTTTGATGGGCGAAATCCACCGGTCAAAAGGCCACACTGAGGCAGCCCTGAAGTCATTCCGAATGGCAGCCGAACTCGAGGACCAGATGTCCTACGACGAACCCGAACCTCTTCCCTTTGCGGCGAGGCATTGGCTTGGGGCCTTCCACTTGGAGCAAGGCGCCTACGCAGATGCGGAAGCGGTTTATCGCGATGAATTACTAGATCATCCACACAACGGATGGTCGCTGTTTGGCCTGTTGGAGGCCTTAAAGGGGCAAAACAAGACCGATGCGGCTGTTCAAGCCGATTTTGATGCCTCCTGGGCACGGTCCGACACCTGGATTCGGGGTTCCAGGTATTAGATGACATTTAAAGGGATACATAGTACCGTTTCCTTGATGCCACGAATACTGTCGTTCGCATTGTTTGGCGCCATAGTATTAACCGGATGTTCGGTCGAAAAGCCACCCGAAATTGTAGAAGCGGAATCGCGGATCCCTGAAAAGATCAGCTTTAGCCTCCACGTCAAGCCCATTCTCTCCGACCGGTGTTATTCTTGTCACGGTCCGGACGCAGAAGGACGCGTTACTAACCTGCGCTTCGATACCGCCGAAGGCATCCGCGCCAAATTAACCGAAAGCCGACGAAGCCGGGCGGTGAGAGGCGGCAGCCCAGGCCGCAGCGAAATGGTTCATCGCATTCTTTCGGATGATCCCGAATACCGAATGCCCCCGCCTGAGTCGAATTTGTCCTTGACGGCTGAGGAAAAGGCCATTCTTATTCGTTGGATCGAGCAAGGAGGCGAATACGAGTCGCATTGGTCCTTTACAGCTCCGAAAGTTGTAAAGCTTCCCTCTGTTTTGAATGATTCCTGGCCCAAAGACGACCTGGATCGCTTTATTCTATCCAATTTGACCCGAAATGACCTTCAGCCAGCGGACGCGGCCCCCAAAGAGGTCTGGCTTCGACGCGTGTCGTTCGATTTGACTGGCCTACCCCCCACCGTTGCTGAAGTGGATGCGTTTTTGGCCGACAAATCTTCAAACGCGTTTGAAAAAGTAGTGGATCGGCTGCTGGCTTCACCGGGGTACGGTGAGCGCATGACCGTGGACTGGCTGGACCTGGCCAGGTATGCTGACAGCCACGGGTATCAGGATGACGGTTGGCGCAATATGTGGCCCTGGAGGGACTGGGTGATAAGGGCTTTCAATGCCAACAAGCCATACGATGAATTCGTCACCGAACAGCTCGCAGGGGATTTGCTCGAAAACCCAACGCGCGACCAGATTTTGGCCACCGGCTTCAACCGAAACCACTTGCAGAGTCAGGAAGGAGGCATTGTTCTCGAAGAATACCGAGTCGACTACGTGGCCGACCGAACCAATACGTTTGGTAAAGCTTTTTTAGGTATCACGACGGAGTGCGCACGCTGCCACGACCATCGATACGATCCCATTTCGCAATTGGAGTATTACGAAATCTTCAGCTTTTTCAATAGCGTGAACGAAATTGGCAATATTCCTTATGCCGGAGAGGCGAGCCCAACAGTGCTTCTAACCACAGAGGTGGATGACCAGAAACTGGCCGATATCAAGCGAAAGATCGGGCAGTTGGAAGCGAGTATTAATCCCACTAACTCAGTGTATGACAACGAGTACGGGGAGTGGATCAAGTCGCACGCGACCTCGGTGATTGAGCCTCAGGGGATGACTGCTTACTATCCTATTGAAGCGTTTGTTGAAAAAAAGGACTTATTGACGCTCGAGGATCGCGTACAGCCCGACAGCGCCGGATATTTTTGGGGTGACAAGGACAACTTACCGACCATCGTTAAAGGCAAAAACGGCAACGCCATGACGCTCGTTGGAGATGGTTGGCTTGATATGGGCGGAAAACGCCATCATTTTGATCGAACGGACGCTTTTAGTCTGAGTCTCTGGTTCAAAATCGAGGACCCCGAAGCGTACGGGCCATTGATGGCCAAAACGAGCGGTCTTTTTGATGGAGACCGCGGATATCACGCGTATTTAAATCCAGATCACACCTTTACGGCCCGACTCGTGCATGTAGGTCCGGATAACGAAATCGCTTTTCAGACCACCGATTCGGTTTCGACCGGAAATTGGCATCAAATCGTGATGACGTACGACGGATCGAGTCGCGCAGCAGGGCTCAGGTTGTTCATGGATGGCACGGTAATGCCGGGGAAAGTCCTCACGGACAATCTCAAACAGAGTATGACCGTGACGATTGACCCGAACACCGGGGACTCTACAAATTGGGCCGGTTCTGGAGATTTGCGGCTCGGATTTACGGACAACAATCAGAAGATGTTGGTTGGTGTGACGCTGGACGAGTTCAAAGTTTTCAATCGGGCACTGACCGTTCCAGAGGTGCATGTTTTAGCTGGTGTTTCGACCAAATCCGACGATCTTCGCTCCTATTTCGTGACGTCGCAGTCAAAGACGTATAAGGAAAACTTTCGGGCCATAACGAAGCTACGCGAACAGGAAAACGTGATCCTGACCAATACTTCCTCAGTTATGGTCATGAAGGACTTACCCGAGCCCAGAGAAACTCACATCTTATATCGGGGGCAATACGACCAGCCCCTCGATAAAGTAGAACCTGGCACGCCCAAGGCAATTTTACCATTTTCGAAAGATCTTCCCCGCAACCGCCTCGGCTTAGCCCAGTGGCTGTTTGACGAAGCCAATCCGCTCACAGCCCGGGTGGCGGTCAATCGATTGTGGCAGCAAGTATTTGGCAAAGGAATCGTCGAATCATCGGACAATTTTGGATCGCAAGGGACCGTGCCTACGTACCCTGAATTGCTCGATTACCTGGCTGTTGAATACCGTAGTTCAGGTTGGGACACCAAAAAAATGTTAAAGCGTTTGGTGCTTTCTGCCACGTATCGGCAAAGTTCAGTCGTGAGCTCAAAGATGCGCGACAGGGACCCTGAGAACAAGTTATTGGCCCGAGGGCCTAGCCGCCGCCTAACTGCTGAGATGATGCGGGACAATGCGTTAGCTACCAGCGGACTGTTGGTTTCGACCATCGGAGGCCGGCCCGTTAAGCCGTATCAACCTGCTGGATTGTGGGAAGAGCAGGCTACGCGAAATGGGACGACCTACGTGCAGGATCACGGGGAAAGTTTGTATCGAAGGAGCATGTATACAATCTGGAAGCGTACCACCCCGCCTCCTGCCATGATGAACTTCGACACCTCGGAGCGCAATTTGTGTATTATCAAACGCCAGAGCACCGCTACCCCGTTGCAGGCTTTGGTCTTGATGAACGATCCTCAATTTATCGAAGCCGCTCGGTTGCTCGCTGAACGGATGCTCTCCGAAGGTGGAAGCGCCGATGAAGCCCGTATCCGGTTTGGATTCCGAGGGTTGACGGGGAGCGAACCATCACCCGAAAATATGAAGACGTTGCTGCGACTGCTCGCATCGGAGCGGAAGCGATTTAGAGGCGATCCGGGCAGCGCTAAGCGTCTAGCTGCCGCTGGCGAGTATCGAGTCAATTCGGGGCTTCCAGCCGCGGAAGTTGCCGCATTCGCCACGGTCGCCACGACGCTGTTTAATTTCGATGCCACCCAGGTTGTGAGATAACACATGAAAGACTTTGACGACATCAAATTTCATTGTTCAAGAAGGCATTTTCTTTCGAAGGCCAGTTTAGGGATCGGAACGGCCGCATTGGCCTCAATTTTGGGCCCGGGGGCTGTTTTGGACGCATTTGGTGCGCCCCTTTCTAGTGGGGTGGCAGGTGGCGCGCCCGGTGGAGGGATGTTTGGCGGAGGGCCGGTCGGACCACACTTTCTGCCCAAAGCCAAACGGGTTATTTATCTGTTTCAAAGTGGCGGGCCCTCACACTTGGAGCTGTTGGACTATAAACCAACGTTGCAGGAACTCAATGGTAAGGAGCTACCCGCGTCTGTAATTGGAGGGCAACGCCTTACGGGCATGTCGGCCAATCAAAAATCGCTTCCAATGGCCGGGTCTCAGTTCAAATTTAGCCAACACGGCAAAGGCGGTGCGTGGTTTTCGGATTTGATTCCTCATACTGCGAGTATTGCCAACGATATTTGCGTTATTCGCTCCATCCATACCGAGGCGATCAATCACGATCCGGCCATCACCTTTTTCCAAACCGGCTCGCAGCAGACCGGTCGGCCTTCATTTGGGTCCTGGATGAGTTACGGCCTCGGCTCGATGAACGACAATCTACCAACCTTTACCGTTCTTCTTTCCCGCAGTCGAGATGGGGATCAGCCCTTGTATTCCCGGTTGTGGGGCAATGGCTTCCTACCTTCCTTACACCAAGGCGTGCAGTTTAGAAGCGGCGTCGACCCAGTTTTATACCTTAAAGACCCCGATGGGCTTTCGAGGGAAGGACGGCGGGCCATGCTCGATACGCTTAAAGAACTCCATATGGAGGAGCACAATCGGGTGTTGGACCCTGAAATCGATTCGCGCATCGCCCAATACGAGATGGCGTACAGAATGCAGACCTCCGTGCCTGGCGCCATGGATTTGTCGGACGAGCCGGACGAAGTGTTTGAACTCTATGGCGAAAAGGCTCGTACACCCGGGACGTACGCCGCTAACTGCTTGTTGGCCAGGCGTTTAGCTGAACGCGACGTTCGGTTCATCCAGCTTTATCATCAGGGGTGGGACCAGCACGGCAATCTTCCGAATGATATTTCGATTATGGCGAAGGACACCGATCAGCCATCCGCAGCGCTCATCAAAGATCTCAAAAGACGCGGCCTATTAGATGATACTCTCGTCATCTGGGGTGGTGAGTTTGGCCGGACGAGCTACTCACAAGGAAAACTTACGGCTACCAGCTATGGCCGTGACCATCATCCGAGATGTTTTTCGATCTGGGTGGCCGGTGGCGGTATTAAAGCGGGTTCTGTGTACGGCGAAACGGACGAATTTGGCTATAACGTGGTCCGAAATCCGGTCCACGTCCATGATTTTCAGGCTACGTTGCTACATCTGCTGGGTTTTGACCACGAAAGACTGAATTTCCTCACACAAGGACGACGCTATCGCCTGACCGATGTGCACGGAAAAGTGGTCCAGGGGCTGATAACTTAATGCCGGGCTTCGTCGCTTGGGCGCGTGATTAAGTAGCGCTGCTCGAATATTTAGCCTTGGTCACTTTCAAGTACTGAGGATCGCCCAGAATGGTTAGCCGATCCCCCTCCATAAGAACCGTATCTCCAGTTGGGATGATACTTTGATCGGACCTGCGAATGACGGCGATCAGGTTTCCGGACGGCAACTTCATCTCTTTCAACGTTTTCCCGATCAATTCCGCTGTTGGGGAATCCTCCCGAACCGCTAGGTACAGGAAGTGCTCTTTCCTTAGCAGAACCTCTTTGAGCTCGGCTTCATCCGCGGCCAATTCCCAGTCTAGTCGAAACGTGTTGCTGTCGACCCGACGGGCTATTTGAGCCAGAATGTGAAGGTGTTGTCCGGGGTTTTCCTTCGGACTGATCAAAAAGAATATCGCATAAACCGTTGATTCAGGCTCGTCGGGGCTCAGTTCGAGATCTGGGGCCTGTAAAAGAACCCCCGCTTTGGCCCGCACAATTACCATTTCCGGTCTGGTCAATCCTTCCAGGGTCAGGTGAGGTAGGGCTACGCCTTTAGTTACAGGCGTCGTCCCAACCCGCGTGCCCTCCAAGAATTTTCTGGAGATGTTATGCGCTGTGAGCTGTACACGATTGGAGAGACGTGTCGAAGCTTGTTCCACAACGTCTTCGAACGTAGTTGATCCCTCCAAGTCCATCACGAAGCTTCGGGCGACGATCTCATCAAAAGGATCGTCGGTGCGGAGTCCTTTTTCTTGTAATATGCTACGGAGTTCGCGGTCGAGTTCATTGTTGCTACTCCTGCCCAATCGCTCAAAAATGTTGAAAATGGCTCCGCTACGTTCAACTCGTGAGGAAGCATAGTACCGATACCACAGCGCCCCAAACCAAAGCATTCCCACTGTGAACGTAACGGACAAATAGCCCATTTGAAATATCATCCATAAAGAAGCGATAGTGCCTACAATCTGCAGCCACGGATAGAGGGGACTCTTGAACTCCGGGTCATATGAGTCCAGCCGGGCTTCCCGCATGACGATGACGGCAATCGTGCTCATCGTGAACATGAGGAGCATAAAAGAGGAGGCCAGTTTGGCGATCTTCACCGGATTGAGAACCGTCACAAACAGGATGATGATTGACACCGTAAGGAGGATGGCCGACCAGGGCGTAGACGATTTTGCCGTTAAACGACTCATGAAGTCGGGGAGCAACCGGTCTTGGGCCATGGCTAACGGATATCGAGATGCGCTCAAAATGCCCGAATTGGCTACCGACGAAAAAGCCAACACGGCTGCAACCGTTACCAATATTTTACCCCATTTTCCGACCATAGCTTCGGCGACCGTAGCAACCGGAGTTAAATCTCCGCCGTTGGCGCCCAAAACGTCCGCTCCGACCACTCCAATCATGACCGCCGTTCCAATCATATAGGCTGCAATAGCTGCCACGTAAGCCAAAATCATCCCCAGCGGTAAATTGCGCCCCGGGTCCTTCACTTCACCAGCCACACTGGCTACTTTTATAAGACCCATGTAGCTCACTATGACCAATCCAGCCGTCGAAATAAGCGAGCCAGAGGGTGTGGCCATGAGTCCACTGAAATGACTCAATTCGATGTTGAAGATCCCGAGGCCGCTAAACCAGGCCAAAATGATCATTAGTCCAATGACCAAAACGTTTTGGGCCTGACCTGTTTTTTTAGCCCCAAAAAGATTGATCACCCCGAAAACAACGGCCAAACCCGTCGCAAAAGTCGTGAGTGGTAGATTCGGGAAAAATAGACCTAGGTAGGCGCCGACCCCTATGAGCGCGAAAGCGGTTTTTAAGATGATGGTAAACCAAGTGCCAAAACCCGACATGGTGCCCCAAAGCGGGCCCATTGAGCGATCCAAAAAGAAATAAATACCCCCCGAACGAGGCATGGCTGTGGCTAATTCGGCCTTGGCCAACAATCCAGGTAGCAAAATTAGGCCGGCTAGTAAGTAGGCAAACGGCACAGCTGAACCGGCTCCTGCCGCAGCGATTCCTGGAAGCACGAAAAATCCACCCGCCAGTGTCGAGCCAGTGGCAATGGCAAAAACGTCAAAGAGGCCGAGCTCTTTCTTCAGTTTTGACGAATCGGGGGGTTTCGCCATGTGATTACAGATTTGATAATGGGTGGTCTTCCGGCTGTATATAATACGGGTTTTAGAAAAGGGAGGCAGTCTTTGGGGGGAAGTATTTATCTCGAATGTTTTGACTGTGATCCGCTAGTGTTTCGCTGTCGTAACAGTTTTCGGGTTGGCACGAAAGGGTGATAGGCGTTTTTAGGCTGTTTTGAGGGTTTTTGTGGTTGGGTAGCGGCGCGGCACGGCGCTTGCAAAAGGTTAAGCAAGAATGACACACACGGTGTTACTCAAGCGGCGAGAGTCTCTCGCCAAAACCTCTACCGAGATTCAGACTATGAAAAACCTCTTCATAAACACAATAGGCACACTCGCCATCTTCGCTCTAACACTTGTTTCAACCGCTTCTGCACAGAGCAACGTCTCCAGCCAGCAAGTCGCCATCAACGTCGCTCAGATCAGCGTCATCGCCGTTCAAGGCAACATCAACATGGTGATCGCTTCAGCTACAGCCGGACAGGCTCCAGACGCTGCCAACGCTTCAGCAACCTACGCAGTAACTACCAATGGCAAGAATCAGAAAATCTCTGCTCAGCTAGACCGCGCCATGCCAACCGGACTTTCTTTGTTCGCTACGATGGAAGCCCCTTCGAAAGCCAAATCAAACGGCAAAGTGGAGCTTTCCAGCAAGTCTTCTGACCTTGTAACGAGCATCACTTCGGTTAACCAGAGCGGATTGGCTCTAAACTACCAAGCTGTCGCTACCGTCGATGCAACGCCAGACAACGTAGTTCGCACCGTTACCTACACGATCACAAACAATTAATCAGAAGGGCACCAACAACTAATCTAAAGAGCGCCTCGAAAGGCGAAAACCTGAAGGGGCACTCTACCAAACGAAATCCTGGGTAGAGGATAGCTTCCAAAAGAAGCAAACGTAGAGGGGGCGGGCCATTGGGCCGCCCCCTCTGCGTTTTAGCAAGCTCTCTTGGGTTGGCTAATCCGACACGCGAATCCCTCTCTAAGGGTTTGAGGCTAGGCTGGACAAGAATACGAGAACAAGTATCAATGCTTACCTTGCCTTCTGGATTAGAACCTTCCCTTCCCGGTCGTTTATACGGTGATAAAGGCTTCCAGTGCAACCGGGAATTCAACACCATAGCTTTCCGAACGATGAAAATATTTTTGACCGGGGCCACCGGATTTATTGGGCGAGCTTTAGTTCTTCGCTTACTTCGTGACGGACACGAGATAACCGCCCTAGTCCGAGACAAAACGCGGGCTCAGTCGCTTTTGGGCCAGCAGTGTTCCTTTCTTGAATCGGGTACCGGTCAACTGGCGCTTAAAACGGCCCTTGCCGAGAGCGATGCTGTCATCAATCTTGCGGGCGAACCGTTACTTGGAAGGAGATGGAATGAAAAGCGATTGGAATCCATTCGGAAGAGTCGACTGGATGTCACTCGGCAACTAGTCGAGGCTATGACCCCCGGGCGGACGCCCAAGGTTTTTATATCTACGAGCGCGGTGGGCATTTATGGGAATGGTGGCGAAAAGGTATTAACCGAGGAATCAGAGAGCGGAACAGATTTTTTGGCGACGCTTTGTCGCGACTGGGAGACCGAAGCCATTAAAGCTCGAGATCTTGGCGTTCGAGTTGTTCGTCTACGCATAGGAGTCGTATTGGGCCGGGGAGGTGGCGCACTCGATCAAATGCTAACCCCGTTCAAAGTAGGGGTGGGAGGCCCAATTGGTACTGGAAAGCAATTTGTCCCATGGATTCACATCGAAGACTTAGTCGAACTAATAGTAACCGGATTAGACAATTCTGAAATGTCCGGAGCGTTCAATGCCACTGCTCCAAACCCGGTGACTTTTAGCGATTTTGCGAAGGCACTTGGCAAACAGCTTAAGCGACCCTCATTTGTCCCCGTTCCTGAGTTTGCCGTCAAACTTCTTTTCGGTGACGCCTCGATTGTTCTGCTACAAGGCCAACGTGCTATTCCCGCACACGCCCAAAAAATCGGTTTTGTTTTTAAGCATCAGACAATAGAGTCTGCTCTAAAGGATTTGCTCGACAAATAGTTTGTGGAAATTGCCGCTGTAGGCTCTTAACTACCAAGCTGTTGCAACCGTAGCTGCAACTCCGGACAACGTAGTTCGCACCGTTACCTACACGATTACAAACAACTAATCGGAAGAGTGCCTCGAAAGGCGAAAACCTGAAGGGGCACTCTACGAAACGAAATCCTAGGTAGAGGATAGCTTCCAAAAGAAGCAAACGTAGCAGGGG
>JAQBZH010000092.1 GCA_027622005.1 Bacteroidota bacterium | reverse complement strand
ATAGGGCCATCATCACCGTAAACAGTCCTGTGCATCGGTAGAAAATATATAGGGAATTGTCACTATTCGGTGATGGATTTGAGTTTATAAATTCTTCCAAGGAAGTCATTTCTTCGGCTTTGGCTGCTGTTCCACTAACCAGCAATGCAACCAGTGCCGCGAGTATTATGCGTTTCATGGGTTGCTCTTGAATATGAAACTCAAGATTTTTTGCCTTGCCAACTTCCCCGATCCTTTTTGAAACTCTCACGATTTCCCAAAGATTCTTCAATAAACCGCTTCTGGAGTTGTGATTGAATTTTATCTTTTACCCCTGGTGAATCTCCAACTTTCGTTCTCTCACTAATTTTTCTCATTTCTTTATCAATTTCTGGTTTTCTACGGGCATAACGTTCATCCCTATTTTGCATTATTTTTTGGGCTTTTTCTATTTCAGCTGGAGTCTTTTTTGGCTTAATTGGCTTACAAATTCTTTTAGCTTTTGCCGGTCTTTTTTTTGGGGGTTTAGCGGGGCCTTCAAAGTCCCTCGTGCCTTTACACCCGGAGCTAAGAAAGTCCGAACATCCCCAAAACTGATTGCCTTCATTTTTACCCTTACGTGCCGTTCTGAGTACCATCGGTTTATCGCATTTTGGGCAGGAAGGAATTGCTGAGCCCTCAAAGACTCTCGTGCCTTTACACCCAGATCCACGATAGTCCGAACATCCCCAAAACTGATTACCTTTGTTTGGCCCCTTTTGTGCCGTCTGGAGCACCATCGGTTTATCGCATTTTGGGCAGGAAGGAATTTCGGCCATCTTTAATTCCACATAACCCCAACCAGCGCCGCGAGTATGATGCGTTTCATGGTCCGTCCCCATTATGGTTGACGGTGAAGTCATTTGATTTGGTTTGCTCTTGGTTTCGGAATCCCCGGATAACCCAAAACCCCGTGAGACCCAATACTAGGAGAGCAACGGGAGGGCCAAATATCCCTAATATCCTGATGCTGAGATCCTTATCCGCGGAATGCATCTTGGCTGGGTGACCAAGGAGTTCCAGCCTAGCTCTGATACACGCCGTAGTAGGCGGATCTGATTTGCATTTATCAGCAACCTCTCCCTCCCGTTGAATGTCGTAATACGGGTTCTCGGGATTCCCCGCACTTTGGTTGGAGAGGTCTTTCCAAATGAGCGCCCCACCTACGACCACCCACGGTACGCTGAACACGATCCAAAGACGGAACAGGCCGCGTTTAATGTTCATCATCCCCTCCCTTGCACATCCCCCCAAGGATACTACCAAAGCGAGGCGCGATTAAAGCACCGCGAGTGGTAGGCTTTTACTGCTATCATCCTCAGATGTTCCGCTTTGTCCTTGCCGCCATCTTTCTCCTTCCCCCGTCCGTTGCGATGGCCGACACTACCGGCCCCGCCCGCGTCATCGACGGTGACACCATCGTTATTGCCGGAGAGCGCATCCGCCTTCACGGTATCGACGCCCCTGAGACGCGCCAGGAGTGCCGCCGGGGCAATGGCACGCCCTATCGCTGCGGCGAGGCCTCCACAGAAGCCTTACGCGCCCTCGTAGGCTCTCATCCCGTCCGCTGCGAAGGTAGTACACATGACCGGTATGGACGCCTCATAGGTGTGTGCTACGCTAATGGCGTGAACCTCAATGCCGAGATGGTCCGGCAGGGCTGGGCGGTGGCGTATCGGCGCTATTCAGAGGACTACGTTTCAGTCGAGATGGAGGCCCAAGAAGCCAAGCGCGGTATATGGGCCGGAGATTTTGAAATGCCGTGGGAGTGGCGGCGGACATGAGAGCAAAAAATGAAAATCGACCAACGGCGCCCACTATCCAACCTTGATACAGAACTTCAAACAGTGGGCTGTCGGATTTCCAACCCCAATAGCTGTAAAAACAATTCTACGGAAAAGAAATGTGCGTTCGTCAGAGAAGATGGATTGTGTCTCTTGCCGCCAAAGTCGTGGAAAAAAATCTTTGCAGAGCTAAAGGCAATCGGTGTGGAAGTTGATCTAGACATTTACCGCGCCGCCAACGAATTGATTAAACAACACGGCCTAAAGGGTGCTTCGGATTACGCCGCCGACAGGATCAAGATGCTGTTGGATTTCCAGGGTCACGACGGGGTGGCCGTCTGGCGGAAGATACGATCCGCCTTGTTGGACGTGAGTGATGTGAACTAATCCAACTAACGTCCATACATAGGGTCATAACCGGCTGTCAGGGGCAGTCAATTTTCAGGCCCGCTCTACCCCCTATAACCGGACATCACAACTAGTCCGATACCGCTGTCAAAGATGCACGATACCTTGGGTTTAACCGCCTTATGTCGATTACGTCTTTACCCCCGGAATATCGTTCCACTCAGTTGTATAGCGCGGCGACCGAAACGCACTTGCCGAGTGCCATTCAGATGCTTGCCCGGCCGTTCCGAAGTTGATCGCTCCCGGCCCTTGTTGACGGATGATCTGGTCGAAGGCTTCAATGAGCTTGTCATCTTTCGGGTCGTGGGTATCGAAGAGAGACTGGGGTGCGTGGTCGGCGTCAACAAGGTCGAGCAGCATCACCCCGGCCTTCTTGAACTTGAACCCTTCTCGGTAGGCTTCTTTGACGCCTTGAATGGCGGCGCGAACAATGTGCTTGGTGTTGTTGCTGGCTGGTGCCAGTTCGACAGATTGCGATGGTGCATACTGCGGCTCATTCGAGAAGCGGTTGGTCTCCATAAACACGCTTACGGCGGAGCTTACGAGGTTGGCCTTGCGGATGTCGGTTGCCGCTGTCGTGGCAAACACCGTGACGGCGTTGATCAGGTCGTCTAACTCTGTGACAGTCTTGCCGAAGGAACGAGATACCATCGTCGTCTGCTTGGGTTGCGGGATGCTCTCGAAGCCGATGCAGTCTTCACCTCGAAGTTCG
>JAQBZH010000046.1 GCA_027622005.1 Bacteroidota bacterium | reverse complement strand
CGAAAGGCGCCCGCCAACTCTTTTTTGTACGATCAGTCAGGCGAAACATCTTGGCCTTGAGCAACCACCGGAAGTTCAAAAGTAAACACTGTTCCCGAATCTGACTGACTCGTCACGGTAAGCGAACCTCCATGGGCTTCAGCAATGGCTTTCGAAATGGCCAATCCTAAGCCTGTACCTTCCCGATTATCGCCAACGGCCCTCGTCCTAGCATGAGACCCACGGTAGTACCGATCAAATACACGTTCCAATTCTTCGGGTGGAATCGCTTTACCTCTATTTAAAACCGATATCCGAGTCCTACCCTGTTCAAAATGAGCCGAAATAACCACTTCGCTGTCTGCTTCCGCATATCTTACTGCATTAGAAAGAAGGTTTGTCAAAAGCCGGAGTAAAAGTACTCCGTCAGCTAAAACGATGGGTATTTGAGGATCCACGACACTTTTCACCACAATCCCGCTGTCTTTGGAAGTCGCGGCGACCGAAGAAATAGCGTCGGAAATCAATTCCCCTACTGGGACAGGTTCCAAATTGAGCCTTGGGACCGCACTTTCCAACCGGCTGAGTTCAAATAGGTCACTTATCAGGCCTGCGAGCACGCGGCTTTGTCGTCTGGCCTGCTTCACTGCATGATCATAATCAAGTGGACGTCCCTCCGATCTGAACCGCTCGGCTTCCTCCAGATTCGCTTCGATAGCGGCCAAAGGTGTCCTCAGATCATGTCCGACGTTAGCCACCAATTCCCTTCGAATCCGATCCGATTCTTTTAGTGAATCGATACTAGACTGCACTTTTTCGGTCATTTGATTGATGGCCTGCGAGAGCGAGGCAAACTCATCATTTCCCTTCACCGATAGCCGAACGTCATACCTCCCTTCCCCAATGTGACTAACCGCTCCGGCTATCAGGCGCAGGGGACGCACCAGCCACCACGTGAAAAAGGCGCCCAGCAAAAGGGCGACTATAATGGAAAACCCTGCAATTAATCGTATGGATTTTCTAAAGGCCGCATTCGAATCGGCCAATTCGAGGGCGATGGACTGCCTTACTGGCTGGATGACCAAAAACCCAACCGGAAATCCGCCTGAATCCAATAGAGGCGCAGAAGCGTAGCCCCCCGGCACCTTTTCATCCGAGACATCAATAAAAATTTCAGTAAACGTGTTTTCGAGATCAATGATGTCTGGTAAGGTCGAAACCACTGTTGTATCGATGAACGCAGCGGGAAAAGCGTCTGACGCGGGCAATATCGTTTCGACAATACTGCCGTCCAGGTTCAAAATGAACAGTGGATCTGGAAAACGATACCCCAAATCCAGTTTCAAATCGTCTGATAAGTGGTCCACAGCAACATCCGAAGCAGCGGAGCGACGTTCTATTTCTTCCGAGACCGCGTCCAAACGAGCGGTCATTGCTTCACTTGCTAAGGACTTTTGTTGGTCTCGCGCAAACCACGCCGTGAATCCGACGGCTAATATCCCAATCGTTAACTGAGCCGTGATCAAAACGAGGGCGACTTTCCAAAACACGCTCCCGGTTCGTCGTTTTTGATCCAAATTAGCCATGAAACGTCACCCTATTTCGGGAGACTGGAATTTGTACCCGATACCCCAGACCGTTTTAATAAAGTCCGGATTACCGGGGTCTCGTTCAATTTTGGATCTGAGCCGTTGTATGTGAGAGTCCACGGTTCGATCATATCCTTCATATTGGATATCCCAAACTTTATCCAATAGTTGTAATCTCGAAAAAGGCTGATCCACGTGTCCTGCCAAAAACACCAATAGGTCAAACTCCAAAACGGTCAACACAACGGCCTTCGAGTCGACCAGGACAACGCGCTTGGTAACGTCGATATGCAGGTTTCCAACGTCAATTATTTTTCGATCTCCAGACTTTTTTTCGCTGTTTTCTTCCGTCAATCGGAGGCGCCTGAGCGCCGACCGTACGCGGGCTACCAGCTCGCTAAGCCCAAAAGGCTTGGTAATGTAATCGTCAGCGCCAACTTCGAGTCCTACCACTCGATCCATTTCTTCCGAGCGAGCCGTTAACATGATGATGTACATCAGGGGGTGACTGGCTCGAATGCGTCTGCAAACCTCCAATCCATCGAGTTCCGGCAACATAATGTCGAGCAACACCAAATCCGGGGCTTTCAATGCCACCTCTGAAAGGGCGGAAGTACCCGTTTCAGCTATTCGAACCTCGTAGCCAGATTCGATCAATCGCCTCGAAACGAGCTGACTGAGTTCGACATCGTCCTCAACGAGTAAGATATTTGGAGCCATAACCATGTTCTAAGGCCTTATGATTTTAAACCAATATAGGTGAATTACGTCCTACGCGGTCACCTAGGGGTAAAATTCCATAGTTTTGTGACAACTCGAATTTTTCCTCAAGGTATACTTCTTTGGAATCGCCCCATTCACTTGTCCCGCCATCAGCTGAAACACCGTTACAAAAAGTACACTCAAATGAAAACCTACAAAATGGTCCTTATGGGCATTTTGATGTTGAGTCTGGCGGAACCATCGTACGCACGCCAGCAGAAAGAACGAGGAGCCGTAAGGTCCTGGGCTGAAAGTCAGCAGCGTGCTCTTTCCAATTTTTCGAAATTCGAAGTCAAAGCCAACGTTCGTCATGTAGTCAAGACGAGTAATGGTAAGCGAGATGCGCAAATTCAAATCCGATTTTCGGGCGATCCGGAAGGGGCGGCCCATAGACCAGAGGTCGAAGAGTTTATTCTGAACGGAGAGAAATTGGACACGTCCGAAGCTCGACGCGTTCAGCAAGCCCTAACGTCCATGATGAGCTCAGAATTAGGACCCCTTTTGTACAATTTTACGGCGCCCTTTCATTTTTTTAAGAGATTGCGCGGGTTAAGCGGGCCCATAGAGGAAACGATTGATGGTGAAGAGCTCATCCGATTCAACTTTGTCGCGGAAGGTCCACCGAATCGATTAGGCTTCGGAGAGGACCAGAGGCCGGGCCGTCAGGGTCAAGGGCCTCCAGGACTACGAAATCCAAATTTTGGACCTCCGAATGGAGACCGTAGAGGTCCTCCGGGAGGCGGACCACCTGTGGAAAGAGTGTCTTTTTGGTTTGATCAATCCGTCAGCAAACTCGTGATGTCTTCTTCTCGATTGATGATGCCGGGTGAGCGCGTTCTGGAAGTCCAGGCCATGTATGAGCGAATAAATGGCCTTGATCTCCCTGTTTGGCGCACCGTTAAAGGCCGTTTTACGATGCAACGACGCCTTAGAACGACAACGGCTGAGCTGGATCACGAAACGGCGTACTCCGACTACGTGTTTTCCAACAACTAGGTTAAAGGCGTGGAGCGGCCAAAAAATCTCCTTATTGGAACCAATTAGGGCGCTGAGCACATAAGCGTGCCATGATTGACCAATTTTCTTTTTCGGAATTTCGAGACCTTTTGATAACGCGGATGTCCCAACCACTTCCAGGGCAGGTCGCTCAGTTTCAAATGGCACCTTTGGCTCGAAAACAACCGGAAATGGCCTCGGTTGAATCCAAGCAATGCTGGGAAGCCGCCGTTTTAGCTCTTTTTTATCCATGTTCAAAGGGACGAGCTAAACTTTTGTTGACCGTGCGGCCTGAAGGAATGACTAAGCATGCAGGGCAGGTGGCTTTTCCCGGGGGCCGTCGCGAAATCGGCGAAGAATTACACGACACCGCGGTCAGAGAAACGGAAGAAGAAGTGTTTATCCCGGCGTCTAGTATTGACGTGATTGGCGCCTTAACACCACTGTATATCCCACCTTCCAATTTTTGTGTGTACCCGTTCGTAGGGTTGGTAAATACCCGCCCGGACATGAGCAAAACATCGGAGGAAGTAGCCGCTATGTTCGGGGTCCGCGCACACGAACTCATTTTACCGGAAAAGCGGGAAGTTTTTGTTCGCGAATTGGCTGGAGAACAACGACAAATTCCCTTTTTTGCTTTCTCGGGATATCAGATATGGGGCGCCACGGCCATGATAATGAGTGAGCTTGCGGCCGTTCTAAATCCACGATGGATGGAATTAGATCCGTTGGTTTAGCCTTTTCTTCTGATGCAGCGTGGTAGACGCTCAGGAAACCCCTAACTGGGTGAGCGCATCGCTCACAAGCTGCTGGGCTGCCACTTCAGATTCCGCCTCAGCATAAACTCTTAATACGGGTTCTGTCCCTGAGGGCCGAATTAGTAGCCATCCACCCTCTACTCGGTGTTTGTATCCGTCGAGATCTTCGACTGTCGTGACGGTTCGACCCGAAATGGACTTTAATCCGCCTTGATCCTTCAATAGGATCAGGATCCGTTGTTTTTGGGCCTCCGAGATGTGCGCGTCGGCTCGAAAATAACCATGATAGCCGTACGCTTCGTGCAAATCGGCTACCAGAGAGGACAATTGTTTGCCTCTTTTAGCCATCATCTCCAGAATTACCAACCCGATAAATATTCCATCTCGCTCCGGAATATGCCCTTTTACGGCCATACCGCCAGATTCCTCTCCGCCTACTAGTACATCTCCTTTTAATATCTTGTCGCCGATATATTTAAAGCCAATGGCTGTCGTTTCTAACGATATTCCAAGCGTGGCGCACATTTTGTCAAGCAAATCAGTAGTCGAAAATGTTTTAACCACAGAGCCTTTCAGCTTTTTGTCTGTGTGGAGATAATCCACCAAAAGGGCCAGCAAACGGTGAGAATCGACGTAATTTCCGTGTTCGTCTGCCATTCCGATGCGGTCGGCATCGCCGTCGTTTGCAATAGCTGCATCCGCCCCGTTGCCAATGATATCGCTTCGCAAAAGGTTGAGGTTTCGCTCGATGGGCTCAGGCGGTACTCCTTCAAAACCTGGATTGATGGTGCAACGGCGCTCAATTACCCGATCCGCTCCTAAAAGAGACGACAAGATTCCCTGGCCCGCTCCGAACATAGCGTCGTGGACAATGGTAATGCCTGATTGACGGATCAACTCAAGGTTTACGACGGTTTTCAAGTACTCAGTATAGCGACTTTTAACCGGAAAAGGCTCGATGGAGCCCTTGTCTACCAACGTCTTAAAGAGTGGGTAATCAATTGCTTGGTATTCTTTTAGACGAGATTCGACATCGGCTACCATTTCAGGCAGGGCCGAGCCACCAAAATGTCCTTTGATCTTGAATCCGTTGTATTCGGGAGGATTGTGACTAGCCGTTATAACAATGCCCGCGCAATGACTGTAATGCGTTGTGGCCCATGATATTGCTGGTGTTGGAGCAAACTCGTCGGCGCATACTACCGAAACGCCCATGGAGGCCAGGACGACTGCGGTGTGTTCGGCAAAATCCTTGCCCCGAAATCGGGTATCATAACCAATCACGACGGAAGCTTTGGCTCCATACTCGTCCAACAGCCATTCTCCTGTTGCTCTGGCCACGCGCTCTAGGTTGTCCAGCGTAAAGCCGTCTCCTATGATGGCCCTCCACCCGTCAGTTCCAAATTTGATAGTCGAACGCGAAAGTGACATGAATTACGGGTTTTGAGGGGGTTTGGACAAAAATCAGCGCTATCGAGAAGTGCTAGGACGACTTTCAAGTAACTCGCGCGCGCTCCGGAGTGCCGCTTCAGTCACTTCGGTACCACTCAGAAGCGAAGCCACTTCAACTCTTCTTTCGGTATCGGAAAGTTTGATCATGGAGGTCCGTGTTTCGCCATTTTCGGTCCATTTCTTAACCTTGAAATGGGTCTCTCCTGCCGCGGCAACCTGTGGTAAGTGAGTGATGGCTATAATCTGATGATAACGGCCGAGTTCCAACATGCAATCCCCTACCCGTTGGGCAATAGCACCCGATATGCCCGTATCTATCTCGTCAAAAATCAGAATCGGCATCCGGGCGCTTTTGGCCAGGATGGATTTGAGGGACAACATGATCCGGGACACTTCTCCTCCGGAAGCCACTTTCGTCATTGGCATTGGTTCTACGCCGGGGTTAGTCGAAACGTAAAAGACCCCCGAGTCGACGCCTCGAGGACCTGCAGCTAATTGCTCAGAGCCGTTTGTAACCCAGCCTTTAGGATCCACTTTTCGGGCCAACTCTACCACAAATCGACTATTTGGCATCCCGAGCGTGGCTAATTCTTTGACGATGGCAGCTTCTATTTGAGCGGAAACTGATTTTCGTTTATGCGAAAGGCGCATGGCGACATCCGAAAGATGTTCGCAGGCCGTCGTAAACTCGGCAGTCAATCGGTTTAAAACGCCTTCAAAATCCGAAGCCAAGGCGTATCGTTCTTGGATGTCCTGTCTGTGGGCCAAAACGGCCTCAATCGTACCGCCGTATTTACGCTTCAATCGATCAAAATCGATCAAACGCTCTCGAATTACCTCAAGCCTTTCGGGATTGAATTCGATACGAGAGTTGTAATCCTGTAAAAAGGAGGCCGCTTCTGAAACCGATATCTGTGCAGACGCAATTTCAGCTCTAATCAATTCGAATCCTTCGTCGATTCGGGAAAGGTCTTGAAGTTCATTTCTGGCTCGGACCAGCAAATCCCCGATGGCATTGTCGGAGTTGTAAAGCAGATCAAACAACGACGAAGTAGCTTCGAACAGCCGCTCGGCATTGGATAAAATGCGTCTTTCAGCTTCCAATTCGTCTTCTTCGTCGGGCGCTGGCCGAACTTCGTCAATATCAGAAATCTGATATTCCAGCATTTCTCGCTCTTGTTGCAATTCGCGCTCCCGACTCGAAATCTTATCTTTTTTGGAAGAAATAGACTGGACGAGATCATACTGTTCAGCATAGGACCTGACCAACGACTCAAGTCCCCCAAATCCATCAACCAAATCGAGATGCGTTTCTGTCCGGAGAAGGGATTGATGTTCGTGCTGGCCGTGTAGGTCTACCAATTCGGAAGCCACTTGCTTTAGCAAGGTCAACGTGGCAGGGGAATCGTTGATAAACGCACGGCTTTGTGTTGCACTGATTTCCCTTCTGAGAATGAGGGTCGGGGCCTCTTCAATATCATTCTCGCGTAAAAGCGATACCACAGAATCCTCGGTGGTTGCTTCAAAAATACCCTCTACAATCGCTTTCTTGCCGCCTGGTCGAACCACGTCCATGGACGCACGGTCGCCCAAAATCAGCTTTAAGGCCCCTACAATAATCGACTTCCCCGCGCCGGTTTCGCCCGTGACGATATTCAGGCCGGAATTGAATTCGACCTCAAGCTCATCGATTAGTGCAAAATCTCGGATGTAGAGGCGTAGTAGCAAAATGGCTTAGATCAAAGTTTGCCGTGGCAATGTTTGTATTTTTTCCCGCTCCCACAAGGGCAGACGTCATTACGACCCACTTTGTCGTCAGCAATAACCGGTGCAGCCTTAGCACTTGGATCTTTTCCTGCTGCTTGGTTGGATCCCGTCGCTCCTACTCCAAACGATGAAGAGGGGGCGTCGTGGGTGGTTTTAGCTCTTCTCGGGTCTAATTTACGCGGAGCAGCGGTCCGGGCCGCTTCTCGTTGCTGACTGGCCAGTGGTCCGCTACGAAAGACGAAGGATACAACTTCTTCATTGATGGTTTCCATCATTTCAGCGAACAATTTGTACGCTTCCATTTTGTATTCAATGAGCGGGTCGCGCTGTCCATAGGCTCGAAGTCCAATCCCTTCCTTGACTTCATCCAAATTGCGTAGATGTTCAGTCCAGTGATTGTCAATCAAGGACAAGGATGCTACTCGTTCAAGCGCATCATTGACCTCTTGACCCTGCGAGGTGATGGCGTCTTCAACTTTTACAACGGCCCGCATAATTCGACGTCCGTCGGTAAAGTCCACAAACACTTTTTCAGGCTTTTTCTCGGCATCTCCCGAGGCTATCTGCTTCATGCTCTCAAAAAACGGTCTTGCGAGCGCTGTCCGCTTTCTCTCATACATCTTTGTGGCCTCTACAAAGATAAAGTCGGCCACTCCGTCGTCCCCGAGTTTGTGGAAGGTTTCGAGAGACATATCGAAGTCAAATGCCAAGAACCGGAGCAGATCCTCACGAAGTAAATCGACATCACCTTCACCATGATGCTCTTTTACGAGGCGATCAATAATGTTGTGTAACTGATCTTCGATGTCGCCTGCCAGGCGATCTCCTTTTAACGCGTGGTTCCGTCGATCATAAATGACTTGACGCTGCGCGTTGAGCACGTCGTCGTACTCCAATTGCCGTTTACGAATCCCAAAGTTGTTTTGCTCAACTTTTCCTTGGGCGCGTTCAATACTCTTATTAACCCAAGGATGGGTAATAACGGCTCCATCTTCCAAATTTAGCCGGTCCATCACTTTGGCCACCCGGTCCGAACTGAAAAGACGCATCAAGTTGTCGTCGAGCGAAACGTAAAATTGGCTTTCGCCCGGGTCACCTTGGCGGCCGCTTCGTCCACGAAGCTGCAAATCAATACGTCGCCCTTCGTGGCGTTCAGTTCCGATGATGGCCAGCCCTCCAGCTTCGACAACGTCTGGGCCTAGCTTAATATCTGTTCCACGACCGGCCATGTTGGTAGCGATGGTAACCGCACCCTTTTGGCCAGCTTCTGCTACGATTAATGCTTCCGTTTTTACCCGATCTTGCTTGGCGTTTAACACATTGTGCTTAATACCGGCCCTCGTGAGCATTCTGGAATACGTTTCAGAGGACTCAACGCTCGTGGTTCCGACCAGTACCGGCTGACCTTTGGCATTGTATTCTTGAATTTTCTGAATCACAGCGCTGAGTTTTTCTCGCTTCGTGCGGAACACCAAATCATCCAGATCTCGTCTGGTTACTGGACGGTTAGTCGGTATCACGATGACTTCCATCTTATAAATCTTGAAGAACTCTTCTGATTCGGTTTCGGCCGTTCCGGTCATGCCAGCCAGTTTGTGATACATCCTGAAGTAATTCTGCAGGGTAATGGTGGCGTACGTTTGGGTTGCCGCTTGAATCTTGACTCCTTCCTTGGCTTCAATAGCCTGATGCAACCCATCCGAATAACGTCGACCACCGAGCACACGCCCCGTATGCTCATCAACAATCATGATTTTGCCTTCCTGAACGATGTACTCCGTGTCCTTTTCGAACAACATATAAGCCTTGAGGAGTTGTTCAATGGCGTGAAGACGGGCCGCGGCAGCCGAGTAATCAGCGTAAGATCCTCGCTTTTTCTCGGCTAGCTCGTTTTGCAAAACTCGAACATCGTTCTCGAATTTGTTCGTTCTTTTTTCGTCCGTCAAGCTGGTATCTGACGCAAGCACCTCTTCGATTTCCTTGGTCCGGACCACTTCCTCTTTCTCTAGGGAGGCCACGATTTCGCCCAAATCAGGTAAAATGAAAAGGTTTTCATCCTGACCGGCTGCCCGCCCGATGAAACTCCGCCCTTGTTCGCTCATCTCGATCGAGCGCTGCTTTTCGTCGTAGGCAAAATGTAATTCTGCATCTACGATTGGCATATTCTTGCCGTTATCCTGAAGGTAAAAATACTCTGTTTTTTGGCGCAATTGCTCGAGCCCCGTTTCCTGCAAAACCTTGCGCAACTTCTTGTTACGCGGATACCCCCGGTGCGCCCGAAGAAGACATAAACCAGCGTCCGATTCGTGTTGGGAAGCTAATTTAGAATCTCCGGCGGCCAACGCCTCATCTCTAAGTTGAAGCAGCTTTTCTGCTTCAGCAATGAATCCAGCAACCAGTTTTTGTTGCGAAAAAACGAGTTTTTCGACGTTTCCTTTGAATTCTTCGAATTGGGTTTCGTCGGACTGAGGTACCGGACCTGAAATGATAAGCGGTGTTCTGGCTTCATCAATCAGGACGGAGTCCACCTCATCCACGATCGCAAAATGGTGTCCACGTTGCTGTAAATGCTCAGGGTCGTTTACAAACGAGTTGTCGCGCAAATAGTCAAAGCCAAACTCGTTGTTCGTACCGTAGGTGATATCGGCCATGTACGCATTTTTTCGCCCTTCGGTATGAGGCTCGTACTTGTCTATCACGTCCACTTTCAAGCCGAGAAAGCCATAAACCGGCCCCATCCACTCGGCGTCACGTTGCGCCAAATAGGAGTTTACCGTAATTAAGTGAACCCCTTTTCCGGTCAATGCATTGAGGTAAACCGGCGCAATAGCCACCAGGGTTTTACCTTCTCCTGTTTTCATTTCGGCGATGTTGCCTTGATGAATGGCTACCCCGCCCAGCATCTGGACGTCGTAGGGGACCATATCCCAGCGAACCGTTCGTCCTCCGGCTTCCCACTCCCTTCCAACCATCCGGCGACAAGCGTCTTTGGCTACGGCAAAAGCTTCAGGCAGGATCTCATTGGAAATCGCTTCGAGAGCAACGTACCATTCCTTGTCTAACTCATCGAGTTCGTCGTAGAGATCCAACCGTTCTTCGGTGGACATGGTGTGGGCGTTTCCATTGTCCTCCGCCACCTGCCGGTCTTTGAGTTGCTTTTCAATATCCTTCCGGTCGTTTTCGATCCCGCTGAGGGCCGCACTAATCCGGTCCTTAAACTCGATCGTTTTCGCCTGGAGCTCTGCGTCGGTCAACGCTGCTAATTTCGAATACTCAGCATTGATTTGATCTACAACGGGCCAGAGTTTGTTGATAGAACGTTCGCGGTTATCGCCAAAAATCCGTTTGAGTAACTTAAGCATAGTCAGGTGTATAAAGGCGGAGGGCCTGGGTAAACAAGAACGTCATCTGCGGCATTCTATCCGAAAGGGATGGGACTAGCCCCGACATTCCAGCTAAACAATCACAATCACACGCCCTCAATCGGGGCATCGTTCCCATCAACGGGTGTATTCTCCAATCGTTCGCATTTTTAAGGAGTTGAACAACGTTTACTTTGGAGAACATGGATCGAGGGTTGCGGTTGAAAGCAGATCTGAGTTACCCAATTGCCACAAAAAGCTAGTCTGCCATTGAATTTACGGAATTCGCATTCTTTTAGTCGCTTAAAGCGCTCCGGTTTAGCTGCCGCTGTATGTTTGGTGCTCTGGAGTGCATTTTCGCCTGCTTTTGCCCAAATTGAGTCCTCTGGCTTTCCGGTATTGCAAATGGATCCCTCTGCCAGAAGCGCTGCCATGGCTGGATCTTCCACGGCAGTGGCGGAATCAAATGGAAGTGCCCTTTTTTCCAATCCAGCGCTGTTGACTCCTTTGGCAGATCGTCGATTGGCTTTTTCCTATTTGAATCATGTGTCAGACATCAACGCGGGGTGGCTTTCCTACGCTAGACATCTGGATTCTCTGGGTACTTTCGCCGTCGGGCTCCGATATTTGTCTTTTGGCTCTTTTGACGAGCGCAACGATCAAGGGGAAAAAACAGGCACGTTTGGCGCATCCGATATGACTCTATCCGTGGGTGGTTCACGAGCCTGGAACAAAAGTTGGGCATACGGCGCATCCGTGAACATATCCCGCTCCTCTATCGCATCCAATTCGGCTGCGGCAGCCTCGTTCGACGCGGGGCTTACCTATAATAACCCAGAAGCGCGTTCTTCTTTTTCGGCATCTGCGCACAACTTGGGCGTCGTTTTTTCTTCGATTGGAAATCGGTCCGATTCGTTGCCAATGGATGTAAGGCTAGGTTTTACGCAAAAACTGGCCTATTTGCCCCTGTTGATATCCATAACTGGATATCGACTACAAAAGCTGGACGGCGGAGAAAAAGGCAACGGTAGCCTGGGTTCTGTTTTGAATCATTTAAAAATAGCCGGCGAATTTCAGTTCAGCAAAGCCTTTCAGGTACGTTTCGGTTATGACCACCGACGCCACCAAGATTTGAAAGTTAAAACTCGATTGGACATGGCCGGCTTCAGTACAGGCGTCGGAATCGTGATCGCACAAATTGGATTTGATTATTCGTTCAATTCTTGGTCTTCGCTTGGATCATTGCATCGTCTTTCGATTGTCAGCAAGCTGTAAATCCGAAAAAGCTGCACCGTCATTAATCTTCCAAGGAGCTTTGTTTACGGAAGTAAATCATGGTTGTATCGATCGTGCCGTGACGCATGCGCTGTTTCACATCCTCAATTCGCATACCATCGTTGAGCCACAACAAAGCGGCCGTGTGCGTGAGGCTATGAGGGGATATCCCTTCTTTTTTGATGCCAGCGGCTTCGAAATGGGCGTTTATTCGGCTTCGAACGGAGCGTGTATTGAGTCGTTTGCCCTCGGAGCGATGCCCATGAGATACAAATAGGGCATCTTCGGGCCGAATTCGGCCTCTCGTATCGAGGTAAAGCCGGACCGCATCCATTACCGGGGGGTCGATAGGAACCTGCTGGTCTTTGAGGGTATGCCCTTTCCCCTGAATTCGAAGGTACCAACCCATCAACGTCTGCTCGAGGTCTTTCACGTCCGCTCGAGTGATTTCAATTTCGCTCAACCCGCCGAACAGCATCGTAAAAATGATGGCGCGATCCCGTTTATCAATCTCAGATTGAGTAGGAAGAGAATTGACTAAGCGTTCGACATCGTCTTGAGAAAGGACTCGCCGGGAGTGGGTACTTGGTCTTCGGTTTCCTTTAACTTGTTTTGCCGGGTTATCCTTTAAAAGGCCGGAATCAACCAAAAACTGGCACAAACGCCTCAGCGCTGTTAAATACGTAGATACGGAGACTTGATGCAGGCCTCGCTCCTCCATCAAATAGGACTTGTAGGACTCGATTTCATGAGGCTGAAACGAAAAATCCCGACCCGGAATGGAAAACCAGCGCTCAAATTCATTCAACGACCGACGGTAGGTACCTACAGTTTCGCTGCTCTTATCTCTCAAATACGTGCGGAGGAACTCCTGTATCTGGACCGAGAGTTGACCAATGGTCAATTGGAGTCCAGTTTTGGCCGAGCTAGCGTCCGCGGAAGAAGAAACAGGGGGATACCCCATACAAGGGACCATTGATACGGATGATACGGGTTAGCGCCACTTGCGGCGAAAATCCGAAACGTAAGGACGCACCTTTTTCCCTAAAAGTCAATAACGGACATTAAATGTCTCCCGTGGGCCCGAAGGACTCCATCACTTCGACATATTTTCTCAAGAAGGATGATCCCATGGCTCCGTCGACAATTCTGTGATCGTATGAGAGTGAGACATACATCATACTACGGATGCCGATCGTGTCTCCAAATCGTTCATCTTCAATTACCACAGGCCGCTTGGTGATAGCGCCCGTAGCCAAAATCGCGACTTGTGGCTGGTTGATAATGGGTGTTCCCATGATCGAACCGAGCGAACCTACGTTGGTGACGGTGAAAGTACCACCCTGAAGTTGATCGGGCATCAATTGTTTGGATCGGGCACGTTCAGCCAAATCGGCGGCTGCGTGAGCCATTCCGATTACGTTCTTTTGTCCGGCGTCGCGAATGATCGGAGCAACTAAGCCTGTTTTACCGATGGCCACTGCAATACCAATATGGTAATCCTTTCGAACATGGATTTCATTTCCTACAACCGATGCGTTCATGATCGGATGTTCTTTGAGCGCTTCAACAGCCGCAAAAACGAAAAACGGCGTATAGGTAAGTTTAATGCCTTCTCGCTTCAAAAACGCTTCTTTGTTGGCTTCCCGCAACTTAACGAGATTGGTCACATCAATTTCAGCAAAGGAAGTAACGTGGGCCGACGTGGCTTTGGATCGGACCATGTGCTCAGCAATAATCTGACGCATGCGGTCCATCTTAATGACTTCTACTCGGCCATCCGGGCTGGCCTGAACGGGAGTGGGTTCGTACGATACCGAAGGTTGAACCTTAACAGGAGCACTTACCGTTGCCATCGGTGCTTGACTCTTTCCGCGAGCACTCAAATAAGCCACCAGGTCCGCCTTTGTTACGCGACCTTCGTGTCCCGAACCGTTTAGGGACAATAATTCTGCCAACGATACCTTTTCGCTGTCCGCGATAGAACGTACCAGCGGAGAAAAGAACTCGCCTCCCGGGCCTGTCCGGGGAATGGGGGCTCCATCTCCAGAACCCACCAAATCCGTCCTTATAGCCATGGAATAAGTAGCTGGGGCAGTAGCGGAACTGACAGGGGCGGCTACGACCGAAGGAATCGCAGCGGATTCAGGGGCTTTAGCAGCAGGCGAAAGGGTCGCTGATGGTGTTACCGATGTTGCAATAACGGCGATTTTCGTTCCGACGTCTACCGTTTCACCTTCCGCGATTAAAATCTCGTGTACAAATCCCGCTGAAGGCGATGGAACCTCGGTATCAACTTTATCTGTGGCAATTTCCAATAGTGTTTCATCGAGATCGATTGCATCGCCGGGCTTTTTGTGCCACACCAATACCGTTCCCTCCATAATACTTTCGCCCATCTTTGGCATTAAAACGTCAACCATTCCGGCTGCCTTCGGCGCGCCATTAGCAGGAGAAGGAGCAACAGTTGGTGCAGGCATTGTTGGTGCCAGGGGTGCCGAAGCGGCGAAAGCTGCCTGCGAAACAACCGGAGCGGCCTGCCCCGGTGCTTTTTGAGGCTCAGGCGCCTGTGGAGGCGCGGTATTGCCTATCCCGACCGTCACATCCGTTTCAATGATTGCAATTATCGTCCCCACGTCCACCGTATCGCCGGCTGCAACCCTAATCTCGGCCAATATTCCTGCAGCTGGAGATGGAACTTCAGTGTCTACTTTATCGGTTCCGATCTCCAAAAGGGCCTCATCCAACTCGACTACATCGCCGGGTTTTTTGATCCACTCAATTACGGTGCCCTCTGTGATGCTCTCGCCCATTTTAGGCATCGAAACTTCAACTTTGGCCATGGGACATCTTATGGGTTTGATGGTTGTCAGTTAAACTGACAAAATAGAACGACAGAACGGGTCATTGGGTGATACGCCCGAGGAGCGATCTGTTTCAGATCCCTCCTCGGGCCACATCAGCACTTAATTTACGCGATTAAGGGAGCAATGACCAAAGCCACGACCGCAATCAACTTAATCAAAATGTTTAGCGACGGACCCGAAGTATCCTTGAGCGGATCGCCAACGGTATCTCCAACTACCGAAGCTTTGTGTACTTCAGAGCCTTTTCCGTAATGCTTATTGTCGATGGTAACCCCGCCTTCAATCATTTTTTTGGCATTGTCCCAGGCGCCCCCGGCGTTCGACTGAAAAATAGCGAACAAAACGCCCGAGACCGTCACGCCCGCCAACAGGCCACCCAGCATACTTTTGTCAATAAAACCGATTCCAACGGGTATGATGACGGCCATCAATCCAGGAAGAAGCATTTCGCGGATGGCTGCCTTGGTGGAAATTTCTATACAGCGTTCGTGATCTGCTTTGGCTGTTCCTTCGCGTAGACCGGGAATTTCCGCAAACTGGCGGCCCACTTCTTTAATCATTTCTGCAGCCGCACGGCCCACAGCGCCTATTGTCATGGCCGAAAACACGTAAGGAAGCATAGCACCAATCAATAGACCAGCCAAAATCGTAGGATTGGCAACGTCAATATTTGGAACTTTAGCCGTTTGCATATACGCGGCAAAAAGACCTAGCGCTGTAAGAGCCGCCGAACCGATGGCAAAACCTTTCCCGATAGCGGCGGTCGTATTACCTACCGCATCCAATTTGTCTGTTCGTTCCCGAACCTCTTTTGGAAGCTTAGCCATTTCAGCAATACCACCAGCGTTGTCCGAAATGGGGCCATACGCATCCACGGCCAACTGAATACCCGTAACGGAGAGCATTCCAACAGCGGCGATAGCAATGCCGTACATCCCCGCAAAAGAAAACGCTCCAATAATACTCAACGCCAATACTATCGTAGGGATTAAGGTTGAGTACATACCCACACCGAGGCCCGCTATGATATTAGTGGCTGACCCGGTAACTGATTGACGCACAATCCCCGAAACGGGTGGCTTGTCGGTGGCTGTATAATATTCGGTTACCAATCCGATAATCGTCCCGGCAGCCAATCCAATGAGAACGGCATAAAACACGCCGAGAGACGTATACGACTGTTCGCCCACAACCCAGCTTTCAGGTAGCAAAATGGTGATAATAAAGTAGGACAAGACCGCCATGAGGCCTGCGGCTCCAAATTCACCCATATTCAAGCCGTGCTGTGGGTTGCCGCCTTCTTTTACTTTGACAAAGAAAGAGCCTGCAATGGATACTAAAATACCGACGCCTGCCAACATGAGCGGGAGCAAAATGGCGCTAAGTTCGCCATAAGCACCGGACTGGAACTCAGTTAGACCCAAAAAGGCGGTTCCCAATACCATGGTTCCGATAATCGAGCCTACGTAGCTTTCAAAAAGATCCGCACCCATACCTGCGACATCGCCCACGTTGTCTCCAACGTTGTCGGCAATGGTGGCGGGGTTGCGTGGATCATCTTCTGGAATGCCTTCATAGACTTTACCAGCTAAGTCGGCGCCCACATCGGCTGCTTTGGTATAGATACCTCCTCCAACACGTGCAAAAAGGGCGATGGACGAAGCTCCAAGCGAAAATCCAGAAATCACGCTGATCACTTTAATCACATTCCAGTCGGTCATAGTATCGTAAGCAATGAAAAGCGATCCTAGACCAAAAATCCCTAAACCTACCACACAAAGGCCCATAACCAATCCACCGGAGAAGGCTACGTTCAATGCTGGCGCCAAACCGGTACGTGCGGCTTGAGTCGTTCGAACGTTGGCTTTCGTGGCCACATTCATTCCAATAAAGCCAGCTAGTGCGCTACAAAAGGCGCCAACTAAGAAGGATACTGACATCATCCAAGAGGAACCGTCTAATCCCGCATTGGCCCAAGCCAATAAACAGGCAACGACGATAACGAAAACAACCAATACGCGATACTCTTGACGAAGGAAAGCACGGGCTCCTTCCGCGATTGATTGAGCCAACTCGGCCATTAATTCGGTTCCAACATCCTGCTTATTGATCCACTGAGCACGGGTATATGCGTACAACAGGGCAATTAGTCCGGTGACCGGAACTAGGTAGGTCAATGTGGCGATATCCATTACTTAGAAGATCCTCTGAAGTATTTAAGAGCACGAAGCTCCAAAAATTAGAAATAGGCTGAATCCGCCAAAAATACCGTTTTACAGTTTCTTTTTATGTTCGTAAACCAAGAATTTTATTTGGCTGGAAGCGCTTCCAGACGAAGGCTGTTTTGGTGTGAAAAAATGGGCATTAGGGCGCTATTGAATGCTTTCATTTCGAATGGAATAAAATTCGATTTAGAGGGTGATTGAAGATGAGGAATTCTTTCTGTTTATTTCAGTCGAAAATAACCAGCAAGTCGAATGTCAAGACTCATACCCAACCTCCCGCAACGATTCTTAATCATCCTGTTCACGGGGATCGCTTCCCTGATGTCTGATGCCGCTTTTTGCCAAACAAACGTTGACATTATAGCTTCAAAAGACAATACGTTATACCAACAAGCCAACGGCGGAATCAGCAACGGTAGCGGACAATTCTTGTTTGCTGGCCGGACATCCTCTTCGGGGGAATTACGACGCGGACTCATTTATTTTTCCTTGGAAAACATCATTCCCGCTGGAGCTCGCATTGACAGCGCCGTGGTCACGCTGCATATGTCAAAAAGTGTTTCGGGCTTGAACAACGTAGGCTTACACCAAATGTCTGCAGAGTGGGGCGAGTCGACCTCAGACGCTCCTACAGAAGAAGGCCAAGGAGCCCCGGCCGCCACCGGAGATGCCACCTGGACCCACCGCATACACTCGACCCTGACTTGGTCCACGGCTGGCGGTTCTTTTGATAGCGAATCAGACGCAAATCGAAGCGTTAGCAATACCGGCTTTTATTCTTGGCGGGGACTGACGTTAACGGCCACGGTCAAAGGTTGGCGGGATAACCCTGCGACCAATTTTGGGTGGGCCATTTTGGGAAATGAACAGGCCACTTCCAGAACAACCAAACGATTTGATTCTCGGGAGAATAGCGTCGCCATTAATCGCCCGAGGCTTCGAGTATATTTTAGCATTGGTGTACGTACCGAGGATTTGGGTCAAATCCCGTCCGGGCTTTCCAATTTGGAGACCTATCCAAATCCGGCCCAAAACCAACTGTCTGTTCGATTCCAATCTGCAATTTCGGAAAATATTGAATTGGATATTTTTGATTTGCTCGGACGCCGAGTCTCTAGTCTGCTTACCCGTCCGATGATGGCAGGACCGCAGGAGTACACTTTGTCTACCATGGGTCTTCACCCCGGCATGTATATTCTGAGCGTAAATAGTCCATCGACTCGGATTTCCAAAATGGTCGTTGTTCAGTAACTAGGCTGTGAGAGGTCAGTTTTTAGCCGTTGTACCGGTTCATGGCCGTCATGAGGCCATCCGTAACGAAAGCCAAACAAGCATCTCGCGCTTTTTCGACAGCCTTGTCCATTAAGGGTCGCTCATCATCCGAAAACGTCTCGAGGACGTAGTTGGCTTGCTGCCCCGAGCCAAAATTATTTCCAACACCGATACGCATGCGAGGAAATTTGTTGGAATCAAGCCAGTCGGCTATGTCTTCCAATCCGTTATGCCCCCCGGTTCCACCCTCTCCACGGATTCGAATGACTCCGGTAGCAAGATGAATATCATCAACAATGACCATGATGTCCTGGGGAGAAAGTCCGTTTTTTCGTACGAGATCCTCCACCGCCGTTCCACTGCGGTTCATAAAGGTCTGAGGCTTTACGAGACCCACTGGACGTCCTCGCCATGCTCCTTTGGCAAATAACGATTGGCCCTTCTGTTTAAAGGGTTCATTGATCCTCTCAGAAAGAGCGTCAATTACTTCAAATCCAATATTGTGTCGGGTTCGGTCATACGACGGACCAGGATTGCCTAATCCAATGATCAGTCGAAGTGGGGCGGCCATGGGCAGTACAGGCGTTTTTGGACTTTTCAGAGATAATGCGGGCAATATAACACGCGTGGAAATAAAAGAAGCCGGGGTCGCGCTTTGCGCGCCCCCGGCTTCACATTCTCAAAGCCAACAACC
>JAQBZH010000091.1 GCA_027622005.1 Bacteroidota bacterium | reverse complement strand
TGGTTGCTAACGTGGGCCCTCGTCGGGATAGCAATGTCTTCCGCAGGTGGATGCGCCTTAAACCACTATCTGGAGTGGGAACTGGATGGTTTAATGAAAAGAACCTCCAACCGACCTATTCCTTCTGGTCGAATCACCCCGGATCAAGCCAAATGGTTTGGATTAGCTTTGGTCATTGTCGGAGTGGGGTTGTTGTGCCCTCTAACCAACCCATTGACAGGCGTTCTTGCGGCCGCCACCGTGGCGCTCTACCTGTTCGTTTACACACCCATGAAGCGGAAGTCTTCGCTGAATACACTCATCGGAACCCTTCCAGGTGCGCTACCTGTGCTCGGCGGTTGGACCGCGGCGACGGGCTCAGTAGGTCCGGGCGGTTGGGTACTATTCGGCGTCCTGCTGTGTTGGCAAATGCCGCACTTTTACGCCCTGGCTTGGATGTATAAAAAAGACTACGAAAAGGGTGGGTTTGCTATGCTAACCGTTAAGGATATTGAAGGAACTGCAACGGCTCGACAAATGATCTTTTATACCCTAGGAATGATATTTTTTTCGGTCTTGCCTTTATTTTTAGGGCTATCCAGCTGGATATATGTAGTGGGGGCCCTCTTGCTGGGAGGTTGGTTTTTGCGGCCCGTTTTGAGGTTTTATCTGTCTCGATCGGTATTACATGCCAGAGAGGTTCTTAAAGCCTCGGTTCTGTATATCCCTCTACTCCTGCTAGTCATCATTTTGGACCGTTTGTTCGCATAGCAAATTGACCCCTACTGCACCCATGTCTGACCCGATTGATCTTCTTTCCCTTTCTAGGATCGAGCTCCAGCAGTGGGTAGAAATGACCGACAAGCGGTTTCGGGCCGACCAACTGTACCGTTGGTTGTGGAAACAGGGCGCTCGAACATTTGACGAAATGTCCAATTTGCCCGCTTCCTTTCGGGAGCGCCTCCAAAACGAATGCAAGCTGCAAACCATCTCGCTGAGCCGAACTCAAACCTCAGCGGATGGGACCGTAAAAATGCTATTTCTTTTGGCTTCTGGGCGTCATGTTGAAACTGTTTTGATTCCAGATTTTGACGAAGAAGGAGACCCGTCTCGACTTACCGTTTGTGTTTCTTCCCAAGTGGGATGCGCCATGGCTTGTTCGTTCTGCGCGACCGGGACTATGGGGTTTCAACAAAACCTGACCTCCGGAGAAATTGTAGACCAGGTACGCGCGGCAAATGACGTGGCCGTTTCGACGTTTGGCCAGCGAATCACGAACATTGTCTATATGGGGATGGGAGAACCGATGCTCAATTACGATGCGGTACTGGGCTCGGTTGAAAAATTAACCTCTGAAGATGGAATGGGACTAGCCGCTCGTCGATTGACCGTTTCGACAGTCGGGTTAGCTGGCAGAATCAGACAGCTAGCTGAAGAAGAGTACAAAGTAAATTTAGCGGTGTCACTACATTCACCATTTGATGACAAACGCTCTTCGATTATGCCCATCAATCGAAAAGCAAAGACCGATTTGACCGCGCTAATGGAGTCGATCGAATTTTACACTCAGACCACAGGCAGAGGCATTACGTATGAATACTGCATGTTTGAAGGGTTCAACGACTCCGTTGCAGACGCCGCCGAGCTTTCAAAACTTGTTTCCCGGGCGCCTAGCAAAGTAAATTTGATCATGTACAATTCGGTTTCAGGATTGGGATTTAATCAATCGAGTGAAAACAATTTGAACTTGTTTATAGCTCGGCTCGTGAAGGATCGTGTTCGGGTGACCGTACGTAGAAGCAGGGGTCAGGACATCGATGCCGCTTGTGGCCAACTAGCTGTCAAACATTCAACTGAAGTCTAAAGATGAGTACTGTTAAAACCGACCTTCCTTTTCTAAAAACCGACCTCTCCAAATCCATTGCGGGTTTTTTAGCGGCTTTGCTCGTTGGTGCGTTGATCCCCAGAACCATTCAGTTTTTGGTTCGAAAGGTAGTATTTAAGTCCATTCGCGAATTTGTGGTAGTAGCGTTCGCGGGGTGGTTGACCGAACGACTTGTTCGGCTGATTGTCGAGTCCAAAAACGCAGCGCCTTCAAAATAGTCTGCTGCCCACCCGTACTTTTATTTTCGCTTGGATTGATTCGTCCCGAGGACCATTTTCTGCTCGTCTGACTTGTTTTTCAGGAAAAACGCAGTTCCAGAAATTATAAAAGTAACGACAACGATCACGGCAAAAGCTGTTCGAAACCCGTCTAATTTGATTTCGGCTGAAGCCGCAATCGCCCCGACCATCGCGGCTGAAATCAACTGTCCGATTGAAATGAATAGGGTGATCACTCCCTGAGACGTTGCGCGCTCTTCCGGTTTTGCTTCGTGGATAAGAATGTAGCTGAGGGCCGAGCCCAAAAGCGCTGCAAGCCCAAGTCCGATAAAAACCGAGGCCAAATAAAAGACCGGAAGCGATCCGGGACTGGTTGAAATTCCCAGCATTCCGAGTGCAAGAAGAACCATGCTTGATAAAATAATCAGCTTCGAGCCCGTTTTATCCAGCAATCTTCCGGCTATCGGCGAACCGATCGCGACGGAAAACATCAGTGGAAGGAGCATAAAGGAGGCTTCTGACATCGTCACGTTGTACGCGAGAACGGCAATCGTTGGAAAGTAGATAAAGGCTGCTTCGCAAATACCGGCCCCTATGGCCACTAAAAGCGATATTGCAACCTGTCGATTTCGAAACAGCTCGACACGAATCACGGGATCGGCCGCTGTTCGACTGGACCGAATCAATAGCGGAATCAATAGGGCTATTACCAACATGGAGTTTATAACACGCCAGCTCAATAGACTCTGAGACAACTGGGAAGTATCCAAAACTGAAATAGCGTATGCCAACGCAAGGAGTATTCCTGCCAGGGAACCGAGGCCCATCTTATCCAGCGGTTTTTCGGTACGATCATATTTTCGCGGAAGTATTCTCCATCCTACCAAG
>JAQBZH010000090.1 GCA_027622005.1 Bacteroidota bacterium | reverse complement strand
AGGGGCCTCCGCGAAGCGGAGGCCCCTCTTTTATGATTTCGGCCGTTTCAACAACGCTGTTGCAAGCCGCCGGCGAGCAAACGTTAGCGTTTAACGATTAACTTTGCTGAAGAAGAGGCGCCCTGACTCTTTGCCGTAACGGTGTACGAACCCTCTGAAATCCGCTGATTGTTCGGCCCAGATGTCAAATTCCAATCCAGCGCGTTCAGGCCGACCTTTCCAGCAGGGGATATTTTTTGAACTTCTTCGCCCTTTTCGTTGGAGATCGAGAATTCAATCGTTCCTGCTGTAGTAGAGTAGAAATAAAGCCTTGCTGATGCGGCCCCACCGCGGAATCCGGTCGGCAAGCGAACGGCTTCTGGTTCGAGAAGCGTTAATGCATTAGAAGTTGGGTTGGCAGCAAACTCTTGTAGTGGTCTGATGTCCATCGCATAAATACCGCGGCCGTGAGTCGATGCGACCAATATATCTTCGGTTGGATGTACAGTCAGGTCGCTGACAAAAGTGGTTGGGAGACCAGTGGCTAGGGACGACCAGGTCTTTCCCGAATCCACAGTGATGTAGGCTCCCAAATCAGTGCCGACGTATAGAATGTGTTTGCTGGTTGGATCTTGGGTGACGACGTTAATGGGTCCCGATGGAATTCCAGAGCCAATATCCTTCCAGGTCACGCCAAAATCATCAGATTGAAAGAGATAGGGGGTGAAGTCTTCATCCCGCTTTCCATTCTGAGCTAGATAAACCGTTCCCTTGTCGAAAAGCGAGGCTTCAATTTTCGAGATCCAACGCTTTTTTGCAAACTTGGCGGTGAGTTCGGTCCACTTTTCACCCGAATTATGAGTTACGTGAACCCGTCCGTCGTCTGTACCGACGTAAATCAACCCAAATTTGAACGGTGATTCTGAGACACTAAAGATGGTTTGGTACTGGATGTCTCCCAATTCAGCCAAATTATTCGTGGTCAAATCTGGGCTAATGGCTTCCCAAGAACTTCCCCGATCCATAGAACGGAATAAATAGTTCATTCCGTGATACAAAATCTGGGGATTGTGAGGCGAGATTATAAACTTCGCTAGCCATTGTCCGCGAAGCGGCTGATCCGGATTTACGCGCGGTGGCATGATCGGCGTGCTTGATCCCGTGCTAAGATCACTTCTCGAAATAGTGCCGTAGAATCCTGCTGAATAGACGGTAGATGAATTGGTAGGATCAATCGCATGCCGGCTTCCTTCGCCACCCGGCGCGTTTTTGAACTCCACAGCAGGAATCTTCGACCGACCGCTGCTCAGATCAATAACACCTTTGTAGCTCCCGTGATCTTGTACAGAACCATACACTTGGAATGGTTCACCCATATCGTGAGAGACGTTAAAAAATTGGACCAAAGGCAAGCCATCTTTCTTTTCAATCCAGTTGGCTCCCCGGTCATACGAAACGGCGAGGCCTCCATCGTTCACATTGACCAAATAGTTCGAATTATCTGGATCGATCCACAGACCGTGGTGGTCTCCATGCATTCCGCTTAGCCGACGAAACGTCTTTCCTGCATCATCCGATACGTTTAAGCCTAACCCCATCACATAAATGCGGTTTTCATCGTTCGGATCGACGCGCATTTGGCCGAATACCCATCCATAGGTTGAGGAAAGGCCTTCCATATAGGCATTTTTCTCGCTGGAACGACGCCAGGAGCCGCCTCGATTGTCACTTCGATATACGGTTGCGCCGTAAATAATTGGTCCACGTGGCCTGCCATAGGAATCCGTTTCCTCTTCTCCGGCTTCGCGAGCCGCTTCGTAATTGTCCACGAAGGCATAAACCACATTTGGATTTGAAACGGAAACATCTAGGCCAATACGGCCTCGAAATTTCGCTTCAGGCAGACCGCTATTGATTTCTGTCCACGTGGCACCGGCGTCTTCCGATTTGAAAATGCCGCTTTCTTTATAGTGCGGTTCGTTTCGAGGATCGTTCCACTTCTGTCGAACGCGTTGCCAAAGGGCGGCGTACAGAACTTGCGGATTGTCAGGAGACATAACGAGGTCAATGCCTGCAGCTTCTTCGCCGCGATATAGGATTTTTGTCCACGTCTTGCCACCATCGGTCGTTTTGTAGATCCCGCGATCTGGGTTTTTGGTCCATTCATGGCCTGAAGCTGCCACGTAGACGATGTCGGGATTGGTTGGGTGAATCACAATTCGAGCGATCGTATGCGTTTCAGCCAGGCCCATGTGCGTCCACGTGTCTCCTGCGTCAATGGACTTGTAGATGCCAGCACCTGCCATTGAGCTCCGAAAAATATTGGCCTCTCCCGTGCCTACCCAAACGATGTTAGGATTGGACGGTGCAATGGTTACATCCCCAATGGAAGTGGACGCCGCGTGTTCAAGGACGGGCTTCCAAGTTGTTCCTTCATTGTCTGTTTTCCAAACCCCTCCGGAAGCTCCTGCGACATACATCGTGTAACTATCACCCCTTCCAGGAACGACTGCCACATCCGTCATTCGCCCGGATACGTTGGTGGGGCCGACAAATTGCCATTCCAGACCAGAATACGGAGATGATTGGGTCATCGACACGTGTCGATCGTAGCGCTCCATACGTTCTTTTGCAGAGGTGTATTGGGCGTTCGCAACGGGCGCAAGGAGGGCGCCCAGCACGAAAATAGTTGCAAGAAGCAACACTTTTAAACGGTTAACGAGCATGATAAAGGCCTCTGAAGCCGTGGTGAGATGTCAGGTGGATTGTAGTGGAAGAGACGTTTGTTCTCCATGGGCACGTCGAATCATAACGCGACGCTTAGCCCGCCTATCTTATGACGAAGGCACGAGAATGTCTAGTATCCCTTCTAAAAGACCGACATGGGGCACACGTCAATTCACGGTCAAAGCGCAGGGGTCCAAATCGCCCTGCCAGTGTTCATTCCTTTCCCATTTCAAGATCGCTCCAGCACGGGTAATATTACCGCTAAACAAAAAGGCCCGTCCGCGAA
>JAQBZH010000045.1 GCA_027622005.1 Bacteroidota bacterium | reverse complement strand
CGCAAAGCGGCCCGCCCTTCTTTTTGTATATTTGAGCTCCCTTATCTCTTGCGAATAATGACCCATCTTCAACCAATCACCCTTACTGGCCAGTACGTACAGCTCATCCCCTTGACGCTGGACCACGTCGACGCCCTGTGGGAAGTCGGACATCACCCCTCGATCTGGAAATGGAATCCATTACCGATGGTGAGGCGCGAGGACATGGTTGCCTATGTCGAGTCCGCCTTGGAAAGTCAATCCAAGGGTGATATGCTCCCATTTGCAACCGTGGAAAGGAAAAGTGGTCAGATCATTGGGAGCACTCGTTTTGCCGCTATCAGCTTGCCTAACAAGAGATCGGATGGACGTGGATTACGCCTGCTTGGCAACGAACGTTTGTAAACACAGAAGCAAAACTCCTGATGCTCCGCTACGCGTTCAACACCCTAGAGTGCAATCGAGTCGAGTGGAAAACAGATGCGCTAAATATGCAGTCTCGAAACGCAATTTTGCGCCTAGGTGCCGAGTTTGAGGGAACGTTTCGTCAACATATGACCACGTCGACCGATCGACTCCGCGATACCGTCTATTTCAGCGTAATTAAAGAAGAATGGCACGCTGTAGAAAATCGCCTACAAAATAAGCTCGATCGAAAAAAGTGATCTTAGCGTGAGGATTCGGTTCTTAAAGCACCTTAGTTTTATGCAAAACCATAACTAGACGAAAATGTATCGCACTTTTTTATCCCTTTTGTTTGCCGTTCTAATGCTATCTGGATGCGGAAAAGAGTCCATGATGACTTCTTCCGATTCAGATTCGGAATTTGAGGAAAACACCAACACCTTTCGCGCTGGCGCTTTTATGACCAACGCGAACGGCAAGACAACCGCTGGACGAGCTGAGTTAGTGTCAATTGAGAATGGAAATCTCCGAATGGACTTTTCTAATGACTTTGCTGTAACCCCTGGCCCGTCCTTATTCATCTTCCTATCGAATTCGGAATCCTTATCGCCGGACGCGATAAACCTGGGAAATCTAATTCGTACCGACGGTACTCAAATGTACCCGGTACCTTTTGGGACCACACTCGATTCCTTCAAATATGTGTTGGTTTATTGTGTCCCTTTCCATGTGACCTTTGCGTTCGCAGAATTGAGATAAGGCACCCGAGTTAAAATGAAAGGGACTCATTACCAAGTGCAATGAGTCCCTTTCGTGCTTCTACTTAGCTCGGGAATGGGTGCAAACTGGCCAGATAGCTAGAGTCTGCCGACTACACCTCTTACAGGTCCAATTCTTTTTTGCGAACCATAAAAATACCTTCTCCCTGGCTGCTGACCACTATAATGCCACTTTTGAAGTACGGATAATTGCTCCATGAACCCGAAAATCCCATGACGTTGTCGGCGAATGGCGCTGTATCAAAATGCCCTGATTCGACGGGATTCGCTGGATCGGTTATGTCTAGAATCCGCAATCCTGCCTGATAATTGGACTGGTACATGAAGTTGCCTTTGATGTACAAGTTGTGATCGCTGGCACCATTTGAATGATAGAACTCATTCACCAAGGTTGGATCCGAAAGATCGCTCACGTCCCATACCAATGTTCGCGTTTTGTCGACAATCTTATTCATTTCGTCGAGCTCGTCATTCATATAAAAATAGTTGTGATCCTCCGATAACCAGCCCTGATGGGTATAGGCGGTGTTGGGGTATTCAGCAACCGCGATGGTCACGGGATTAGCATGATCCGTGACGTCGGCAAGGACAAAGGCCTTTCCGTTGGAGTTAAAACAGATTTCGCGTCCGCGGTAATTGTCGTCGCGCCCACGGTAGATGACGCATTGGGCGTCGTGCGTGCCTCCCGTTTCAGGGGTGGTGAAACAGCCCACAAACTCCGGTTTGAGAGGGTCTTTTAGGTCCATCATGTGCAACTGTCCGCCGCATGACTCGCCTCCAGAACCGTTTCCAACAGCATAGGCAAAGCCCGATTCTTCGTTGATCACAATATTGTGGGTGCTCGCAATACCGGTGTAGTGAGCCGATTCCTTAAAATCGACCGGCATTTCTGACGGATTCACGCTGCGCAGGCGAGTCAAGTCAAATATCTGCATACCGTGGTTCTGTGCTCCGTCGGCTACGATGTAGGCATGGTTACGATAGACCTTGACATCTCTCCACCACGATCCGGTGCTGCCTTCAGTCCGCGAAATTTGACCAACTACCAACGGATGGCTCGGAACGCTAATGTCAATGAACGAAAGCCCGTCCGTGCGTCCAGCCAGGACATACTCTTTTCCGGTTTCCGGGTCTTCCCAACCCCAAACATCGTTAAGGGTGGCACCGCGGTCTTTAACCAAAGCTCCTGTCGACACAAACGAGATCAAATCGACATTTTCACATGGAAAGTAAGCCGCAGCACCTTCCTCACAGCGAATAGGTTCGTCGGTCGCAATCGGGTCGAAATACGAAACATCACCCTGTAAACGGCCCTTTGCGTCCCAAAATCCATCTTCCGAGCGCCCGTAAGCGGTTGCAAAACCTGATTCGTAGTCGGCGTTTGGCGACCCAACGGCTAAAATATTCCCATCGACGGCCAAACCAACACCAAAGCCACGACGAGCTTGATCATCAACCGGATCAATGGAAATATAGCCAGCCGAAAGGTCGGCGGTGTTGAACATAAACGCTTTGCTCGAGGCACCAATAAGCAAATCATTTCCAGAAAGGGCCAATCCCTGACCAAACTGAGGACTTTTTCTCTCACCGTCGGCCGGATCTGCCTGTTGGAGGGTCGCTTTATGCACCCAATCACCGAGATCGTTTCGCTCAAAGACCACTACGGCACCCACCTGTTCAAAGCTGGTGGCGCCCACGTACACTCGATTACCACTGGCGGCCAGTGAGCGACCTAGAAGAGATGCGCCCTCCAAGCTCTCGCCAGACAATTCGCCAATACTCACCCAATCGCGTCCCGCGACGAGCTCAAAAATCAACAAGCCACCTTTCTTTTCAATGACTTCAGGCGTCCCGATAAAAAGATAGTTGCCACTAGACGCTACAGACCATGCCGGAGTATCGATCAAAACGCCCATATCGTGCCACTCACTTCCCATTCGGTGAAACCGATGAACAGAGCCCATAGAAGTGTCCGAGTTGTACGAAGTAACCAACACGAAATCGCCAATTTTTGCAATGGTCTGACTGCGGAAGCCCCCACGTGCATTAGCACCCGCTAGTTCAAAACCAGGAGCAAGAGGCGTTTCGAGTTTCATCATCCCAACGGAATTCCACTCTTTTCCGCTTCGCTCAAAAGCATAAACGGCACTCTTACCAGGCGCGCCAACCAACATAAGATTGTCTTGAATCAATATTGAACGTCCGAAATCATCTCCCCGAACCCCGTCTGGGGCCCCAATCCGACCCACTTCCGCCCATTCACCTTGCATATTTTGGGCAAAACGAATCACTTGTCCGGCCGGATCAGCACCACCGGGCCAGCTAATCGGACCCGCCCCTACGTAAATCTCGCCATCTAGGGCAGCAATGGTGCCTCCAAAACCTTTGGAGATAGACTCGTTAGACGAATAGAAAGTCTGACCCTGGACCAATGCAACCCCAAAAAGGGCTATACAAACGAAAGAAAGAATGTGGCGAATCATTTTCTGAATGGGGATTTTGAGCGAGGTGATGAGCAGACAAATAGTAGTAAACAGAGGTGGTAAGGACAACCTGTTGAGTGAATTAGATACAGGCCTGGTTTCTCGTACAACCTTCATGGCTAGACCCGCCGTTTGCCCCAAATTGTAGGCAACCTAAATTGAGTCCATTCGTCAAGAGGCCTTAGGACAACCTAAGTCCTTCCCGCGCCCTTTTTCGACTTGCACTATCCAACCTTCTCTCCGAACCCTATGAAACGCTCCGTTTTAGTCCTTTCGCTGTTATTATTGCCTCTTTTGTCGGTTGCTCAGACCGCCGTAACGCACGAAGTCATGGAGACCATTGAAACCATGTTTGATGGGATGCGAGCGCTCGATGCAGATAAGGTAGCCTCGACGTTCGCAGACGGAGCCGTTTTAAATTCGTCAGGAGAGCGAAATGGAACTCCTTTTGTCCAATCCTCCCCTATTAGTGGGTTTTTAAGTTCTCTTCGAGGCGCCGCGACCGGTCCCTCCTGGGACGAGCGCATTTGGAACGTTCAAATTGAAGTCAAAGACAACCTTGCAACTGCCTGGATGGATTACGCTTTTTATGCCGGAGATCGTTTTTCTCACTGCGGATCCAACACCTTTCAACTAGCGCGCGGGGCGAGTGGCGTTTGGAAAACGATTGCCTTAGCAGACACTAGGGTTCCGGGACCCCAATGCAAATTGAACCCAAATGATCTTGAAGAAGCCATGGTACGCACCGCTTTACGGCACTATTTGCGTGGCCACGCCACGGGTCAGGGCTCAGAACACCAACAAGCCTTCAATGAAGTGGCTAGTTTGTATTGGATGAATGAAGGCGCCCTTACTACCAGAACCAGCACTGAATACATTGCCGGCGCAAGCGGAAATCCAGCCGACAACGAGTCAGAGCGCCGTCGCTTTATTGATTTCGTGGATGTCTCGGACACAGCAGCCATCGGAAAGATCGTTCTCGACTACCCTGGGGCTTATTTCGTGGATTACATGTCCCTTCTGAAAATTGATGGGCGCTGGCAGATTGTGAACAAAATTTTCGATGTAGATCGGGAATAGTCGCCTTTTGGGGCCCGTGTTATCGTCTATTCGGCGACCGTTTGAATCGGTTGACCTACCCATTTGCACAATGCAGGGATTTCCCTTCACGATATAAAGAGGTGCGCGTCTACTTTGGTAGAGTCAGAGGATTCTACCATGCGAAACGCCTACCACCTCCTTATCCTTGGCCTAATTTGCATCCAGCCGGCCGCCGCGAAGTCACATTCAATACTTCAGATCTGATACCAGGCGTCTACACGATTCGCCTTCAATCAGGCCGCAACATTACTTCGCGCCCAGTGACCGTGATTCGATAAGCCCGTCAACCCCTTTTTACTGATACCGAATGCTCTTGACCGGATCTGCCATCGCAGCCCGAACGGACTGGAAACTAACGGTCAAGAAGGCGATGAGCATCATAATCACGCCAGCCATAACCAGGAGCTCGATGCCAATATCTGTGCGGTAAGCAAAGCGTTCTACCCATTTGTAGGAAATGAAGTAGCCGATGGCCGATGCGATTATGAAAGACAAAAATATTGGCCGCATGGAGTCTCCCGACAGCAGCATAACCACTTGACGTGAGGAGGCGCCCATCGTTTTTCGAATCCCAATCTCCTTGGTTCGTTGAGCTGTAGCAAAAGCTGTTAATCCAGATAGACCAAGGCACGCAATCAAAATGGTCAGGATTGCGAAGATGCTTAGCACACGCGTAAGTCGTTGCTCCTCTTGATATTGCAGCGCGAAGTCATCATCCAAAAAGAAGGTTTCGTAGGTAAATCCAGGGAAAAACTGATCCCAAACTCCTGCTATATGGCTCACTACGTCAGCCATTTGAGCGGACTCTACCCGAATCGCGAACAGTCCGTTCGAAGGAGAAATCCCCATCATCATGGGAGCAATGGCTTCTTGCAGACCGTGGTGGTGGTAGTTTTCAAATACCCCAATGACCACACCCTCAGGTTTTCCTGAGCCAGGAGAAGTGAATCGTTTGCCGATGGCTTCCTCTGCAGAGGCCCAACCGGCAGCTTTTACTGACTCCTCGTTGATCATTACAGCCGTAGATGCATCCTGTCCAATTTCGCGGTCAAAAGCCCGGCCGGCAATCACGTTGATTCCCAGCGTGGGCACCACGTCCCACCCAACGGCCAAATATTCGAGATCCATAGACGTGCCTTCAGCAAATCCTTCAGGGAAGGATATTTGGCCTCTCCATCCAGACCGACCTGGAACCGTCCACATCGAACTAACATTGGTAACGGAAGCATTCTCTTTGATGCTTTGCTCAAATGCTTCATATCTGGCATTCCGCTCCCTTCCAGGCACTTTCTGAGCATCCACAACGACGACCTGTTCTGCATCAAAGCCCAGCGGCCTGGACTGCATATATCGGATCTGGGTGACTGCCACCAACGTAACGACTATAAGCACGCCAGATGTGGTGAATTGAAATCCCACAAGCCCTTTGCGCAGCCATCCGCCGCCACTTTTGGAGGTAGAAGGACCTTTCATGGCTTCAACTGGATGATAACCGCTCAAGAGTAATGCTGGATAGGCGCCAGACACCAATGTGACACAGGCGAAAATGGCCATCAGCATCCCAAACATTTCCAACGACCAAAGATCTTGGGCGGTGTAAGAACGCTGAACGAGCGAATTAAATAAAGGCAGAGCCAATCGCGCAATTCCCATTGAGAGAACGGTTGCGCCGAAAGCGGCCAATGCTGAATCAAACAAAAATTGAACGGCAAGGGTTTTTCTGTCTGCCCCTATGGCTTTTCTTAACCCAATTTCCCGGGCCCTGGTTGATGCACGCGCGGTTGTTAGGTTGATGAAATTGACACACGCAATAAGCAAGAGAAAGAGACCAACTGCGCCCAATAAATAGACATTCCCGAGACTTCCACTTGGACCAAGGAGGTTTCCCTGATCGGATTTGAGGTAGATGTCTCCATATCTCTCCATACCAAGCTGATAGTCTACTCCCCACTGCTTCATCAGCTCTCCAACGCGCTCCATCGGAAGCCCTTGAATCTTTTCTTTGAAGGCTTCCGCGTCGACCCCTTCCTTCAACACGAGGTAATTAATCATATTCACGTCGAGCCAACCCTGTGGCGTCATTCCAGCGTCAAACCGTTCGGAATCAAATGCTCTAAAGGTCTCAAGGGACATGAGGCCACTAAACTGGATATGAGAGTTCTTTGGCACATTGACTACACCCGTGACTGAAAACTGCAACGAATCGCGTAAGACGAGTTGCCTGCCTGCCGCATCTTGCGTTCCAAACAAACGCTCCGACAATTCTGAACTCAATACAATGGAGTACGCTGTTTCAAGGGCGCTTTGAGGGCTCCCCGAAACAAAATCGTAGTCGAACACATCAAAAAAGGCATTATCCGCGTAAAAAAGTGTTTCGTAGAGCGTTTGGTCCTGGTGCTTGATCGGAAACGTGGGGTACGACCGCATGTAGGTTACCCGCTCAACTTCTGGATATTCTGCCTCCAAGATCTTCCCGTATGGCCAGCCTACCGTAGACGAACCTAAACGGTAAATGCGGTCTTCTTTTTCGTGGATTCCTTTGTCGAAGCTCAGCTCTTGGCGAACAAAGAGTACCATCAACAGGCAGCCGGCTAAGCCAACGGCCAATCCACCTATGTTGATAGAGGAAAAAACAGGATGCTTGCGCATGTACCGAAATGAAGTGAGCGAATAATTCTTGGCCATGGCCCAATACCATCTCCAATCGGTTTTCATTGATGTCTTGATACGTCCCATTCCAAATCTCACTTTCTTGTATTCAGGTTCTAATTCTGTAAAGTCACCAAGGCGTGACTGCGCTTTACGGTAGGCCTCTTCTTCACCCAATCCTTCTTCAATTCCGGTCTCTACCGCGTCCCGGAGGTGGTTTTCGAGTTCATCCAGATCGTCCTTGAGAAAGGAACTGTTGGACTTTAGATTGTGCCGCCACGCGGCAATAGCTACATCGAGGTTAAATTGGTACGACATGACGGTTCTCAGTATGACAAGGATAAACGACGTTCCGGGCCCCAGAGCTGCGACAACATTGCATTCACACTCAGCCAGGCCAGTTTTTCAGCTTCAAGCGCTTCTTTGCCAGCTGCTAGCAATCGATAATACTTGCGTGGCCGGCCTGAATCAGGGGTTTTCCAGAATGATTCTATCAGTTTTTCGTCCTCCAATCGATGCAAGACGGGATACAGCATCCCCTCCTTCCATTCCATGATGCCGTCCGACAAGTCTCGCACATCCTGGATAATGGCGTACCCGTAGGATTCTGAACGGGACAAAATGGAGAGCAAAATGGGCCGGGTCGAAGCCCCGGCAAGTTCTTTTGAAATCACGATTGTGGTCTAGTTTGTGTGGGGAAGATTATTTCTGGTGATAATGGTCCAAAGGCACTACCCTAAAACTTCTATGCATTACGACCCGGGATACATAAAAGTTATAGGTAACTTAAAATTATTTTCCTCGGGGGTCAGAGCCTAGGCACACCGCAGATAATCACTCAAATTAAGTTGCCAAAGTCGGGCAAAAAGGGATAAGTTGGCCCGCTCGACATTCGAAAAGTCCAACCGAGGTTCTGCCATGTCTTCTTTCGGCAAACACATTCCTTCGCTTCTCATTTTTGCGATGTTGGCGGCCACCGGGTGCAAAGAAAAATCGGCACAGGAAATCACGGCCGATTCGGTCGGCGGGGACACGCTGAGGATCCTAGCCTATAACATTCACCACGGGGAAGGGATGGACCTCAAGCTGGACCTGGAGCGCATTGCCAAACTAATACGCGATCTCAATCCCGATCTCGTCGCGCTACAGGAGATTGATTCCGTGGTAACGAGAACCGAGGGCGTCAACCAGGCCGAAGTCCTCGGTCAGCTCACCAATATGCAATCCGTATTTGGGGAATTCATGCCTTACCAGGGGGGAAAGTATGGGATGGCAGCTATGTCCAAATGGCCAATCTTGGAAAGCACCAACCACCGTCTGCCCGACGGAACGGAGCCGCGATCGGCGCTTGGGCTTCGCGTTACCTCGCCTAAAACGGGCCGAGAACTGCATTTTGTCTCTATTCACTTCTATGAAACGGAAGCTGAAAGGCTTGCACAGGCACAAGCTCTAGCAGCGGCTTACGAAATGGTAGATTCACCCGTTATTTTAGCAGGTGATTATAATTCAGAACCCGATTCGCCAGTTATAGCCTTTCTGAAAGGTCGGTGGGGATTTGTTGATAAAGGAGAAAATCGATTCACTTTTTCATCTTTCGAGCCCGTTAAAGAGATCGACTATTTCGCTTTACGGCCCTTCGATTCGTTCCGCGTATTAGATCAGTTTTTAGTAGACGAACCGGTAGCATCTGACCATAAACCGCTTTTCATCGAGTTGGTCTGGTAACGTTTGTTCTCGGGACTACTCTAAAGGGCGTGCTTTGCAATAATTTCCAGGTCTCTTACGTTTACCGCCCATGCTCAACGCTGATTATCATCCCATCAATTGCACCTTTCACGACCGACTAGAGGACTACTCTGTACGTGGCGCGCAAGTGCCTGTTGTTTTTTGGAAGGACCAGGAATTGATTAAGGCCGAGGCCCGAATCGACGATGTATTCGCCAAAAACGGAGCCGACTTCGCACTATTGGCCATGGAAAATGGGTCGACGGCGCTGGTACGCCTAGACAAGTTGGTTTCAGTGAACGGATTTGAGATGCCGATCGCGTGTTAACACTCTTAACCATTGGGCTGCATTCGATTAAGTCTGCTATAGCCAACCCAGTTGATAGTTTGCACTACGAATAGGACTGTTCTAGAGGTTTTGGCCAGTACTACCGATACGGAAACGGAATCGGCCAAACATAATAAAACAAGCCGACTCCTCCCCAGAATCCATATCCGTTTTCGACGTTAGTCAACGCTCCGGGTTGAGCCAAGACTTCAGGATCAAAGATGCCTAACGGTGGATCCCAGTTTGCGTCCAACACTTTAACACGAAGGGTTGCTGCGAAGTAAGGAGGCAGCGAATCGGAAGCCGAAAGCCCGAAATACGATTTGATCCGGGGGACGTCTTCGCTCATGTTAATCGTAAACTTCCAACTACCATCGGGCTGCCGTGCGCCTGCGCGTCCGTACGAAATCGGAGCCTCCGTTCTCGTCAAATTATAGATGACAGTAATATCCCAAGGGGACGCTATTTGCGGAAGAATGACTTCTCTAGGGCCCCCTTCCTCTGCGACCGATTGATACGGATATATAAATTCAGCAGGAATGGCGGTTGGGGTCACGAATTTGGGGATCGTGGTCTCAGCACTCGTAATGATGCTGTCCGAACGAATAACCTCTAGTCGATAGGTCCGACCAGGTCGCACAATAAAATTCGCCCTAAAAATGTGCCCGTATGTGCCATCATGAAGCTTTTCAAGCGAGTGGTACCACTGTGTTCTGATACCCGACTGCAAATCAGTCGAGACAACCGCGGCATCAATGAACGCTTGGTCCGAATAGGGCGTGGTTATCTTTTCAGGAAATCGGGTTACGGGAATAACCCGAACCGAGTGATTGACTTGTAACTCGTCCAAAAACCCATAGATCGTAAAATATCGGTCCTCGTTATCAAACGGGTCTATATCGGTGCTGTCGCAAGCTCCAACTAGAAAGAGCACGCATCCGAACGTGAGCGCCAGAAGAAAAGACGAGTAGAGGCGTGGCAAGTGAATCGACCATGGTAAAGAGGTGCCGTTATGTTAAGCAAGAGACGTTTGACCTTCAAGGCACATTGTCTTCGACTCTTCAAAAATCAGGAACGGACCTTGAGTTACAAGCTGCCCCTAAACATGAAATAGACGGCCCCCATCATGCAAAGCCCGGCCCAGAGAAAATCCAACTTCAGCGGTTCTTTGAGGTGAGCGTACCACGCAAAAGTCATAAAGACGTTACTGCAGATAAGAAGAAGAATCGTCTTTACAACTGGAGACATGGTTACTCACTCCTAAGAATGTCCGAAGGCCGGGCCCGCTCGATGCGGCGCACCCCGGTCGCAATAGAAAGAACTGCCGTTGCAATAACAATTTGTTGCAGTCAATTCTGCATTTTCTGTGACTTCGGTATTCAGACAGAACAAAACGACTGTAATCGACTACATTCGGGCTCGTTGGCACTCCACACGCCGACTACCCACCGATTTTCATTCTGACTCTTTCCCGTTTCCGCCCCGATGAGCGATCAAAAAATTATTTTCTCGATGGTAGGTGTAGGTAAAATCTACAAAACCACCAAAAAGCAGGTCCTGAAAGACATTTACCTTTCGTTTTATTACGGCGCCAAGATTGGCGTTTTGGGTCTAAACGGTTCTGGAAAAAGTACGCTGCTTCGAATGATTGCCGGATTGGACGATGATTATCTGGGAACGATTGAAAGCCAGAAAGGCATCACCTTTGGCTATTTGCCTCAGGAACCCGAAATGGACCCCAATGCGACCGTGCGGGATATTGTTGAAGAAGGAGCCGGTGAAGCAGCGCGCGTATTAAAGGCATACAACGCCGTCAACGATAAATTTGCTGAGCCCGATGCCGATTTTGACGCCTTGATGGTAGAACAAGCCAAACTGCAAGACCGTATTGAAGCGCTCGACGCCTGGGACCTTGAAAGTCGCTTGGATATGGCCATGGATGCCTTGCGTTGTCCTCCCGCGGAATCCAAAATCGGCATTCTATCAGGTGGTGAAAAACGACGCGTAGCGATGGTGCGTTTGCTGCTACAAAAACCAGATGTTTTGCTGTTGGACGAGCCGACCAACCACTTGGATGCCGAAAGCGTGGCGTGGCTAGAGCAACATTTAGCTCGGTATGAAGGCACGGTCATAGCCGTGACCCACGATCGCTATTTCTTGGATAATGTGGCTGGCTGGATTCTTGAACTGGATCGAGGACAAGGCATTCCTTTTGAAGGCAACTACTCATCCTGGCTCGAGCAGAAGCAAAAACGTTTGGCTACAGAAGAGAAACAAGAGTCCAAAAAGCAGCGCGCCCTTCAGCAAGAGCTCGAGTGGGTTCGGATGTCACCCAAAGGGCGCCACGCCAAAAGCAAGGCCCGTATCTCGGCTTACGAGAAATTGGTGCAGGAGCAGGGTGAAAAACGCCAGGACGACGTTCAGATTCCCATTCAGCCCGGACCGCGACTCGGCCAGCAAGTCATCGTTGCCGAGAATATTGCGAAGGCCTTTGACGACAAATTGCTTTATGACAATCTCACTTTCAACCTACCTCCAGGCGGCATCATTGGAATCGTTGGTGCGAACGGAACGGGTAAGACAACTTTGTTTCGGATGATAACGGGCCAGGACAAACCGGACTCCGGGACTTTCAAAGTCGGTGAAACGGTAAAATTAGGATATATTGACCAGGATCGGCCTTTGGACGCCACCAAGACGGTGTGGCAGGAAATTTCTGACGGGCTCGACTTTATTACCCTTGGCAATCGGGAAGTCAACTCGCGGGCCTACGTCGGGCAATTCAATTTCTCTGGAAGTGATCAACAGAAATTGGTGACCGAACTCTCGGGTGGAGAGCGTAACCGCGTTCACCTGGCTAAAATGTTGAAGGAAGGCGCCAACGTGCTGCTGCTGGATGAGCCTACGAACGATTTGGACGTTAACACGCTTCGCGCTCTGGAAGAAGCCATCTTAAACTTCGTTGGTTGCGCCGTAGTTATTTCGCACGATAGATGGTTCTTGGACCGCATCGCCACGCATATTCTAGCCTTTGAAGGCGATAGCGAAGTGGTTTGGTTCGATGGCAACTACAGCGATTATGAGGCTAACCGGAAGGAAAGACTGGGTATCGAAGCGGATCAGCCACACCGTATTAAGTACCGCCATCTAACCCGGCAGTAGTGATCCGGACTGTACCGGGAGCACGTTTCGTATACGGGAGCACCGGAGCACGATTGTTGATCCGGGCTACAGGACTTAATTAGCTGTTTTAAGCTCAATAAGGAATGCTTTTGCGCGGTCGAGGCTACCGTCTAAAGTCAGTGGGTTATGGCCCCCGCCTTGGTATAGGTAGGCTTGGAACTCGGTCGACGTTTTTCCAGCGTCCTGCATAGCGGTAATCATACTTTCCGCCTGCGTAACGGGTACGACGGTATCCGCCGTTCCATGGTGTATTTGAAGGCGTTTGATTCGATCAGCAAAAAAAACAGGAGAGCGCCTAATCATGGCGTTTCGTACATCTTCGAGCGCAATCTCTTCGGCTTGAAGAGGTAGGAGAAATTCGGACGCCAAGTAATCCAATCCGGGTAGATCCGGTGGGCTAGCCGTCAATATTTGACGGGTAACGTCTTGAACAAACGTACCAAAGAAATCGGTCGGACCGAAAAAGTCTAATACCGCGTCCACCTCTTCAGTTCTGGCTGCCATGAGCATTCCAACACCCGCGCCTCGGCTGAACCCGAGGACTCCGACTCGGGACGGATCTGCTCCTCGCTCCAACTGGAGCGTTACCGTGATAAGAGAAAGCGCGTCGTCAATGTCCCGATCCCAGGGGCTTGCAGGCCCGTCCGATTGCCAAGTTGTGTTTTTATACGAGATCGTTTCAGCTCTAAAAGAAGGGATTACGTAAACAAACTGATCGGATATATCTGCAAAAAAGGAAAGGACGAGCTGCACTTCTGAATCCACGCTTACCCCCGAATCACCTCCGTGAGCATACACTACGATGGGCGCCTGTCTAGAAGTAAGCCCATCCGCCGCGATGATTGCGCCGTAGTGCTTAACTCCCCCAACCGTATGGGAGACAACGCGTACCGTCCCAGGTTTTCCTCCCAACGTGATGGCTTCCGTAAACTCAACCCGAACGTTTTGGGCGGGATACTCCCTGCTTGCCCAATCAATTTTTACGGCGTTGATCTCTGTAACCGAAGGTTTGGCAAACAGGGCATCGAAATCGACCCCACCCACAAAACGGGTTTCACCCAGATCCGAGGACAACTCACATCCTGAGAATATCAGCACGGCCAGAAGGAGTCCAAAGAGATGCTTTTTCATCAGTCTTGATTCATTTTTGTATGTAAAGGCTCAAAACGAACGAAAGCAAAGAGAGATTCGTCGCCCAGTAATTACGCTACTGATTCCGTCAGATTCTTGTCAGAGACCGGAGTTGGCCCTGTGCCTGCTTGGCACCTTGCTTAACCCGCGAAAGATTCAACGAACCGATTTGGAGGCGTTTCGTTAATAATCGCAACCCAACCCGTCTCCGGAGACAATTCCCGCCCAGAGTCTATGAATCGCCCCATTTATTTCGATAACAACGCCACGACCGCTGTTGAACAAGCGGTACTGGACCGCATGATTCCCTATTTCACTATGGAATATGGAAATCCATCCAACACCAGTCACGTGTTTGGGTGGGCGGCCGACGAAGCCGTTCAAATTGCAAGAGAACAACTCGCCAGTTTACTGAAAGCGGATCCCCGCGGCATTGTCTTCACGAGCGGCGCTACGGAGGCGATCAACCACGTCATTAAAGGTTTGGGAAAAGGCAGAACGAATGGGCACATCATAACGGTTACAACCGAACACAAAGCCGTTTTGAACGCGTGCGAGGAACTAGAAGCCCCAGGTGTTGAAACGACCTACCTCCCGGTAGACAAGGACGGTTTGATTTCGGTTGATCAAGTACGCGAAGCGCTTCGAGACGACACATTTTTGGTAGCCGTCATGTGGGCTAACAACGAAACCGGGGTCATTCAACCGATCGAAGAGATTGGGCAACTTGTAAAGGATCATCCGGCTTATCTGTTTACAGACGCCACCCAATCGATTGGGAAAGTGCCTGTTTCCGTTGAAAACATTGATTTTCTAGCGCTTTCGGCCCATAAATTTTATGGTCCAAAGGGTGTAGGAGCCGTTTATATTCGTCCGGGCAAGCCCGTGATTGTTCTGCCCCAACTACTCGTTGGCGGTGGTCAAGAGCAGGGAAGAAGGGCATCGACCTTAAACGTGCCGGGAATCGTGGGATTGGGAGCGGCCGCCCAAATTGCAGCGGATTGCCTTGATGAAGGTTATCGCGACATGAAAGCAAAAAGGGACCACTTTGAATCCGTTCTACGGACGTCGTTTCCCGAGATCGCGATTAATGGCGAAGGAGCCGACCGACTACCACAGACATCGAATATCACCTTCAAAGGCATCCGAGCAGCCGACATGATGGCTGAAATCGGGAAAATAGCGGTTTCGACGGGTAGTGCATGTACGACTGGCTCGGGAAAGCCTAGTCACGTATTGTCCGCGATGAGCTTGTCCCCAGAAGAGGCCTCTGGAACCGTCCGATTCAGCATGGGCCGCCACACATCGGACGCCGAAGTTCGGGACGCGCTCGACCTGTTGTGTACTTATGCAACCCGCAAATATCCGGTATCCGTTTAATGGAAGTCCTTCGTAACAAAGTGGCCGATAGTGGAATCGAAGTGTTCAATCTGGATGATGTTCTAGGTCCTATCATCATCCGGGAAATCGATTTAGCCACGTATCTGCACGGCGGTTTTGTTTTGAGGGAGAAGGAGTACCGTCAGGCGCTAAAAGAAACGGATTGGTCCGTCTTTGAAAACGCACATGTGGGCATATTTTGCTCCACTGATGCCATTATCCCGACGTGGGCTTATATGCTTCTTGCCGCTTCTCTTGAAGGCATAGCAGCATCGGTTTCCTTCGCGAAAAATCCGGAAATTAGAAACCGGGTATATAGGGAGGCCTTGGGTGTATTTGATTGGTCCACATTCGCAGACAAGATTGTCGTGATCAAAGGCTGCGGAACGGGCCAGGTACCAACCAGCGCCTATGTGGAAGCCACTACCCAATTACAGCGCGTCGCCAGAAAATTAATGTATGGTGAGCCCTGTTCATCAGTCCCCGTTTGGCGCAAAAAGTGACCATTTCATCGATGGTTTCAGGTTTTTTTGATCGAATCCTGGAGCGGTACCGTCAAAATGAGCGTGTTGTTGGCTGGTTTTTCTTTCTGGCAGGTATCGTTTGGGATGCCCTGACACTGCGGCGTATTGACAATTTTATTGATAACGCTCTCCTGCTTTCGTACCTGTTAGTCCTAACGTTTGTGGTCGTTTCGGACACGCTGATTAAGGCCAATTTGTATCAGGGGAACTGGGCCGTAAAAATCAAACCCTGGCTTACCCCGATCACCCAGTTTTTGCTCGGAGCGCTCTTGTCTGCTATCGTGATTTTTTATGCACGAAGCGTAGCGTGGGCTTCCCATCTGGGATTTTGGGTTCTATTGGTGGCTAGTTTGGTTGCCAATGAATTCCTACACCGCAAATACAACTCGTTGACTTTGATGTTGATGATGCTATTTGGGTGTTCTACGTTCATTTTTGCCTGGCTATTCCCCGTTTTGGCCGGCAGCATGTCTCCTTGGTTTTTTCGGCTCGCAACGCTTAGCGGGTTGGCCCTGAGTGCCGGTGTCCTGTTACTGGCGGTCCGCATCGGGCAGGCAAAAATACATTCGTGGGGATCGGTGCCGATTTGGAGTTTGACGCTTTTTGCAATCCTACTGAATGTCGGATATGAAAAAGACTGGATTCCTCCCGTCCCGATGTCCGTAACGAGCGGCGGAGTGTATCAGCGGGCAGATAAGGTCGGAGAGCGGTATGAGTTGGAGTACCTAACCACGGAAAAGTTTGAGATTTTACCGAGTTATGGCAAAATCTTTTATTACGAAAGTGGAGACGCGGTCTCGTGTTTTACTTCCATTTTCGCTCCGACGGATATGAATGAGCGCATTTTCCACGTTTGGGAGCGCTTTGATGCGGAGACGGAGTCGTGGCGGGCCACCGATCGGATCGGATTTACCGTTTCGGGTGGTCGCGACCATGGGTATCGTGGGCTCACTAGAAAAAGAAATGTAACCGAAGGCGCGTGGCGTATTGTTGTAGAAACGGCTAGGGGAAAAATCTTGAGTCGAATTCCTTTTGAGGTGGTTCCTAAGCCCAATGGAAAGGTACGCTGGGTTCGGAAGATTAAATAAGGTAGGATCGGTTGTGGGGTGATCGGGAGCGAAAGCTACCCAATCCTAGACAATCGCAGCCCTTTTCGCTCGAAGAATAGCTGAAAGTAACTTTTCATTTCAGCATGTTCGGGGCTGGTCAATCCGGGATCGACTTCCGTCAGCTTAAATGCGGCAGCGCGTGCCTGATCCAATATCGTAAAGTCGGTTATCAAGTTTGCGATTCGAAAAGTTGGAAGCCCACTTTGGCGGGTGCCGAAAAAGTCTCCGATGCCCCGCAATTCCATATCAAACTCACTGATTTTAAACCCATCAGTGGTCAGCTCCATGGCGCGAAGTCGTTTTCGCGACTCTTCCGTCTGTCGAAATTCAGCCATCAAAATACAGGTACTGGCCTTGCTTCCGCGACCGATCCGACCCCGGAGTTGGTGCAACTGGCTGAGTCCAAAACGCTCGGCATGTTCAATCATCATAAACGTGGCATTTGGAACGTCCACGCCGACTTCAATAACCGTCGTAGAGACCAGAATCGAGGATTGACCGGAAATAAATCGCGCCATCACCGCCTCTTTTTCGGATGATTTCATCCGGCCGTGCACGAGTTCAACCTGAACCCCCGGAAACTGGGCTGAAATGAGCTCATGGCCGGAAACGGCGTCTTTCAAATCTAGCTTTTCGCTCTCCTCGACCAGTGGATAAACGACGTAACATTGCCCTCCGTTGTCTATCACTTCTTGCATCCTGGCATACACCCAGTCGCGCTCTTTTTCCCTGACCATTTTGGTTTTTATGGGCTGACGACCCGGAGGTAATTCCCGTATTATGCTCACGTCGATGTCGCCATAGAGGGTTAGCGCCAGCGATCGAGGAATGGGAGTGGCGGTCATTAAAAGCACGTGCGGCTGCTCCCCTTTTTCGGTGAGTTCAGCCCGTTGAAGGACGCCGAATCGATGCTGCTCATCGATAATTGAGAGTCCCAACCGCTGAAATTCCACTTTGTCCTGGATGATAGCATGCGTCCCAACTATCAACTTAATCATGCCCGACTGCAGACCTTCATGTAGGCGTTTTCGATCCGCCGCAGACGTACTTCCCGTTAAAAGTGCCCATTGGATACCGAGCGGGTCGAACAAAGCCGAAAGCGAACGAGCATGTTGCTCGGCTAAAATCTCTGTTGGGGCCATAAAAGCGACTTGAAAGCCGGAATCGATGGCTATAAGCGCCGAAATGGCAGCTACCACCGTCTTCCCGCTTCCCACATCGCCCTGCAGCAATCGGTTCATCTGGACGCCGCTAACCAGATCAGATCGAATGTCCGCTAGGGATTTACGTTGGTCTCCAGTCAATTGAAAAGGCAATACATCACCCAAAAATCGACGCTCAAGAGCACCTCCGGAGGGCATGACGACTCCCGGGATTTTGGTTTGGTCAACTCGCTTGGAGGCCAACATCAATTGAAAGAAAAACAACTCTTCAAATTTGAGCCTGTTTTTGGCCTGATCTAGTTCCGATTGGGACTTTGGAAAATGAATAGCACGCCGGGCAATTCGGCCATCCATCAATCCCAGACGCTGGACCACGGATTGGGGAAGCGTTTCTTTAAGTTCAGTTCCCCGCTCCTTGATCAGGGAATAAATGATTTTTCGGAACGATCGGCTCGTAAATCCGCTCTGTTCGAGTAGCGCCGTTCCAGGGTAAAGGGCAATGATGCGACCGGTATCGAGCGTAGTCCCTTCCTCATCCAATCGGTCGAACTCAGGGTGCGAAAACGACACGCTTGCCCCAAATTTGGTCGGTTTGCCGTGTACAGCTAGCCGATGTCCCAGCTCCATACTTTTTGATACCCAGGCTACACCTTGAAACCAAACACATTTTATGCGACGACCAGGCTCGTCTTCAAGGGTGATTTCGAAGCGGCGGGTCCTCCGACCGGGAATCACATTCGTTTGGACTACCGTCCCAATCACGGTTACTGGGTCAGAACCAGCCCGAACATCAGCGATACGCGTAACACTGGTTCGGTCCAGATATCGGCGCGGGTAGTAAGAAAGAAGGTCGTGGACACTCAGGATGCCCGACTGGGCGAGAGCATGGCTTCGATGCGGGCCGACGCCTTTTAAGAACTGTACCGAATCCTGTAGAAAATCCAGGGACATAAATGCGTCCGGCTACTCTTCGAACTAGGGTTGCCAATAAAACCGGTCAATTCGGGGTTCAGGCTTCAAAATGGAGATGGCCACTTGAAACCTACCATCCTCCATTTCAAAAACGGCAATATCCGTCGGGAAAAAGTCTTGGTTAAACGCCGGATTGGGTTCGGTCAATATATACTGCAATTCACCCCCAGGCGAATACACATCAACTTGCGTCCAACCGGGTCGCATATTGAGGACGAACCAATACTTTCCCGCTCGATCGGCAGAGGCTGACAATAGCGGCGGTTCGTGCGTATCTCCCAGCTGAAATTGACGGGTTCTGGGTAGCATTGGTGAATCGAACCCGAACAGTTGAAGGGAATCCAATCCAGCACTTCCCAACGAATCGATTAGAGGTAAATAACCTGCCAAACTAAATATTTTACCAGAATGCGATCGCAAGAGACCGGCGTAGCGCCACTCTTCTCCCTTGAGATCAATTTTGCGATCGATTACCCCAAAGTCGTCGGTCGTTGCCAGATAACTATCGAACTCATTTGCGGCAACTTTCACCGCAAACCCGGTTTCGGTAACGATGGCATAACGCAGTCCTCCTTCTTCCGGGAGTGGTCCTTCCAAGGCGACTTCTCGTCGGATTTGGCCATCAGCAAGCTCATACATTCGATGAAACGCCGGACTGAAAACATAAACTGAGTTTCCCCTGAAGCCTGCCAAATAAGGGTAAGAAAGGGGAATCGCTGTCTGATAAGTTAGAATGGTCTGGTCTTGGGACAAGGTCAAAATGACGTGTCTCGCGGTATCTGTGATCCACAGTAGCCCATTGGGGTCATATCCAATCGATCTGGGATACGAAAGTGAGTCAATTCCGGGAGAAACCCAGTCAATAAAAGTTAGCGTATCGACGGGAAGACC
>JAQBZH010000044.1 GCA_027622005.1 Bacteroidota bacterium | reverse complement strand
GAAGCGGGGCCCCGCGCTAAAAGCGCGGGCCCCCGCTGTCATTTTCCGTCAAATCCGTTGCCCGCAAGGCCTAAAACATAAACCCTTAAATATTTACCGCTTCAACCCGTACAATCTGGGGGACTGATCTCTTGACGGCCTGCTCGATGCCCGCCCGAAGCGTCATGGAACTCATAGGGCACGTTTCACAGGCTCCGAGCAATTCGAGCTCAACCACCATCTCTTTGGTAATATCGACCAGTCGGACGGACCCTCCATCTGCTTCCAGAAAAGGACGTAGGGTATCGAGAGCAGCTTCTACCCGGATCCGAATCCCAGGATCTGAAAGCGTTGACATGTGGAGCGTTTCACTCATAAAAACTATTTTGCCTTGATTTACAGCGATCGCAGACCATCTCTTTCAGATGGATCCCCGCGTGCTGTCGGGTGCGAAAGGATTCTACTCAACGTTTGTGTGTAAGTTCAACCTAGTTAGCCCATATAACCAAGTGAGCCGTTCAAATTACTATCCGCGAACAATATCGACGACCTCTGTAGCTGGTCGAACCGCGTTGCGCCATTCGACTTGAGTAACCAAATCCCGTGCAATGTCGACAAATATTTTGGAAGCTTGCTGTTCCGGGTCCGTCACAACCGGCGTTCCCTCATCTGCATTGGTCCGAATAATCTCCTCGAGCGGGATTTCACCCAAAAAATGAACTTTGAGGTCCTCGGAAAGCGCTTTGGCTCCCCCCTGTCCAAAAAGGTAATATTTTTTGTCGGGCAGCTCTGGAGGGGTAAAATAGGCCATGTTTTCAATGACCCCGAGTATTGGTACGTTCACTTGGTCAAACATACCCACTCCCTTTCGGGCATCTGCAAGCGCCACCCGCTGCGGAGTCGAAACGATGACCGCTCCACTAAGCGGAACAGTTTGCACGATAGTCAACTGAATATCACCCGTTCCAGGAGGCAAGTCTAATAGTAAAAAGTCGAGGTCGCCCCATTCGGTGTCAGAGAGAAACTGTTTAACGGCACTTGTTACCATCGGGCCTCTCCAAATGACCGCTTTGTCGGGGTCTACCAAAAACCCCATAGAAAGCAACTTCACCCCGTATTTCTCGATCGGAATGATCTTTCGCTCGGGACTTACGCGCGGTTTAGCTGTTTCCAGGCCAAACATGGTTGGTATGGAAGGGCCATAAATATCGACATCGGCTAGCCCCACTTTGTAGCCTTCGGCAGCGAGCGCCACAGCCAGGTTGCAAGCGACGGTGCTCTTACCAACGCCGCCCTTTCCCGAAGCGATCGCTATGATGTTTGTAACACCCTCACCCGGACGGCGGTCAGCTGGTTTTCCATCGATTTGAAAATCACTGCCCAGTCCTATCATCGGGCTGTCCTGCTCGATTTTGAGCTCCACCCCAGGAAATTCGGCTTCCAGTCGATCCATACACTCCTTTCGAACCGTTCGCGCAAATGCCAGCGTCGGATCCGAGAGTAACAGAGTAAACGAGATTTTCGGTGTCCCTTTACCATTTTCGGCAGACGCTTCAGTTAGCTTTAACTCTCTAACCCAGCCAAGCCGGACAATATCTCTTCCGGAAGAAGGCTCGACGACCTGTTTTAAAGAAGCAAGAATCAGTTGGGAAGTAAGCATATTCAGGGTGGATCGCGAAAAAGGGAAACCTAGGTTCATCCTACAAATCTCGGGCAATCAGTTCCAAGCGCGGGTCTGTCTATCCTAAGATTCCCGAAAATATCGAATGGCGACCCCGTGTCGAACCCCATATGGGGACACGATGAGAGCGTCAGAATGGGTAAATTTTAAAATCTCGTACAAAATTAGCGCCCCGGCGGGTAAAACATCCGCCCTTCCTTGCATTTTCGCGGGATGTAGCTCAATAATCTCATCATACGTCATCCGGAAAAGTCGTCGGACCCAATCGCCCAGATCCTCTCGGCTGATCAAAGAGGGACTAGAGGAATCGCCTAATTCGTCAAGGCCCAAATGAACCAGAGCCATTATTCGGGCTGTTCCGGACGCACCGATGCAAAAAGAAGTGTGCGCGGCGTTTCGCAGTTGATCCTGCATCATGGCCTGTAGCGCCTTTGATGCCATAGCGACCTCCTCGGGTGGTGCTGGCTGTTTGGTAAAAAACCGCTCTGTCATTCGAACAGCTCCCATATCAAGGCTCGCTTTTAAAGTCAAATTCTCCTGGCCAGAATCCAAGGTACCCTGAACAAACTCCGTGGACCCGCCTCCTACGTCGACGACGGTCAATAAACCCTGCTTCGCGCCCTCAAGCCGCGCCTTGATTCCAGCCGTTGCCCCATCAAAAGTGACCTTCGCTTCCTCATCTCCGCTCAAAATGGTCAATTCCGCTCCGGTCAGCCTCCTCACCGTCGACCGAATTTCAACGGAATTCCTGGCATCGCGGGAGGCGCTGGTGCCCGTTACGATAATATGATCTGCTCCGAGTCGCGTAATGTGCTCCATATGGGATTGAAGAACCGATTCAAGCCGCTGAAAAGCCGCGTCGCTGACCATCCCGGTTCTATCCAAGCCTTCTCCCAAGCGCACAAAGCCCGTTGCATTAAAGACCTCGACCAAGCGTCCACTATCCCATTCTGCAATGAGTAAAAGGGCTGTATTGGTACCTATATCGATCGTTGCTAATCGCATGAGTCACAACCGATTACGCCGAATCACTGTCGGTCGACTTTACAGCCCAGACGCTCCACCAATCGCCTTCCGATGCTTCTCTGATGGGTTTCAGTCCCCTCGCTTTCAGTGAATCAAGCATGATTTCCCGATCGGAGACCAACAGACCAGCAAGCCCCAGGCGCCCTCCCTCTGACATGAATTGCTTTAAAGCGGGGAGCATTAAACGAAGTGATTCTCGGTTGATATTCGCCATTACCACCTCATAAAGTCCGACAGGAACCACCGTCTCCGTTCCAACCAGCATTTGAAAACGATCAGAAACCCGGTTCAATTCCGCGTTCTCTTCCGCGTTTTCTTTACATATGGGATCAATATCAAAGGCAACAGCTCGCCTTGCTCCCATCTTGAGTGCGGAAAAGGCTAATACTCCCGTCCCAGTCCCTGCATCCAAAACCAAATCGTCCGGCGTCACCATTTCGGGAATGGCTTCCATCATGAGGCGTGTAGTTTCGTGATAACCCGTTCCAAAAGACATCTTAGGGTCGATAATGAGCTCAATCTTTCCTTCAGGGATCGACGCCAGTTCCCAAGACGGACGAATCCAGAATCGTCCTACATGAATGGGTTTGATCGTTTTTTCCCACTCTTCATTCCAATTGCGGTCCTGAATGAGCTCGTACGAAATTTTACCGGTTAAAAATGGCCCTGAGTTTGTCTCCAGAACCGATTTTACGTCCGGCATCCGATCCTCAGCGTAGAAAAAAACGAGAGCGTCTTCCCGCTCTTCAACTCCTTGGACATCGTCAGTCATCAAAATTCCCAAAAGGAGTTCGTGATTGGACGGCGATGAAGGTATGGTTACAGCAAATGAGGACATTCGGATGATAGTTTGACTTATTTCCACAGACTAGACGAAAACCGACTTACTTCCAAAACAAAAGGGTGTGTAATTTTCTACCTTGGCCCTTCAGTCATAAAGAATCGACCACATTCTCTGAAACGCATAACCACCTCAGATTGGACTTTAACGCATGTATTTTCTAGGCATTGATGTCGGGACTTCATCCGTAAAAACAACGGTTTTCGACGCTGAAAAAGGAATCTCGGTGGGGAAAGCCTCTTTCCCTTCGACCGAGCAGCGGATCGACTCGGAAAAACCAGGTTGGGCCGAACAGGATCCGGAAACGTGGTGGTCCAATTTTACTGCCGGGTATGCTCAGATTCTGTCAACTAATCAGATTGATCCGAAGTCTATCGCGGGCATTGGCATTTCCTATCAAATGCACGGGTTGGTCGCTCTGGATAAGACTGGACGCGTGGTTCGGAAGTCGATTATTTGGTGCGATGGCCGGGCCGCCCGACAGGGTGAGACGGCTTTTCAAAAACTGGGACCCGCGTTTTGCCAGAAACACCTTCTAAATTCGCCGGGCAACTTTACCGCGTCTAAACTCAAGTGGGTTGAGGAAAATGAGCCGTCTCTTTTCGCAAAGATTCACTCGTTCATGCTTCCTGGCGATTATATCGCTTACCGGCTCAGTGGGGAAATGACGACAACGCCTGCTGGCCTTTCAGAAGGCATTTTGTGGGATTATGTGCGTCGAAAACCCTCTACGGACGTTTTAGATGCGTTCGGATTGGATCATTCGTTGATTCCTGCGGTGGTACCCAACATCGGGATTCAGTGCGTTGTTTCAGAAGCCATTTCCCTTTCACTGGGGCTCCGAGCCGGTGTCCCAATTACCTATCGAGCAGGAGATCAACCCAACAATGCCTTTTCCTTGGGCATTCAGGATCCTGGACAAATTGCAGCAACCGCCGGTACTTCTGGCGTGATTTACGCGATTTCTGACCAAGACGTGGTTGACCCGTCGTCGAGATTTAACACATTTGTCCACGTTGGGGACACGCCCTCACACAAAAGAAACGGAATTTTGATCTGTGTAAACGGAACTGGAGCGCTCTACAGCTGGCTAAACCGGCTATTTAGCGTTGAAAGCGGCCGAGTTTCATACACCGAAATGAATAATTGGGCTTCAAAAATAAAACCAGGATCGGAAGGCGTGCTTTTCTTCCCTTTTGGAAACGGAGCCGAGCGAATACTGGGTAATCAACAGGTTCATGCCAGCCTGCATGGTCTTGAATTTAACTCACACCACTCAGGTCATATCGTACGAGCTGGGATGGAGGGTATTGTTTATGCCCTTCAAATGGGGTTCTCGCTACTCCACGACAACAACTTTGTGCAGGGTGAAAACGCGAATACACCTCATGCGATTCGAGCTGGAAATGCGAATCTATTTTTAAGCGAAACATTCCGGACCATATTCGCCAATGTCACCGGCAAAGCTCTTCTCCTGCTTGAAACGGATGGTGCCGAGGGCGCTGCACGTGGGGCCGCAGTTGGCTCAGGCTTCTACAGTTCGTCAAAAGAAGCTTTTCAGACGCTCAAAGTAATTCAGACCATTAATCCTGAGCCACACACCATGAGTCTCTACCAAGAATTATTTGGCCGATGGAAAAGCAGAATCGAAACGTTTAGATAGCGAAAATCAGCTACTCAACGGTGTTGTATACTGCGATTCCCCAATCCTGACCATTTTCTGGCTGATCTTCGTCAAAGTTTCCATATGAATGACTGAAATCCGTCTGGAAATGAACCATGTATTCCCCTGCTCCAAGGGTGATGGTGCCCGAAAAGCGTCTGTTTCGATCAGCCCCACCAGCTTCAACCGTGTTACCGTACGTCATTTCCCAAACTTTTTCACCTGTTGACACGCGCTTAATCCAACCATAATCGTAGGATGAACCACTCGTTAGCTCTCCGAGCGCTATAATTTTCAGTTTGGTCTCGCCTTCCAGCGTAAACCCTTGGTCTCTCTGAGCTTCATTTCCAAGTCCATTCATAACGACAAGAGCACTACCCAGCTTGGACATGTCTCCGTCACTAGCGGTGTCAGTCGTCCAAGCTTGTTCGGTTAATTTAACCCGAACCGACGCCGCGGTTACCTCCTCCGGATTCATCGCAAAAAGGGCAATTCCCCAACGTTCTCCGGATTCAGGTTCAGATTTATTCCAATTTCCGAAGTTGTGCGTGCCATCCGATTTGAAACGAATAAAATATCGGCCGGGATCCAGTGTTAAGACGGTCATCTCCGTTCGGTTCATGTGGTCTCCACCTGCATGGGTACTCGCGTCGTAAGACATCACCCAAACGTAGTTTGCCCGCCCTTCCTTTTCAATCCATCCATAATCGAACGAGGAATCCGTCCCACCTAATTCACCCATACCGTATACCACTACGGAAAGCGTATTGTCGATTTCAAGGGTCATACTCAAGTCTTCGTCCGACCCGACCCGGAGCATTGAAACCAGTGGTTCTCCGTTAGACCACGGGTCAAAAACGCGCATTTTAGACGAATCGGAACTAATTACTTTTACACCCCAGTTATCGGGCAAATAAGGAGGATTTGAGCGCCAATTACCATACGCTTGACTCGTGCCAGCCGTAACCTCAATTTTATATAGACCGGGCTCTACCGGCACTGTACCTGAAAAGCTTCGATTGACCACTGACCCGCCCGCTTCCTCGGTCATATTTAGTGTCAGCTGCCAAATCGGAGTCGTCTCCGGGAGTCGAAATAACTCCACTCTATCGCAATTGCTCTGACAAACAGCCAACGTCAGGTCTATCTGTAAGTCGCCGGCTTCTGTGACTTGAATCATCTGGCTGTTAGATTCATTTCGAAAAGTAGGAACCATGGACCAAATTGGACCGGAGCCAGATTGCTCCTGCGGTTTTTCAGCCAATAATTTCGAATCAGTGATTACACTAATCCCCCCACTCGTCGTCAAACTCAACATCCAAGGACTAGAGTCATTGGTCCAATGGGGCGTGAGTCCCAGGAACGAACCACCTTTACTTGAACGAGACGTGGGTCCGTAAGTAGTGAAATACGCAACGTAGGTACCAGGCAAAAGAGTCAAAGAATCCGATATCACAGCGCGTACTCCATCCCGACTCGTATTGACTGGACTCGGTTTCCAGACTACCTCATCCGAAGCGTGATCGATAATCCAAGGGTAGACCGCCAGGGCCGCCGACAAATCATCTGATTCAAAAGCGGCTTCCGATTGGATGTGTACCATAATCGTGTCCTCGACTGCAAATGCCGACGAGTACAAACTATTTACATCCAAATTAGCCAGAGCCACGAATCCATCGCCTTTGGGGCCACTGGAATTCATCCTCCAGACCAACAAGCCAACCGCAATGACCAGAAGGAAAAGCTGAAACTTTACAAAACGCCGTTTTCGCATGGGACCTACATTGATGGATAGACTTCATCTACGCCTTTCAAACCCCGAAGTTACTTGAATTTATTTAACAATTGCGCGCTATAATTTAGGATCTGACCGATTTCCGAGTTTAATGCCCGTCGTCGGATTGCTTACCTTATTGCCTAATTTATTTGTAACAATCCGTGCTTGAATACGGTAAACAGCCACCCAAACGCCCTGGATAATTGACCTTTTATGGCGGAAATAGAGTCAAAGACAGTTTTTTTGAAACGATGGACCTCTCGCATAGCGCGTAGAGGCCTGCCGCTGCTATTTCTTTCACTTTTTGGCATCGGCCTGATACCTTCGATTGGATTTCACTTCATTGAATTAACGTCTGGTAAGCCGGCCGGAACGGGCACCGAGATCCTGTACTATGCATGCGTAATCGCAGCGTTTGGTTCTCTGTGGATCTGGATGAAGATGTTTTTCCAGGACCGAAGAGAATCTCCTTTGAGATTGCTCTGGTCGGTCTTGGTATCCGGGCTTTTTTTAATCACGATTGCCGGAGTAACCGCCCGATTTGGGACGATTTCCGCTGCCGGGATTGACTTACCACTTGGATTTTCGCCAGAGACAGGAGTCCCTTTGACTTCCCCGACCATCATCAAAATGATGGTCGTAAGTCTAGCTCAAATCCTTTTCGCCTTTTTGATCATCCATCGATTTCAACAATTGGTCCTGGTCAAGAGAACTCGATCGAGTCAGCGAAACTGGTATATCATGTTGACTTTGATGGCTGTAGCCGCCATTACAACGATCACGAAACCTGCAGGTGATGCTCAGAACGAGTGGCAGGATGTGGCTTTTATCGTTTCTGTCGTCTTTATGCTGGTTAACGCATTTAAATTGTCGTGGATCGTTTTTCTTTCTTTCAAAGAAAAAGTAGCCACAATTGGGCTTTGCTTTGTGCTCGCTGTGCTATTGATTTTGGGGTTAGGAATTGGAAATTCAGGGGTCAATATCTTAGTACCCCGATCCTTTGAATACTTAGAATTCTATTTCGTGCCCTTGGCCAGCTTCGTAAAACAAGCAAGCATTTTTGGAATTCTTTACTGCATTACCGCTTTTCTATCGTTGCTCTTTCACCTCCCTACGACCGGGGACTATGAGCAAAGAGAAGGTGAAAGGGCCACCATGTTTTCCATGGCCCATTTGGTAAGCCAGGTATTCGACGCCGAGAAACTGTTTGCCACCGTAGCATCAGCGCCCGTCGTGGGTGGTTCAGCCGATTATTCCTGGCTAGCCATGCCCGATCATCAATCGGGTTCCCTCCAATATCGGGTAATGAGCACGCACAATATCACTAAAGAACGTCTCACCGAAATTATCAACTCCGATCAAATCATCGAAGAATTGAAAATTTCCCGGGTTCCAATTCTGGTCAGCAGGGCTTCAACAGATCATCGGATGAACCTAAGGTCGGGTAACGATAAGCTTGGAAGTCTTCTCGTTGCTCCTTTGATTGCGCGTGAAGAGGTCATTGGGGCTTTGTTTGCAGCAAAACGAGTTATTAACGGCTTTGAAAGAGATGAAGTTGGGACTATCGGCGTTTTTGCGGCCCAAGCGGCACTCGCTATAGACAATGCTCGGTTATTTGAGCAGCAGGTTGAACGGGAGCGACTCTCCCGAGAGATGAGTATTGCCCGTGAGGTTCAGCTGCGCCTCCTCCCTCAAAACGTACCCGTAATGAGCGGCGTTTCGATGGCAGCGAGCAGCGTTTCTGCACAGGAAGTCGGCGGTGATTACTACGATTTTGTTCGGTTGGGTGAAAAAAAACTCGGGGTAATTATTGGTGATGTCTCCGGCAAGGGTATCTCGGCCGCTTTTTATATGGCTGAAATGCAAGGCATATTCCAGTCGGTTAGCCGTCTGGCCGCCACTCCTAGCATCTTTTTACACTACGCAAACGTCGCGCTTGCTGAAAGCCTCGATAGAAACATCTTCATTTCTGCCATTTACGCCATTTTAGACCTAGATAAAGAAAACCTAGTTATTGCCAGAGCCGGTCACTGCCCCGCTGCAGTAATCCGATTAAATGGAGAAGCCAGATTCATTCGCACCAAAGGGCTCGGGCTTGGTCTCGACCGGGGAGAACTTTTTGCGCGAAGCCTGAGCGAGGAAACCATCGCGCTCCAGCCCGGCGACGTATTCGTTCTCTATACGGATGGAGTGGTGGAAAGCCGTTCAGCCGATGGAGAAGAGTATGGTTATGAGCGACTCTTAAAATTATTGGCCGAGCATCGATACGACGACGCGGACGGGATTCATGCCGCCGTCTTGAGGGACCTCAGGGGATTTATGGCCGGGGAAGAATATGACGACGATATGACCTTGGTCGTATTAAAATGGCATGGTATTCCGTCAGATTCGTTCATTAGTCGAGAACAAGCCTTACATGAATTAGCATGACGCACTATCTTCCGTCTTTCTTATGTGACCTAAAGCATGAGGATAGACCACTTAACATGACTATAAGACGATTATGAGCAATTTTTCGGTAGGATTCCGCAGTAGCGGCCACGTGCAAATTTTAGACTTGAAAGGCGAGCTGGATGCCCATACGGCTTCTGAGCTAGAGGCGGCCATTCAAAAATGTCAGGTCAACCGCCAGGTGCACATTGTGATCAATGGATCTAGTTTGATGTACATATCGAGTGCTGGATTGGGCGTTTTTATGGCGTACATCGAAGAAATTCGAGAAAACGGCGGAGATATTAAAATCGCTGCGCTTCAGCCAAAGGTTTACAACGTATTTGACCTTTTGGGCTTCCCCATGTTATTTGACATCGTGGACTCTGAAGTTGATGCAATCGGAAAATTCGAGCCTTCTAACGCCTAAATTTAAACGTCTCCAGCCAAAGTGGTAGTTGATACCCATACATTGACCATCCCTAGCTCAACTTCTTTCCTCGAAGAAGTTCGCGAGTTCGTGACGACCCACGCTACCAACGCTGGGTTTTCGGAAAATGCTGTTGAGCAGATGAAAATGGCTGTAGACGAGGCTTGCACAAACGTTATTGAGCATTCCTATCAAGGAAAAAGCGGACAACCGATTGATATTTCAATCTCCTCGTATCCGGATAAACTCATGGTTACCATTCGGGATAAAGGGTTGAAATTCGATCGAGAAGCCTACAAGGAGCCCGACCTCCTATTATATGCGAAGTCGAAAAAATCGGGCGGCTTTGGGGTCCACATTATGCGCAAACTCATGGATTCCGTCGAATACAAGAACGCAGGTGGATTTAATGAGTGTTGTATGACCAAAAATCGGTCTTAAATCGGCGCTAAGACCCGGCAATTCAGGCAAATCACCTATTTACGTTCCCCTACATAAATGGACGCCACACCAAATGTAAGTCTTTGGTCCCTCACATCGGAAAAGCCGGCTTTCTTCATGTGCTCTAAAAAGGACGCCCCCTCCGGAAAAGCGGCAATCGACTCGGGCAAATAGGTATACGCCGCAGAATCACCCGAAATCATCCGGCCAATGAACGGGAGAATGTATCGATTATAAAAAGCATAGCTTTGTTTGATCGGAAACGCGGTTGGTCGACTGAATTCCAAAACTACCAGTCGTCCCCCCGGTTTAAGTACTCGATATATCTGACTGAGTCCTTCATCTAGGTTTTCGAAATTGCGAACGCCAAAGGCTACCATCGCAGCATCAAATTGACTGTCCGAAAACGGGAGATCTTCTGCGTCCCCTGTCTGTAGAGTCACCCACGCTTCAAGTCCCTTCGTTTTAACCTTTTTTCTGCCAACCGCTAGCATTTCTTCTGAAATATCTACTCCTATGATGGTAGGGATTTGGAGCTGCGCTGCCATAATGGCCAGATCCCCTGTGCCCGTGGCAACGTCCAGCACCTTCAAAGGCTTCGTCTCGAGGATGAGTCGAATCACTTTCCTACGCCATTTCTGATCAATGCCAGCGCTCAGAACGCGATTCAAAAAGTCGTATCGGGGCGCAATTGCATCGAACATGCGTTCAATCTGCGGCTTTTTTCCTGCTACCGATCCAATGGGGGGCATGCCCGAATTTGAAGTTGTTGGCAATCTATTGTCGATTTAAAATGGGTTTCCTTAGCTCAGCATTTGAATCAAGCTCAGTAACTCATAGCTAATGCTCTTCTTGCGGCTCCAAACCTGCCGCGAAGGCGTTAGTTTGATTTCATTGTTGATAATCCCGACCATGACATTGACGTGACCAGCCATCATCGCGTCGACCGCAGCCACGCCCAAACGGCTGGCCAGAACGCGGTCGCGCGCAGAAGGCGCGCCACCGCGCTGTGTATGTCCTAGAATACAGACCCGTAGATCAATATTTTCAAATGCAACGTCAGCACGTAAGACGTTGGCTATTTGTGCTGCTCCACCCGTTTCTTCCCCTTCGGCAACGAGCACGATGGACGAGCGATGCTGCGAAGACATGAGCGAGTGAATGCGGTTTTTAACCTCATCCAAATCGGTCAGCGTTTCGGGTATCAACACCATTTCCGCTCCACCCCCGATTCCGCAATTCAGCGCGATAAACCCAGCGTCCCGCCCCATCACCTCAACCAAAAATAATCGGTCGTGTGCATCTGCTGTATCCCGGATCTTGTCGATGTTTTCAATAGCGGTATTGAGGGCCGTATCAAATCCAATCGTTTCGTCGGTACCGTATAGGTCGTTGTCAATCGTTCCGGGACATCCTACTAAAGGGATTTGGTGTTCATCGTAAAAAACAGAAGCGCCAGCCAACGTGCCATCTCCGCCGATAGCAATTAATCCCTGAATTCCAGCTGTTCTTAGTTGCTCGGCCGCTTTTTCTCGGCCTTCAGATGTGCGAAAAGCTTTAGAACGGGCACTTTTTAGGATGGTCCCCCCTTTTTGGACGATGTTCGACACCGATTTGGAATCCATCTCCACAAAATCGCCTTCAATCATCCCTTGATAGCCACGCCGAATGCCAACGACGTCAAGCCCAATCGAAACCGATTTCCGGACAATTGCTCGCAAACAGGCGTTCATTCCAGGGGCATCGCCGCCAGAGGTAAACACCCCAATTTTTTGAATGACATCCATGGATTAAAGTAGTTGGCCAAAATTAAATAAATGCATGGCTTACAGCAACGTTTTCATTGCGGGTTGAAAATACTACGAATGAAGTTGGTCTAAGTGGATTAAAGTAGGTTAAACTTGGTATTCACGCGGAATGCCTCCATGGCGTATCTTGGGTGCCAGCCAGCGCCCTCCATCATCCATCTTCGAAAAACTTCGTGTCTAAAATACCAGACCACATATCAGCTCCCTATCGGGTTCGAATGGATGGCGGGGAATTAATTGACTTGGATCCGAAGCAGTTGACGGGAGCTGGTATTCGACTCGATCATATCCGGGGATCTCAATATGTCCTCTACGACAACGGAAAGACGATTCCTGTTGTCATAGAAGCCCAGGATCGCAAAAGATTATCACTTTCATCCAAAAACAGAAATTTTTCAGCCGTGGTTTTAGACCATCGGGACCAATTGTTGGCCGAATTGGGTCTGGACGATGCGGTTTCGGGACCGCCATCGGAACTGGTCTCGCCGATGCCGGGGCTGGTCGTATCCATTTCTGTGAGCATTGGGGACGTCGTTTCAGAGGGTACCAGACTACTCGTGTTGGAGGCGATGAAAATGGAAAATGAGATTAAATCCCAAGCAGCCTGCCTGATCACTGCTATTCTCGTAAAGCCCGGCGACGCGGTTCAAAAAGGGCAAGTTCTCATTGAATTTGGAAAAATAGCACCGTGAAAGTTTTTGTAACGGGCGCTACTGGATTTTTAGGGGCTGTTTTGTGTCGCCAATTGTTGGAGCAGGGCTATGACGTGTGCGCTATTCGCCGCGCGACATCTACCACACTTCTAGGCGATACGGCTGCTGCAAAAATTCGTTGGGTAGTTGGCGATGTCTTCGACGATGAGGCCTTGTTAAGCGGCATGAAAGGAGCAGATGCAGTCTTTCATTGCGCGGCTTATCTAGGTTTTGAAGGAACGCGGTCCAAGGACCAAATAATGCAAGTGAATGTGCAAGGCACCGCCGAAGTGGTAAATGCCGCTCTTGAAAGCGGCATTTCCAGGTTGGTTCACGTTTCCAGTATTGCCGCCCTTGGACGTTCTGAGGACCAAATGGGAGAAAAGGACGAATCGACTGAGTGGAACCGGTCCAAATTGAACACGGCATACGCGGTTTCCAAGCATTTGGCCGAAATGGAAGTACAGCGGGGCGTGGCCGAAGGATTAGACGCGGTCATCGTAAACCCGTCGTTGATCATGGGCCCGGGAAAACCCGGCGAAAACACGATGCAAATTGCCGAAAGGTTAAAGGCGAGAACGTTAAAGTTTTTACCGACAGGCGGTACCAACGTTGTGGATGTAGAAGATGTCGCAGCCGGCATGATTCGGGCACTTGAGCTTGGTAAGTGTGGGGAAAGGTATATTCTATCTGGTCACAACATGACTTGGGCGGACATTCTCGGAACCCTTTCGTCTGCTTTACAAGTTCAACCCCCCGCAAGACGCGTTGGAAAAAAGACGTTTATATTTCTTTCAGGCGTTTTGGAAACGGTTGGCCTACTTACGAGAACAAAACCGCTTTTGACGCGAGAAACGGCCCGGGTGGCTTCCTCGCTGTCCTATTATAATAATTCCAAGGCAGTGACCGACTTGGGCTGTACATTTCGGCCTTTTGACGAAACGGCCGCCCGCATTGCTGCCGTGCTCAAATAAGAATGATACCAACCCACACCAGTTTGAGAGCCTTGATGCCAAGCCTTGCAGTTTTCATCCTGTTTATGGGGGTGATGGGCTGTAACCAATCCATGGTCCCAGACTCCTCTTCGCCTGTTATTGTGACAACGTTACCCGTTTTAGGCCTAATCGTTAAACCGATTGCCAGCGAATTCGAGATCCAGGTTTTGCTTCAAGACGGGCAGTCACCGCACGGCTTTCAAGTCTCTCCGACCCAGGCTAAACAACTTAGTACAGCTTCTCTACTCATATTCGCCCATCCTGCCATCGACGGCTGGGCAACAGATTTAGCCGAAAAGGATAAACTTGCCCTTTGGAGTGACGACCAGGAAGAAGACGCTCACTATTGGACCGATCCGATCGAAGTTCAAGCGGCCGTAAAAACGGTAGCGGAAACGCTTTGCACGCTTCAACCAGCCAATTGCGTTCCGTTTCGCAAAAGGGCGACTGCCTTCTCGGCGCGCATTGATTCGGTATCCCTCTTAATTTCTGAGCAATTGACGACGGCCAAAAGGGACTGCTTTGTTGTTTCGCATCCGTTTATGACCCAGTTTCTCGACCGGTATGGCATTCGATCCATTGGGCCGATACAACCGCTGCCTGGGCACGATGCGTCTCCAAGGACTTTGAGCAGGATGATGGCCGAGGCCAATCAACTGGGATGCAAGACGATGCTCGTCCAACGTGCGGTCGACAATCGATCGATGCATGCCCTCGCCCAAGATTTGGGTATTCAAGTCCTCGAAATTGAAGCAATGGGAACGAATCAGCCTTCTTATGAATCGTATCTTTTATCCTTATCCAACGCTATTCTTTCGAGTATAGAATGATATCGATTTGCAACCTTTCCGTACAAATTGGGGACCGAGTAATTCTCCAAAACGTCGACTTCAAGCTGCCGACCAATGGGTTTATGGCGGTCATAGGTCCAAACGGAGGCGGTAAATCAACGCTAATTCGTTGCATTCTCAATCTGCAATCATACGATGGGACCGTCGAAATAGACCCGGGCCACGCTGCCCAAATCGGTTATGTCCCTCAGATCAAGACGCTCGATAGGACTTTTCCCGCGCGTGCCAATGAATTAGTGGCTACGGCGCTTAAAAAGAAGTGGCCGTGGTCCATGGATAGCGCTTGTAAACAAGTCGTAGAGAGCGCCCTGGAAATGGTTGGAGCTGCACATCTGAGAAACCAGCAAATTCGAAATTTGTCCGGTGGAGAATTGCAACGCGTGTACCTCGCTAGGGCCGTCATTGGAAACCCAAAGCTACTTATTTTGGACGAACCGTCGGCTGGGGTCGACCAAGTCGGGGCTTCGGATCTACTCGAAATAGTGGAATTGTACCGCAAACGCACGGGTGCTACCGTAATTATGATCACCCACGACTGGGAGGTCGCTTTTCATCATGCTACGCACGTTTTGGTGCTGAAAACGCACCAGGTAGCGTTTGGTGAAGCAAGTGAAGCGCTTACAGAGTCGGCCATCCGTGAAGCCTTTGGTCACGTGGGTCACTCACACGCCGTTTTAAGTGGAGGAACGCATGCTTGATTTTATTGAGTATCCGTTTATGCAGCGGGCTCTGGTAGCCGGCATCCTATTAAGTGCCCTTTCAGGGTATTACGGTGTTTTTCTCGTTCAACGAAAGCTTAGTTTTTTGGGAGCTGGACTTGGGCATGCTGCTTTCGGAGGGATCGCGCTCGGATTGCTGATGGGCATCCAGCCGCTCTGGATTGCGCTACCTTTTACCGTTCTGGTGGCGGCGGGCATTTCCTGGGTGAAAAGTCATACCCGACTGGGCGGGGATACGGCAATTGGAATCTTTTTCTCGGTTTCCGTGGCCCTAGGAATCGTGTTCCTGTCGCTTAAATCCGGACAACAGGTGGATGCCTTTTCTTACCTTTTTGGGTCCATTCTGTCCGTGGGGATTATCGATGTCTGGACGAGCACGTTCTTGGTCTTGGTCGGGATATTAACACTCAAAACTCATTGGGCCGCTTGGGCTTACGCTAGTTTTGACGAGGAAGCGGCTCGCATTGAAGGGTTGCCAGTTCGAGCGCATGACACCCTTTTGACTGTCTTGATTGCCGTTACCATTGTCCTCTCGGTAAAGATTGTCGGGATCCTGTTGGTGGCCGCCTGGATGGTCATTCCTGCGGCGGCGGGGCGACTGGTGGCTCCTACCTTTAAGGCCATGACACTTTACGCCGTTGGCTTTTCCGCATTTTCCGCGGTGACCGGTCTGTACCTTTCCTATCGACTAGATATGCCCTCTGGCGCCATCATGGTACTTGTCCAATCAGTGCTGTTCATGATTACGCTCGTCATCGAACGTATGAATCCTAAGTAGCAGCCACTACGACGCACCAATCGGGAAGTTGGCCTATCCTACTACCTTCTGATCGCTGTCATCCTCTTCGTATTCCGGGTAAATGACCCCTAATTCATCCGTAAAAACAGGATATTCCGCCTCCGTAATACCTGCTTTAATGTCGTTTAGTTTTCTTTTTAGTAAACGTCTCTTGAAAGCGGATAAATGGTCCAAAAACAGGACTCCTTCCACGTGATCGTATTCGTGTTGAATGACCCGTGCGAGGATTCCAGCGAAGTTTTCCGTGTGGGAATTAAAATGGGAGTCCAAATAAGACAATTTGATCTTATCCATCCGGACTACGATTTCTTGTATGTCGGGAATCGAAAGGCAGGCCTCCTCAAAATCGTCCTCCTCTCCATACTCAGACACCATTTTAGGATTTATAAAGATCATGGGCTGATCGGGCATGATGAGGCCGCTTTCTTCAATGTCCGCTTTCATGGAAGTCACATCCACGATGAAAACACGCTCAGATCGCCCAATTTGAGGGGCAGCGAGCCCAATTCCGCGCGCCCCATGCATCGTTTCCAGCAGGTCGGCAATCAACTCTTGCAAAGCTGGCGAATCATGCTCAACAGGAATGGTTGGATTTCTGAGAGAGGATGATCCCAACAAATGAATCGGATGAATCATAACTTCGATCTAAGATTGATTGTCTTCCAAATATTCTTGTAAAATGACCCCAGCTGCGGCTGTGTCAATTCGAGCACGACCCGTTTTCTTCAACGACGGACGAGCAGATGCTTTGATCATTTCTTTGGCGCTCTGGGTGCTATAGCGTTCGTCTTGAAGCACAATTTCTGCCCGTTTGTATCGTTTTTTCAGCCGGTTAACATATTGCTGAACCCGGAAGGTCGCTCGACCCGCGTGACCATTTTCTTCCAAAGGCCACCCCACTACTAAGGACGATATCCAATTTTCTTCGTTGATTCGATCTAGCACCAAAAGAGCCTCGTCCGGGGAATACGTCCCCACGGGCTGAGAAAACATGCGCATAGGATCGGCAATGGCTATCCCCACCCGTTTAGTGCCAAAATCTATTCCCACGACTCTTCCTCGGGTCATATTCTTTTCTCCGTCGAAAATCCTAGAGCATCAATCTAAAAGAGCCAGCTCCACTTCCTTAATAGCTGCTGGGACATCTTGAGACTTTGAAATGGTCTCCTTCCATGGTTCCTGGAGAACACTTTTAATCTTTTTGCTCGGTTTGAAATGCGTTTTTCGCCGGCTCGGGATATACACCGTCTCGTTTGTTTTAGGATTTCTAGCCTTCGGTTTGGCACGCGTCTTTTTGACCTCAAAAACACCAAAATCACGAAGTTCAATTCGGACTTCTGGAGATGCTTCCATCATTAAATCTCCGATGGCACCAATGACCGATGCTACCCATGGTTCACACTTATAAATAGGTTCATTAACCAATTCCGAGACGCGCCGGGCTACATCTTTTTTGGTCAAAGTCTTCGATCGATTGGACATGTTTTTATAAACAAAGAGAGTTAATTATGTGGGTCGTCAAATAACGATTTACTGGCTCCAAAGTCAACTATTTCAAAAACTTAACGTGCCCCGGTTTCATCGCCCTTTTCTTCGTAGCGATAAACTCCGTGGATCCCATCAATTTTTTTAATTCGATCTATGAGTCGTCTAAGGTGTTCGAGATCATTTACAAATAACACGACATTTCCTTCGAAAACCCCATCGTCGGATGAAATCGTAATCGATCGAATATTCGTCTTCAACGTTTTGGAGATCACTTGTGTTATATCATTCAAAATTCCGACCCGGTCTTCTCCCATTACCCGAAGTGCGGAAACGAAATGAATATCTTTTTGCCTGCTCCACTCCACTTGAATGATGCGATCCGCCATGTTCAAAATGAGGCTGGGCGCATTGGGACAACTGACTCGATGAACTTTAATGGCTCCTGTTTTGGAAGTAAATCCAAAAACGGAGTCGCCGGGAATGGGATTGCAGCACGTCGCATAATCCGTGGCTAAGTTGGTATGTAGTTCACCGCCAATCAGAAGCCCTGGCGATCCCGAAGATTGAGCGCTATTTAGAAAGGATTCGTACTGAATTCTGAGCGAATCCGAATTATCGCGCTCCCCTTCATCTTCCTTCAAAACGCCTCTTGCGGCCTTTAGTAGGTCATTCACATCAAAAAGGCCTGACCCCAGCTCAAAAAACATCTGCTGAGTATTGGGAAATCGCATTTTTGTGGCGATCCGGGAAAGGTCGGCCTCTGAAATCTCCATTCCGAGTTTCGCCTTCCGCTTATCTAGTACCTCCTTACCCAACTCAGTCGCTTTTCTCGTTTTCTCATTAATCCAATGCCGGATTCTGCTGCGTGCTTTCTGAGTTACAACGAACTTGACCCAATCGGGGTTGGGGCTTTGTTTTTTTGAGGTGATAATCTCAACCTGATCCCCACTTTTCAACTGGTAGGAAAGTGGGACCATTTTGCCATTTACCTTGGCTCCAATACAATGAAATCCAATTTCAGTGTGAACGAGGTACGCAAAATCAACTGGACACGCCCCTCTGGGCAAAGAATGCAAGTCTCCTTTAGGTGAGAAGATGTAAATTTCTTCGTCGTAGAGATTCAAACTAAAATCCCGAACAAAATCCGACGCTTTTTCGGATTCCGGATTTTCGAGCAACTCCCGAACCCAATTGAGGAGTCGATCCATCTCTTTGTCGTCGGATTGCACATGCTCCTTGTACTTCCAATGCGCGGCAACTCCTTTTTCGGCGATGGCATGCATTTCAGTGGTGCGAATCTGAACCTCGACGCGTTGACTGCTGGGGCCCAGTACCGTCGTATGTAGACTTTGGTACCCGTTGGATTTCGGGACCGAAACAAAATCTCTAAAGCGCTCCGTTAGGGGTTTGTAGAGATCGGTTATAATGGAATAGACCCGCCAGCAATCTTCCTTTCCTTTTGTACCCTCTCCTTCCAGGACGATTCGGATGGCAAATATGTCGTAGATCTCTTTAAGCGGCTTGTCCTGCCGCTTCATTTTCCGGTAAATCGAAAATAGGTTCTTAGACCGCCCATACATCTCAAAAGCAAAACCTTCTGATTTCAAGCGCAATTTGAGCGGCTCGATGAACTGTCGAATGTATGCTTCCCGTTCTTTTTTCGAATCCCGCAGGCCGCTTGTTATCTCTTTAAATTCCTCCGGATGTATATACTCCAGACAGAGGTCTTCCAGTTCACTTTTGATCGCAAAGAATCCGAATCGATGAGCGAGTGGAGCAAAAAGAGTTAGCGTCTCGGAAGCTATTTTAATCTGCTTATGCGGGGGAAGCGATCCAAGCGTCCGCATGTTGTGGACTCGATCAGCAAACTTGATGAATATGACCCGAATGTCCGAAGCCATGGAAAGCAGGAGCTTCCGCACATTTTCAGCCTTGCTGGTGTCCCGGGATTCAAACGCGCTCGAGATTTTTGTGAGACCGTCAATGACGGAAGCAAGCGAATCGCCAAAGGTCTCGCGAATAAACTCTAGGGAGATATCGGTGTCTTCTACAACATCATGCAAGAGCGCTGCGGCCACTCCGACGTCGTCAAAGCCTATTTGCTCGACATAAATCTTGGCCACCTCCATCGGGTGCCCAATATATAGTTCTCCTGACGCCCTTCTATCGTTTCGATGCGCCCAATAACTTAGTCGAAAGGCTTTCTTAATGAGCTCTTCGTCGACCGTTTTCAGGTTATTGCGACAGGATTGAAGCAAACTCTCCAACCGGTCTTCGTATTCTTGTTCAATACGAAATCCGTTTTCTTTGAGTATGGTGGAGGCTTCGATCATTCCTTGTTGATATTGGCGCAAGCCATTTATACCGTCTGGACCCTACCTGTTCCAGTTCTTTCCTACTAACCGACCTTTTGTGACCATAAAGAGGAATATCCTTGCAAAATTTAGTATTTGCGAAAGAAATCGG
>JAQBZH010000089.1 GCA_027622005.1 Bacteroidota bacterium | reverse complement strand
AGAAAATCGGCAAAAGCATAGGCTTCATACCCTAAATCCCCTATTCCAAATGGCCCAGGCAGCGACGAAATGGGCATGAGCAGTCCACTGGACCGCTTGGAAGTTCGTAAAACGGACATAGATATGGGAAATAGGTTGATCGGATCAGCCACAAGATACTCCAATCTCCAACAGCTATTCGGATTACCATAAGTCGTTTGCGCCTATTTTCGTACGGTTTCGGTCCGGCTTTCGTAACCGTTGGGCTTTAGTTAGCGTACCACATGAAATACACTCTTCTGAAGCCGAGACGAACCCTTCCCGAAAATCTTTGCTCTTATGAACGAACTTTTACCCGTCCTCCATCCGACCGATTATCGATTTTTAGCCGGAATCATGGAAAGCCCGTTCAATCTGTCGAACGACGCCAAGTTTACCGAATTGGTGGGGGCCTTGGAAAAGGAGGACACCAAAGAAACGCGCGAAGCAGTGCAAACCCAGTTTGTATCCGATCTTAGATACCTCGGAAGCTCTGATTTTGCGTATGCGCTTCGGTCCTTTACCGGGTCTGAGCCCGGGGTTTCTTTTCAGGAAATCGTCCGGGACGTAGCGAGTGGTTTAAAAGTGGCCCGCCCGAATGCTTCTACAGACCGCGAAATGGTTGAAAAAGTCGCGACGGACTACGCTACGCAGCAGTTTGCCGATCTTTCGGTCGAAGAACAACAGAAGATGCTGGAAGAATTAGGCGTTGAAAAAGAAAAAGCAGCCGCGTTTCTCAAGCGGTCTGCGGGCGTGTTTGCGCTTCCCATGTTGATCGAAGCCTTCAACGTATTCATCGTTCAGGGACTGATTAAAACGATCATATTTGGTACCATCGCGAAGATTATTGGCTCACAGCTAGCAGGAAAATTATTCACCTTTTTGGTGGGCCGGATGCCCTGGTGGGTATCATGGATTGGACCTGCGGCCTGGACCTTGTCAATTGGCTGGACCACGATCGACCTTCAAGGCCCTGCCCGTCGTAAAACGATCCCTATCGTTTTGTATTTAGGATTGTGCTCTTTAAGAGAGCGTATTCCGCAAGCATCAAGCTAGTCGGCCGCGAGCCAAAGCCCCATCATTTAGACTGCACTCTTTTGAAACCGGCCATATAGCGTCTCTAGGAGTGAATGGCCTGTTTCTGAGGGGATATCAAACAATTCAGCTGGTGCCATCGGCGAAGCTCCAGCCGTGTCTACGTATAAATTTTCCAACCCCAATCGACGTTGAAAATAGGTGGCTCCGAGGGAAAACGTTTGCGATTTCTCGATGGGGATTAGCCACATATATTGCCTGAATATGCCGCTTTTAATAGCTATGTCATTGTCCCCCAACGCATAGCCCATTTTTTTGTATCGGGTGATGGATAGTGCCAAAATGAGTGGCAAAAGAACCAGGGAAGACCAGGCCCATGGAAACGCGTTCGGAACGAAGTAATACAAGCCGGCCAGAATGAATAGGACCATGGCACTATTCCGAAATGCAAACCGACGGATAGTTAGCCGCGAAACGGGCAGCCAATCCGTCGGAAACGGCGGAGCATTGATGGCAGCGAGCATTTGTTCAACTTCTTCCCGGCGGGCACACGGCGCGGCCAATTGAAATCCTTTTTCATCCACATCAATGCCCATGGTTTGGACTTCCAGACGATAGAATCCAAATCGTAGCATGATTGGATTCGTGCGAATGATCAGGCTCTGGATCCTTTTTAAGGGTATTGTCCCCTCAGAGAGCGTCATGAGGCCATTTCGCCGATGCAATTTGCCGTCCTGGAGGGTAATAGAGAAACCGTAATTTTTATTGACGGTGAGTAATACGCCCGTGGACCAGCCCAAAAAGACCGCGGCAACAACCCCAAAGATGATGGCCACAATAGGCGATTCCTCAATGACCAGTCTCCAAGGATCGAGTGGTCCCCGAAGCAGCCATGAGAACAAGATTGTTGGGTCGGGCTCGATATACTGCAGTAACGAGAATATCCCTGCGATATATAGCAGAGAAAAATGAAACGCTCCCGAAAGAAAAGCCCTTTTGGTGGACATTTTGAAGAGCGGCCGGGCGGGCCTCGATTGGGGTTCGGCTGCAGGCTGTAATGGCGACTCGTCTAAGGAAACAGGAGATTCCGTCTTCAAAGCCGTTGAATCTTTGATCTTACTTTGCAGCTGCCTGACACTGGCCCGGATTTCGTGCGCTTCTTCGAGCGAAACGTACTCGAGCACTCCTTCTGCTTTTGAACTTCCCGCGGTATGGACCGCAACTTTGGCCGTTCCTAAAAGCCGTTGCAAAAGCCCTTGCTCGATTTCTATGTTTTGAATCCGATCAATCGGAATATTGCGGTTACGCCGGGTAACCACTCCGGAGTGCACAATGAGCTCAGAGGGTGTTACCCAGTAGCGAAACCGGATATAGTAAAGGGCAATCCAGGGAAGGATAAAAAGCGCGTAAAGGCCGGCAATGATCAAATTGACCCAAGCCGAGGAGTCCCGGTCTCCAAACATAGGGAGGAGGATGAAAACGAAGCCGGGCAAACTCATGATGAGTCTTTGGACCAACGTTAGCGGATGAAGTCGTCTGGCACCGGCCATTTCGAGGCGCTCGGCAGCTACTGGTTCAGAGGGCTTCATCCGTAATCACTTTTTTCATTTCATCTCGAAGACGCTCGGCTTCCTCGATAGTTAGGCCCGGCAAAACGACATCTGAATTGCGCGTTCCAGCCGTGTGAATGATTAGCTTGCCAAGATCGTATTCCCGCTCAAAAAGGTCTTGGGAAACGTCCAGGTGTTGGATTCTACGAAGCGGAACAATGGTATGGACCCGATTGAAAACACCTCGAATCAGCACCATTTCCGTTGGACGTAGGGCATATTTCCAAGATTTGTAACGCAATCGTGGTATCCAAAGAACGAACGCCAGACAAAAAAGCGCGACTAAGGCTGGCATAACACCGAAAGGCAGGCTTTTATCGGAGTCGAAAAAGTTCAAGACGTCTACAACCAGCGCCACAACAACTAAAACGCCCAGCCACAATCCCGACTTTAGCCTCCAAATTTTGACAATCTGGGGAGCTAATTCGTTCATGTCGTCAAAAGAAGATGGGTCTTGAGAAGCTGGCATCATGTTGAGTTTGGGTCAAAAAAGG
>JAQBZH010000043.1 GCA_027622005.1 Bacteroidota bacterium | reverse complement strand
TCGCAAACTAGTCGATGCTAGTCGTTTGTTTTCACTCGGTTGGAAACCCAAAGTGTCGCTTGAAGAAGGACTTAAGAGGACGTATTCCTGGTACAAGGAACACATCGCTACCTCCGCTAAGTAGCCCGGGAGCGCCTTACCACATCCGGGTGACCGTCGTGGTTCGAATGGAATCGAGCAAAGGAAAGTCTTTGGACAGAACGGCCGAGCTCAGGTCGGTTCTCATGGGCGCGGCTGCATAGCCAGCGTATAGTTTTTCAACGACCTCCCATCCCTTTACGACGCGTCCAATGGGAGGGTAGCCGATAACTTGTCCTGAATCCAACGAATCTAAACGCATATTGTCTTGAAGATTGACATACATGGTCATTGACCGGGTTCGGGCCCCGGCGCGGGCAAAAGAAATGGTGCCTTTTTTATTTTGAGCCACAACGGGCTCGTCTTTGATCGTTAATGAGCGCCAGAGCGAGTCGACTTTGGGATCGCCGGAACCGCCAAATTGGGCGACAAAGCCTTCTATCACCCGGTAAAACCGCGTTCCGGCATAGAAATTGTTCTTAAAAAGGTAAAAAGCGCGATCGACGCCCAATGGGGACCATTGGCGATAAAACCGAAAATCAATCGTTCCAGCACTGGTTTCCATGGCCACATCAAAAGAGTCCGGCGAAACCATCGCCAATTTGGCAAAGGACGGCTTCAGAATCGGATCGGAAGAAGCACAACCAGCAAAGAGGATGACAACGGTTAAGGCAAATCCTATGAGAACGGCTTTCATGTGAATCTCTTTTCGGGTGATTATGGGCGAGACTGGCACCGGGCATCGCTACCAGAGAAATTTGACCGCGGCTCCGGCCACCATCAAAATAAGCAATCGATGGATCCAAACGTCGGCATTTTTAAAATTGACGACCCATTTCACGGCAATCCAGGCTCCAAACGCTTGAAAAATGGCCATTGCCAACCCGTAACCCATGTGAACTTGTCCGTGCCAAATAAACACGCCAAGGGCCGGAATACCGAACATTAATACGACCAACAGCTTGACTCCATTGGCAGAGCTCAAACTATATCGGCTGATCAAAACCAGTCCCGCCAAAAGAAAGATGCCGACGCCGGCCTGAATAAATCCGCCATAGACACCGATGGCAAAAAAGGCCAAAACAGTCAAAGGATGCTTATTACGCTGGATCTCCACGGGCATTTCGTGAATCCATCGGCTGGGTTTTGCGACTAGGACGATCAGCATGAATATCAAAAGCCCACCCAAAACCAGATTCATGGTTTCGTCGTCGAGTTTAGCGGCTATGGCTGCGCCGAAAATCGCTCCGACTACGGATGGAATGACCAGCCACGTAGCTCCTTCGAAATTGGATTTGCCCGACTTAACATAGGTCCCTAGGCCCACCGCGCTTTGCAGTACAACTCCGACCCGATTGGTTCCGTTGGCAACGGGAGCTGGAAGTCCGCAGACAAACACAAATATGGGAAGCGTGATCAGGGAGCCACTTCCCGATAGCGTGTTAATCACCCCGGTTGCTACTCCTGCTACCAGGAAAAGCACCCATTCGGCAACGGATAAATCGATAGTCCAGATATCAGGCACCCGCTTTTACCAATATTAGATCGATTTTAAAGGTTCGAGAGCTGACCATCAACCGTTCTCCAAATGCCAAGCGGATTTCCATCCTGCAGTTCGGCCGGCAGCGCCTCTCCAAGCATATCCTGGTAGCAAAAAGAGCGCGTAAAACGATAAATGGCCCCCGTTCCGACCGAAGTCGAACGTCCGTCTGAAGTGGCAGGAAATGGGCCACCGTGAACCATCGAATGACACACTTCCACGCCGGTAGGAAAACCGTTCAGAATCAGTCTGCCGACACGCGATTGGAGGGCCAAGAGAACGTCTTCATTTAACGGAAGATCAGAGGCGTCGTATTGGATCGTGCCGGTTAACTGTCCTTCCAGGCTCTCTAAGACCTCCACCAATTCTTCAGTTGAAGCGTACGTGACCAGCATGGTCGACGGGCCAAATACTTCACCAGTCAATGATGGGTCATTTATGAGAGCGGAAGCAGTCGTTCTAAAGATGAACGGAGCCACGCCGGTCGGGCTTGGAGAATCAAGTGCGACCAGTGTGGCGACCTTGTCGTGCTTCTGTTTAGCGTCGGTCGAGGACCGATAGGCATGGGCAATTCCAGGATGCAGAGCCGTGCCGCCTTTGGATTCGTCCATTTTAGACGAAAAAGTTGAAATAAAGGCCTCCGACGGACTTCCTTCAGGCAGCATGACGAGGCCGGGATTGGTACAAAACTGCCCGACTCCCAAGCTTACGGAGCCAGCAAGCCCATTCGCCAGAGATTCTCCACGGCTCCCAAGTGCCCCCTCCAAAAGAATTACGGGGTTCACCGAACTCATCTCGGCATAAACCGGAATCGGTTCTTTACGAGCAGCCGCGACTTTGGAAAGCGCCATTCCACCAAAACGTGAACCCGTAAATCCAACGGCCTTTATGGCCGGGTTTGACACGAGCGGGACACCGACTTGCTGTCCAGTGCCCTGAAGTAAGGAAAAAACACCCTTAGGCATATTGCAGGACTTTGCCGCGCGGAGGATGGCTTGACCAGCGATTTCGCTGACACCTGGATGAGCAAAGTGAGCCACGCTTACAACCGGACACCCTGCTGCCAGCGCAGATGCGGTATCGCCGCCGGCTACCGAAAAGGCCAAAGGAAAATTTGATGCCCCAAAAACGGCTACGGGTCCAAGCGGAATTTGCATCGATCGAATATCGGGTTTTGAAACCGGTGCCCGATCAGGCTGGGCGGTGTCTAAACGAGCATCAACCCAATGTCCTGCTTCGACGAGGTCCGCAAACATTTTGAGCTGGCCGATTGTCCGGCCCAGTTCGCCATTGGCGCGACCTTCAGGCAAGGCCGTTTCGAGTGGAACGCGCGCCACAATCTCAGACCTAACCGATTCCAATTCCTGGGCGATAGCTCGAAGAAAACCTGCCCGTTCCGCTCCAGAAGTTCGGCTGTAAACACGAAAAGCGCGTTTTGCGAGCGTGGCGGCCCTCTCTACTTCCGTCACATCCGCGGGATAAAAGGGTTCTGGCAACTCCAAACCGGTTACTGGATTGATTCCGTGAAACGGAGTTCCTGTTTTGCTTCCGGTGGAATAGCCTATGAGAGAGGATCCTACAAATGACATAGTAAAACGACTGAGTTTCTGATACACCTACATGGGCGGGAAAACGATTGCCATCGAATAGATCAAAATAGGGAGATAAGGTCGATGTTATGTGTTGGCTTCGGGTGAATAGCAGCAATTCATTAATCTCCGGGCCCGGACTTTCACACCTACCTCTTCTAAAAACGCATTCACAGCCGTGGGCAACTTTGATTCTAAATGATTGAAACAATAGCCCGTGCGGAACACCAAGGGGTGCAGGTTGTTTTTTTTGAACTTCTGAACCACTTGACCACGCGGCGCGACCTTTATGCTATTTAAGTTCAAACCAGAAATACCATCATCCGAAATCACGGACGAAAAACTGTACAACAATCGAAGACAGTTTTTGAAAGTAGGTGCAATGGCCACCATTGGTGGATCGCTCCTGCCCAGTTCTGTCCTAGCGGCTGGAAGAGCGGCCTTTTTCAAAGGTCCGGACGATTTGACTCCGTATGAAGTGGTCACGAGTTATAACAACTTTTATGAGTTTGGAACGGGGAAAGATGAGCCCAAGAAAAACGCAACTCGCTTCAAAACAGACCCTTGGAAAGTGTCGGTCGAAGGGGAAGTGGAAAAGCCTCAGGTTTGGGATCTGGATGAGTTGATTGATGGCTTAGCGACCCAAGAGAAAGTGTATAGGCACCGATGTGTGGAAGGATGGAGTATGGTCGTTCCATGGAACGGCTTTCCGCTCAAAGATCTGATTACGAGATTAAAACCGACCGCCAAAGCCAAATTTGTTGAGTTCACGACCCTTCACGATTCCCGCCGAATGCCAGGGCAATTGAGCCCTGTTTTGCAATGGCCGTACGTCGAAGCGCTGCGGTTGGATGAAGCTATGAACCCGTTAACTTTAATGGTTACAGGGGTTTATGGAAAGAAGTTGCCGCCGCAAAATGGAGCTCCGATTCGGCTAATTATCCCTTGGAAGTATGGCTTTAAGGGTGGAAAATCGATCGTTAAAATTCGTTTTACGGAAAAGCAGCCCCGAACGACCTGGAATATTGCCATCCCTAGGGAATACGGCTTTTACGCGAATGTGAATCCAAAGGTCGATCACCCCAGGTGGACGCAGGCCAAAGAACGCCGATTAGGTGAGTTTACCCGCCGTGATACCCTCATGTTTAACGGGTATACGGCAGAAGTTGAAAAGCTCTACGCTGGAATGGATCTGCGAAAGAACTACTAGTCGTAGTACGCGAGATCTTGTTCGGGCGAGATTTAAACCCACCCTTAATATTCATAGTTGACAGCCAACCATGCGGCAAATTACCGTCCTGAAAATCTTGGCGTGGCTGGGCGCGCTCGCTCCGCTCGCGCTCCTCTTGTATCAGATCTATCAGTTTACGCTTGGGCTGCTCATTTTGAATGATCCGGTGGAACTGATTCAGCACCGAACGGGACTTTCTGCCCTCATCCTCCTGTTTATAACGCTCTCCGTCACGCCGCTGCGGCGATTAACCGGGTGGAATCAACTGATCAAATTCCGCCGTTTGGCGGGTCTGTTTGCGTTCTTTTACGCAACCCTGCATGCCTTCAGCTACTTTGTTTTCGACCATTCGCTGGAACTGAGTTCAATTTGGGCCGACGTTCTAGAGCATCCTTGGGTCTGGGTTGGGTTTTTGGCATTTCTGTTCCTTATTCCACTTGCCTTAACCAGCACTAAGGGTTGGATCAGGCGCATGGGAGGGAAAAACTGGACCCGCCTACATATGTTGATTTACGCCATCGCTCCAATGGGCGTTTTACACTTTATCTGGCAAGTAAAGGCGGATCTCAATGAACCCCTAACTTATGGCGCGATCCTAGCGGTTATCCTAGCCGCCCGCGTTTTGATCAAGCCCAAATCAAAGTCTTCGATGCCGCCGCCACCCGGGCATGGGCCGAAGCCGCGCCCGGTGTCATAGTTATCGTTCCGCTACCGCCGTTTCAGGCCTGGACAGCGATTTAGACTTTGAAATAGATCTTTTTCCGTTCGAGCAGAATCGCAATCAAAGCCCACCCGGCCACGAAAAGGATTCCAAATAGAAAAGAGGCCATTTCGGAGCTTCCTGGAAGGGATTCGTATAAAAAGGCTTTAAACGAGGTCCCATCACCCATCTTTACGAGTCCCATCGCACTCGCCATCATTCCCGAAGCCACGAATGCAAAAATGGCGTTTTTACCGTAAGCCACAAATGGGAGCGCCCATTTTTTATAGCCTTTCATATCGACGGCGTGGAAGAGTACGGCTAGCGTCATCAGCGCCATTCCCGCAGTAAATACGGTGTAGGAACTGGTCCATAGATTCTTATTGATGGGGATCCAAATGCTCATCACCAATCCCAACCCCATGAGCCATCCGGCCGACACAAAGAGTCCGTTTAGCCTTTGAGAATCATCCAGATTTGGTTTTGTGAGCCACTGCCCGGTCAAGATGCCCAGCAGCACGGAGCACGTGGCTGAAATGGTAGAAACGAATCCTTCCGGGTCGAACGACCAGATTAGTTGGCCATTGGCGTCTAGGAGCTGCCTCGCGCTCCATGTATGCGATCCCAAAACATGGTAGTCTATGTAATAGGCCCAATTTGAAAAAAGCTCTTGTAGCGGTGTTTCGGACGTTGGAAAGCCTTTCGAGAGATCGGGCATTCCGAAGCCCGGAACGGGAATTAGTTGCATTCCGACCGCATAAACCGCTAATAAGCCAATGGTCCATTTCAAGATGGCGGTTGGACTCGGGGTAAGGAAATAGATACCCGAAGCCAGGAAATAGCACCAAGCGATTCGCACCAAGACCCCCGGTATGCGTAGGCCTGCCAAACGCGAGAGTAGGGGATCGGCGAATCCGACCAACACCATTCCAACCACAAATAGCGCCGCACCACCCCCGAAAATGCTCCACCATCTGCCGGAAGAGGTCGTTCCAGCCAGAAGCACCACGGCCCCCATCATCCCGGCCAAGAATCCAATGCGTAACAAGACAGCTCCCAGGCTAACACTTTCAAGGTTTGTCCAAAAAATGCCTGTCCATGTCGAGCCCCAGTGGCCCAAAAGCATAAGCGCAGCCGCCCGTCGCGCCACGTGACCAAAAAGCTGACCGCGAGAGTCGCCCTGAGCCAATCGTTTGGGAAATGAAAACATCATGGCGATTCCCACCATGAATAAAAAGAACGGAAATACGAGATCCGTAAAGGTCCAGCCGTTCCAGGCCGCATGCTTCAATGGCCAGTAAATGTTGCTCCAAGAGCCTGGATTATTAACCAGAAGCATCGAAGCGATGGTGATCCCACGGAGGGCATCGAGGGAATCAAGTCGTTTTGAAGGGGTAATCGAACTCACCAGAGACCTCACCTTTGATACGGGGTGGAAGTAGACGAAACGGATTCCCTCTAGTTAAGCAAAAAACATCTATTGCCCAACGCTGCCACAAGCCCAAACGGAAGTCGTTCCAACGTTCACCGCCAAGAAATCAAATCCGGTTTGATTTCACTTAGGAAGCAGTAAGAGTGTCGTTGAAACAGGAGGGGCTCTTACTTTTTCTTTGATTTCGGAGCGTATTTGTCTTCATACATCTCGATCCAGTCCTGTGAGCTCATCTTTTTCATGAGTTCGCCGATGAGCTCGTATGGAATCTCCTCCATCTTTTTAAAACGAACACAGCTCTTACCCATGTCCAGCTTCCGTTTACTATGCTTAGGGTACTCACTTACAAACCAATCCAACAGCTCAGGATCAGCATAAATCCCCATGTGGTAGAAATTGATCGATCCTTTTTGAGAGGCGATTCCAGCAAAAGGAAGCGGCTCTTCAGGCTTGCAGTGGTACCCCGCGGGATAGAGCGAATGCGGCACGACATATCCCAGACCTCCGTAACTGATGGCTGGTTCAAACCCCTTGGGCAAATTTTCTGTAATGACGTCATGCAGTCTATTAAAAGGTTCAAGTCTGTCCTCAGGGACGCCCGAAAGAATCTCTTGAACGGTTTTGCCTTGTGCTTTCATACGGCATTTCTGGGCATTTTCGTTTCAGTGTTGTCGATTTCTGAGGCCTCGAGTGTGACTTGCACCTCCGAAGCCACTTTTCCTGACTTATCCAAAAGTAATCCAAGCATCATAAAGAGGGTGGTAAGGAGAATGACCTGGATGATGAGCGAGTTATTCACGAGCGGAATGGCTTGCGTGGCGCCTATCGAGAGGAATAAAAGAATAGAAATCAAACCGCGTGGCGCAATAAATAGCAGAGGGCGGATGGGTAATCCGGACCACCAAAGCTGCAGGGCGCGTATCCCGATTATGGCAACGACGGTGGTCACTGACCAGATCAGGGTTTCCGTATTCAGCACTTCTGCCGTTTCAATTAGGAAACCAAAGAGCAGAAAGAACAGCGCACGGATCAAAAAAGCCCCTTCAATGGTCAACTCTTTAAACTTTTTGACTTCGTTCATCAAATCGTCGAGTTGAAAACGCTCGACCAGTTTTAATTTTTTGAGTCCGTCTAAGTTGCTCAGAAATAGCCCGAAAAGCAGGATGAAAATGAGTCCGGGCAAGTGATAAATTTTTGAGATCTCATAGATTAGAATTACGATCAGGATGATGGGAATGAACTTGATGTGGTGTTCAATCTTGTTCAACAGATACGAAAGCCCGATGATTGCGACGAACGAGATCACAAAAATGATGAGCAGTTGCAGTGTGAAAATGCCAATCGAACGTCCGTTAATAATCTCATTGAACGCCAGAAAATTGAAGAGAACCACGCCCAAAATGTCGGACAGACTGCTTTCATAGATCACAAATTCCTTTTCTCTAGACGCAAGATTTCTGACGCTGGGAATGGCGATTGCGCTGCTGATAACGCTCAGCGGAATAGCGTTCAAGAAGCTGGTTTGAAGGCCAAAATGTCCGAAATAGTTGAAAAGGAAGGCAAGCAGAAATGCAAGTGCTAATATGGAAAACAAGGCGCCTAGGAACGAGCGGAGAATGAGGCCAAACTTCGAACTATCCAGTTTCAATTCCAAAGAGCCTTCTAGCACGATCAGGATCAGACCCAAAGACCGGTAACACATCTGAAACATCCGGAAGCTCTATCCCAAAAAAGTTAGTTAAAAGTTTAACGGTCCAGCCCAAAAGGAGGAGTAGGATCACGGATGGAATTTTGGTCCGAGCAGACGTTAGGTCAAATACGTAGGCAAAGAGCAGTAAAACGCAAAATGTGATAATAATTGCTACGTCCATCGTGTTCGGATCATGTGGGGTAAGAGTGTGGTCTGTTCACGTAGCCCACAGGCTACCCTAATCAAGCTGTTGAAAATATAGCCTATCCGCTCCTGAAATCCCATGAACTGAGCTCTGACCTTCGCCCCATAGTTCGTCCAGTTAAAAACTGAATTCTCGTAAGCTCAAAGTCTGAGCACTTTGCTAATAACCTTACTCCCGGCATCAACCAGAATGCGGCTTGGTGTTGAGGGGGGCGAACGCCGTCAAGTGGCGCAATACCCTACAAATGCCTTTGTATTCTACTCCTGGGTCAATTATTCGCTAATCCCGTGGCGCAATTCGGTACTTATTGACGCAATTGATCAATTCGTGGCGCTATTTCTCCCCCTCACGGCGCGATATGGTCCAATTTGGCGCCATTCCGTCGATTAAAATTGATAGAACACTAATTAACGCTCGCACGGGGGGCGGGTAGCTGTAAAAAACGCTCGCCATGCCGACAGCCCCCTTCTTGGAATCGCGCCAAAAAGATTGAGATCGCGCCATAAATTATGGGTAACGCGCCAGCAGGGCCCCAATTGCGCCATTTACTCTAAGATAGCGCCACCATCAAATCCGAATTTTAAGAAGCGCGTGCTCAATATCATCCAAAACAGGCTTAAAAGACCTCTTTTTAGGGGGCGAAATGGATTAAGATTGAGTTGATGAGCGAATCGCGCCACTTTTACCTCTGCACACCCCCCCTAACATCGAAAAACGCCCGATTCTCAGCCTATCTTGAGACCGTCGGAGCAACGGGGGCGGTTGGATCGCTAAATCATTTTTAAGGGTATAGGTGAGAGTATTTCTGACTGGAGCGTCCGGCTACATCGGCACACACATTGCATAACTCAGAGAATCCGTCGCATCTTGCTAGCTACAGGGTGACCATAGCTTTGGTCTCTTCGCTGAATTAAAAGCAAAGGGGGTACTCGATGGGAATTCCGATGTATCACGATGGATCGCGCCAGATACAAGATCAATTTGGCACACGCAAGCTTGCGGATCGGCTCGAGGAGATGCTGGTTCGAGATGAGTTTTCGGATGCCGACCGTGTTTTTATAGAGAGCCGACCTTTGTTTTTCCTGTCGACGGCGGATTTAGAGGGCCGACCAGACTGCTCGTATAAAGGAGGCTCACACGGATTTGTTCGGATTCTCGACTCAAAGACACTCGCGTTCCCCTGTTACGACGGAAACGGAATGTTCAAAAGTCTGGGAAATCTCACCGTGAACCCGTTCGTCGGAATGCTATTTATAGATTTTGAATCGCCGAAGCGACTGCGTGTGAATGGACGCGCCAGCATCCTTGCCGAGGACCCCCTTCTTAAGGAATATGTGGGCGCACAAATGGTAGTTCGAGTAAGTCCAGAGACCATTTTCCCGAACTGTCCGCGATACATCCACAAAATGCAAGTGATTGAACAGTCTGTTTATTTACCTAAGAAGGGCTACACACCGCCCGTTCCGGAGTGGAAAGAGCGGCCGGTATTCAAAGAGGTGTTACCGCCAGAGTAGTCGAATACCACGGAGATGGCTACCTTCGACAAAGAGTCTTGTAGGCCTAGCAGGATTCACCTTTCCAAGTTTTTCAGCAAATTCAGTATGCGAAGAAGAGATTTCTTAAAGGGGTCGTTGTTTTCTGGAGTTGGAATTGGAAGCGTTTCGGTCGCATCCTTGGCTACAGCCTCCTCGCTTAAGGACGTAACCGGATCGAACGCGTCGAATTTGGACGCCCTAGCGCCCCATCAAGGAATAAACGCAACGATCACACCAACAGACCTTCGATGTGAATCCATGTCCAACCCCTTAAGCATCGATACCATGGTGCCTAGATTAAGTTGGAAGCTGAAGTCAGCTGGAAACGCCAGAAATCAGGTCCAAACCGCGTACAGAATTCAGGTCGCTTCGACATTAGAGCTACTTTCGAAGGATTCACCCGATTTATGGGACAGCGCAAAAGTCACTTCTGACCATCAGCTTCATGTTGAGTACCTGGGAAGTCTACTTAAGAGCGGGGATCGATGTTACTGGAAGGTGGAAGTGTGGGATGGAGAGGGGCGAAAATCAATTCCGAGCGCGGACTCTTGGTGGGAAATGGGATTACTCTCACCGTCAGACTGGACGGGCTCTTGGATCGAAAGTGGAAAAATTCTCCCTGAAAGTGATGAAGGCTTCTATGAAATCGATCCAGCGCCTCTCTTTCGCCGGAGTTTCAGCATATCCAAACCCATCCGAAAAGCACGCCTTTATGCTACGGCATTGGGATATCACGATCTGCGAATTAACGGCACAACGTTGGGCAACAACGTGTTGGAGCCGGCGTGGACGAATACCAAGAAGCGAGTTTATTACACATCACACGATGTCACCCAGCGTCTGAATCAGGGCGAAAACGTAATCGGAGTGATGCTTGGAAATGGATGGCGCAATCCGCTTCCGCTTCGAATGTGGGGTCGAATAAACATTCGTGAACACTTAGACGTAGGCCAGCCGAGTTTTTTGTCGGAACTGGTCATCGAATATGAGGACGGGTCTACCGGACGAATCGCTACCGATGGGTCTTGGCGCACAGCAGATGGCCCACTCCTAAAAAACAGCGTTTACCTAGGCGAGGTCTACGATGCTAGGCTCGAGCAGCCCGGGTGGGATGGGCCTAATTACGATGATTCTAGCTGGAAATCCGCGATCGAAGTAACAGGCGGCAACGATTTAGACCGCCCACTTGCCGGAATGCTTCAAGCCCTTCCCGTGCCTCCGATCCGGGCCACCAGGCTGCTTTCGGCCGTTAGTCTAAACGAGGTTAGCCCCGGTGTTTACATTTTTGATTTTGGGCAGAACTTTGCCGGTTGGGCGCGCCTCAAAGTTAAAGGCCCAAAAGGAACCAGCGTCCACATGCGCATGGGCGAACTTTTAAAACCTGACGGGTCCCTGAATCCAATGACAGCGGTTGCTGGGCAGATAAAAGGCCTCAAGAAGGACGGAAGTCCGCAGGGCGGTCCGGGTGCGCCAGAAATAGCGTGGCAGGAAAACACGTTTATCCTTCGAGGCGACGGCGAGGAAGAGTATACACCTCGGTTCACATTTCACGGCTTTCGGTATGTCGAAGTCACCGGCTTTCCAGGTAAACCGGAGCTTTCTGCTGTTCTGGGTATGAGGCTCAACACCGACGTCGAGTCTGTTGGCACGTTCAGTTGTTCAAATGACGGATTCAACCGAATTCAAGAAATTGTACGATGGACACTGCTCAGCAACATGTTCAGCGTTCAGTCCGATTGCCCCGCTCGCGAGAAATACCAGTACGGCGGCGATATCGTCGCCACTAGCGAAATGGCCATATTCAATTATGATATGGCCACGTTCTACGCAAAAACGGTGTCAGATCATCGAGATGCCGCGCTAGACGGCTGGTTTACAGAAACCGCACCGTTTGTAGGAATTTCAGCCGAGAATTATGTCAAGCTAGCGGGGCCGATCAGCTGGGGTTTGGCGCATCCTCTGTTAGTGGCGCAGTTGTATCGGTACTATGGAGATCGTCGGATTGTTGAAGACCATTTTGGCGCCGCGAAGACCTGGGTAGATCTGCTGGAAGGGGTGTCCACGAACCATATAATCGACAAGTGCATTGGTGATCACGAAACCCTTGACCCAAATCCCGTCGAATTAATTGCCACAGCTCACTTTTTCCAAGCTGCGTCCATGGTAGCTGAATTCGCGAACATCTTGGGCGAAACGGAAGAGAGAGATAAATACGTAGAACTGGCTCAGCAGATCAAGAATGCATTTGTAGAGCGATTCGTGGAAACCGGAACGGGACGGGTCGGCATTGCGACACAAGCTGCTCAGTCCTCAGCGTTGTTTTCGGGACTGGTCCCTGAGCTAGAGGTCGGCTTAGCCACGAAGAGAATGGTGGATGCCGTTCTGGTGGATCACAAGGGTCACATCGCCACGGGTATTTTTGGAACCAAGTATTTGCTCAACGTTCTGCATTCAAGTGGCCATGCCGAAACGGCCTATCAATTGGTGAAAAAAGACACCTATCCAGGATGGGGACACATGGTGGAGAATGGAGCTACAACTCTATGGGAGACTTGGGCTCAGAGCGACAACGTGTATTCTCAGAACCACCCCATGTTTGGGTCGGTAAGCGAATGGTTTTTTAAGTCGCTTGGAGGTATCGCTCCGTCTCCCGACGCAGTTGGATTCGATCGATTCGTGGTCGAACCCTTTGTGCCATCCGATATGGAATGGGCGGATGCAAGCTACGCTTCTGTGCGTGGGATTCTTTCGAGCAGTTGGCGAAAGGTGAATGGACAGATTCAAATGAATGTGGTCGTTCCGGTCAACACGAAAGCGATCGTTCGGATTCCCACATCAGATGCAGCTTCCGTTCAAGAAGGTGGAAAGCCGGTTGCAGAGGTACCTTCCGTTCGCCAGATGCACGCCAAAGATTCGAATTACTTCGAACTAGGTTCAGGCAGATATCAGTTCACGGCTAGTGCGCCGAAAGATCAGTAAAAAATCGCTTAAAGAAGCACGACACTTCTGAAAAGAGAATTCAGGGTAAAACCCTAAAAACACGAAAGGGGGTAACATGTTGTAGCGCAACATATTACTCCCATTCAAGTGTACCTCGGGCCGGAATCGAACCGGCACGCCCTTACGGACATACGATTTTGAGTCGCATGCGTCTACCAATTCCGCCACCGAGGCAAGTAGATCGACCTGACACGTCAACGCCGGTCAGGGCGCGAATGTTACCGGTATTCTCAAAAGAAATCAATGTTTGAACGGGGAAAGGTGTCGGTTTCACCATTAATACGATTTTCGATGGATCAAACCAGCAAAAAATCACTCCAATCCCAACTCTTTCGGAAGTTCAGAAAGCCATCCAATGTGCACGACGCCCCAAAATCCGATGCAAATGGCTTCCGCGGCGTCGTGTCGGAGTGATGTGGGTCGTTTGGCGCCCGACCATTCGATGATTTTGCGAGCCAGAGTGTCGGCGTGTTTCTTGGCGTCCAGTCCGTGACGTTGTTGTCTGGAAAGGAGCAAGGCGGTACGCCAGCGCTCCGCATTGATTTGATAAAACCGCAATCCGCGCCGCTCTATTTCACTGATCCAGGGAACTGCGAGGTCGCCGCCGCCCTCCATCGCGACTACCGACACACCTTCGGCTTCATTTAGTACAGCATACGCGGCTTTTCGCAAACGTGGTCGCGAACCAAAATTACTGGACCGATACCAAATCAGGCGACCGTCCTGGCCGAAAAGGGCCAATCCGGTCCGCAAGCCCAAATCTACCGCCAAAAGGGTTTCAGACACCGAATTGCGTTAGGTGATGATCGAGGTGTTTGTACATGCCCCAGCCTTTTTCCTCGGGCGTCATCTTCCCAAAGATTGGATGTCGACTCGTCGTTTTTCCTAGCGCTATCATCGTTTTCAGTGAAAGAAGTAACCGAGATTTTTGGGTTTCAAAATCTTCCGGACCTGTCATGATATACTGAGGATGGGTGCGAATATTTTTGGGGAAGGGTTTGTCCGCGAGAACCGTCTTTTTAATCGTTCCGCCAATCAGTTTGACGAACCACGGCGTGCCTTTGAGAGGTTTTCCGTTAGAGACGTCCTGTATCTCAGCACAATGGGCCAACATTTGTCCAACGTTCATCTGTCCCCACCCTGGCTGGGATTCAACGCTCAGTCGGTTTATCCTCTCGATCATGCTGTTGTAGGTGGCAAGATCGTACAAGCTCTTTCTTTCCATGACTCGATGATTTTGTGGGTGATGAGAGAAGGGTGATGGGTGAAAGACGATGAATATCCGGAATTGCAGCCCACCAAGGGGCGCCCTCCGGAGCAGTTTTAGGCGTTATTTGGAACGAATGAGGATCAAGTCTTCCTGAGGAGGCGTCAACCATTCAGCTCCGTTTTCGGTGATGACGGCCATTTCTTCCACAGAAATAGTCTTCGTCGTGGAATCGGTGAGCACCCACGAATGGAATCCATCGAAAGCAAAGGTCATCCCTGGCTTTAACATATTCAATGGGTTGACCACGAGATCTTGACCGACCCGGCCACCACTGAGTCCTGGCCCGCTGTCGTGCGCCCAGTACCCTACCGGGTGTCCGGTGCCCCACATGACTGGGATGCTCCCATTTTCTTCCATGACCAACCGCTGCGCACGATCTACTTCAGCTCCTGAAGCTCCTGGCTTCATAGCGCCGAAAGCGGCGCGACTTCCAGCCCGAGCTGCTTCCCACTTAGCAATCGCCTCCGGAGGGGCGACGGTTTCGCCAGGAGCCAAAACGTACGCGAAACGCTGTATATCCGTTACCCATCTATCATAAACCCTGATTCCAAAGTCGATTTGAATGAAGTCTCCAGGCTGAATGGTTCGATCGGTTGGATGAGAGTGTCCACGGTCTTTCCCCGAATTCACGGCCGGGTTTTGTTCGGGTGCCCATCCATCATCAACGCCCATTTCAGCCATCTTGGCCTCCAAAAAGGCTGCTATATCCAGATCGGTGGTTACACCTCCGACGGCTGCTGCATAGGCTTCAATTTCCCACCCGGCGGTGATTTCTGCGGCCTTCCGCATGATATCTATTTCTGCCGGTAGCTTGATTGAGAGCCATGAGCGAATCAGAGGCTCAGCGGAAACCATCCTGTCCGCCCATTTTTTGGTAACTCCAGCCATCATAGACGCGTACTGCGTGTGGGAAAGTCCATCAGAAATGGGCGAATTGCCCGTGTTGATGCCGATTTTCAGTGGTTGAAACCGCTCAAATTGGCTTTCAATCGACCCCCAAATGCCTACACCTCGTTCTATCTCCAAAACCTCGTCCAACATCTTCTTCTCAGCCAAAGAGGTAGCTTCTCCGGACGGTGAAATAGCCACGGAATGCAATCCATCGGGAGTTTTAAAGAACATAAAGGCAGCTGTTCCACCGGCGTTTTCGCACCCAACATGGTCAGCAATCGGGTCGTTATTATTTTCCCGGCAGATCACGAGCCATGCATCTAGCTCATTGTCCTGCATGGCGATAGGGAGAAGTTCGGCAATTCGCTGCGCGCGAATTGCCGGCCAGGGATCTCCCGTAAAGGGCGAGATTTCGGTCGATGGGGCAGGCGTAGAACAGCCCCCGAGTAAACTCACACCGAGTAAACCCACCAGCAACAACGTCGAGAATAATCTGCGCCGAGGGTGGAATGAAGCAAGTTGAATTGAATGCATGATGACTCGACCAGAGAGAAGTGTGTTTCAGTAGATTTCGACCGGTTCTAACTCCGGTTAGCCTTTAGAGTAAATCTCCATAAACCGAATTATGGTGTCAATGCCATTTCGGAAACGATCCAAACCAAATTTTTCATTAGGGGAGTGGATGGCGTCTGAATCCAGTCCGAAGCCCATCAGGACCGTTTCCTGACCAAGAATTTTTTTGAAATCGGCTACAATCGGAATGCTACCGCCGCATCGAACCATATAAGGCTTTTCACCATAAACCCCTTCCATGGCCTCGGAAGCGGCTTTCATAGCGCCGCTGTTCGTATCAACCAATGCACCGTGCCCCCCGTGCAAATTGGTAAAGGTGAGTTTCATGGTGCCAGGTACGTGCTTCTCGAAATGGGCCTTCAACTTAGCCGTGATTTCGTCCGGGGTTTGGCCGGGGACCAGTCGACAGGAAATCTTGGCGTAGGCTCGGGCTGGGAGCACGGTTTTGGCGCCTTTACCCGTAAATCCTCCCCAGATACCGTTACAATCGAGCGTCGGACGCGCCGTTGTGCCTTCGAGCACGCTGTATCCATTCTCTGTGAGCGGTTTGTTGGCGCCAACGTCGCGAACCCATTCATCTGAATCAAAAGGAAGGCTTGCAAACGTATTCCGCTCTTCCGCCGTTAGTGCAATTACGTTGTCATAAAACCCCGCAATCGTGACGCGGTGGTGCTCGTCATGAAGGTCGGCAATCATCTTCGCGAGAGCGTTTATCGGATTCTCGATGGCGCCGCCGTAGACGCCGGAATGGAGGTCGCGGTCGGGTCCTTCGAGCATGACCTCAACGTAGGCTAATCCTCTAAGGCCGTAGGTAATAGAAGGCACGCCGTTTCCAAACAACGCGGTATCCGAAACGACGGCCACATCAGCGGCCAAAAGGTCTTTGTGCTGAGCCAGAAATCCTGGCAGGTGCTCCGAGCCAACCTCTTCTTCGCCTTCGAAAATATATTTAACGTTGAGCGGTAACGTCTTAGCGCCCTGAAAAAAGGACTCAGCAGCCTTTACGTGCATGAAGAGCTGGCCTTTATCGTCGCAGGCGCCTCGGGCATAAATGTCGCCATTCTTGATGACCGGATTAAACGGAGCCGAATCCCACAGGTCCAGTGGATCTGGGGGCTGCACGTCGTAATGGCCGTACACCAAAATGGTTGGTTTTGTAGGATCCACCATGTGTTCGGCGTACACGATCGGAAAGCCTTCCGTCTCCATTACTTCCACCTTTTGAATTCCGAGATTCCTCAGGTGATCGGCCAGCCAGCTAGCGGCGGCGCGCACATCGCCCGCGTGGTTGGGGTCGGTGCTCACCGAAGGAATGCGCAGAAAATCGATCAATTCATCTACAAATCGATCAAAATGGGTTTCCGTATACGAAAGGGCCTTGTTCATAGTCTTGAGCTATTGAATGCTTTTAAAGCTTTTAAGGTAGCGGAGAATTAGCCGCCAAGGGCAATGTAATGGAGATGATGTACGAAATCACGCTCGGCCCAAGGCACCCGAAAATGTCCTCTTACAATTCACTTTCGTCGCGCCAACGCCCCAGGCGCCAAGCGGCCGTTGAATCGGCTCGATTCAGGGTGAAATTGACGCTTCCATCGGTTCTGAAAACGTCACCGAGCTCCAAGGTAACGGTGAGATTAAAAGACCGGACTACGCGAACCTGCGTAAAGGCGGTCAAATTGTCCTGCGCGATAATATGATTCCACTGCAGTCGGATGAGCGATGCGTTTTGAAAAAGTCGTCGCGTGGTTTCAAGATCCTGGGCGAAACCCCATTCGCGGTCAACTTGAGCTTCGAAATCGTGCCAGACGAAGACGAACGATGAGTCGAGCAGTGTTTCGTAAAGGGAGAGATCTCTAAGCTCGTAGGCGTTTCGGAAGTTGGTAAAGAATCCTTCGACGGTCGTAGGGTCCCCCAACAGATCTCCAAACGGATTTCCTTCCTCTAGCGCGGGCGAAAACGGATTGCACGCAGAGACCCACATGAGGCCAATAAGCGCAATCAATATGGTTTTGTGAACCCGCAAATGGACGTCCTATTTCATAAAGTCTGCTTTCAGGTCGCTCCAAGAGGCCGAAGAACCTAACTCCTGATCGGTCCAGTCGGAAAGAGACCACAGACCGTCTGGTTTCTGTTCGATGAGCCAACGAAGCCTTCCCTGTACACGTACCGGAATTTCTGTTCGTCGATGATTAACGGTCAAAACATACGTCGCATCGAGCAGAAAGGCCCCAGCATCAATCAGGGTAAGGCTCTGATCGTTTAGTTGGAGACTGTGGCCTGAATTTAACGAAGCCGCTGCCACCATGGCGCTGAAATATTGCTCTTCTTGGGAGCGGGACCACGAGGAAAACAGCGATTCCCGGGAAAGCGCCGTGGCAGTTGGACGAAAAATCATGTTTTCAGACAGCGATCGGCGATAATTGAGCGTGTTGAGTTCCGAAATAGCGGCTTGAAGGTTCTCAACGACCTGTTCTGGCGTATCGGGTTGCGTAAACGTACCTGATTCCGTGAGAGGTTCTTCCGGATCTCTGGTTGAAAAAAGAGAACAACCGCTGACAATCAGACTTCCAAGAAGAAGACATATCACCCCAAACCCGATGGTACGCCCAAACCCAATGGTACGCCCAAAACCAATATTACGATGGCCCGATTGCTTCATGCGGTGACTTTTAGAAAAGGGATCAAGGCTTCATCAGGTTCTGAAGCGCTCGGGTACCAGGCGCAAATCTGGGCCATCACCTGATCCAGCAAAACGTCGGGGCAGGAAGCTCCGGCCGTCAACAAAATATCGATGGGTTCACGGGTAGGCAACCAATCAGAAGTACGTTTTCTTTCGTACGAATGCAGGTCAAAATGCTCGATTTCCGCACGAGAAATCAGGCTTTCCGGACCACTTATGAAAAACGTGGGCATGTGCTCTTCGCAAAGCTCAACCAAATGGCTGGTGTTGGAAGAATTAGCGCCGCCAATAATAATAGCCAAATCGGCCCGATGGTCGATTAGCGCCCGCGTCGCGTCCTGATTCTCGTTGGTGGCGTAACAAAGTGTGTCGCTGGTGTCGGCAAAGTGACTGATGCCGTCGTTTCCGTATCGTTCGAAAAGAGCCCTTTTTAAAAGTGCGCCAATTTCGGCGGTCTCGGTGGCCAGCATCGTGGTCTGATTGACAACTCCTAGTCGCTCGAGATCGCGAGCTGCGTCGAATCCATCGCTGTACCGACCAACAAACTGTTCGTAAAAATAGCCGGCGGTTTCGTGACCCCGGATAACGGCTGCCAATTTATGAGCTTCGTCTAGGTCCCGGACCACGACTACCGGTGCCACCGATCGGGCGTGGGAAAACGTTGCCCTTGTTTCTTCATGATATCGTTTGCCATGGACCACTACGGTGTAGTCCTGAGATCCGATCTTTTCAGAACGAGTCCAGACCTTTTCTACGAATGGGCAGGTCGTGTTATACGCTTCGACATTGACGCCAATATTTGACAGCAGCGCCTTGGTCTCCAATGTGGTGCCAAACGCAGGAATGATGACGATATCATCGGCCCGGAGCTCGTCGAACGGAATCAGTTGTTCGCCCGTTGTGGTCCGCAAAAACTGGATTCCGCGGGAAATTAAATCTTCGTTGACATGCGGATTGTGGATCATTTCGGATAACAGAAAAATCCGCCTTCCGTCAGTTTCATCTATAGCTCGATAGGCAATTTCAATCGCGTTTTCGACGCCATAACAAAACCCGAAATGACGCGCCAATTTGAATCGAACGGGGCCAAAATCAAGGATGGAGGGCGAAAGGTCCTTCTTTCGGGGATCCTGGATGCGACGTGCCTCTTTCACCGTTGAAACTACCGGGCTCTTATAAAAAGTGGGGACGTCGAACTGACGGGCCATATCAGGTGGGAGATCTGGGGGTGAGCCGGTGTGAACTGGAGGGTGAAAACGAACTCCTGCGTCTACGCCCGTTCGAAAGAGGTGTTCGCACGAGCGAGAAGGGTTCTAAAAACGCTTCGGTTGACAAGGTCGCCGAACGGGGCTTTAAACCGCCGGAAGTTAGGGCCTAAAGTCGACGCTCTATTCGAGGTAGTATCTCCGCTTTCCACGCAGCAAACTCGTTTCTGAGAATGGCCTTTCGAGCCTCCCTCATCAACCATAAATAGAAAGTCAGGTTTTGAATCGTGGCAATTTGCAGCCCCAGAATTTCACCCGCAATAAAAAGGTGCCGGACATAGGCTTTTGAGAATCCCTGCGAAACGTATCCGGGCAATCCTGGATCGATTTCGCTAAAGTCCATCTGCCATTTTTTATTTCGAATGTTGATTATGCCTTGTGAGGTAAACATCATCCCGTTGCGTCCATTCCGGGTAGGCATCACGCAGTCGAACATGTCGATGCCTCGGGCTACATTTTCCACCAAGTTTGCGGGAGTACCCACCCCCATCAAATAGCGGGGTTTCTCTACGGGAAGAATCTCATTTACCACCTCCACCATCGCATACATTTGATCGGCGGGC
>JAQBZH010000042.1 GCA_027622005.1 Bacteroidota bacterium | reverse complement strand
TTCTAAAAGATGCAGAAGAATCCACCTTAATTCAACCTAGAACTGTCCAACCTTTGGGGTCCATCTCTGCCAGTTCTCGAATACGAATCCGCAGCAGCGTCTATTCATTGGGATTGGGTTGTTTATACCAAGCTGAACGAGAGAACCCAGCCAGCCTGCAGGCCCTCATGGTTTTTATCTCCACGCCTTCATATTTACGACGCCAGGTGTAAAAGGTGTTCTGACTTACACCTACTTCGCAGCATATATCAACAACCTTCTTTCCGGTATCGGCCTGCCGCAATGCGTAGGCAATCCGCTCCTCTATAAAACGTCTCCTTTTCATAGGTCCCTCCCGGGATTATGAGAGACCTCTCTCGTTTTTAAGAGACCTCGGTTTTTTTATTTAATAGTTTGATTTTTCTAAAAAAGAAACAACCCACCCGGAAAACCGGATGGGTTGTTGTGTGAAGCTCTAATAAATCATTCGCCTGATTCAGTTGTCACTACTATCATTATTGATTTAAATAACTCATCGCAGCGCTAAAGTCACCATAGTAATGCTGAATAGTGATTTTACCCTCTTCATTAAGGTCGAAGGTTTCATACATGCGAACGACTGCGGATTTGGCCTCCGTTGAATTTGTACCTGCCTTCGAGATTTTCAATACGCCATAGTAGCGGACGCTGGCATTAGGCTCCCCTGTACCTGCTTCTACTCCGGGTAACATAACGAGGTCTTGTAGGAATTCAAAGTCATAATTGGCCCAGGAAGCGGCATCCGCAGCCTTTAGATCATCTACACTCATGGTATCGGGAGTCCCTCCAAAAGTGGTGTTTAACATAAAAAAGTCCTCTGCGTACATGCTGTAATCTTGGTTTTCACCCGTAAATCCAGCTATATTTTCCCGAATAATCTGGGCATTACGCTCAAAGAGGCTTTCTACGTTTGACTCTTGCGGTGCCTGGCAGGCTATTGCCGTAAGGCCTAAAATCAAAAGTACTATTGCTTTTTTCATTATGTTCTTTGTTTAATTAAAAAAGAAGTGTCCGTTTGTTTTTCAGCATCGACAGCCCAAGATATACAGTTTTTTGAAGCAATCCAATTGTTGTTGCACTCGTGACTTCAGAAGTGGACCCCATAATTCGGACAGGGTCTTAGGTGGATTCTGCTGCGTTAATCATGCGGCTTTTGCTAGTTTTTGATTTATTCGTTATCCGGAAGGAGCAGAATTATCAAAGTTCGTCCCTCGGCCCTTGTTTGAAATGGCGATACAGCGCATATTGAGTCAACCAAACGCACTACGATGGACACGGACTTACATTCGATTCAACAAGCCAGGACGCTCCTTCGCAAAGCGCGCGAGGCCTACTCTCGTTACCATACGTTCTCTCAAGAGCAGGTCGATCGGATCGTTGCCGAAATGGTAAAGGCAGGAATTGAAGCATCTGAGCGGTTAGCTTTGATGGCGTTCGAGGAAACCGGGTTTGGGCGCGTTGAAAGCAAAATCCAGAAGAACTTGTTTGCGACACGAACGCTGCAGGAGCGCATGCAAGGGATGAAAACGTGCGGCGTTATTCGCACGTCTGAAAACGGTTCAATTTGGGAAATAGCGTCCCCCATGGGTGTTATTGCGGCTTTGGTACCCTCGACTAATCCGACTTCGACGGCTTTGTACAAAGCAATTATCGCTGCAAAAGCCCGCTGCGCGATCGTCATTAGCCCTCATCCAAGAGCCAAAAAGTGCACGCTAGAGGCGCTCAACGTGGTGGCTCACGCCGCTTACAAGGCGGGGGCGCCAGAAGGTCTTTTTGGCTGTATGACTGAGCCCACTATTGAAGGCACAAATGCTTTGATGGAAGATGCGGATACGGATCTCATTCTAGCGACCGGCGGTGGCCCCATGGTTCATTCGGCCTATTCAAAAGGTAAACCGGCTTACGGAGTCGGTTCAGGTAACGTACCCGTTTATGTTGATAGAACGGCCGACCTATCGAAGGCAGCGGCCGACATGGTGTACGGCGTTTCATTTGATTGGGGAACGCTTTGTTCAACCGAACGCAGTATTGTGGTCGATTCTCCAGCACTACCGAGATTAAAAGAGGCCTTGATTGCCGAAGGAGCCTATTTTTTGGATGAAAACGAGACCAATCTATTACGCAATTTTGTGGCTCCCGGTGGCCGATTGAACATCGATCAAGTCGGTAAATCGCCCAAAACGATTGCGGAAATGGCCGGCTTTACCGTTTCTGATTCGACGCGTGCCTTAATTGCCCAGGTCGAAAAAGTCGGAAAAAGCGAACCGCTCTCCATGGAAACGCTCTCCCCGATCTTAAGCTTGTTTGTCGTTGAGGGATGGGAAATGGGCTGTGAGCGATGCAAAGAGATTTTAGCCTTTGGTGGAATCGGCCATACGTTAGCCATTCACGCCACATCTAAAAAAGTGATCGAAGCGTTTGCTTTGGAAAAACCAGCCATGCGCATTGTTGTTAATTCGGTCGCTGCCCTTGGATCGGTTGGATTCACGACTGATCTGTTCCCAGCTATGACACTCGGCCCCGGCGCTATAGGGGGCTCTATAACCAGCGACAATATCTCGCCTTTGCACTTGATTAACATAAAACGGCTCGCTTTCGAAACGAACCCTATTAATAAAGGATCGAAATTATCTGATATAAAGGCGCCCGAAGAACCTAAATATGTACGGACTTCTGCTGCTTTGACCACAGATGGGCGGCCGAATAAGCCTTGGATGGAGGAAATCGAAGCTCGATTGCGAGCACGAGCCGGAAGTCCTACTTCATCCAGATCCGGTCGGGCGCAAGACACCGAACGCAAGACCACCCATTCGAGCCCTTCAACCTTTACGAATTACTCATCACAAAGCCCTTCAACTTCCTCGCCCGACGCAATCCCCCAAAAATCGACCTCTGACCCCATTGACGTCGAACAATTGGTCGCCAAATATAGGAAGCCTTAATCTTTGAATATGACCCATTGTCCGATGGATTTCTCGGCGTCAAGCGTAAGAACCCGGTCCTATTACATCATTCCCCAAGATCTTCGCGAACGTGAAATTGACTGAGACATCGAATAAACGCTATATTTCGCGGTCTGTACACTATTTTATACTGAAAAACTATCGGTAATGCCTGATGGCCGACACAAGTGATTTCCGTAACGGATTTACGATGGAGTGGAATAATGGGATTTGGACCATTATTGACTTCCAGCATGTAAAACCAGGGAAAGGCGGTGCATTTGTCCGCACGAAATTGAAAAATGTGAGGAACGGAAAAACGGTTGACAACACTTTCCGGTCCGGTGAGAGAGTCGAACAAGTGCGCGTTGAAAGAAGGCCTCATCAATTTCTGTACGAAGACGATTTAGGACTCCACTTCATGAATGTGGAAACCTATGAGCAAACTTCGCTTCCATCTGATGCCATTGAGGGTCGGGAATTCATTAAAGAAGGATCGACCATCGACATTATCATGCATGGAGATACGGACCAGGCTTTGGCCACCGAAATTCCAACTACGGTCGAGTTGAAGGTTACCCAATGCGACCCCGGATTGAAGGGCGACACCGCAACTGGCGCTACCAAACCAGCCCTCACGGAAAGTGGTGCTACCGTCTATGTCCCCTTGTTTATCAACGAAGGCGACATTATTAAGGTCAACACGGAACGTGGCGACTATATTACAAGAATCAGCGCCGCTTGATTAGATTAAACGTCCCGAAGGACAAGAGGAAATAACATGGATCTCGATCATTTGAGAGAGATACTCGAGCTAGTTGCCTCGTGTGATGTATCTGAAGTTGAAATTGAAGAGGAATCGATGCGCATTGTTGTGCGCAAACACGCTCCTGTTCAGGCCTTTCCCCAGCAATTAATGTATGCGGCGGCCCCAGCACCCCTCGCGGCTCCCATGGGCGCTCCTGCCGCAGTTCACGATTCGACTCCTGCCCCCGTGGCCGCAGCCGCTCCCAGCGGAAAGCCAGTACGGGCTCCTATTGTAGGCACGTTTTATACGGCTTCTTCGCCAGATTCTGCCGATTTTGTCAAAGTTGGGGACAAAGTTAAAGTTGGAGACGTGGTCTGTATTATCGAGGCCATGAAGTTGATGAATGAAATCGAAAGTGATGTCGCTGGCACCGTCGTTAAGATTTTAGTCGACAATGCAACCCCCGTTGAATACGATCAGCCCTTGTTTTTAGTCGACCCTAACTGATCCAGAAAAACCTGCGTTCTCGTGATTAAAAAAGTATTGATTGCCAATCGAGGCGAAATCGCTCTCCGAATTATTCGGACGTGTCACGAAATGGGATTGAAAACGGTTGCCGTGTTTTCCACAGCCGACAGAGATTCTCTCCACGTGCGTTTTGCCGACGAAGCAGTATGCATTGGCGGACCTGCCGGAAAAGATTCTTACCTCCGGGCTGAACGCATTATGGCAGCCGCCGAAATCACCGGCGCCGACGCCATTCACCCGGGTTATGGATTTTTGGCGGAAAATGCGGACTTTTCGGCCATTTGCCAAGACAACAACGTTAAATTTATCGGACCATCTCCAGAAATTATTCGGATGATGGGCGATAAGAGCATGGCCAAAGACACCATGTTGGCGGCCGGCGTCCCGGTTGTTCCGGGATCGGATGGGGTGGTAAAAGACGCGACCGCCGGCGTAAAGATCGCCGAAAAAATCGGCTACCCGGTCATTATTAAGGCCAGTGCCGGTGGCGGCGGTCGGGGAATGCGGATGTGTGCAGACCCTAAAGACTTTGTCAAACTATTTCACACAGCAAGTAACGAAGCACAGGCAGCCTTTGGAAACGGAGATTGCTATATCGAAAAGTTTGTTTCGGGCCCAAGACACGTCGAAATTCAGATTTTGGGTGATGGAAAAGGCAACGTGATCCATTTTGGGGAGCGCGAATGCTCCATTCAACGGCGGCATCAAAAATTATTGGAAGAGTCCCCCTCTCCCATCATGACCGACGAACTCCGTCAAAAAATGGGTGACGCGGCCATTAAGGGCGCGAAAGCTGTGAATTACGAAGGTGCTGCCACCGTCGAGTTTCTGGTGGACGATAAGGGCGACTTTTATTTCATGGAAATGAATACGCGGATTCAAGTCGAGCATCCGGTAACAGAAGAAGTAGCGGACTGCGATCTAATTGAATACCAGATTCGAGTGGCCCAAGGGGAAAGTATCCAGGAACGGACCATTAAACTCGAAGGTCACGCCATTGAATGCCGTATCAACGCTGAGAATCCATTCAACAATTTTTCGCCCTCACCAGGCAAAATCACCACTTTTCATCCTCCTGGAGGGCACGGCGTTCGCGTAGACACCCACGTGTATGCTGGCTACTCCATCCCGCCCTATTACGATTCCATGATTGCGAAGCTCATTGTTCGGGCTCGCACGCGGGATTTGGCCATTCAAAAAATGATCCGGGCTTTGGATGAGTTCGTTATTGAGGGCGTAAAGACCACTATCCCGTTCCATCAGCAGTTGCTTAGGGACGAAAAATTCCGCCGGGGAGAATTCGATACTCGCTTCCTGGAAACATTCAACCTTGTCGAAGAAAAAGATGAACTTTCCTGAGGACCTTCTCTACACCAAAGATCACGAGTGGTTGAGAGTCAAGGGCAACCAAGGCACCGTTGGGGTGACCGATTTTGCACAATCTGAGCTTGGCGATATCGTATATGTTGATATCGACACCATGGACGACCAAGTTGCAAAAGACGGCGTTTTCGGCACTGTCGAAGCCGTTAAGACGGTATCTGATCTGTTCATGCCGGTTAGCGGCACGGTGACCGAGCTAAATAGCGAATTGGAAAGCAATCCAGCGGCCGTCAACGACGATCCATATGGTGACGGATGGCTGGTCAAAATAACCTTGTCGGATCCCTCCGAGTGCGACTCTTTGTTGTCGGCTTCGGAATATGCTGAAATGGTCGGCCAGTAAAAGGTTTTTTTTCATGCACCAACGCATTGTCATCCTGGACTTTGGTTCTCAGTTCACTCAATTGATCGCGAGACGAGTCCGGGAAGCTGGGGTTTATTCGGAAATCTTACCTTGTACCGCCCCCACTTCGGATGTCGTTGCGTTGTCGCCGCACGGATTAATCCTCTCTGGTGGTCCATCGTCGGTGTATGATGAAGGCGCCCCGCAAATCGATCCTGCATTACTTCAGCTAACCCGATCGGACGGGACCCTGCTTCCCATTTTAGGAGTGTGTTATGGGCTTCAGGCCATGGCACATGCCTTGGGCGGAGAGGTGTTGCCCGCCTCAAAGCGGGAGTTTGGCCGCGCGGCCATTCAGGTAGACTCTGAGACTCGACTGTTCAAAAACGTCCCTGAAGGATCGGATGTATGGATGAGTCATGGAGACCACATTACCCGGCTTCCAGCAGGATACGAAGTGATTGCTCATACGTCGAATGCGCCCATCGCAGCCGTTCGATCGACCCGATTGCCGCATTACGGCGTTCAATTCCATCCTGAAGTACACCATACCAAGTTTGGCAAGCAGATTCTAGAGAACTTTGCTCTCGAAATTTGCGGGTGTGATGGCGATTGGTCAGCGGCCTCGTTTGTCGAAGAAAAAAAGGCTGAAATTCGACAATTAGTCGCATCGGAGCACGTCATTTTAGGGCTTTCCGGAGGCGTGGACTCGTCCGTCGCGGCCGTTCTCCTCCACGAAGCCATCGGCGATCAGCTGACCTGCATTTTCGTTAACAACGGACTCCTTCGAAAAGGTGAATGGGAACAGGTGCAAGCGACCTTTACAGATCATTACCAAATTCGACTCAAAGCCATCGATGCTTCTGAGTTGTTCTTGTCTCGTCTGGAAGGGGTAGCGGATCCTGAGCGCAAACGCGTCATAATCGGAAACACGTTCGTTGAAGTATTTGAGCAGGGTAAGCAAGACATCATCAAAGAACTGGGTACTAAACCTGCCTTTTTGGCGCAGGGAACGCTCTATCCCGATGTGATCGAAAGTGTGTCTTTTAAAGGCCCTTCAGCGACCATTAAGACACATCACAATGTTGGTGGCCTTCCCGAGCACATGGAATTTAAGGTTTTAGAACCGTTTCGGGAGCTATTCAAGGACGAAGTTCGGGAAATCGGGCGCATCCTAGGCGTACCCGAAAGCATTGTGGGAAGGCATCCTTTCCCAGGACCAGGTCTTGGAATTCGGATTTTGGGCCCCGTTTCCAAAGTGGACCTTGACATATTGAGGGAAGCAGATGATATTTTTATCTCCGAGCTTCGAAATTTTGGGCTTTATGACGAGGTGTGGCAGGCATTTGCGGTTCTGCTCCCCGTAAAGACCGTCGGCGTAATGGGAGATCTTCGGACGTATGAAAATGTGTGCGCCTTGCGAGCGGTAACCAGCGTGGACGGCATGACGGCCGACTGGTCACGCTTTCCGAACGAATTCCTAGCTCATGTGTCTAATAGGATTGTAAATGAAGTGCGAGGCATTAATCGCACGGTATATGATATCAGTTCGAAACCGCCAGCAACCATAGAATGGGAATAAGCACCCACCATTTGCTTCGATCTCTCGTCGTTACCGCGTTCATAGGCATATGCTTGACGTCGACGTCGCTTGCCCGTTTCCAGACAGCGATCCCCAAGTATGAAGTGGCGGATTCGCTACTTTCAGCCGGCTTGGCGAGCTTTGCGAATGGGCAATATGAAGTGGCTGAGGCCACCATGGATCGGGTTCTAAACGAGTTTCAACTCAATCAAGCCACGACTACCGCTATTCTTTTTGCGGCCAAATCAGCCTATCGATTGGGTAATTATGAGCGTACTCGTTCCTATTTATCCGGATTTGCCGGCACATACGGAACCAGTAGTTATGTCGATGAAGCGCGGCAGCTCGACAGGTTGTCTTTTGATGCAATCAAGTATGCATCGAGCAAAGGCCCTGGTCTCGGCGTGATTTTTTCTCTCGGACAAGAGGAAAGCAAACAGTCACAGGAGATTTTCAATGGCGTTCGAGTAGCCGTTGACCAATTTAACGAGGATCCGGCCCGGCGGCCTATCCAAATGACCTTTCGAGATATAAATGGCGGAGCTGCGGCTGCTCGTCGGGCAGTGCGAGAGCTTGCCTCGGAAGGCGTCTCCATTATTATTGGCACCTTGTTCAGCGAAGAAGCACTGGCCGCCGCAGAAGAAGCTGAGCGCCTTAAAGTGTTGTTCGTGGCCCCCCTCGCCACTGACGATAATCTGGTAGCCAATCGAACCCATACGTTTCAGGCCAACCCGAGTATGAACGTGCGCGGTTCAGCTATGGCGCGATTTGTAGCTAACGGACTTGGACTGGATTCAATTGCTGTTATTTTGGCCTCGGATGATCGTAAGATTTCTAAGCGTCAAGCCGACGGTTTTCTCGAAGAAGCATCGCGTCTGGGTCTAGTCGTCAATATGATGAGCGTATTGGACCGTGAAAGCGACCTGCGTAAGCTAGACGAGATATTAGCGCCTGATACATTGAAAAATTCTCAGGCGGTTTATATCCCGCTGGCCTCCCGAAACCCCGTTGCTACGGTTGGCGCCATTTTGTCAAATTTGGACCGGCTGAACCCAAATATTCGGGTGATCGGCAACGAAGGATGGCAAGATCTACCCCAAAAATCACACGCATCGGCTTATTTGGTCACGTATGGCAATGAATTTTGGATTGATCCTCAATCATCCGAATATCGATCTTTTACTATCGCGTTTAAAGCGATCGCGCGCGCTGAACCGGGGCGTCTTGGCGTTACTGGTTTCGACGTAACCAATTTTGTACTAAGCATTTTGGGAGAGTTGGAGGGAATTACCTCATCGGAAGATCCCGAAATGTTAGACGAAAGCAACACGACTGATCAGCTCATAGAAGCTTTCAAAATCCATCCGGCCTTTCAGGGCCTCGGTCTTCGGATTCATTTTGACGGCTCTTATGTCAATCAGGCCCTCTTTTATCACCGATATTCAGATGGCGCCTTGACTCTTATTCGATAGTTTGGCGTAGGAACTGGGACACGGTGCGCCCGTTGGATCTCCTCCTTCCCAGGCTCGTTATTGCGCCATTTATCATTTGACACCATGTCCTTGACACGTTCACTATCAGTTTCTTCCCTGTCCACCCTCTTTGGGATATTTTTGGTTTCCATTTTGATCGCTGGTTGCTCAGGTTCCGGACGAGTTCGATATGAATCGCCAGAAGAAGCTTTTCAGAAGGGCAAAGCGTTTTTTGACGAAGGCGACTATACCAAAGCGATCGAAATGCTCCAGGGCGCTTTTGATTTTGGCCGTACGCATCAGTGGGCGGCAGATGCCCAACTGTATTTGGCAAAGGCTTACCGGGCCAACAAAGAATTTCTCCTGGCGGCCAACGAATTTACCCGTTTTACGCAGATTTATCGGTCGGACCCCCGCATTCCAGATGCAGAATATGAGTTGGCCATGACCTATTACGATCGTTCTCCGGCCTTTCGCTTGGATCAAACCGACACCGAAAGAGCAATTGTCCAGTTCCAGCTTTTTATGACGCGATATGCGGACCATGCCTTGGTCGAGGATGCAGCTGGTCGCATCATTGAGCTGCGCAGTAAATTGGCCCTTAAGCAATTCAATACGGCCGAGTTATACGAAAAGAGGGAGTTCTACGGAGCCGCTGCCGCGTCGTATGAAGCGGTTTTTGATCGGTACTATGACACGGACTACGCCGACGATGCCCTTTTGGGAGCGCTTAAAATGTACCTGGATTTTGCGAAGCTTAGCGCTCCAAATAAGATCCAAGAACGCCTCCGTTTGGCCGAAGCAAACTACGATCGCCTCATTCAGATCTTTCCTGACAGCCCTTTGGTTAAGGAAGCAGAGGTCTTTTACAAGGAAGTTCAGTCACGACTCGATTCTGCGAGCGTGACAACCGGTTCATGAATCGGCTTGGTATTTTTGGTGGATCCTTCGATCCACCGCATAAAGGACACCTTCAAGTGGCCCGCCAAGCCGCGGACGAGCTCGATTTAACCGCTGTTTTATGGATTCCCGCGCGGGTATCCCCGCACAAAACGCCCGAAACGACCTCTGAGGCTTCTTTCCGCTGTGATATGATTCGGTTGATGATCGATCGGGATCCAAGGTTTCATCTGGATCTTCGCGAGATTTCCAGGGAAGGACCTTCGTTCACCGTTGATACCCTTGAAGCTTTAAATCTCGCACACCCTGCTGCGACATTGTTCTTGATTATTGGAGAAGACAGCTTCCTTTCGCTACCCACCTGGAAAGCCCCTAATCGTATCAAATCACTGGCCCAACTCGTTGTCTACAATCGAGTTACTCCTATTTCGGAGGCTAGAGTTGACCATGGTTTACAAGAGGGCTACTGGCTCGACGCGCCCTATATCGATATAACGAGTTCTGACATTCGAGAGTCGATCGCGAACCATGAAAGAGTCGATCATTTACTGACACCCGAAGTAGCTGCTTACATCGAAACCCATGGTTTATACCGGAGCTGAGGGGTTGGCTTCAAGGCAGGTTGGTGAACCGCTAAACCAACGGTACCCGATTCGACCAATTTTGTCGACCATTATTGAAATAAAAATCCTGTTTCAATTCTAGGAGAATGTATCTTTCGGCTTCACTTTACTTGCTTTTTCCAATTCATGCTTTCGCCACCCAAAGAACTTCGAGACCAAATTTCCCAGCTCATTTTTCCGCGCCTTGGATCCAATATGAACCCAAGCATCTCTGTTGAAGACGATGCCGCCCGGATTGAAAAGCTGCTCGACACGTACCCTATTGGTGGACTTTGTTTGTTCAATGGCGACCGAATTCGAACCCCACAGACGCTGACCCGGCTTCAGAGCCGTTCGAAATTTCCGCTGTTGATTGGGACCGACATGGAACGAGGCCTTGGTCAGCAATTAAGGGGAGCCACCGTTTTCCCTCACGCCATGGCATTTCAAGCAACGGCTGTCGAAGACGAAGAGTTACTAGAACAAAGTGCCCGCGCGGCTGCTCGGGAAGCGTTGGCGGCGGGCCTGCACATTAGCTTTTCACCCGTAGCGGATGTCAACTCTAACCCCCGCAATCCCATCATATCGACGCGGGCATATGGATCGACCCCGCAAACGGTTTCCCGTTTGATGAAAGCGTACATCAGAGGCTGTCAGAGCGAAGGTCTGTTTACAACAGCGAAGCACTTCCCCGGCCATGGCGACACGGATGTGGATTCGCACGAAGCTCTTCCGGTCGTTTCCAAATCCAGAGCCGATCTGGAAGCACTGGAATTAGTCCCGTTTAGGGAAGCAGTGAATGCTGGCGTGTCGCTCATCATGACAGCCCACGTTTCGTATCCCGGACTCGATCGGACAGGCGTGGAAGCCACCCGATCAAAGCCCATCCTGAGCGATGTACTTCGTCAGGATATCGGATTTAAAGGCGTAGTTATCAGCGACAGTTTGCTCATGGCCGGGGCCGATCACCAAGGTGAACACCCCGGAGAAATGGCCGCGACCTTATTGAGGGCTGGCGTAGACATTTTGCTAGACATCAAAGACGTACCCCTGACGGTTGACTACCTGGTCGATTTGGTCAATCAAGGCGAGCTAGATCGAAAGGTCATTGATGCGGCACTGGAACGTGTTTGGAGTTTAAAAACGCGGTTTGCGGCTCGTTTTGGGCCCAGTGCTTTTATCGATCCCTCGATGGCGCAACCCTTTTCCGTCATTGGTACCGACGTTCATCGCGCACTAGCTTCAAAAATCGCTGAGAAGTCGATTCAAGTGGCTATTGGAACCCCCGCGGACTTGGTGTTGAAGAAAGCCGGTTTGGGTCAGTACGGAACCGCTTGCGTGTTGGTAAGACCCCACACAACCTACAACGATCCGACCGCGGCTCCCCTCGAAAAAGCGTTTTTAAGTGCCTTCACTGACGGTGCATTCTTTCAAGTGTTGCCCGACACCCGGGACGATCAACTGGAAGATTTAGTCGAACAGCTAGCTAATTTTGTCAATGTCATCGTGGCGGTCGTTGTAAAACCTGCTGCGTGGCACAAATTTGGTCTTCTGGCTTCTCAGGCGGCATTCGTTCGAGAGGTTTCTGCTCGATACCCCATCTTCTTAGTCGCGCTCGGGAGCCCCATCGTCCTGGCCGACTTTGAGCACATTAAAGTAGGTATTTGTGCATACAGCGACGTTGAACCAACTATGTTGGCCTTGGTGAGGTATCTAAAATCGCTAGAATCATCAGAAGCTCAAGTCTCACTACCTAGGTCGTAGAGGTACAATGAATGCCCGTTTCTTTCACTCACCATATGCTTAAGTCCATTGGGCTCCTAGGAATTCTGGGACTCGCCCTGCTCGCGAGATGCAACCCAAAGGTGCCCAATATGTCGTCTTTAGCTGATGAAATCGACTCTATTGTCGCCCAGTACGATAGCGCCATCGTGTCCGTATCCGTTTTGGACATGGCTAATAATTTCGAATTTCATCGCGATGGAGACCGATTGTACCACGCTGCCAGCACGATGAAAGTCCCGGTTATTGTTGAACTGTTCAGACAAGCCGAAATGGGCCGGTTTTCTTTGGACGATGAGATCCTCCTTAAAAATGAGTTTCGTTCGATCGTGGATGGATCACCATACAGCATTCTGGATGACTCCGACGACGCGATTTATGAGCAACTGGGTCAGCAAATGAGTCTTCGACAGCTCAGCTATCAGATGATTACGGTGTCTTCCAATCTGGCCACGAATCTGCTAATTGATTTGTTTTCAGCCGATTCGGTGCAGGCCACATCCGAGCGCCTGGGTACGACCCATATGAAGACTATTCGAGGAGTCGAAGACCTCAAAGCATTTGATCTTGGCCTCAGCAATCAAGCAACTTCCCGAGATTTGGCCCGGTTGATGGAACGGTTGCGGACCGGAACGGCCGTTTCCGCTAAAGCGGATTCCATGATCCTCGGCATCTTGCATGACCAGCTTTTTAATGCCATGATCCCTTCTGGATTGACGAAAAGCAGCAAAGTGGCACATAAAACGGGTTCAATTACCAAAATTCATCACGATGCGGCCATTATTTATCCGGAAAACGACGATTCCTACGTCCTGGTCATTATGGTGCAGGGAATCACGGATATAGACGTGTCGTCAGAGCTTGGTTCTAAAATTACTCGTTTAGTTCACAGCAGAATTAGGGCCTCATCATGATGAAATATGCATTTTGGCGTGGGGCGACGCATGCTTGATTGGTTACAAAAACTCGTCGCCGGGAAAACCTCGGAGGTCGGAAGAGCCGATACCAGCGACCTCGAACAGCTGTCCAAGGCCCTTGGAGTACCCATTTACAATGAATCCCTATTTCACCAAGCTCTAAAACATCGGTCTTTACTACGAGGAATACCGGAATCGCACACTGAATCCAACGAAAGATTGGAATATTTGGGTGATGCAATCCTCGGATTTGTGGTTGCAGAACACCTCTATCTTCAGTATCCCGGCCACGATGAAGGGTTTTTAACCCGACTAAGGGCCAAACTCGTAAATGGAACCGCTCTCGCAGAGCGCGCCCGCGAAATTGGACTAGGCTCCTTCATCTTAGTGAGCGACAGCCTTACTGAAGAGCAAAAAGACAGCGATAGCATTTTGTCCGACGCTTTTGAGGCAATCATTGGCGCCATTTTTCTGGATCATGGAACGGAAGCAGTCCGCGCGTTCGTACGAAGGGCCGTATTGCTCGAGGTGGATTTAGACCAACTGGCCAGTCGAAAAGACAATCATAAAAGTGGTCTTCTCGAATTCGTGCAGGCCCGTAGTCAAAACCAACCCGAATACGTAGTGATTTCGGAATCCGGGCCCAGTCACGACAAACGTTTTATCGTTGCCGTTATGATTGAAGGCGAAGAAATGGGCCGGGCGGAAGACAAAAGTAAAAAGAGGGCCGAGCAGAAAGCGGCGAAATTGGCTTTTGATCATATGCGGGAATCGGAGCAATAAGCAGAAGAGTTGAAATCGGGTGAATTGAACGTCGGATTCAAACATTCTTGAACGAACTCGACGTACTTTTGGGATCTTGTTTCGTAGACCTTGCGCCCGACGGGGTAACGTTTCTCTCCAAACCGACTGCTGAACCTTCATGTCTATTCGCCTGACGTCTTCCGACCGCTTTGTCGATCGCCATATCGGACCTTCCACCAGCGAAATCCAGGAAATGCTGGACGTTATTGGCGTTTCGACGCTCGATGAATTGATCGACCAGACGGTTCCGAGTTCTATTCGGATGTCCGGAAGCTTGAATCTTCCGGGAGCACTAACCGAACGCGAATTACTCCAGCGGGCCACCGAACTCGCGTCCAAAAACAAGCTCTTCCGGTCCTACATAGGAATGGGATATTCGGGGACTGTAACGCCTCCGGCTGTTCAGCGCGGAATCATTGAAAATCCGGCTTGGTACACGCAGTATACCCCTTACCAAGCCGAAATTGCGCAAGGACGCCTCGAAGCTCTTCTCAATTATCAGACGATGATTATTGACCTGACGGGGATGGAAATTGCTAACGCCAGCCTCCTGGACGAGGGCACAGCGGCGGCGGAAGCGATGATGATGCTTCAGCGTCAGTCGAAAAAAGGAGACCGGAATCACTTTTTCATTTCTGAAGATTGCCATCCACAGACCATCGCCGTGGTCGAGACTCGGGCCATTCCGCTCGGAATTACCGTGGTGATTGGAGATCATCGCAGTTTTGTTTTTGATGATACCTGCTTTGGTGCGTTGGTTCAGTATCCAGCCTCCGACGGTGCTGTATACAATTACACCGCATTCTGCACCGCAGCTCATGCAAATGACTCCTTTGTAGTTGTTGCCGCGGATCTTTTGAGTTTGACGCTGCTGGAAGCACCTGCGTCCTTTGGCGCCGATGTCGTGGTGGGATCCTCACAGCGGTTTGGCGTTCCGATTGGTTTTGGCGGCCCACACGCAGCTTTTTTTGCAACCAGCGATAAATTTAAGCGCCAGATACCCGGTCGTATTATCGGGGTAACGATCGATGCCGATGGTCAACCGGCCCTTCGGATGGCCCTCCAAACCCGCGAGCAACACATTCGGCGCGATAAGGCTACGTCCAACATTTGTACAGCACAGGTTCTCTTGGCTGTTGTGGCAAGTATGTACGCTGTTTATCACGGCCCAACAGGACTCAGAGCTATTGCCACCCGCGTAACCGATGCAACGAAGTTGTTGGCCGCCGCGCTTGAAGGGCTAGGACACAACGTTCTACACGCAGATTATTTTGATACGATTCGGGTCGTCGTAAAAAACGTGAAAGTAGTGCAGGCCAAGGCATTACAGGCCGAAATTAATCTTCGCTATTTTTCAGACGGCTCAATAGGAATTTCGCTGGATGAAACGGTTACAGCCAAAGATCTCGCGGATGTGATCGAAGTGTTTGGCGGCGAAAACGGCAACGCGGTGGTTCAGGACCTGGCTGCTCGCATGGAGTCTGGATACGCGGGCTCTCTTCCTCGTTCGACGGAGTTTATGACACACCCGGTGTTCTCTTCGCACCATTCGGAAGCGGCAATCACCCGGTACATGGCTCGATTGTCCAAAAAGGACCTTTCGCTTACGACCAGCATGATTGCACTCGGTTCGTGCACGATGAAGCTTAATGCCGTCGCTGAGCTGATGCCGATCACGATGCCAGCATTCAACCAAATTCATCCTTTCGTACCCGCGTCACAGGCCGCCGGATATCACGAAATGATGGGTGAACTCAGGGCGTGGCTTTGTGAAATCACTGGATTTCAAGCGACTTCCTTGCAGCCGAATTCGGGTGCATCGGGAGAATATGCTGGCTTATTGGTCATTCGGGCTTATCACGAAAGCCGAGGCGATACCAAGCGACATATTTGCCTTATTCCTTCCTCCGCGCACGGTACGAATCCGGCCAGCGCGGTCATGGCAGGTATGCAAGTCGTTGTGGTAGCTTGCGACGATCAGGGTAATATTGACGTCAATGACCTAAATATTAAGGCTGCAGCTGCTGGAGATAATCTGTCGGCTTTGATGATCACCTATCCTTCCACGCACGGCGTGTTTGAGGAGACCGTCTCTGACATTTGTGATACCATCCACCGGTACGGCGGTCAAGTATACATGGACGGCGCTAACATGAACGCTCAGGTCGGGCTCTGCCGCCCCGGAGACATCGGCGCTGACGTTTGTCACTTGAACCTGCACAAGACGTTTGCTATTCCTCATGGAGGCGGCGGACCAGGTGTTGGACCAATTTGTGTGGCGGCTCATTTGGCCGACTTCCTTCCTGGACACCCAGTTTCCGACGCTGGAGGCACGCTTGGACCGGTTTCTGCAGCTCCGTTTGGCAGCGCATCGGTTCTGTTGATTTCTTGGGCCTATATCGCCATGTTGGGTCCTGAAGGCCTCACCAAATCGACCAAGGTTGCCATCCTCAACGCCAATTACATGGCGACTCGGTTAAAAGGTCACTACGACGTTCTGTACAAAGGCTCTGGGGGCCGGGTGGCGCACGAGTATATATTGGATCTGCGTGGGCTTCGTCAACATACTGAATTGACAGAAGTCGATGTGGCCAAACGTCTTATGGACTATGGATTCCACGCACCGACCATGTCTTGGCCGGTTCTGGGCACCGTTATGGTTGAGCCCACCGAAAGTGAGAACAAAGGGGAACTCGACCGCTTTGTTGAAGCCATGATTTCTATTCGTGCGGAAATGCAAGAAGTGATCAGTGGTTCGGTAAAGGCCGAAGACAGCGTGCTGGCTAACGCCCCGCACACCGCGGCTTTGGTCATTTCCGATCAATGGGACAAGCACTATTCGAGAGAAAAGGCTGCTTTTCCGGCGTCCTGGTCGCACGATAACAAATTCTGGCCTACCGTTCGCAGAGTAAACGATGCCCACGGAGACCGTAATTTGGTGTGCTCATGCCTCCCAATTGAGGCCTACCAAGACTAGCGGTTGAGGAAACCCAGTCGTGGAAGGGTTCGGTCGGGTGCATTAAGGAGCAGTACGGTGCGACCTAGCCCAGCAATTTGTACATCTTGCCGGAGAGCGGGCGGCCTAGAAACGCGGCCATTTCGCGAGAAATGGCCGCAACCCGGCGGCTTTCCACGCCCGTTTTGATCCCCAGCTCCTCTAACAAATAGATCACATCTTCGGTAGCCACATTCCCTGTGGCGCCTGGAATAAAGGGACATCCCCCGAGGCCTCCCATTGACGTATCAAACCGGGTTACTCCCATTTCGAGGGCCGAGACGATATTAGCTAAGGCGAGCCCCCTGGTGTCGTGAAGATGCAAAACGAGCGGCACGGCAGTTACTTTTTGAACCGCGGAAACGACCCTACGAATGCTTTCGGGGTTGGCCATGCCGGTAGAATCTGCCAACGAAAACGATTCTAATCCCCGCTCACTAAAATGGTCGGCCAATGCCACGACGGCATCCAGGGAGGTATCCCCCGGGCTCTGATACCCCCAAACAGTCTGCAAATTGAGTTGGACCGACATTCCGTTCGCATGTGCGACGTCAATCATTTCATTTGTCTGATCCCGACCTTCTTCCACCGACATATTCGCATTATCCAGTCCGTGGACCCGATTCGTTGCAATTGAAAGATCGACAGCGCGCAGGCCGGATTCGGCGGCCCGGTGCACTCCTCGCACGTTGAGGGCTAAGCCGGAAAGAACGGAGGAGTGTCCCAATCCGACCGCTTGAACCACTTTCTCGGCATCGGCCATCTGAGGCACTTTACCCGGATGCACAAAGGAAGTAATCTGAACACGCGGCAATCCGGCTGCGATCAATTCTTTGATGGCATTGACTTTTCGATCCGTTGGAATCAATTTGGATTCAAATTGAAATCCGTCCCTCGGGCCTACTTCGCACAACTCGACATATGTTGGATATTTCATAGCCCCAGTAACCAACTGCGAGAAATTTCGTTCACGCACTCGTATGTTGGTCATAAGCTTTAATTCGCGTTTGCGACACGAACACTATCTACCACTCAACCTGAGAATGCTGTGCGTAGTTTCTTGATTCTAGGTCTGCTCCTCTCCTGGGCCTCCCCTGTTCAGGCACAAAATGCAACCACCTCGTCCGTTCCCCTCAGTGAGCGCCGGGTCTCCTACACCATGGACGTGAAGCTTGACCCGGGCGCTCGTACCATAAAAGGAACTCAGCGTTTGACCTGGCGAAATCCCGATTCTGTCCCGGTTGAAGAACTCCAATTTCACATGTACTTGAACGCCTTCAAGGATAACAAGTCGACCTTCATGAAGGAAAGTGGAGGAAGACACCGGGGTAACACGGCAAAAGACACGAATCCATGGGGCGGAGTTCAAATTTCGAGCATGCGCATCGCAGACGAAACAGGGGATTTTCGGCCTGAGATTCCGTTCCAAAGTAAGTCTGACCTAACAGAAAATATCCGGTTTATTCAGCCTGATGATGGAAATGCAGACGACCAGACCGTCTTTTCGGTCCAACTTCCGCGTTCCGTAGCCCCTGGCGAGACCATTACGCTCGACATCGATTTTGAAAGCAAGCTTCCCGAAATCGTGGCTCGGACGGGATGGAAAATGACGGAATCGGGCACGCCATTTATTTTCGCGGGTCAGTGGTTTCCCAAAATTGCCGTTCTGGAGATTCCCGGCCAACGTTACGTACCAATTGACGCGCCCAAAGGCGTCTGGAACGCACATCAATTCCACCAAAGCAGTGAGTTTTACGCTGATTTTGGCACCTATGACGTTACGATTCAGGTACCCGAATCCTTTGTTGTCGGCGCATCTGGGGTCCAAGTGAGCGAAACGACGGTAAACGGATTCAAAACGGTTCGCTACAAAGCGGATGACGTCCACGATTTTGCCTGGACTGCCAGCACTGACTTTTTAGAATATAAACAGCAGTGGCGGCACGTCGCGATCAAAGCATTGATTAGGCCCTCCCACAAAGGACAGGCTGGGCGTCACATTGATGCCGCCGTCGTAGCGCTCGAGCGGTTTGCAGATTGGGTCGGAGAGTACCCTTACACCACGCTGACTATCGTGGACGGCATCGGAGAAAGCAACGGGATGGAGTACCCCACTTTAATCACCGCAGGAACGACTTATGGCCTACCAACGTGGGCTCGGCCGCTCGAACTCGTGACTATTCATGAGTTTGGGCATCAGTATTTCTATGGATTGATGGCCAGCAATGAGGGTGAGGAGGCCTGGTTGGATGAAGGCATGAACTCCTACATTGAATCTCGAATAATGGATGATGCCTTCGGACCCGGTTCAGTGCTCGATTTTGGCCCACTTAAATTGAATGATATTCCGCTGCAGCGTTTGATGTATGTAAAGGACAATCCATCAAAAGGTGCGCTGTTCACCCGATCCTGGGAATATCAGATGGGTGACTATGGCAAATCCTCGTACGCAAAACCGGCCACCGTTATGAACACCCTGGAAAGGTATTTGGGCTGGGACGTGCAACTGCAATTTTTGAAAGCTTATTACGCCAAATGGCGGTTCAAGCACCCCACAACCCGGGATATTCAAGCGGTTGCGGAAGAAGTATCTGGACAAGATCTCTCTTGGTTTTTCTCCCAGTTTGTTTACGGTACGGCCGTGGTTGACAATTCCGTTCAATCAATCGGAAGTAGCGAAAAAGAAGACGGAAAGTACGTCTCGACCGTCCGGGTTCGACGAGAACAAGATGGTGTTTTCCCTATGACGCTTCGGGTTACCTTCGAGGATGGCTCAGTAGAAGATTTCGAATGGGACGGTCGAGATTCCTGGAAAGATTTCAAACTTACCCGAGAAAGTCCTGCCGTGGAAGCGTTTCTGGATCCAGATGTCCATGTTTTATTGGATATCAACCGGCTCAACAATCGAAAGGTCGTTGATGATCGTGCCAACAACCGCTTTGCCCGATTAGCGCAGCTTAGGACCATCTCTCTATATCAAAAACTGTTTTTTGTGCTTAGTGGTCTTTTTTAGCCCTTTTTAGGCTGCTAATCCTAATTTTTCCATCCTTTTTCTTTCGATTTTATGTCCGCACACTATATAACCTCTGGATTCCAACGTGCTAAGGCACGGCCGCGATTGGCAGCCATCATGTACGCCGCCAACCTGGCTATGGGCTTGATATTGTCCATTCCAGTCCTGATCGCTTTTTCCAATGCAACGGAACTCTCCGGGTATTCCGAGGAAATGGCCGGGGGGTTTGATTTGGCATTGTGGGCCGACTTGCTCGAATCGTCAGGGCCATTGGTGCAGACATTGCTGGCTCAAATGCTGTGGATATTGCCCATCCTGTTTGTCTGGAAAATGGGCTCTTCGGCTGGATTGATCCATGCTCAAAGCGAAGGTGGAAGCCGCTCTTTTTGGAAAGGATTTGGTCTACACACGATGAAAGCAACGCTTTTAGGCCTGTTGTTTCTGATCCCAACGGCTGCTTGGGTCGTCTTCGTGGTGGTTGTTGCAACCGTTCTTTCAACCTTTTTAACGGGCGAAGTCGGGTCCTTTTGGGTTCAATTTGTATTCAGTCCGCTAGCTTTGTTCTTGGGCATTGCCTTAATCGATATGATGCACGATTTCGGCAGAATTGATCTCGTTCTAGGTAAAAGTGGCATTAAGGATAGCTGGTTAAACGGGATGAAATGGCCCTTTCACTCGGCCAACGCCAATTCGATCTACATTGGCTGGATGGTTCTTGGGTTGATTTTCCTCGTCTTTCCGTTCATGCTCGACCTCTCCATGGCCGGATTGGTCCTCGCGTTTTTAGTCCAACAAGTACTCTTGTACGGCCGCTCGTTTATAACGGTAGGCTGGATTAGCAGCGAAGTGCTTCTCTACGAGGACTTATTCCCGGTTGTGGAATCTCAGGAGGCGCCCTCGGAGACCGAAACATCCGAGTCTTAGATCAATCGCATCAACAAAATCGATTAGACGCGATTACTGAACTTGATCAAAAAAGACGGGGCGGGTCGAGCTTTGCTCGAC
>JAQBZH010000041.1 GCA_027622005.1 Bacteroidota bacterium | reverse complement strand
CAAACGGGTTCACACGAGGCAGGCGAAGCCTGCCGACACACGAGGTGGCGTAGCCACCGACTGTTGAGATCCGAAGGATCGAAAAAATGAGGCGCGAAGGGCTGCAGCGCAGCCCGAATGGCCGAATAAATCCGCTACGCGGTACAAAATGGTCTGGTGGGCTTTAGCCCATCAGGCCATTTTGTTATTCCACATCTATTAATTACCCCGTCCGTCCTTTTGGTTGAGTTTGCGATACTGGAAGTACGAACCGATTGTCGAGAGAACTCCCAGTACGAAGAACACTAAGAACAGGGACGATCTTTCTGCGGACGTCAGGTAGATATATCCCATGACTAGGACCAGTCCGATGCCCATAATCAGCGAACCTAGACTTCCGCTCTGAAGGGGGTTTCCAAATTTTGGCATTGGGTATTTCTATTGGGGGTGTAAGGACTTCGGGCAAACTCTCATCGGCCAGAAGGTAACTGAATAAATCGATCCCGATCATCCATTTCTTCCTATATTTTCCTTTTTGGAACAGAAGAGCAGAAGAAATACCCATGGCATCCAGATTGCGACTTAAATATGTCCTCGCGGGCCTTGTTTGGGCCGCTCTACCGATGGCTGTTTCCGCCCAGATTGAGGGTGATGTCGGTGTATCGAGTCTTGAAATTCTGGTAGGAGAAACCCCTTGGGCCTTGGAATGGGACTTTTTATCGAGAGGCCTGGTGGTTCGGGATGAAAAAGGGAACGTACAGCAGAGTTGGAAAGATATCGACTATGAAATTGCGCTTGCATCCATCCCAGCCGGACAACCCGTTCAACTCTCGATTGTCAACGCGAATACGCTGAACTACGTTTACGATGTCCAGACTGAAGTTATCCGCCACAATACCAACACCAATGGCTGTTCGGAAACGCTGATCAAGTTCGGATCGGCTTCGTTTTTGATCGGAACGGCCTCAGTGGCCAGTTTTACAGGTTTGTTTGCTTTCGAAGATCCGGCTGGGGCATTGGTCAATCGATGTATAACCTCGAACTTCCCGGCCAAGTGTCGGGACTGGCTGCAAATACGTCGCAATTGGCTTTTTTGCGGAGCCAAACTTCGAAGCTAACCAACGAGGCCCTCAAGTTTTCAAGTGAGGTAAGTAACTATGCAGACTCGTTGTCGGTCGTAACTCGGCGGGCGGATTTCGTACCGATTTCCACTTTGCTCGATGGGATGGAAGCTAACATGGAAGTCCGTTATCGGGGAATTTCGCATCGCACCAGTTCATTTGAGATTGTGGAAGACTTGATCCTGGCACACGAAGAATTGATTTCAATCATCCAAAAAACTAACGCTCGTTCGTCGGAAACCGATCTGCAACCAGCACTCGTGTCGCTGGAACTTGAACTCACTAATAGCCGAACATCCCTAGACGAAATTCGTGATCACCACTCAGCCAATCTAGAACGGATTCGAGGCGCCAGACGCCAATCAGCCCGTAAATATCTTATCAACAATCCCGAAGGCCACTATATTCAAATTCGAGTGGTTGCAGAAGCCGCGGAAAATTCGGTATCGACTTCGGCTCCACGTTCGGGTCAGGTTACCTTTTATTCAGGTCCTCAACCGCCTACCATCGAGTGTTCGCTTGGAATCGGGCTTTCTTGGATGGATCGTTCGCCTCAATACGAAATTGATTCGGATGATATACTCAATGCGAATAGCCTGGGCTCAAAACGGATTGCGCCCTCTCTGATGTTAGGATTTAGTCACCGCAAGTTGCCCATTTTAAGTGCTTTATTGGGTATTGGGGTGGGCAATCAAGGGGCACCCGATCTGTACACGGGCCTCCAGGTAAAAGTCCTTGGAGCCCTCCGTCTCACCGTTGGTTCGGTTTTTCAACGCGAGATCGTGAAGCCGGTCGGCCTTCAGGTGGGAGAAGTTGTTACTGGATCTAAATTGGCTGTAAGCGATTTCGACAAACAATTTCGGTCAAAGCTCTTCTTCGGGATGACTTTTTCGAAGTAAACCTTGAGTGAATTCGATGATAGGATTGAAAAACGGACGTAGTTGGCAGCATTTGGTCCTGTTATCCGTTGTTGGCCTTTTTTGGGGCTGCTCGGCTTCGAATGACAGCAACACCTTCGTGGGGTACGTTGAAGGCGAATACATTTACGTCAGTTCGCCTCAGTCCGGATGGTTGGTAAGTACCCCATTTGTGGAAGGAGACACTGTACGCGCTGGAGACGTCTTATTTGAGCTGGACACCGAGCTAGAAAAACTACAAGTGGAAGAGGCCATGGGCCGAACCCGTCAGTCTCGCGCTCAACTGGACAACCTCGAAACGGGAGCCCGGCCGGCCGAAATTGCCGCGTTGCAAGCCAAATTGGAAGAAACCGAAGCTCAGTTGGTCTTAGCTCAGTCCGAATTCGACCGAAAATACCCGCTCGTGGCCCAAGAAATCATTTCTGAAGCCGACGGAGATGCTCTACAGGCCAACTTAAACCGGTCTAAGGCCGCGGTGAAAGCTGCAAAGGAAGCTATTGCGGTAGCTGAACTTTCGGGTCGAGACGCCCTCAAACAATCGGCTTTGGCTACACTCAGTAGTTCGAACGCGGCCCTGATGCAATCCCAGTGGAAGTTGGAGCAGCGTTCGGTCATATCAAAAGTGACCGGAACGGTTGAAATGGTATTTCGGCGAACCGGCGAGTATTCGGGGGTAGGCGCACCTATTTTGGCCATTTTGCCCCCTGAGAACGTAAAAATCAGGTTTTTTGTACCTCAAGAACGAGTTTCGGGACTTCAACCAGGGTCCATCATCCAAATTCAGGCCGACGGAATGTCGGAGTCGATCGATGCTACCCTTTCGTTCATTTCGAAGGAAGCAGAATTTACCCCACCCGTTATCTATAGCACCGACGCTCGGCAAAAACTGGTATTTATGGTAGAGGCACGGCCCAAATCTCACGTGGGGCTTCGCCCAGGACTTCCAGTCAGTATCGTTTTGCCAGGAGGCCCATCGTCCAAATGACGACTTCCTTTGCCATAGACGTTCAAAACCTAGTCAAAAAGTTCGGGGACAAGGTCGCTGTCAATGGCGTGAGTATTCAAATGCCCTATGGACAGGTATGGGGTTTTTTAGGCCCCAATGGATCGGGTAAAACAACGACGATTCGGATGATTTGCGGGTTGTTGAATACGACCTCGGGCGAAGGGACATGTCTGGGCTATGATATCGCCCGGGAATCGCGGGAGATCAAGGTCAGAACGGGCTATATGACGCAAAAATTTTCGTTTTGGGGTGACTTAACGATCCGGGAAAACCTTGAGTTTGTAGCTCGTCTCTATCAATTGCCCAAAATGAAGACCAAAGTGGACGACACGCTTGAAAATCTGGGACTGAGTAACCGGCAACATCAGGTAGCTGACGCTCTGTCCGGGGGGTGGAAGCAGCGACTCGCCCTCGCTGCTGTGACCATGCACGAGCCCGACTTGTTGCTCCTCGACGAACCGACTGCTGGCGTCGACCCACAGGCGCGACGGGATTTCTGGGACGAGATCCATCGACTTTCCAGTAATGGCATGACGGTACTCGTATCTACGCACTACATGGACGAGGCTGAGCGCTGCGACCGCGTCGCTTACCTAGCGAACGGAGTGATGGTGACCAAGGGAACCGTGGCCGACATCATCGCCCGATCCGGCCTGGTTACTTTTACAGCGGAAGGAGATCAAATACGATCGATGGCTTCGCAGCTTAGGGGTCAACCCGGCGTCGATCATATAGCGTATTTCGGTTCTGCCTTACACGTGAGTGGCTTGCATCGGGACCGGCTGGAATCGACGCTCAAAAGATCGGCTCAGGATGGAGTTCAGTGGCACGAAGTTCAGCCAAGTCTGGAAGATTCGTTTATCGCTCTTATGAATTCCTCGGGCGAAGACACGAGGGCGCATTCATGAGTACAAGGGCCTCAATTTCCAGAATATGGGCGGTTTGGCTGAAAGAACTCATCCAAATGCGCAGAGACCGACTCACTTTTGGGATGATGCTCGGCATACCGATTATCCAGCTTATCCTGTTTGGTTACGCGATTAACTCGGACCCAAAGCATCTCCCAACCGCGATTATCATCGAAGAACAGACGCCTATCGTGCGATCGATCCTTCAGGGACTCGAAAATTCGGGATATTATGATATCGTGCTTCAGACTTTCGATCCCGAAGAAGGGAATCGGTTATTAGTAAGTGGAAAAGTGGCCTTCGTCATCACCATCCCCACCGGTTTTACTGAACGACTGGTTCGGGGTGAACGGCCTCAAATTTTCATTGAGGCCGATGCATCAGACCCTTCTGCTTCTTCAAACGCGATCGGAAGAGCCCGCTTAATCATCGCATCCTCGCTCAAACGCGAATTAGCTGGTTCGTTGGATTATTTGGCACCGGTCCCAGAGCCCTACGACCTAGTCATTCACGCTGAATACAATCCAGAGGGCATTACCCACTACAATATCGTGCCAGGTCTGCTGGGGGTTATTTTGACCATGACCCTGGTCATGATAACGAGCATTGCTATGACCCGGGAATCAGAACGGGGAACCATGGAAAACCTTTTGGCCATGCCAGCTCGACCTCTAGAAGTCATGATTGGTAAAATCACTCCCTATATCATGGTGGGAGCCGTGCAAACGACCGTGATTTTGATCGCAGCTCGTTTGCTATTTGATGTCCCATTTGTGGGCTCATTAGGGCTATTTTTGCTGGGGGTCGCGGTATTCGTGGTAGCCAATCTGGCGTTGGGATTCACGTTTTCAACCATCGCCCGGTCTCAGATGCAAGCGATGCAACTTACGTTTTTCTTTTTTCTTCCATCCATGCTCCTTTCCGGGTTCATGTTTCCTTTTAGGGGAATGCCCGAGTGGGCCCAGAATATTGGAAGCGTCCTGCCTTTGACGCACTTTTTGAGATTGGTTCGGGGGGTCATGTTGAAAGGTGCTTCCTTTCCTGACGTTCAAACGCCGATTCTGGCAATGGGTGTTTTCGCCATCGTGGCGACATCGATTGCGATGCTGCGCTATCGCAAGACCCTCGATTAACGGCGAAAATAGGCGTGCTTTTGGTGTACCTTCGCGCTTCGACAAAATATCACGCGATATCCTATTGCGTCAATTGAAAACTAACCATACCATTTGACGCCATTAAAGGGTCTCAAATAGACGTCAAAACGGTCTATCAAGTCATTTGATGAGAAACTTAATGCGAATCTTAAATCCGGTGAAAAAACATTTTTCATGATACACCCAGATACTGAGCTGCGATTTTTGAATGGCCATGTTGGATATGGAGTTGTAGCTACAAAATTTATCCCCAAAGGCACTATTACCTGGGTATTGGATAAATTGACCGGACTTTCACGCCGGATCAGATCGAGGACATGGGGGAGGCCTATCAACGAATTTTGGATACGTATTGCTATCGGAATCGTGATGGCAATTTGGTGCTTTGTTGGGATCTGGGGCGATTCGTGAACCACAGTTTTAATTCAAGCTGTATTTCCAGTGCTTATGATTTTGAGTTTGCCGTTCGGGATATCTACCCGGGAGAAGAGCTGACCGACGACTATGGCTACCTGAATATTTCTGAGCCGTTTCGAGCCGTTGATGAAGGCACTGATCGTAAAATTGTGTATCCGGACGATCTACTAAAATATCATCCGATTTGGGACCAGAAGCTTCTTGCAGCCTTTAAAGCCTTCCCATCGGTTTCTCAACCACTGGCGGAAGTACTTCCTACTAAAACGATGGACCTTTGCAGCCAGATTGCAGCGGGTCAAACAGAAATGGCGTCAATTTTATCTTGTTACTACGATCCTAATCGCTAATTTTAGAAATTAGGTCCTTGTTCGAGGTAAGACCCAAGGAAAAAAAATGAGTTCGGAACGCCGATTCAGCCAAAAAGAGATCGCTGCGATTTTTAATCGGGCATCGAGGGCTCAGGAAAAAGTGAGTGCAGAAGCCGCTCAAGAGGAGGGATTAACCCTTGCGGATCTTCATCTGATTGCGCTTGAAACTGGAATATCGCCGGACTTAATTACCCAAGCCGTTCTTGCTGTTGATGAAGCGCCGGAAGAACCCAAACCTGAGACATTTCTTGGGCTTCAGCTTAGCATTAGCAAGACGGTTAATTTGGACAATCCCCTTACCGATGCGGATTGGGATAAGCTGGTTGTCGGGTTTCGAAATACGTTTCGGGCAAAGGGAAAGGTTACAAGGGAAGGTTCTTTGCGCGAGTGGTCCAATGGCAACCTCAGGATTATGGCGGAGCCTACCGCCAAGGGGCACCGTCTCCACATGCAATCTTTGAAGGGCAGCACCCAGGGGGCCATCTGGACGAGCTTAAGCTTTATTTTGGCGGCACTTTTCGTCTTTGCATCATCGCTTTTTAGCGGTGGGCTAGAAGGCGGAATTATCGTGTTGTCCGTAGTGTTTGCCATGGCAGGACTTTTGTCCGGCGGATTCTCAACCCTTCAGTTATCACAATGGCGCTTCGATCGAATGGAGCATTTCGAATCGATTGCCGCTCAAGCGCAGCAACTCACATCCAATCGAACAGCAGCTGAGAAACGAAGCGAAAAACAGGTAGCTCAAGCCGTGCAAGGCGACAAATCGAAGCTAGCCCAAATTCAACAGTCGACGGATTCGCCTGAAGCAGATCAACCGAACGATGTACGCGGTCCCAGTGGACTTCTCGATGGGGTAGATGACGAAGAAGCGGAAGATATCACCCCCCCAAGCAAAACCCGGGACCGCGATCGGTAACCTTCGGTGTTAAGGCGCAATAACGGGTGGCTTGAAGGACTGAACAACCCAGAATCGCACGGAAAAGGCTACCAGAATCGGAATCATGGCCGGGGGGGTAGCTTGTGGAAGCATGAGTTGCAACAAGACCACGCCCATCATCCAGATTCCGGTCCATTTGAGGTAACTGTTTAGCCAGGAAAACCGCTTCCAGCCAACGGCAACGACCAGATGCAAAGGCAGCGCCCAGGCGATATTCCAATTTTCTGAGGTGACGTGATGCAAAGTCGCAAACCACATCATCAATAAAAACAGCCCCATAAACCCAATCAGCCCCAAAAATAGGCGGTCGAGAGTAGTGGCTGAGGTTGGCTTTCTGAGCGTTACGAAAACGATAATCGCTCCAGCCAAGACGGACAACCAAAGCGTCCAAGGCGGCAAAACAGACGACTCCTCCGACTGAAAAGTTAACAAGTTACTCTTTTCGGCCACTAGAGGCATTCCAGTTGGTGTAGTCGATTGATCGAGGATGGCGAGTAGGTAGGTGGGAAGAAACGTCCGCTGCTTAATAGACGGTACTTGGTCGAGTTCGCTCCCAATAACCAAATCAATTCCGAGGTCAAGAAGTGCCCGCTCGTGCACGAAATCGTCCAACATGTGCCGGTATGTAGTGCCGAACTCATCGATTTCGGGGAGCTCAATGGCTTCAACGGCAAACAATAGGTCGAGCAGGCGAGTCGAACAGTTGTCAAAAACGAAATCGTAAGGATAGGATTTGTTTTCCGGCCGAAGATTCTCCAATAAAAGGCTGTAAATGGCAGATACTTGCAGGGAATCGAGCCGCAAGACTTGTTCTACGACGCTCCTTTTTTGGAAATTTGCCCCTTGAAGCAGACCGGGTGTTGGATCGACAGACAACTGGTAGAGCATGTCCCCATAGGCGAATCGGGGGATGAAATAGGGTCTGTTAACGTCAAACGTGCCATAATTAAATGAGGCATCGAGCGAGGTCACCGGGTCGTACACGCGCAGCGCCGAATGGCCCCAAGCCGAATACGTAGGCTCACCTGGAAATATGGTAATGACTGAAATCCTCGTTTGTGCAGACACCACTGGAGGAAGCTGAGCCTTACCTTGGGTCGTTCCGAACATAAACAACAACGAGACTGTCAGAAGTCTTATGTAGCTTCGTACCACTTCGCTTTTTTTGGTTGATTCAGCAGGACATGACTAGAACTCAGCGCGCGCATTGCGCCTTCGAGGCCCTTCGCAAGGTAATACCCGAGCCAGAAACAGAACTAGAGTATGAAAATACCTGGCAACTTTTAGTTGCAGTTATGTTATCGGCCCAATGTACGGATGCTCGAGTCAACTTAGTGACTCCAGCTTTATTCAAACGATTTCCGGATAGCGATTCGATGCTTGGGTGTTCCTCCGACGAGGTGCTACCCTGGATTCGGTCTATTTCGTATCCAAACAGTAAGGCGAAACACCTCGTTCAAACAGCAGCCTTAATTCACGAGCGCTTTGGAGGCAAGGTACCCGGCACGGTCGATGAACTGGTGCAGCTTCAGGGGGTCGGTCGAAAAACAGCGCAAGTCGTTGCCTCCGTTGCATTTAACGTACCCGCGCTGGCCGTGGATACACACGTATTTCGGGTAGCTAACCGGTTGGGACTAGTCACTCGCGCCGCCACGACTCCCGAAAAAGTTGAGCGGCAGTTGAAAAGGTTGCTTCCGGAAGCTACTTGGGGGAATGCCCATCATCTCCTTATTCTGCACGGGCGGTATACGTGTATGGCCCGATCTCCCAGCTGCGGGACCTGTCCGGTCACATCTTGTTGCGACTATTTTGCCCGGCTCCAACGATTGCCTTCGCCCCGAACCGACCTGGATCCGCGAAAAGGGAAATATTTTTGTGCGAGTCGTGGGCACTACTTTGACGCGCCCGACACCGTGAGTGATCGAGATGGCGTCGACCAGGTGTCGTGTCCTCGGTGTGGATCCATGAACGTATTTCTGACGAAAAATGGCTTGTCAACCAAGCAGGTGCTGGATTTCAGGGTATAATGAGTCTGTAAACAATCGGCAAACCACGCGATGACAATGAATAAACATCTTTTGATGATATTGGATGGATACGGTATAGCGGAGGACCCCTCGGTGAGCGCAATTGATTTTGCTCATAAACCGTTTTTAGACCAATTGTTTGCTGAGTATCCGCACAGCACGTTAGACGCTAGCGGCCTCGCGGTGGGTTTACCGGAGGGTCAGATGGGAAACTCCGAAGTAGGCCACATGAATCTGGGAGCTGGTCGCGTGGTGTATCAGGAAATGACTCGAATCGACGAGGCCATCAGAGACCGTTCCTTCTTTGAAAACGACGTATTGGTTGAAGCCATGAAAATGGCCATTCAAAGAAAAGCCAAAGTTCATGTGTTAGGGCTTTTATCCGACGGCGGGGTTCATTCCAATCAGAATCACTTGGATGCGCTGCTGGAACTGGGGGCAGCAAAGGGTTTGACGGCTGATAACGTACTCGTTCACGCATTTATGGATGGTAGGGACACATCCCCGACCGGCGGAAAACAATACCTGGCTCGATTGGAAGCTGAAATGGCGCGGGTTGGGTGTGGAAGGGTGGCTAGTATAATTGGACGATATTGGGCCATGGATCGAGACCATCGATGGCCCCGCATCCAAAAGGCGTATGATTTGCTAGTTGAAGGAAAAGGGAAGCGGTTCGCAACCGCTGAAATGGCCATCAAGGCTAGCTATGAGGCCAACGTTACGGATGAATTTGTTGAGCCGTGCGTAATTGGTGGCGGTGGGGTGATCCATGACCACGACGTAATCATCTTCATCAACTATAGAGCCGATCGGGCCCGACAGATTTCGCATGCCCTCCTGGACAATGGCTTTCTTGGGTTCTCGCGCCGTCAACTGGACAACTTGTATTTCGTCGCGTTTACGCCGTACGAGTCTTCCTTTTCGTTTCCGGTGGCTTATCCAAAGGAAAACCTAACCCACACTTTGGGCGAAGTGATTGCGGCGCGAGGCTTTAAGCAGCTTCGAGCTGCTGAGACCGAAAAGTATCCTCACGTCACTTATTTTTTCAATGGCGGGAAAGAAACGCCGTTTGAAGGGGAGGACCGCATATTAGTACCATCTCCCAAAGTGGCAACGTACGACCTTCAGCCTGAAATGAGTGCCCCGGAACTAGCTGTTCAGGTAGCGCAGGCCATTCAACAGACCGAATATGCGCTCGTGGTCATCAATTTTGCGAATCCGGATATGGTGGGCCATACGGGGGTATTAGAAGCGGCCATCAAAGCGGTCGAGGCCGTGGACAAGGCAGCCCAAGTGGTGGTAAACGCGGCGCTAAAAGCCGGATATTCGGTGAACATCATTGCCGATCATGGCAATTCGGATCGAATGAAAAATCCGGATGGATCACCCCACACAGCCCACACAACCGTCCGAGTGCCGCATCTGATCATCAAAAACGGGTTTAAAGGTCCGATTCAACACGGACGTTTGGGCGACGTTGCGCCAACCATTTTGGATATTTTAGGCCTCGAACAGCCCAGTCAAATGAAAGGCCATTCGCTGATCAGCCCGTAAATCGACCCGGTTTTTTTATTTAATGGTGATATTCCAAGGCCATAGTGCCTGCACCTGGCCTCTGGAGTCGACCATCTGTTGCACTTCTTCCAGTCTCCGGCTCGCCAATAGCTGGTTTTTTGACTTTAGGGCCGACGCCAAAATTTTGACGGTCGCCGCCGGTGATTTCATAAACTGATCCAACAGGGACCTGGGAGCAGGGTACCGGACGATTTCTACGGTGCCCGGATCCAATTTTGCAGCCTTTTGAGCATAAGCTATGGCAGCGTCCAGACCGCCAATTTCGTCCACTAATCCAACTCTGAGGGCGTCACTTCCTGTCCAGACCCGACCCTGGGCTATTTCCTGGGCGGCTTCCACACTCATCCCGCGGCTTTTTGCCACTTTCTCTAGGAAAGTCTGATATGTGCCGTCTGTAGCCTTGCCTAGTATAGCCCTCTCGGCTTCGGAATATCCTCGCATTCCAGAGAACATATCGGCGTAGGGTCCGGTGGTTACGTTGTCAAACGTGATCCCAATTTTGTCTTCAACCAGGCCGCTTACATTTAAAAACATCGAAAAAACACCAATAGAGCCTGTAATCGTGTTATTTTCAGCAAAAATCCGGTTGCCACCAGTGGCCACCCAATATCCTCCCGAAGCGGCTACGTCGCCCATTGAAATTACAACTGGCATTTCGGTAGCCGTGCGTTTGACCTCTCGAAGCATAGCATCGCCAGCCGGAGCGAATCCACCGGGTGAATTGATGCGAACGACCATGGCCCGGACGCCCGTTCGGTCCCGAGCTTGCTGAATGGCTTTGGCAATGGTTTCGGATCCTGCCATACCACCACCCGTGAGCGGGCTATCTGCAGGAGCGCCCGACATCATAGTGCCCGTAATATGGACTACCGCAATTTTGTCTGACGATTTCGTTGGTTTAAGCCGCGCCGCGTAATTGGATGCCGAGACCGTTACTAATGTCTTACTTGAATCGGATCCGGAGATCAATCTCAGTTTGTCCATGACTTCATCTTCGAAGATCAACCCATCCACAAGGCCGTTATCCAGGGCTTCCCGGGCCGAAAACATCGCGTCCCGGTTCATTAACAAGTCAACCTGTTCGGGCCGAAGGTTTCGGGATGCCGCAACGGACGAGACAAAACTCGTTTTAACACCATCCAGTAGGGCTTGAAGCTGTTCGCGATTTTCGGGCGACATAGAACTGCGCGTGTAGGCTTCGACAGCGCCCTTGTACTTTCCAGATCGAACGACTTCGGCCTCAATACCCAGTTTTTCGAACAAATCACCATAAAACGTCGATGTCATGGCAAATCCGTTGAATTCGAAAATGGATTCAGGTTCGAGAAAGATGCTATCTGCTACCGACGCAACGTAATATTCTGATTCCATCATAAAATGGTTCTTACTGGTCGCCAAAATCGGTTTGCCACTCGCTTTGAACGCTTCCAAAGAGCGACGAATGGCTTCTAGAGAGGCCCAAGATGAGAGCATCCCGTTGCTTCGAATCCAAATGCCTTTAATTCTCGAGTCCGTTGTAGCGGCATCAATCGCTGCAATCATGGAATGAAGGCCCACCGAGGCTTCACCCATAATCAATTGGGTTAGCGGATCCCCCGAAACAGTCTCTGGAAAAGACCCAACTAGATCGATCGTCAAAATAGACCCTGATTGAACCGGAGGAGTTTGATCGGCGGTCGACGCCAACGCGATCAAAAACAAAAATCCGAAAAACAACAGAATACCAAAGGCAATCAGGGATCCTAATACGTTGGCGAAAAGGGTTTGAAGAAACTTCATCTTGGAAAATGCTAAACTAAGCGGAGTATTTTTGATTTTGAATCCTATTATACGTCTGTTTGCACTCGGCGTTCTCAAATTTTGTAGTTATAGATGCTTGAACATTTATCAACTTATACCATTCCGGTTAATCATCCGGTTTTAGTCCATTTCCCGATCGCGTTTGGGGTGATGGCCATTGTGTTTGCGACCATCTGGTTACTAAGAAACCGCTTGTATTGGCTTGGTATGACCACTTGGTTTCAGGGTTTGGCGCTGGTCGGAGCCCTAATGGCACTTCGAACAGGCGAGGCCATGGAAGAACAGAGCGAAGGGATTGCCATCGTCGATGAATTGGTAGACTATCATGAATTGATGGCCGAAAGCGCCGCTTGGGCAATCGGTATCAGTTTTTTATGGATGATCTGCGCCCGGTGGATTATTTCAAGAGACACTCTCCATTCTGAGGCTGCTTATTGGATTCGTTTGGTGACGTTTTTACTGGTTTTGGTGTCGGCCATTTTGGTCGGGTTGACCGGACACATCGGCGGATTAATGGTTTGGGGCGTTCCGGATTAACGGTTGGAGATTGATTCCGTCCCAGTGTACCCATTACTGGACAGTACAAGCTAGCAATGGCTCCCAAAATGGCAGTTCTCGGTTGATTACCGGTCTCCAATGCGTCCTGTGAGTGGTTTAGTGTCTTGGCACGACTTTGTCTATCAGTAAGGTGGGGTCCGTTTCACGCGGTCAAATTCACTTATTGAAACGGGGTAAAATCATGTCACTTTATGCTACAAACCTTAAAAATCTAGCGCTTTCGCTCGGAATGGCGCTTTTCATCCTTTCCGTCATCCCCTCGGATGTGGCGGCGCAACGGACTCGTACCGATAAGGAAAAAGTCACGGTCGACCGCGGAAAGACCAAGGCCTCACCACGTACCTCGACATCTTCTGACCGTTCGACTCCTGCTGCCAGTAAGGCGGGAAACCAAGCCGGACGCGGCGAAATACGAGGAAATAGGTCGACGCTTAACTCGGGTGCAAATGCGCCAATCGTCATGGAAAAGGGAAGAAGGGCATCTGTTCGATACGCGCCTCGAATTTACGTTCCTTCCAAATTCGAAAGAAGCTATCGTCCGGCGTCACGGATTTCCATACACATTGCATGGCCATGGCAAGTTCGCTATGAGCGTCACTGGTCACCTCGCTATCGTTATCGCCAGGTAGTATTCGTACAAGCGAGTTGGGGACGAAAAAGTCATAGTTCCAGAGTAGAAATGGAGACGGTGTATCGTCACCAAGTAAAGTATGCGAACGAAGACTACGCCGTACTCGAAATCGACATCGAAGAAGTAGCACTTTATGAAAATGGGCGATATGTGGGCGCTGTTGACCGAATTCCTACGAGCCTTTCAAAGATTGAAGCAACCGTCTATCGCGATGGTCGAATCGACTTTGATCGGGATGTATTCGTGGTCGGAGACAGCCGCGCCGGATTCGAATTGATTTCAACCCACTTTTACGATGACTATGCGCTTGCTAGATATCGCGACTCCGACGAGCTTAAAGTTGGACGCATGGACCTTCGTAGAGGTAAAGTAAGCCGCGTCAGTCGCAGCCGTCTATTCGACCCTCGTGACTTCAATGGATTTGCTCCGATCTCGCTTCTTCCTGAAGAAGAAGGATGGCTTTGGGATTATGGGGTGGATGCGATTAGCGCTGTAAGTGACGATTACGGCTCTTACTACGGCTATAACGGTGGATCCAGAAGCAATTATGCGTCGAACGCTCCGCTCCGTTCCGACAGCAATTATTCGTACAGCACCGATTTTGGGGCCACGTTCAAAGTGGATCGTAAATCTAACATTCAGCGCGTTGAGTAGCGGACCCTGGTAATTCAATGCGTTGATAGGCGGGGCTTCCTCCATTTGGAGGAAGCCCCGCTGATTTTTGGTCGATCCAGGTCGATTCCGGTCGATTTCGGGCGGTAGTTGAAAAGCATAAGAAGGGAAACTAGTGGGGGTTATAACGGGTTGCACCGATGAGTCGTATCCCTTTTTAAGATCTTTTCTCCCCACATTCGGCCATTGGCACCATCTATTTACATAGACCCGAGTCAGATATTCCGAAAGCTGTCCCTCAGACAGCGTTCTGTGCTTCGTCTCGTGGTTAAATGTTACATAGAAACGGCTGGCCCGGTAGGATCTAACTGGCTCAAAAAGAAATACAATTTGGGGATGAGTTCGGCCACTATTCGGAATGACATGAACGAATTGGAAGCGCTCGGGCTCTTAGACCACCCATTTACTTCATCGGGTCGGATTCCTACCAAACTGGGATATCAGGCTTTCGTCTCCGAACTGATGGAAGCGGCAGTGATCTCGGCGGATGAACGAGAGTTGATGCACAGGGAAATGCTGGCGAGCATGCAAGACACGCAATTACTGATTCGGGAAAGCTCAAAGTTGCTGTCTCGTTTAGCTCGGCTACTGGGTGTAGTTTTAAGCCCTGAGATCAACCATGGAGTGTTACAGCGGATCGAAATTGTTCGGGTTTCATCCGAAACCCTCATGTTTGTTATCAGCGTTCAGGGTGGATTCATCCGAACCATTTTATTACAGTTGGCAACCGAGCTCAAACGTTCACAGCTGGACGAACTGGTTACGCTATTAAATGAACGGCTGGCAGGCCTGACCCTAAACGAAATCCGTCGGACCTGTGTGCCGCGCTTTCTGGACGTTACCGGTGAGGAAACAGGCCTGATCCAACTGGTGGTCGATCGATCATTCGATCTATTCAATGAATCACCCGAATCCAGATTGATTCAGCTTGAAGGAGCTTCCCACATTTTGTCCCAACCGGAATTTGCGGACTCCGCTCACATGCGCGAACTCATTGAACTGTTCGATGATGGGACCTCCATAGTACGAATGATCGAACAATCCTCAGCCGCTGAAAACAAGCTTTCGGGGCAAGCCAATATTCAAATAGGCATCGAATCAGGTCGGTATTCATCCGGAAAATTGTCGATTGTTTCGGCACCATTTATAAGAAGTAATTTACAGGGTATGGTTGGAGTGATCGGGCCCACGCGTATGAATTATGCCCGAGCCGTGGCCTTGGTAGAAGGAATGGCTACTTTAATGAGTGCACCAGGCTCCTCAAAACATTTTGCCTGACACGTCAGGATCAACGGATTTTAATTAGGTATGGCATCCAAACAACAGAAACAGGAAGAAGACCTGGAAACAGACAATACTATAGAGTTTCAAGACGAATTAGCGCCGGATTTCGACGCTGAAGACATGGAGCGCGATCATGTATTACAGGCTGTCGACGAATTGGCCGATCGTGGACTCGAAATCGAGCGCTTAAATGAGGAACTGGCTCAGGCCACAGATCAACTTAAAAGACAAGCGGCGGAATTTCAGAATTACCGCAGACGGACAGAGCAAGAAAAAGCGCAATCCGTGTCGCTTGGAAAAAGCATCGTCATCCAAAAATTGTTAGATCTCGTGGACGATTTCCACCGCTCTCTCGAAGCGACGCAGCAGGCAGAACAGGATGCACAAAGTGATCTTTCTCCGGCTTACGTGTCATTAAAATCAGGAGTTAATCTGGTTTATCAGAAATTGATGGATGAATTGACCAAAATGAACGTGATTCCAATGGAAACATTGGGTCAACCTTTCAATGAAGCCGAGCATGAAGCCTTGTTGCAACAACCGGCAGCCGAAGGTCAAGAGGTTGGAATCGTCATTTCAGAAATTCAGCGAGGTTTCCGCATGGGCGATAAGGTCCTGCGTCACGCACGCGTAATCGTTTCGGCTTAATATGAGAGATTATTACGAGGTTATTGGCGTTGCCAAAAGCGCTTCGGCCGAAGAAATTAAAAAAGCGTATCGCAAGGCTGCTTTGCAATTTCATCCGGATCGTAATCCAGGCGATGCGGCGGCTGAGGAGAAATTCAAGGAAGCTGCCCAGGCGTACGAGATCCTATCGGATCCAACCAAACGCCAGCGATATGACCAGTTCGGTCATGCGGGGGTTCGAGGTGGCGCAGGGGCTGCGGGAGGTGCCGGATTCCAGGACATCAACGACATTTTCAGCGCCTTTAGTGACATTTTTGGAAGCGGCGGTAGCGTTTTTGACGAAATGTTCGGAGGACGCGGGGTAGGACAGCGGGGCCGCAAACAAGGCCGGCCTGGCAGCGATTTACGAATAAAATTGCCTTTATCCCTGGAAGAAATTGCGGAAGGGACGGAGAAGAAGATCAAGGTTCGCAAATTTATCGAGTGTGAAACGTGCGAAGGGAATGGCGTTTCGGATCCAGAATCCGGTTACGAATCGTGCCGGACTTGCCAGGGTCAAGGGGAAGTGCGACAGGTTACTCGTTCCGTTTTTGGTCAATTTGTAAACGTTCAACCCTGTCCTACGTGTAGGGGAGAAGGACGGATCGTCAAAAACCCTTGTGCGTCCTGTTCTGGTGAAGGGCGAACAAAGGGGGAAGAAACCATCAACATAACCGTACCTGCTGGCGTGCTGGAAGGGCATTATTTGACCCTTCGTGGGGCCGGAAACGCGGGTATGCGCGGCGGTCAGTCTGGCGACTTGCGCGTTGAAATCGAGGAAAAGGTACACGATCATTTCACCCGGGAAGGATTAGATGTATATCATGAACTACATATTTCTATACCTGAGGCTGCCTTAGGAATGGAAGCGGAAGTTCCGACGCTTAAAGGACGTGCCCGCCTGCAAGTAGACCCTGGTGTCCAATCCGGGAAGATTCTGCGCATGCGTGAAAGAGGACTTCCTGACATCGAATCAAGCAAAAAAGGCGATCAAATGGTTCGCATTCATGTCTGGACTCCGACGAATCTAACAGATGAAGAAACCGAGATACTAGAGTCTTTGCGGGATTCGCCATCCTTTAAACCCAATCCGGAATCCCTCGGAGACCGAAAATCGTTCTTCTCGCGCGTTAAAGACGTCTTTTCATGACCAAAAGCCAAAAGAACGAACATCCCGGAACGCCTGTGGGGCCCGAGGACTTTCGGCGCGGAATGCGTCACGTTCCAACAGTGGTTACGGTTGTGACGTTTGACGCTCAATCCGGCCCTATCGGATTAACCATTGGTTCGTTTGTGTCGCTTTCGTTGGACCCACCGCTGGTTTGCTTCAATGTCCAAAAGGAATCAATCGTCCATGATTTGATTATCAAGGCTGGTTTTTTCCTAGTTCACGTTCTGGGAGAAGAGCAGGCCAGCATATCCGATCGATTTGCCGTCCCGGAGCTTAGTACGCGAGAAGAAGTCGACCCTCTCATTGTTGAAAATGGCCCTATGGGGATTCCGACCCTTAAGTCCTATCTCGTCCGATTTGAGTGTCGAACGACGCAGGTATATGATGGAGGTGACCATTCTATTATGCTAGGGTGTGTAGAACGAATAGAGGAGGGCGATGCAGGTAGGCCTATCGTTTATCATCAGAGGGCGTATCACGCCATTGGATCGCATGTGGCCGATCGGACGCTGCCGTAGCTTTTAGGAGACCAATTTCCTTAAGGGGCCGGGCAGCCACCTTAGTTATTTTACCGACCACTCGTCGAGAAGCTCGCCGGCCGCCCCTGTTCCAAACAAAGCAAAATCGTATCTGGCTGGGTCTTCTGGGCTTAATGCTTTGCAAGCCGAAGTCAATTCCAATGTCGCTTTCCAGTCGTTTGATGGCCGGGTAAGTAACCCTATTCGTCTAGCTTGCTGCCCCGAATGTAAATCGAGAGGTAGTTTTAAGTCTTTGGTGTTTAGCGACTTCCATAGACCTAGATCAACGGGGCCAGGTCTAACCATCCAGCGCAAAAACATATTCCACCGCTTACATGCCGATCCCGAAGACGGGCGAGCCAAGTGTTTATGAATACGCTTAGGACGGCCTGGTACATGATCAATGAGTTGCTCGGCCAGATTTTGAATGCCTGATTCCACAGGATCTTCCGCTTTAAAGCCTCTTGCAAAGATGTTTTCTAGGTTGGTTTGAGCCAAAAGGGTTTGCAAAGACAAAACTAGCCCTTCTGCATCGGCGGCATTAAACGTTCGGTGTACAAATCCTTCTAATTTCGTTCTGTGAGACGAAACGCGGTAAGAATGGACAAATCGAGCAGGTTGGTAGTCCATTCGATGACACAATTCCGCCAACTTCGACATCATTATATCCCGGCGACCCCATGCCAGAAGAGCGGAAAAAAGGGCCATAATGGCCTTATCCTCCGGGTCTTCGAACCCGTGAGGGATCGAAATGGGGTCATCTTTGATGAAGTCTACCTGTTCGAATCGGTCCACAATAGGATCGAGATACGCTTTGAGGCGATCTATTCGATGAGGTTCAAGCTTCACGCGAATGTGTTAAAAGAGTCAAAGCAGAGGCTAAATCCACATTCCCTCCGCTTAATATGACGCCGACGCGTGCGCCTCTAACGTCAATTTTGCCACTCAAAACCCCAGCCATAGACATCGCTCCCGTAGGCTCAACGATCATTTTTGTCCGGTTCCAAAGGAGTTCCATAGCTTCGACGATCTCTTCGTCCGAAACCGTTATCATGGCGTCCACGTATTTTCTGACCAGGGGAAACGTTATTGTACCCAAATAGGGCGTTCTGGCACCATCAGCAATCGTATCTGGGTTATGAACGCTTTGCAGCGTTCCAGAATAGAATGACCGGGTAGCATCGTCGGCGGTGGCAGGTTCGACTCCGATCACTTTGCAATTTGGCTGTAGAGCTTTGGATGCTATCGCGCAGCCTGAAAGTAGGCCTCCCCCTCCACACGGCACAAATAGATAATCCAAGTTGGATATCCCTTGTATCAATTCCAGTCCCGCGGTACCCTGACCAGCTACTACGTGCGGATGGTCGTAGGGAGGGATGAGGGTAAGGGATCGTTCTGAAGCTACTTGGGTGGCTAATTCTTCTCGAGAGGCTGTAAACTTGTCGTATGAAATAATTTCGGCGCCATAGGCCAGGGTCGCTTTCTTTTTAACGGTTGGGGCATCACTGGGCATGATGATGGTTGTTCGGATGCCCAGTAATCGACCTGAAAGGGCAATAGCCTGTGCATGATTCCCGGAAGAAAAAGTAAGAACCCCTGCAGCTTGCTCAGTAGGCGTGAGTCGGCTCATCGCGTTGTAGGCACCCCGAAATTTAAAGGCCCCCGTTCGCTGGAAATTTTCAGGCTTCAGGAAAACAGAGGCTAAACTAGCCACATCTATAGATTGAGACGTGATGATTGGTGTTTGATGAGCTTTGCCTGCAATTTGTTCAGCGGCTGAAAGAATATCGCTGAAAACAACAGGCGGGATGCTTTCCTCCTTTGGAACGCTATGATTTTGTCCATTTCTATGCATAGAGGGAGGTAGGAATGATCCAATACTAGATGGATGATACGAGCGAGTTTTGGAGTGGCCTTAAATCAACCTGACCTAAAAATGGTCGTATAAGTGCCTTAAAAGCCTAAATAACGCTATTTAACTTTTTAAATATAGGTTTAAAAAAGTTATTTAAGTGGTTCGATACCCCGACGATATATGACTTAGAAACGAGCTTCTAATTGAAGTTCGCTAAATAACCAAGTATCCAAACAAACGAACAACTAAGGAGGTTCACCAATGGGTCAGCAGCAATTACTTCTACTTGTCCTAGGTATCGTTATCGTCGGCTTGGCCGTCGTAGTCGGTATTCAGGCATTTTCTGAAAATCAGAAAAAATCCAACGCAGATTCTCTTGTAAATGACGCAATCCGCATCGTTTCAGACGCTCAGGCTTGGAAATTGAAACCATCAGCATTTGGTGGAGGCGCAAGCGCCGCAAACTGGACTGGTCTAAGCTTTGGTCAGATTGGCTATGCAGTGGGCGACCAGGGTCTACACCCAGGTACCGATGCAGAAGCAGATCAGTACGAAAACTTGAATGCTGTTTACGATATGGCTCTCGCTGGAGCCAACCTGACCATCACAGCTACGTCTTTTGACGGTGGTGGAACGGCGCTAAACACCGTTGTTGTCGTCGCTAGCGGCACAACTCCTGGGGACATTGTCACGACTATTAACTAAGTCGAGTAGTGAACCTGCCCCAGTAACCTCGGTTGCCTAGGGAAAGTTTGAGCTCGGGAGCTGCAAAAGCGGCTCCCGAGCTTTTTTTATTGTATCAAAACGATTGAATGGAAGTCGTGGGACGAAGCGGTCCATTGATCGTAAAAAAACGAATGGCTAGTCTTTCTTTTCCGCTACTTCCTCAGCCTCGACATCGGTTACATTGGCTTCTTCTCTTTCGATAACAATGTCTACGTCTGAAACCAACGCGGCCAGGGCGCCAACTGCTGCCAACGTAGGTAACAAAAAGATGGCAGCGGTCGCACCACCAACTCCTACTGAAAGTGGGATTTCAAGAAGCGTCCGGTTATCCTTCCTTATTAAAAGCCTACGGGCACTTCCTTCTTCAATAAGCTCTTTGACTTTGTCGACCAAATGACTGCCGCGGACTTTCAATTCTTCGATTGTAACTCTTACTTTTTCTTTATCAACCATGACGCATGCCTTTTCGATTAATGCTTTAATAACGCTCCTTTAGAATGTACGACCTGAATTTTGAGGGGTTGCGTGCCCTGCTTGAGATAAATGACCCAATCCTGACCGGCTTCACGAAAACTTCACATTAACAATCTTTAAGTCTGGAAAGTCGAAGTCGATACCCGATGCAGAACGAAATTCAAAACAGAAGAGCGTTCTCAAAAAACGATTCTGACTTAACCAAACAACCAAGGAGGTTCTCAAATGGGTCAGCAGCAACTACTTCTACTTGTCCTAGGTATCGTTATCGTCGGCTTGGCCGTCGTAGTCGGTATTCAGGCATTCTCTGAAAATCAGAAAAAATCCAACGCAGATTCTCTTGTAAATGACGCAATCCGCATCGTTTCAGACGCTCAGGCTTGGAAATT
>JAQBZH010000006.1 GCA_027622005.1 Bacteroidota bacterium | reverse complement strand
CCGACCGTTCGTTATACCGAGTTTTGCCTCGAACCAGCTATGAAGATTGCTGTCTGGAAAAACCCCGTAACCTACCCCGTTTTTAAGGGATTGACCGACGCGTTTGGCAAAAACGTCTATTCGGCGACAAGGGAACAGCTAACCTCCGATCTTCAAAAAGGAATTGCCCAAGTTGCTTTGATGCCATCCGACGTGGCACTGGCTAATCCTGAAGAGTTTGAAATCATCCCTGCGGTAGCGGTTTCAACTTGGAATAACCCTTATGCCATATTGACCGTTGGGGCGCAGTTGGGTAGCAAAACGGTTGGAATCATTCACGGTATTGAAGGCCGATTGAATGCTTTATTGGCTGCGGTCATCCTGAAAGAACATTATGGCACAGAAGCCGCTCTGAACGAGCGTATTACGCTCCCCGAAGAGGTAGCCCCCGACGCCCTAATTTCTATTCCGCTTGATGGCCAATCACCCGAAAACGAAAACGATGCTATCGCCCTTGATCTTGGTCAAGAATGGTACGAATTGTCCAATTACCCGTTCGTGTGGGCTGTTTTTGTCACGAGAAAAGGGGAAGCTACACCAAGCGTAATCACGACCATACGGGACGCGCTTATCTATATGGATGACCATCGGGCGGATTTTGCCTCCCAATGGAGCAAAGATGTTGAAGTAGAAGATTTCGTTTTGAACGACCTTCGGCTACGACTAGACGATTTGGCCGTAGCAAGTTTGACAGAATTATGTGATCATATGTTTTATTATGGCATAACCCCCGAAATTATGCCCGTAATGTTTGCCAGTTTGCCTCAGAATGATGGCGAAGTGTTTACCGATTAGGCCTAAAGAGTTAAATGACCGACGCCTTTAAAATTATTACATCCAATAAAAAGGCAACGTTCGAGTATCACATCGAAGAGCGGGTCGAAGCCGGATTGGTACTTACTGGAACGGAAGTGAAATCACTTCGCGCGGGCAAGGCCAATTTGCAGGATGCGTTCTGCAATGTTGAAGGCGGCGAAATGATTATGCGTGGATGTCACATCGCTCCGTATGACCACGGAAATCGAGCCAATCATGAGCCTACAAGATCTCGTAAGTTGTTGTTACATAAGCGAGAAATCGAAAAACTGGACAAAGCATCAAGGCAAAAAGGCTACACTATCGTGCCCTTAAAGCTCTATTTTAAAGACGGCAAAGCAAAAATCGAGATCGGTCTTGGCAAAGGTAAAAAGCTTTACGACAAACGCGCCGACATAGCCGACCGTGAAGTAAACAGAAGTCTGGACCGCCTGAAAGTGGAGTTTCGCAAGGGAGGGGATTAACAAACGCCCCCTGTGTTCGAACGTAGTTCAATCCCTACATTGGGCGAATTCAGAATTACAATCCGCCATGTTCCGTCGACGGTTACTTTTTGCGCTAGCCTTATTCTCCGTCTTGGTTTTAGATGTGAGAGGGCAAGGCTTGAAGCGCGAAGAAAGGTTGGCGATTGGGAAGCAAGCATTGGCAAACCACGATTGGGCAGCCGCAGAAGAACAAGCTGCTGAACTACTTGCTCGCTGGCCAAACGACGAGGACGCCTTGATTTTGCGTCTGGAAACGTCGCTTTTCAAGCCGGTACCCAATTCCGATCGCGCGCGGGCATCCTTTAATGCCCTCCCGAAGAAAGCTCGCAATTCGGATTATCTAAAAAGCATTGATTTGTGGCTGGACTATGGCTTTGGCATGTCCTTTATGCCGACTGTAAAGCTCGCATTGCAGCTTCGTCGGGCAAAAAAAATCATCCAGAATGATCCGCAAAATCCGATTGCTAACCTAGTGGCGGGTTCAATTAAGCTAGAAGATTATCGCGGTCAGAATAACTCCGTTCGATTTCCGTCCGGCGTAGACCTAGACCAAGTCATTGCATTAGCAGGCCCGGCTCTAGGTAACGGAGGACGATTCCTTTCGACTGAAGGCGGTTCCAATTTGGAGGTCCCGATAATCCGAGATGAATCGGTCGAAAAAAAAACCAATGACGAATCCATTGGATACCTCATTAAAGCATCGGAATCGGGTCCTTTTAGACCTTTTGCACTTAAATTGCTTGGTGAGGCCACGGTACGGGCAAAAAAATATGATGTTATGCGAGCCGCCGCAGAAAGGTATATCCAGGATTTCCCCGATCAGCCAGATGCCTATTTAATGGCAGGACTGGCCTTGTTCTTGCAGGGCCACGCGGCAGAGGCATCGATTAGGTTTGAATCGGGAATGAAAAGGCTCCTATCAGATGATTTATGGGCGTTTAACAACCCAGCGAGCATTGCCAGCACAAGCCGTAGAGGTCAGTTTACGAGCGAATCGGATTCTGCTACCACCGAATTCTGGGCTAGACAGGACCACTTGTGGAGTTCTCCGACCAACGAAAGAATGGTAGAACATCGTGCCCGAGTGGTTTATGCAGACCTGGTTTGGGGACAGCCCCAAAAAGGACTTCGCGGTTGGGACTCGGAGCCTGGACAAGTGGTCATTCGATATGGTTGGCCGCTCTTGCAAATGCAGTTTCAGGATCAGTTCAATAAATATTACTATTTAGACTATGGGTATCGCTATTGGGTATTTATGGATTTAGTAAAGGCAAATAGATATGCCTTTTGGAGTCCGCCAGGGGGAACGCTGGAGGCCAATCGATTGTGCGATAGAGGCCTCGGTGGATTAGATATGGAAAAATGTGCCCGCGAATGGTTCAGAGATGATCCTGAAAGAACCCAGAGAAAGGAAGCCAATCGAGTAAAAATGACGACGCTTGCCTCAATTTTTGAGGACGGGTCACAAAGACTTGCAGTTTTGCCTTTTTGTTTTCCCGAAACGGACCAGATTCCAGGGAATCAGGTCACGATTTTTGATCGGAAAGTTGGCCAACCCATTCCCATTTATGGCCGCGCCATCACATTTGAAAATCGCGAAAAACACTGGAGCGAATTACCCTGCGAAATGGCGCAAGTCGCTGTACAGCAATTAGATACGGGCGCGCATCAATTATCTCTCGAAGTAGAAGGACTTAAAGGATTCGCTACTTCTCGCATAGAAGTGGCTTCAGCCGGGCAGTCAGGACTTCGATTAAGCGATCTATTGCTGGCTCGATTGGTTGAGGAATTAGATTCATCATCTGACGCTGGAATTACCCCTACCTCCACCGTGACGGGGCCGACTTGGGTCCGATTCGGAAAAACGATTTATCCGGTTGCTCGACCCCATTTTGATTCCGGAACACCAATTTATCTGTATTTGGAAACGTATGGGCTCTCTACGAATTCAGGTACTGATCTGTCATTTCAAGCGGCCCTAGTAGAAGGCACGCTAGACGAGGATTTGACGCCAAAATTGGGACGCATTTTCGGAAAAAGTGAAAAAGCCGTTGTTTCGGTTGAATTTGATCAGAATGTGCAGGGCCCCACAGATTCACGATATTTCATATTGGAGTCGCAGGGTGTAGCTCCGGGAACCTATGTACTTGCCGTACGAGTTTCGGAGCAACGTTCTGGGCGACAATCCGTCATTAGTAGAGAAATAGTTATCAAGTAGAGTATGATTCGAAGGGACGTAAGTTTGAAATTTTGGGTGTTTTTGGCCGTTTGGTTGGGATTGTTAATAGTCAGTCCGAGTCTCTCCAATGCACAACAATCCTTAATTCGTGGAACCGTTGTAGCCTTGAGCGATGGCGAAAGCCTCCAAGGGGTGAACGTGGCCCTATACCAACAGAATGTTTTGAAACTGGGATCGGTCTCCGGCGCTGACGGGGTCTACGCCATTCCGAGCATTCCAGTTGGCGTTTATGAACTCCGGGCCACGTTTGTAGGCTTCATGACGTATTCGGACACCCTGAGAATTGGTACCGCTGACCGAATTATAATCAATATCACCCTGGAAGTCAGTGAAACAGAGCTAGGGGAAGTCGTTGTTGAAGGAGAAGACCAGGGCGGAGCCGCCAGGGTGTTGGCCGGCCAAACGACCATCACCCCAGCAGATATTGAGTTGATTCCCTCTCCTGACATTTCGGGTGACCTGGTTAATTATTTAACGACGCTTCCAGGTGTGGTTACGCTTGGGGATCGGGGAGGTCAATTGTTCATTCGCGGCGGTGAGCCCTGGCAAAACCTTGTTTTATTGGATGGAATGTGGGTTTACCAACCTTTTCACATCCTAGGGTTCTTTTCTTCTTTTCCGACTGAAATTTTGAAGAGCGTCGATGTGTACGCCGGTGGATATACGAGCCAATATGGGGGCAGAATATCGTCAGTGATCGATGTTAAAAGTCGGAATGGGGACAAAAAGAGTTACGCAGGATCAGGTTCCGTTACGCCTTTCGTTTCGGGAATCAGCTTCGAAGGACCTATCGCCCGGGATATCGTGTCGTTTTTGATTAGTTATCGAACGTCCGTCATGGATAAAGGCGCCTCACGCATTATTGATGACGAACTGCCATTTCGCTTTGATGACTTGTTTGTAAAGACCCACGCCTTTCTTAGTAAAAATTCTCAGCTATCGGTTTCGCTGCTAAAAACGCATGACAGGGGATCTATTTTTGAAGGAAATGACCTAGAGCCTGCTGAAAATGTGGAATGGAAGAACGCTTCAGCCGGAGCGAGATATTTGGTATTTCCGCGAGCTTTCCCTGTAATGGCAGAGTTTTTAGTGTCCGGCTCAAGGTTAAAATCATCCATTGGATCTACTGGACAGTCGCCTAGTCGTTCAAGTTTGGCAAGTGCAAATACTAACATCAACATCACCCATTATAATTCGTTTGGCGAAGTCAGGTGGGGTGTTTTTGCGCGGTCATTGAAGTTGGAGTCCAATCTTCTCGGACAATTTCAGAATACGTATCACCGATTGGAGTACCTGACGGAAGTTGGAATCTATATTGAGCCTGAATTAAAGGATTTTTATGGATGGGACCTCAGAGGAGGTCTTCGAATTCACTCCTTTCCGAGCAAGGATAGTGGTTTTTTAGAGCCTCGAATTCGGGCGATCAAATTGCGTGAAAAGGATGAGTTCACCATTGCTCTAGGATCGTTTCATCAGGAAATCGTTGGCTTGACAGACCGTAGAGATGCCTCGGGCGTGTTTACAGCTTGGACATCCAGTCCCAACGATAATAACGTCCCGGAAGCGCTACACGCCATTTTGGGGTATCGTCGGACGTTCGGAGGGAGGTTCGATGTGAGCGTCGAAGTTTATGCCAAAAAGCTAAACAATCTATTCATACCTGAATGGACGTCTTATCCTCGCTTTACTACTTCACTACAGCCGGCAGACGGAAATGTCATTGGTTCAGATGTTCGTATGGAGTACAAAAGGGAGAAGTTTACGGGCTTGATCACCTACGGCCTTTCATCCGTTGAGTACACCGCCCAACAAAAGAGCCTCGGACTTTGGTATGGGGAGGACGAACTCCGATTTAGACCAGCGCATGATCGAAGACATCAATTAAATGCGGTCACGGCCTTTGATTTTGGCTCCTTCGATTTGAATATCCGCTGGCAGTTTGGCTCGGGCCTTCCTTTTAGCAGGGCTCTAGGATTTGATGGCTTTATGGTCGTAGACGGAAATACCGACGTTTTTTCAGATCCTGGCAGTCGGAGAGTCATTTATGAACGACCATTTAATGGAGTTTTACCGACTTACCATCGATTGGACGTGACGCTACAGAAGAAATTCAGTTTTCCAAACGGCGTATCCCTTTCAGGATTGGTAGGTGTCATTAACGCCTACGATAGAAACAACCTGTTTTATCTGGACGTGTTCACGTTACGTCGAGTTGATCAATTGCCATTTGTGCCCACATTTGGCTTAAAAATGGATTTCGAATGAGGGTTAATAGCTACTTAGCCGCCGTAATGCTCTGGGGGGCCTCGCTTATTCTACTAACTTCTGGTTGTGAGGAGAGCGTTAGTCCTATATTGGGGACGGAGGAAGCATTTTCATTTTACGGATATTTTAATCCCCGAGCCGATACACAGGCCGTGCGGGTTTATTCCATCGATGGAATACTGAATCCAGAGGGGCATCAGAAGCTGAACGCCATCGTAACCTCCCGCAACAAAAGAACGGGAGAAACAATTGTTTGGAGAGATTCAACGGTTGTATTTCGAAATGAAACGATCGGTCACGTTTTTTATGCTTTGTTTCGCCCCGAACACAATACCGAATACTCGTTTCAGGCCGAAGGAACGGATGGCCGAATATCTTTAGCAGATCTTAAGATGCCAGCTGACGGCGCAACGGATCTGGTAAGCATTGTATCGACTCGAAGTAACGTTTTGGTTGAATTGAAATGGAATGGCGTTCCTCGGATTTTGCAAACAGCCGTCACTTATAAGGTGCGAGTGCCGTTTCCTGATGGGACCGATACCACAACCGTTCGAGTTAGAATTCTAAGCGGTCGGCTACAAGAGCTCGGTTCTGAATCGTGGAAAGTAGTTATTATACCTTCAAGCGACATTGGAGCGATCTATACCAGACTCGGACTGCGGCCGGGGATTAGTCCAATTCTGCTTGATGATATTGAAGTAAGTGCCTTCGTTGTTTCGGCGGACTGGGTATCGCCAACGGGTGCATTCGATTCGGAGCTGCTTGTTCAGCCCGGAGTTTTCGACAATGTCACAGGAGGATTTGGATTTATTGGAAGCGGGTATACCGATCGTTTTGTCTTTGAATTAACGGACAAACAAAAGCAAGATGCCGGGTTCGCTGTGAAGTAGTCTCGGTATAATTGAATCCTGCTAGCGGGCCGTGCGTTCATCAAACGTTCCATTGTTGGCTTTTCTAGGGTGTGACTTGCAGGTATGGAGCATGCCGATCGATATCGGAATAAACGTATTCTAAATCATGTGTAACAACTTGAAATCTATTCTCTCCGTTTTGTTGATGTGCCTTTTCACATTGCCAGCTTTGGCACAACAAACGGATCCTATGACGGCAGGAATCCTGGCGTTTCGGTCAGGTAATTACTCTGAAGCCGTTACGCAGTTTGAGCGGATTCTTAAAGATGAACCGGAAAATGCGGAAGCGCACTTCTTGCTGGCCCGTCTTTATTGGGAAACCGATCTGAGGGACACCAAAAGAGCCAAGAAGGAAATTGAAGCAGCGCTGTTAATAGAACCTCAAAATGTGCAGTATTTGGTCGCATCCCTCCAACAATTGAGAGAGGACTCACAATTTTTCTTTACAGATAAAACGAGGGAGCGTTTGCGCCGAGCAATGGCCAAGCGCATTTTGGAATTGGATGAAACCAATTCATTTGCTCATGAGGAATTGGGAAAATTCTTTATACGTGATTTTTGGCGTTATCGTAATGCGATGATGTACCCAACACTGTCGTTCAATGAGTATAAATATCGTGGTTCTAGTGAGCCTGATCCGATGGCAACGCGGTTGCTAGATGACCTAAGAGAACTTGAAGAAGCAACGGGTGCGACTCCGGCAACCGTTATGTCAGAACAACGTGGTCAAATTGAGGGCACTTGGGATCCAAGTTCGATTTTCATGGCAGATGAGTTTGATATTGATGCCCTGAAAAAGCAAGGATTTCCTGTCGTTGACATGTCCGGTCGTGCTCAGACAGCGTACGAATCCGCCATCGTTCACCTGAATGCTTCCCTAGAGTCTGATCCTAGACAACGTTCTGTTTACAATCATTTGATGGAAATCTATTCCTTAAAGGGAGAATATGACGAAGCCCTAAAAATGCTTTCTCAGATGTACGTTTTTTTCCCGGAAGACGTCAAGTTGTGGACCTACTTGGGATACGCCCATTATTATTCGGGGAATCTTGAAGCAGCGTCTAAATCGTTCGAAACCGCTTTTCGGTTTATGGACGATAACACATCGTATGCCTACAATCACCTGGAAAATATTCTTCCTGAAGAGGAATTAAGGCTTTATAAGCAAGATCCGGCCGCTTATGCTGCCAGATTTTGGATATCCAAAGATCCAAGATATCTGACTCCGTATAACGAGCGCAAAATTGAGCATTACGCACGACTTACGTACGCTGACCTGCTCTACGGTGCGCCACAAGTTGATCTCAAAGGCTGGAATACGGAACGAGGGCAGATATTAGTTCGCTACGGAGTCCCCCAGGGTGATGTGGTGATAATTCCGCGTTCAGGTACGGGTGTCCGAAACAGCACGCCTGGCACCGACGGAAACTCAGCCAGTCTAGCCATTCAGGTAGGGAGATCGGGTACTGGGCACGATATGCTGGAAGAAGCCAATACGTACAATATTTGGGATTACGGGGATTTTAAATTCGTTTTTGAAGACCCTTTTAGAAATGGAGAATATCGTTTGTATAGCCCAAGCGCCGCAGACCTCACCGCAGGAGGTTTGCCTTGGGTCAACGACTATACGATTAAAGCCAAGGAGACCATTCGCAAAACGCCGGAAAGATATTCTTATAAAGCTCCTGGACGTCAGATAGAACTACCTTTCGTCGTAGCTGCATTCAAGGGAAAGACGGGCAACACGGACGTATACGTGAACTACGCGATTCCAATTACGACGGCGTATGACCCCAAACAAGAGTTCATCAACGTAACGGCAAATGCAGGCACCTTTGTGGTCGCCGACAATCGGGATATGTTGGTTGAACGTCGTCGCACCATTTATGGTCTTCCAACAGCTCAGGTCGTCCAGTTTGATGAGTCGAACCTCTGGGTAGATACGCAGCTTATGTCAACGCCTCCAGGTAATCACGAGGTGTCGGTTGAGTTTGAAACCGCGGGTGGAACAACGGTCGCTGTCCAGCGCCGAAAAGTAAAAATCCATGACTATTCCGGCAGTGAATTGTCTATGTCGGACATTCTGTTAGCGTATCGTATTGAAGAAACAGATAATGGAAAGCCAGTCGTTCCAACGGACATTTACCGCAATAACCTGAGCATTCAGCCAGCTCCTTGGACTGTGTTTTCTCTCGACCAACCCATTTACATCTACTTTGAGGTCTACAATTTGACCTTGGGCACGGATGCTCAAGCCAGATACGAAGTTGAAGCAACCTTGACGCCAAAGGAAAAGGGCGCCGGCGTAGGCCGACTGCTTCGCGGATTGTTTGGAAGCGGAAAAGGGGGCGTTTCGACCGGAGTTCCAATAGCTGTCTCCTCGGAGACAGACGGTCAATACTTGATTCTGGACGCGCTCAATCAGGAAACAGGCCTGTTTATCTTAAAAGTAAAGATTAAAGACACCGTTTCAGGAAAAGAAGTTGAAATGGACAAGGAATTGTTCCTCGAGTAGGGCTCTAGCTTCAATGGTGCTGAGCGGGGACTTTTCCTCGACGATTCTGCAAATCTTTGACGGCGGAAGCTGTTGTAGTCTAAGAGGTCGACTACGATCTCGTTTTGGCCGCCTCAGAGACGGCTTGATCCATATCTCGAACCAGACTTTTGAGAGAAGCCTTATAAGTGATCATGGACTCTTGCAGTGCAAAATCGGACGTCCCCAGAATTTGAATTGCCAATAACCCGGCGTTTTTGGCATTTCCAATAGCAACCGTGGCGACCGGAACGCCTGAAGGCATTTGAACGATGGAAAGAAGGGAGTCCATCCCATCCAGATTTTTAGTGGGAACCGGGACACCAATTACTGGAAGTGGAGTCGAAGCTGCGATCATTCCGGGTAGATGTGCCGCTCCTCCTGCGCCCGCTATGATCACCTTTAGTCCTCGATCTACGGCCGAAGAGGCGAATTCAAACATAGCTTCAGGCGTTCTATGTGCTGACAGTACACGCGCTTCATAACCAACCCCAAATTCCACCAAGATATCGGCCGCGGCCTGCATCACTGGCCAATCGGATTGACTTCCCATGGCAATGCCTACGAGTATGGGTTTGGAAGTGGTCATGTTAGGAGGGGAGTATAAATTGAGGAATAACGTTCTTACAAAATGATTAAGCTTGCGGCTTGTTCGGCCTTTGAGCGAGCTGTCCCGGAATCGCTTGCGGTCACGGTCACATGTCCCATTTTACGGTTGGGCCGGGTCTCATGCTTGCCATATATATGAATCGATGCACCTGAGATCCCCATAGCGGCCTCTAATCCCGTGGTCTGCACGAGGCCGGAGCGTTTTCCCAGTAGGTTTACCATGACTGCCGCAGGCACCTGCAGGTTTGCATCCCCTAAAGGCCAATTTAAGATAGACCGGACATGATTTTCAAACTGAGATGTGTGGCAGGCCTCAATAGTAAAATGCCCGGTATTATGGGGCCGGGGGGCCAATTCATTGACCAACAGATCCCCATTTTCCAGTTCAAAAAACTCCACTCCTAGTAGTCCAACCACGGAAACAGCGTCAGCAGCAGCCAGAGCCATCTTTCGGGCTACCTGCTGCGTTCGGTCCGAACTCGGGGAAGGCGCTGTGACGGCATGGCATCGGTGATCTTTTTGTTCGGTCCAGACAAGCGGATAAACGACCGACTCACCGCTTGAAGACCTTGCGACCATCATGGCCAATTCGCGTGTAAACGGTACGAACGACTCGATTAAGAGGCCGTCTTCTGAGGAAAGGTCGTTCCAAGCAACGTCGAGCTCCTTTAACGATTGGACTGTGGCGTTCCCATAACCATCATAGGACCCTTCAAATTTTTTGGCAACTACCCGATGTCCGAAGCGAGAGAAAGCCTCTTTTGCCTCAGAGAGGCTACCGCAGATCTGGAATTCCGGAACGGGGATACCGGCGGCTTCTAGCGCTTTCTTTTGGCGCCCCTTGTGTCTAATTATTTTCAGTGTCTTTGAGGAAGGCCAGACCGCGGTTGCGGGATCCCTTACGGCTTCAGCTAACTCAGCCGGGGCCCACTCGCTTTCAACGGTGACAACGTCGCAGCCATTTACAAAAGCCGCCATTATTGCAGGGTCGTTCCAATCTCCAACAGTCACATCGCCTATATGAGCTTCGGGGCCGGAAGCAGTGGGAGATAAGGTCTTAACTCGAACTCCCATGGAAAGGGCAGCAAGAGCAGACATACGTCCGAGTTGACCGCCACCTAGAATTCCAATCGTGGGAAAAGAAGTCTCGTTGTTCAAAAAATCTCAACCAGAATGAGGTTAATTAATCGGAAAGAAGTTGATCGAGCATCCTTTCATCTTCAACGAGGACCTGTCGAGCTTTGGAACCTTCAAACGGCCCAACGATGCCTGCATCTTCCAGTTGATCGACAATGCGTGCCGCTCTGGAGTAGCCAACGGATAATTTTCGCTGCAATAACGACACCGATCCCTGCTGTGCACGAACGATAATGTGCGCGGCTTCTGAAAAAAGCTCGTCTTTAGGTCCGCTGCTGGCACTGGATGTCGATCCAGGCCCCGAAACATCCTCAATTGAGGGCAACAAATAAGGACCAGGACCTTCTTGATCGCCAATGAATCCCGTGAGTCGGTCAATTTCTGAATTGGACACGAACGGTCCCTGCAAACGGGTAATTCGACTTCCTAGCATATACAGCAAGTCCCCATTACCAACCAATCCCTCAGCACCATTTTGATCTAAAATGGTACGGGAATCAGTCTTGGACGCCACCTGATACGCAATTCGCGATGGAAAATTGGCCTTAATCAGACCCGTAATGACATCTACGGAAGGGCGCTGCGTAGCTAAAATAAGATGTATACCAACCGCACGAGCCATTTGAGCCAATCGAGCGATCGGTCCTTCAATGTCCCGACCAGCCGTCATCATGAGATCGGCCAATTCGTCGACAATCACGACGATATACGGTAAGAGCCGATGTCCTTCTTCGGCACTCAAACTACCCGTTCGGTAGCGTTCATTGTATTCTTTAAGGGATCGAACACCTGCGAGCGATAGCAGGTCGTAACGGCCCTCCATTTCCTTTTCGCAGCTTTTAAGCGTTCCGAGGGCCTGTGAGAAGTCGGTAATAATGGCGTCTTCCGCTTCTGGCGGCATCGCAATATAGTGGGAGGCTATTTGCGCATAGGCGGACAATTCGATTTTTTTAGGATCGATCATCACAAATTTCAAAAGAGAAGGGGGTACAGAGTACAGCAGCCCAGCGATGAAAGTATTCACTCCAACGGACTTTCCAGAGCCGGTTGCCCCTGCAATGAGCACGTGGGGCATTTTTGTAAGGTCCTGTAGGACGATATCCCCTTCAATCGATTTTCCGAGAATGAGCGGAAGCTGCATATCATTCTCTTGGAATGTCCGGGTTTCGATGATGTCTCGAATACGGACCAATTCCCGCTGCCGGTTTGGAATTTCTACACCGATGGCCGATTTCCCTGGAATGGGCGCAATCATGCGGATTCCTTTGGCGGCAAGAGCCATTGCAAGATCATTCTCAAGCGCTGTAATCCGACTAATTTTGACCCCGGGGGCCGGCGTCAACTCGTACAGCGTGACGGTCGGTCCAACAACAGCTTCGATACCTATGATCTCGATATTGTACGTAGCCAGTTTATCGAGCAAAATTTGCTTGTTCTCTTCCAGCTCTACATAATCAATTCTATGTTTGCTTTCCGGTGCGTAGTCCAAAAGATCCAGTCCCGGTTGAATAAAGCCGTAATCCGAGCTGGAAACCACGTTTCGAGAAGCTCGTTTTGCTTTTTCTTCAACTCGTTGTTCATGGACAATGATTTCAAAATCATCTTGAACGCCGACTGATCCAGCTGAGTGATTTTGAGGGGGATGAGGGTGAACGGAGAGGGGCAGTCGTGCGGAAGATGAACCCAAAGTCTCATTTCTCGCCGAAGTAGCGTCAGAATCCGTGACGGCAGCTTGATTCCTGGCCGTGTCTCGTTCCGAAGCAGCTTTTTTGAGGCGTGCCTCTTCACGTCTTCCGGCTTCGTCTTTTCTTGAGAGTTCTCGGTCGGTTTTCGTCTCCTCTAGCAAAAGCTCACGTTGTTCTTTGCGCTCCTCTTTACGAATGGCGCGAGTTGCCCATCGCCGCCTAAGCCCAACTTGGATTAATCCAAATGTATTTTCTACCCGATCGATGGTTCGCTGAATATCTCGATCAACCAACAACAACATCGTGATGGTCAAAGCCGAGACGATGATAATGAACGACCCAATCGATCCGAAAATTCGTTGGGCCCATCCGGCGGCTCCAAATCCCCATTCCCCGCTGTAAACAATTAAATCGGAATTTATGGTGATAGAAATCCACCCAAAAAGCGTCGCAAATAAGTATGCGGCTGTAAAGACAAGTATCGAGGTAAACTTTAGGTGAGACGTAGATCTATGGCGCAGCCACGCATAACCCCAGGAAATGCCTACAAAAGGCAGCGCCAAGACACAATAACCCAAAAAATTAGGGACAAGATATAGGGCGATTGCACCGCCCGTCAGTCCAAGTGCGTTTCCAGCAGTTTTTGAACCAGGCGCAAGGAGAGAATTCCACGAAAATCGTTGAGCCAATAAATTGTCGGCCACATTGTAGGTCAGGACCGCAAGGGAAACTAAAACGCACACCACAATCAGAATAAAACCCAGTACTTCACGTTTACGCTGTTGTGAAACGAGCGGACCTGATTCGCCGGTTTTAGGCTTGGTGGTTTTTCTTTTCTGTACGTTCGTGGCCATTTGGGAATCTACGATGTTCTTACACTACCCGCTAATATCAACCACGTTAATTGCTCTTGTGGAATGGAGGTTTTTGAACGGTAGCAGAAAAAACTTTACCGCGAGCAGAAATCTGGATAGCTGAACCGGGCGTAGTGTATTCGGGCTTGTTTTCGACATATCCCATCCCGATCCCCGTATTCATGATTGGAGATTGCGTTCCACTGGTCACTTCACCAATCGTTCGGCCATCTGGGCCTTGGATTTCATATCCGTGCCGGGGAATGCCTCTTTCATCCGCAACAAAGCCTATCAACTTACGAGTTGGGCCTTCGTTTTTGAACTTAACTAACACATCCTTGCCATTAAAATCGTCCTTGTCGAGCTTGGTCACCCATCCAAGGCCAGCTTCGATCGGATTGTGACTTTTCGAGATGTCGTTTCCGTGGAGGCAAAATCCGCTTTCAAGGCGAAGCGTATCCCTAGCACCCAGCCCAGTAGGTTTAAGGCCAAATTCCTGACCAGCTTGCATGAGCGCGTTCCAGACCACGGCGGCGTCCTGTGCAGCACAATAAATTTCCACGCCAACCTCTCCGGTGTACCCAGTTCTTGAAACGATAACCCCTTCGAGACCAAGGAATGATGTAGCGTCCGGACACGCAAAGTGATAATACTTGAGCACAGAAGCATCAAATCCAGCAGCTTTTTTCAAGATGTCAAAAGCGGCAGGGCCCTGAAGTGCTAGCAGTCCGAAATCACTGGACCGATTCTTTAAAACAGCATTTGCAGCATTGTTGTTCTGCATCCAAGCCCAATCCTCGTCGATATTGCCTGCGTTAATGACTAGCAAATAATCATTTTCTGCGATGCGATAGACGAGCAAATCGTCAATGATTCCGCCTTCTGCATTGCACATAGCCGAATACAAAGCTTTGCCGTCATATAGTGTGCTGGCATCGTTGGTGATCAATTGCTGGATGAAAGCCAGGGCATTCGGGCCCGTCACACTAATTTCACCCATATGGCTTACGTCAAACAGACCTGCTTCATGGCGAACAGCTTTGTGCTCCTCAATGATGCCCGAATATTGAACAGGCATCGAATAACCAGCAAAAGGGACCATTTTGGCCCCAAGAAGAATGTGCAGGTCGTTTAGCGGAGTATATTTTAGCGGAGTTTCAGACACTGTAGGTGAAGCGATGGGTTGATTTATTGTCGATCCAGTTCAAGTATTGAAAATACGTTTAACAGGCTTACCCGACAATTGGTGGTCGTGAATGTCTCTACAATTGATAGCTTGAGAATCCGCTTTCACTCAGAATGTCGACCGCTAGCCGGGCTTCACCGAGCGAATCAAACCCTAATCGAAACGTTCCGCCGGTTCCTTCTCTAATGCGCAATAGTTCGATGTCTTTGATATTGAGAGCCGCCTCAAAAAGACACGTGGTGATGTTGACCAATGCGCCAGGTCGATCTACGGTAAAAACATAAACGTCGGCAAGGGGCTTGAGAAATCCTTTTCGATCCGTAGGGATGAAATCCCGCGTTTGCTCCGCATCTTGAAAAAGCTGGCGCATCGGTGTTAGATCGCCAGAAATCAAAATTTCTTTGACCCGTTCGACCTGACCCTGCAAGCTATTAAGAGCCTCAAGTATTTCATCTTCGTTATTTTCCAAAATATCTCCCCACAGTTGAAATGGAGAAGAGGCTATCCGGGTCATATCTCGAAATCCGCCGGCTGCCAACATGAGTACCTCTGGATCCCTTTGGCGTGCTTTTCCGGCCAAATTGACCAAAATAACGGACAAAAGTTGGGGGATATGGCTTACGCAGGCGGCTATTCGGTCGTGTTTTTCAGCTGTTAATACGACGATACGGGCGCCTGAAAGGCCAATGACGTACGATAATCGCTGATACTGATCGGAGTCCCTAATCTTCGACAGATCCCTCGGGCACAGAACATACGTTGCGTTTTCAAAGAGCAGGGCATTTGCGTGTTTGATTCCAGATTTCTCGGAGCCGGTCATTGGGTGACCACCGACAAATAGTACCTCTTTGCTTAAAAACTCATCGGCGACCTGGGATATGGGTCGTTTTACCGAACTCATATCCGTAACTACGGCCCCGGACGGTACATATGGCGCAATTTGCTCCAATATCGTCAGGGCTACGTTTGGGGGAGTGGCAATAATGACCACATCAGCGTCCACAACGGCTTTAAGAGCATCTGGCTCCGCTTTTGAAATCGCGCCCCTCGAAAGGGCAAAGTCGAGAACGTCTGGCGAATCTACTCCGGTAACGATCATGCTCGGATCCGCAGCACGAATGGCAAGGCCCATGGAGCCCCCAATCAATCCCGTTCCAATAATGACAATATGAAGCGACATACAATTGATTCTGTGAACAATAAATGTACGATTAGGTCGCCGAAAACACGCCAAGTTCACAAGGTATTCAGCCTGACCTGTGTGCGGAGATATTGAACACAGTATCTTAAGGGCATTGCTTCTTAGGATTCCAAACCTAACCCTGTTTTTGTATGTCCAAGCCTTTTTTTAATCCCGACGATGCCTTTCAGTTTGAATCCCTTTTGGGGGAAGAAGAGCGATTGATCATGGAATCGGCACGGGAGTACGCCCAGTCTCAACTGGAACCGCGTGCCCTCGAAGGAAACCAAGACGAAGTATTCCACCCAGAAATTCCGCGCGAGCTGGGTGAATTGGGGCTTTTAGGGTCTACTATTCCTGAAGAGTATGGCGGGGCTGGAGTGAGTTATACCTCCTATGGCTTGATCGCAAGGGAATTAGAAAGAGTCGATTCTGGATATCGCTCGTTTGCTTCGGTTCAGTCATCACTGGTTATGTATCCGATTTACGCGTTTGGCACGCCGGAACTGAGAAAAAAGTATCTCCCGAAATTAGCCACCGCGGAACTCATCGGATGTTTTGGTTTAACCGAGCCTGATCATGGTTCTGATCCGGGTTCAATGACAACAACGGCTCTAAGAACCGAGGGCGGCTGGATACTGAACGGCGCGAAAATGTGGATCACTAATTCGCCTTTTGCAGATGTTTTCGTGGTTTGGGCCAAAGCCAAGGAAAAAGCGTCAGATCCGGGCGAAATTCGTGGCTTTGTGTTGGATAAAGGAATGCCCGGGCTCTCGGCACCCAAAACCCATAACAAGATGTCGCTCCGGGCCTCGATTACGGGTGAAATCGTCATGGAAGACGTTTTTGTGCCTGAATCGAACATGTTTCCCGAGGTTAAAGGACTGAAAGGACCATTTTCGTGTCTGAATAATGCCCGATACGGGATTGTTTGGGGGGCTTTGGGAGCCGCCGAAGATTGCTATCGCCGCGCCCGTCAGTATGTGATGGAGCGTAAACAGTTTGGCTATCCGCTAGGTGCAATGCAACTCGTCCAGACTAAATTGGCGAATATGGTGACGGATATCACTCAGATGCAGCTTTTGGCCTGGCGCTTAGGTCAACTAAAGGACGCAGGACAAGCGACTCCTTCCATGATTTCGTTGGCAAAGAGAAATAACTGTGGTAAAGCGTTAGCTATTGCCCGAGTTGCACGGGATATGCTGGGAGGCAATGGTATTACCGGTGAGTTTCGGGTTATTCATCATATGGTGAATCTGGAGAGCGTAAACACGTACGAAGGCACTTTCGACATTCACGGCCTGATTCTCGGACGAGAATTAACTGGCATTCAGTCCTTTACGCCAAGGGGTAATGACGTTTAGCGCAGGAAACCATCGTTTCGTAACCTGTTTAAAAGTCGAGCGTAGAAAAATTCTGTACGTTAAGTTATTCTCTTTCTAAAAAACTGCTAAACCTATGCCTGTTGCGATTGTAGCGATCATCTTTGGATCATTGCTGATGTTTGTGAAAATGGTTCTCGAACACAAGAAACAAAACATCGCTCTTCCAACCGTTCATGAGGGTAATAGCATGAAGTTTTCCGAGTTGGAGCAGCACATTTTGGCGACTGTCCAAGAGGCTATCGAGCCGTTAGTAGCGCGAATCGATGAATTGGAATCGGCCCAACTATTAGGCTCATCTGAGCGACTGTTGCTCAGCGACTCAGCCGATAAATCAAGTCAGTCCTCCAAAACAAAATCAACCAACCTTTCGTAGCCAAACGATCTAAAAGATTAAGTTCATCTCCGAAACTAGAGGTACCCCATGCCAGAAGAAATTTTGGTTCTGTTCGTGTTTTCCATTTTTAGTGTGTCCGTTTTGACGCTGGTAAAAATGATTTTGAATCACCGCAAGAGCAATCGCGAGACCCATTCAGTTTCGAGTAGAGCGGAATCTGGCAGCATGACCACGAGTGAACTAGAGGGGATGATGAGACGGGCCGTAGAACAATCTATTACTGGTCTGAGCGGCAAGATCGAGAATTTAGAAATGGAAGTTGCCCGTTTAGCAAACGATAAACCTCGTTTGGTGGCCCACGACAAGAGCGTTCGACTCGAACTGGAAGATGAGTACGTCGATGTAGAATCCGTTCCAGTCCGCCAAAAATCAAGGGCTTGAATTGGAAGGTATCGTACTTCGGTCTACAGGAAGTTGGTATGAGGTTTTAAACCCCGAAGGCACTTTTTCGTGTACGATCCGAGGCAAGTTCCGCCTGGCAGAGGAGGAGGCAACTAACCCCATCGTGATTGGAGACCGAGTGGTGTTCGACTTGAACGAGGACAAGTCAGGTATTATTACGCAAAGACTAGATCGTAATAATAAGCTAAGTCGTAGGGCTGCGGGCCGAAAACAGGGAAAAGAGCACATCATCGTTGCCAATGTGGACAAGGCTTGGATTGTCCAAAGCATTCGAAATCCCCGCATCAACCCAGGATTCATTGATCGGGTTTTGGTGATGGCCGAATATCTACACGTTGGAGCCGGGATTATCTTCAATAAGGCTGATTTAATGGATGAAGCAGCCGAAGAAGTCGTCATGTATTTCGCGAAACTGTACGCAGATCTCGGTTACGAAGTCGTTTTTACGAGCACGAAAGTTGAAGGCGGCACGAGAGACTTAGAGCCCTGGTTGGAAACCGGTATCCACGTGTTTATCGGGCCTTCGGGAGTGGGGAAGTCCTCTTTGCTCAACAAATTGATCCCCGATACGGCTCTCAAAACGGGTGCTGTCAGCGAAAGTACCCAAAAAGGAAAGCACACCACCACCTATGCTGAACTCATCCGGTTGCCTCAAGGAGGATTTATCGGAGACACACCTGGTCTGCGCGAATTTGGTCTCTACTTTGTGGAGCCAGAAGAGCTTTCACACTATTTCCCGGAATATCGGGACCTGATGGGCGAATGTAGATTTCCCAATTGCACGCATGACCACGAGCCGAATTGTCGCGTCAAAGAACTCATAGAATCCGAAGAATTGGCCATCGAGCGCTATGAAAGCTATCTAAATATGCTTTCAGCGGCACGCTCTGGTAAACTGGACGTCGGGCGATAGATAGCCCTTTATTCGCCATTTGAGCGCCTTTTATAAGCCTCGAGCCTATTTTTTCGGAGGCGACTTTTTCTTTTTGGCCGGAGACTTCTTTTTGCCTGAGCCTTTGGGTTTCGCCTTCGCAGTCGTTGAAGCCTTGGCTTTTGAAGGAGACCTCTTTTTTGAACCCGGCGCCTTAGCTTTACTGGCTCTTTCGTTGATCAACAGGAGGGCTTCTGCTATCGTAACCGACTCGATCGTCTGGTCTTTTGTTAGAGAAGCATTTACCCGCTGATGTTTGATGTAAGGGCCGTAACGGCCTTCCCATACTTCAATCGGCTCCCCAGTTTCAGGGTGCTCACCGATGGTGCGGAGGGGTTTGCTCTTGGATTCTTTTTTAAGAAGAAGTTCTAAAGCCCGGTCAAATCCGATCGTTAAAACGTCATCGTCTTTGGTCAGCGAAGCAAAGACCGAGGCGTGCTGTACATACGGTCCGAAACGACCAATGTTGGTCTTTATGACTTTACCCGATTCCGGATGATTTCCGAGTTCGCGGGGTAATTCTAACAACTTGACAGCTACATTAAAATCTACGGTCGACGGATCAATTGTTTTTGGAATCGAAATGCGCTTCGGCTTCCCTTCTTGTTCATCGTCGCCCAACTGAACATAATGTCCAAAAGGCCCTTTTTTGACAAAAACGGGCATTTCCATAGTGGGGTGGATGCCCAACACATCGTCGCCGCGCTCTTTTTCTGAAAGGAAGGTGCCTAGCTCTTCGGCGGTTAGATCCCCAGGAGACACCGTAAAAGGAATTGATGCCACTTGTCGGGAATCGCCTTCTCCGAGCTCGACATACGGGCCAAATTTCCCTACCCGCACGATGTAAGGATTCCACTTTTCAAAAGAAATTCCGGACACTTCGCGCGCGTCGATACGATCTAATCCATCCGCTACTTTGGCTTCAAGGCCATCTTTACCGGTAAAGAAACTCTTCAAATAGGGGAGGGCCTTCTTTTTGCCGTCGGCAATATCATCTAGAACCTGTTCCATTTCGGCCGTAAAGCCGGTATCGACCAGGGACGAAAATTGCAATTCCAATAAGTTGTTAGTAGCAAACGCCGTGAAGGTCGGAATAAGCTGATTCCGATCGCGGCGGACATAACCTCGGCGTACGATCGTGTCGATAATGGACGCATAGGTACTTGGCCGGCCGATGCCTTCCTGTTCTAGTACCTTTATGATGGAAGCATCGGTAAATCGAGCGGGTGGCTTAGTCGCATGGCCTTTTGCCTCAATACTCTCCAACCGAACCGTATCGCCCTTTTTAAGATTGGGAAGTGGTTGATCCCGGTCTTCTAGCGCCGCATCTGGATCGTCAGAGCCTTCAACATAGGCCCGGAAAAATCCGGGAAATAAGACCGTTTGCCCGCTTGCTCTGAAAATGGACTCGTCCGCGCCGGATCCGGTCCCAATCTGAACTGATTTTCGGGCGATTCTGGCCTCGGCCATCTGCGAAGCGACGGTTCTTTTCCAAATCAAGTCGTACAAGGCCGCTTCTTCGCCCTGCAATCGCAATTCGGACGCAGTGCGCATTTCTGTTCCTGCCGGACGAATCGCCTCGTGGGCCTCTTGGGCGTTCCGGACATTATTGGCAAACTGTCGGATACCGTCGCTCAAATATTCCTTTCCGTAACGCATTTCAATCGCGTTGCGGGCGGCTTTGAGAGCTTCATTCGACAAGTTGGTCGAATCGGTACGCATGTAGGTGATAAATCCTTGCTCATATAGCTTTTGAGCCACCTGCATCGTTTCCCGAGCGGACAATCTTAACTTACGACTAGCCTCCTGTTGAAGTGTAGAGGTAATAAAAGGAGCAGAGGGATTTCGAGTGGTTGTCTTTTCTTCGACACTTTGTACCAGCCACTTTGAGGAGGGAAGAACGGACTCGAGTGAATGAGCCTTGCGTTCGCTGAGGACGACACAGTCTTTTCCATCCACGACGCCTTCAATCAGACGACCCGTATTGTCATCAAAATCCTTCCCTGTCGCGAGGCGGAGCCCACCTGTTTGGAACATACTCGCCTCAAAAACACCCCCTGGAGCGCTTAGAAAGGCCGAAATGCCCCAATAACCGGCTGGAACAAAGAGAATACGCTGGGTCTCGCGCATCACCAATAATCGAACCGCCACGCTTTGCACCCGACCGGCAGACAGTTTTGGAGCAATTTTCTTCCAAAGCAACGGCGAAATGGAATAACCCACCAGCCGGTCGAGAATGCGGCGCGTCTCCTGGGCTTCGACCAAATTGGTATCCATTTCCCGCGTATTGTCCAGAGCCTCCAGAATCGCTGTTTGGGTGATTTCGTGAAACACCATACGCCGAACCGGCACGTTAGGCTTTAAGACCTCTAACAAATGCCATCCGATGGATTCTCCTTCGCGGTCTTCGTCCGTCGCGATGTACAGTTCATCGGCGTCCTTGAGGGCATCTTTGAGTTGCTTTACGACTTTTTTCTTATCCGTTGGCACGATGTACAACGGGGAAAAATCATCCTCAACATTAACGCCGAGACGGGACCAACCGGATTTCTTGTATTTTTCTGGAATCTGGGAAGCAGAAGGAGGAAGGTCTCGAACGTGCCCCATGCTCGCTTCCACCTGATACGAATCGGGTAGATATTTGCGAATAGTACGAGCTTTGGTTGGGGATTCAACGACCACAAGTCGCTTCATGTATCTAACAGGAGAGGGCTCAAAGGAGCGTTAAGGCAAATAATTTAGTGACCCTCTCACGCTCGGTATTCGTTTGCGTTCCGACGATTCTGCAGACTGGGTGGTAACTGTTTAATGATTTCTTAGATCTTCAATTCGTATTGGTCACCCTTAAAAAATGTATCTTTACTAGGATTCGCGCTTAATTTAAACTAGCCGTAAAGGATTTAAACACCCTTTTGTGGCTGAATTAAGAGAGCTCTAGGCTGGGCGAGGGCGGGTTATGAATGCGACGGATCTCTTAACAAATTTTATCTTATTTAGACGAACACTATGAACAAGTTGGTTTTTAAATTTGGCGACGGCGTTGCTGACGGCAATAAGACCATGAAAGCCCATCTCGGGGGCAAGGGAGCTAACCTGGCAGAAATGTGTGCAATCGGATTACCCGTCCCTCCCGGATTCACGATTAGCACGGACAACTGTAAATTTTATAGTGAACATGCAGGACAGTGGCCCGAAGGTCTGGAGGATCAAGTCCGGGATGGTATTGCGTTTGTAGCCGGCCAAATCGGGGCTGGTTTTGGTGATGCTTCGAATCCTCTCTTGGTATCAGTGCGAAGCGGTGCGGCTGCTTCCATGCCCGGAATGATGGATACGGTTCTGAATTTGGGCCTTAACGATGCTGCCGTCGAAGGCCTGGCCTCGAAAACGGGTAATCCACGCTTTGCCTACGACGCCTATCGCCGGTTCATCGATATGTTTGGTGACGTCGTTATGGGTGTACATCACGAGCATTTTGAGGAAGCAATTGAAGCCCTTAAAGTAGAAAAAGGAGTCAAAAACGACGTAGACTTGTCTGGTGACGATCTGAAGGAGCTCGTTCGTCGCTACAAAGCCATTTTTAAGAAACATGCTGGCTTTGACTTCCCATCCGACCCATTTGAGCAATTGAAGCTTTCGGTCAATGCCGTATTTGGCTCTTGGGATGGAGATCGGGCCATAAAATACCGAACCATCAACAAAATTACCGGATTGATTGGTACGGCGGTGAATGTTCAAGCCATGGTATACGGCAACATGGGATCCGATAGTGGTACCGGTGTCCTATTCACCCGGAACCCTTCCACCGGGGAGAACAAGCTTTACGGAGAGTTTTTGGTAAACGCACAGGGTGAAGATGTGGTGGCTGGTATTCGGACACCGGAAGACATTTCTCAAATGGCATCAGAGTTTCCACCGGCTTATGAGCGTTTAGTTAAGGTGACCCAGACGCTTGAGCGTCATTATCGCAATATGCAGGACATCGAATTCACCGTTCAAGAAGGCAACTTATTTATTCTTCAGACTCGAAATGGAAAGCGAACCGGTGCAGCTGCAGTCAAAATTGCGGTTGATTTGGTTGAAGAAGGGATGGTTAATATTGAAACAGCCGTTCGGGATCTGGTTGAACCGGGTCACCTTGATCAGTTACTTCACCCTCGGTTTAAAGACGTAGATAGCTACCGCAAGGATGTCATCGCAAAAGGACTTCCCGCTTCTCCAGGAGCAGCTGTTGGCCAAGTCGTTTTTTCCGCCGAACACGCAGAAGAATCCTTTGCAGCCGGCAAAAAAGTCATCTTGGTTCGTGTTGAAACAAGTCCAGAGGATGTCGGCGGCATGGACGCTGCTCAGGGTATTTTGACTTCCCGCGGTGGAATGACCTCGCACGCAGCCGTTGTGGCGCGTGGATGGGGTAAACCCTGCGTCGCTGGGTGTAGTGCTGTCGTGATCAATTACGCCTCCAAAACCTTCACCAACGGCACTGTTGTAGTGAAAGAAGGGGATTGGATCTCGCTTAATGGCTCCACAGGTGAAGTAATTGTGGGCCCCCAAGACTTAGTTGATCCCGAGCTGACAGGTGAGTTTGCCCAGTTCATGAGCTGGGTTGACACCTTTAGAGTGATGGGAGTTCGGACCAATGCTGACACTCCTGCTGACTCTAGAAAAGCGATTGAGTTTGGTGCTGAAGGAATTGGCCTTTGCCGAACGGAGCATATGTTTTTCGAAGGCGAACGCATCGACCAAGTTCGGGAAATGATTTTGGCAAAAGACAAGGATTCGCGGGTTAAGGCCCTTGCCAAGCTACTTCCGTTTCAAAAGGCCGATTTCATGGGCATTTTTGATGCCATGGCTGGAAAACCCGTAACGATTCGTTTACTCGATCCGCCACTGCACGAATTTCTACCTCACAGCAAAGAAGACAAACAAGACATGGCCACCAAGATGGGCGTGTCGTACGAAGTCGTTGAAGCCAAAGTAAACTCGCTGGCTGAATTCAATCCGATGTTGGGACATCGTGGGTGCCGCTTGGGGATTACCTATCCGGAAATCACGGAAATGCAAACCCGGGCCATCATTGAAGCCGCAGTCGAATTGTCGCAAAAAGGCGTCGAGGTGTATCCTGAAATTATGGTGCCTCTCATTGGGACAGTCGAGGAGTTTGTTAACCAAAAAGCCATCATTCGCGAGACCGCCGAAACCGTTTTCAAGGAAAAAGGAGCGCGGGTGGACTATCTCGTTGGAACCATGATTGAGATTCCAAGAGCGTGCCTCATCGCGGATGTTATTGCGAAGGAGGCTGAGTTTTTCTCTTTCGGCACCAACGACTTAACCCAAATGACGTTTGGCTATAGTAGAGATGACGCCGGCACGTTCTTGCCAGAATATGTCGATCGAAAGATACTGGTTGACGACCCGTTTCAGTCTCTGGATATTGCTGGTGTAGGTCAGCTGGTCCGGATCGGAACGGAACGTGGACGCTCGACAAAACCAGACCTAAAAGTTGGTATTTGTGGTGAGCATGGTGGCGATCCTCGATCGGTTCACTTTTGTTCGGAAGTCGGAATGGACTACGTCTCGTGCTCGCCCTTCCGGGTTCCGATAGCTAGGCTTGCGGCGGCACAGGCCTATTTGGCTCAGCGCAAGTAGGCTGAGAAGTCGAAGAAGTATTGGAAAGGCGGGGCGGCCCATTCGGGCCGCCCCGCTCCTTTTTTAATTTAAACCGTCATCGTCCAATTGTTGATCCGTCTTGAGCCAGATCGCAACAACCCCCTGACCGATTCGTTTAACAAGCTTTCAACAGCCTTACTGAAATCGAGTATTACCATGACCGAAGACAAAAAAAATCGTAGCAAAGAGTATTCCTCAACCAGAGAAGCATTCGATGATCTGAAAATAGAGGAAAAAGCGTTTTTTCTATTGGAATCAACCGCAAAGGCAGTGATCGATTCTGTTCAGGAAGCTGTTGAAACGTTGTCGGGTGCCATGAACGACGCCTTTACATCGGCAAAAGAAGAGATCAAAAAGAAGAAAGCGAAAGATTCGTCAGAGAAGAACGGAGAAGCGTCTTCTGACGATGCTAGTTCCAAACAAGCGTCTTCCAAAGAGGCTCAAAAATCAGCCGGGTCGGCCAAAACGAAGACCAAGAAAAGTGCAGCCAAGAAAACTGTAAAGAAAGCCTCCCCGTCGGATGAAAAATGAGTCAGACCCTGAGTCAAAACAGGTAGTCGAATACGACAGTCTAAACGCAGCGGGGAAAGCCGTTTTTATTGCGGGAACCGCATATAAAGTGGCAGAGCGCATCATAGACTTTACTTTTTCCACTCTGCAATCCGTTTGGGATGAAGCGGAAAAAGCATTTCAGCTTGGACTAAACGAAGGGGTGTCCAAGCCACCCGTGCCGTCCAAGCCACCCGCGCCACCCGTGCTAACCGACTTGAAAGACGCTGTAATTTTAGACGAAACGAAAGATTAAGCGAGAATTTCGACGGTCTGGACGCCATTTGAGCTTTTTACAGCTCCATTCTTCTCACCGTCTGGCACCGAAAAGTATTTCGTCGGATTATGAAGTGCTTTTGACTGCAAAGCCAGCTCAATCACTTCTTCCATTCGTTTGATATAGGTGATACGAAGCCCTTTTAGCGATGAAGCCTTGATTTCTTCGACGTCTTTCCTATTCTTCTCCGGCAGAATGACTGATTTAATTCCTGCCCGCTTGGCCGCCAATACCTTTTCTTTAATCCCACCTACCGGTAGGACGAGGCCCCTGAGAGTTATCTCTCCCGTCATAGCCACATTATGCATAACGCAACGTTGCGTATAAATCGAGACCAGTGCCGTCAACATGGCGACACCCGCGGAGGGACCATCTTTCGGAACGGCTCCTGCTGGAACGTGCACGTGTAAATCCCAATATTTAAACGCGTCGTGAGGGATTCCCCAGTCAATGGCGTTTGCCTTGACGTAGGATAAAGCCGCTTGAGCTGATTCCTTCATGACTTCGCCCAACTGGCCCGTCAAAATCATTCGGCCGGAACCTCGCGACGCTGAGATTTCAATAAAAAGGATATCGCCGCCCACCGGTGTCCAAGCCAGTCCCGTTGCAACGCCTGGGACTTCCGTACGCTCGGCAGCATCTGAATAGAATCGCCTGGATTTGAGGTACGTTTCTACGTCAGACGCCTCTACTTTGGTTGATTCGATTTCACCCATTGCTACCCGCTTAGCCACACCTCGAGCAATGGATCCAATAGTGCGCTCTAACTGACGCACGCCCGATTCCCGTGTGTAACCATCGATTACGAGCTTCAACGAAGCATTCGAAAGCGTTAGCTGCCCCTTCTTTAAGCCATTTCGCTCGATTTGACGCGGAACCAGGTATTTTTTGGCAATGGCCAGCTTTTCTTCCTGGGTATACCCATTGATTTCAATCATCTCCATTCGATCTCGAAGCGGCGGAGGAATTTGATCCAGGTAATTGGCCGTAGCTATGAAAAGGACGTTGGATAAGTCATAGTCAACTTCCAAATAATGGTCGTTGAAAGCAATATTTTGTTCAGGGTCGAGCACTTCCAATAGCGCTGACGATGGATCTCCTCTAAAATCTGATCCTAATTTGTCAACCTCGTCGAGCATAAAAACCGGATTGGCCGTGCCAGCCTTTTTCATGCCCTGGATAATGCGCCCGGGCATCGCTCCTACGTACGTCCTTCGGTGTCCTCGGATTTCGGCTTCATCCCGAACCCCGCCGAGTGACATGCGCACAAACTCTCGACTGAGAGTGCGTGCAATGCTTTTCCCAAGGCTGGTTTTTCCCACGCCCGGCGGTCCATGAAAACAAAGAATGGGGGCCTTCATATCGCCCTTCAGTTTCAAAACCGCCAGATATTCCAGAATACGCTGTTTGACGGTTTCCAAACCATAGTGGTCTTCATTCAGAATTTTGCCAGCCTTCCCGATGTCCAACTTGTCCTTCGAGTAATCGAGCCAGGGAGTCTCCAAAATCCAGTCGACATAATTTCGTGTGACCGCGTAATCAGGGGAGGCCGAGTTCGATCTGGATAACTTTTCAAGTTCCTTATTTAAAGCAATTCGGACGTGCTCTGGGAGCAACTTTTTATCTGCACGAGTTCGGAGGTCGCGAACGTCATTGGCTCCACTTTCACTTTCGCCCAATTCTTCCTGAATTGCCTTAAGTTGTTGTCTAAGAAGGTATTCGCGCTGTTGTTGATCGACATCAGTCTTGACTCTCGACCGGATTTCCTCGGATAGCTGAAGGACTTGAAGCTCTTGGTTGAGGTGATTCATGACCAGTTCAGCTCGCTCGATCAACGGCAATGTTTCGAGCAACTGCTGCTTCTCAGCGACCTCAATTTGAAGATTGGAGGCGATAAAATGAATGAGAAAGGTCGGAGAATCTATGTTTTGAATTGCGTAAGCGGCTTCGCTCGGCAAATTCGGCGATAAATTGACAATTTGAATCGCCAACTCTTTGATCGAGCGCATGCGGGCTTGAACTTCGATGTTAGCACCAGCTAGGTCTTCGACCACTGCTTGAACGCGGGCGGTAAAATAGGGGACTTCTTTGACGAACTCCGTAATTCTAAATCGCCGCTTTCCTTGAATTACAATCGATTTGCTTCCGTCTGGCATTTTGATCAACTTCAAAATGCTGGCAACCGTCCCGAACTCGTACAAATCGGAAGGAGACGGATTTTCGGTCTCTGAGCTTTTTTGAGCCACGACGCCGATCAATCTATCATCACCAAAAGAATCCTTAACCAGCTTCAAAGACGTATCACGTCCAACCGTAATAGGGAGCACAACTCCCGGAAAAAGAACCGTGTTACGAAGCGTTAAAATGGGAAGCGTATCCGGAACGTCGGATAGGCTCATTTCTTTTTCTTCGTCGGCCGTTGGAAGCGGAATACTCTGTTCTAAGTCGTCGTCTGATAAAAACTCTAATTCCTGAAGCATGTATTTTGATTTGAGATCGGGTTTTTGATCAAGCCATTTCGATTTCAAAAACCAAGCCAAACGTGTTCTTGTGACAACTTGTCGGTAACGAGGATGATCCGCTAAGAAAGCTCCGACATGAGTGCTTCAAGCTCATCAATTTTAAACGGTTTTGTCATAACACGATTGATGGCCCCACCATCGACGCGGATTTCAGTATCTCCAGTCAATAAGATGATGGGTATGGCGGAATCCACCTTTCGGATTTGATAGGCCAGCTCGCGGCCGCTCATTTCCGGCATTCCTTGATCCGTTATCACGAAATCGAACAATCCAGGGTCAAACTTAGCAATTGCCTCTGGTCCAGAAGAAGCCTCAATTACTTGGTGCCCTCTAATCGACAGCAACTTACTGATGATGCCCCGGACCATATCCTCATCATCCACAACCAAGATCCTGCGCGAAGTGTTCGAAGAAGATAGCGGCGCAGGCTGCGAACCCCGAGCAGAAATGAAAATATTGATGGGTAATTGGAGTGTAAAAACGGATCCCACACCCAACGTGGAACTAACCGAAATGGAGCCGCCGTGCTCCCTGAGGATTCCTGCAGCAACTGCCAATCCCATGCCTGTTCCACGGTCGCCTTTTGTGGTAAACAGGGGCTCAAATATCTGTTTTTGGACCTCTTTGGACATACCGGTCCCATTATCTAAAACGACAATTTCGACGAACTGTCCGTCCGACTTACCGCTAAAAACCACTTGGCCCCCTGAAGGCATCGCATGAACCGCATTTAAAATCAAATTGACCAAAACGTCCCGTAACTCGGATGCGGAGCCGTCAATGAGAGGGAGTTCAACCAAAGAGGACGTGACCGAAATATCGATGCCATGGCGCCTCGGTTCGTTATACCAGTATGGTTTGGTGAAAGAGATGCATTCTGAAACGAGAGCGGTCAAATCGATAGGCTCAAACGCAGTTCGTACCTCTTGTCGAATGTAGCGCTGGACCTTAGAGATCAGCTCTGCTCCGTCCCGCGCTGCCTTTTCGATAGTGCCTAAATGCAGCTCGGCGTTGGCTGAACCTTCAATCTTCCACAATTCGATGTGACCCAAGATTCCGCTCAACATATTGTTGAAATCATGTGTCATTCCCATGGTCATTCGGCCAAGAGTTTCCATCCGGTGACGATGCGTTTGGCTTTCAGTCCAGGTAGAGGGCTCGGATAGTATTTCCCCCGAAATCGCGACCGAACAGGCACCCGTGGGGTGGCTATCTTGAACTGGGATGAAGTGCAATAGAACGGGGATCGGAATATCGCGGTCAGCTCTATTTACCATAAACAGAGCGTGTGTCACGAGAGAACCGTGCGACGCCTCCTTCAAATTTTGACGGGCAATCTCGGCGTCATCCATGGGTAAATTGAACCAAATATCTGGCGAGGATCCAAGAAGACCCAGCCACGCGCTATTGCGTGACAGGACGGACCCATCCGCAGCGCAAGTGGCCACGAGCAGCTCAGGCTCTATCATCCCAGCAGGAGAAGAATAATCTGACATTTACGTAATTTATGGTCCGAGAGTAATACGATTTTCACGCGCTTCTCTTGGGACGAATAAGCGTTGGGTCAGGTTAAATCGTACCTTACCCTTGAGGATGAATATAGCAAAATAGTCTTTCTCTCTCTGCCCGCGTCCCTTGCAATGTTTTAATGCTTGTCTTCAAGCAACTTCGACTTATGTGGTATAACTCAATTCTTGAGACCGTTGGAAATACACCGCTGGTTCGCTTGAACACCCTGTTTTCCGATTTTCCATGCACCGTTTTGGCCAAGGTTGAATTTTTTAATCCAGGCGGTTCCGTAAAGGACCGGATTGGCATTGCGATGATTGAGGCGGCTGAAAGGGACGGTCGATTGAAGCCGGGAGGGACCATAGTGGAAGGTACATCGGGAAATACGGGTACCGGTTTAGCTCTCGCAGCCATCACCAAGGGTTACAAATGCATTTTTACGACCACAGATAAACAAAGTCCGGAAAAGGCGGATGTGCTTCGTGCGCTAGGCGCTGAAGTTCTGATCTGCCCTACAAACGTGGCTCCGGAAGATCCTCGGTCCTATTATTCGGTTTCTAGGCGTCTTGCAGAGGAGACACCTAATTCGGTGTATTTAAACCAATACGATAATCCAGCCAATGCTAAGGCTCATTACGAAACCTCCGGCCCTGAGATTTGGCGGCAAACAGAAGGACGAGTTACCCACTACATCGCGTCGGCAGGAACGGGTGGAACCATTTCAGGGACTTCTAAATATTTGAAAGAACAGAATCCAGACATCAAAGTGGTTGGGGTCGATACCTTTGGATCAGTCTATCACAAATATTTTCATACTCGTGAATTCGATCATGCCGAAATTTACCCGTATTTGACGGAAGGTGCTGGCGAAGACATTCTAGCTCTAAACATGGATTTTGATTTGGTCGACTTCTATGTCCGTTCGACCGACAAGGAAAACATGATTATGACGCGTCGTTTGGCGAGGCAAGAAGGATTGTTTGTCGGCCAAACGAGTGGTATGGCTGTCTCAGGTGCAAGGAAATGGCTAAAGGATAATGCGAAGACCCTAAAACCAGAGGACGTGGTGGTTATTCTACTTCCTGATACCGGTTTTCGATACCTCTCCAAAACCTACAATGACACTTGGATGAGGAGCCACGGGTTTCTGGATGAAAAACACGAACTCTGTGCGGCAGACGTGGTTACGCCGGCTCACCTCAACTCTGATATTGTATCTGTCGCCCCGGGTGACACGTTACAAACTGCCATCGACCGCATGGTTCAAAAAGGAATTTCTCAATTACCTGTCATTGATCATGGATCGGTTATAGGCAGCATTACAGAGTCAGTGGTGTTAAATAGACTAATCGAGGATCCACAAGCTAGAGGCCATGTCGTTTCGGAGACAATGGGTCCGCCGTTTCCAATTGTGGATATGGATACGCCCTTTGGTGGACTGACTTCTTTGATGAAAGAAGCGCCTGGGGCGGTTTTAGTAAAAACTGAATCTGGATCGTTTTCAATCATCACCAAAAGTGATCTGATTGAAGCGCTGGCTGGGAAAAAAGAATCTAAATATTAATACGATTATGAAAGACAATAATGAAGGTAAAGGCCAAGCGGGTCCTCAGTTAAATATTGAATTGAGCGAGGACATAGCTGAGGGCACGTATTCCAATTTGGTGATGTTGGCTCATTCTTCGGAAGAGTTTATCCTGGATTTTATTCGGGTGATGCCCGGGATACCCAAGGCCAAGGTTAAAAGTCGCGTGATCGTGACCCCGCAACATGCGAAGCGTCTATTGCGCGCTCTTGCAGAGAACATTGAACGGTTTGAACGGGCCCACGGAGATATCATGGAAACATCAGGCCAAGGCCCAACCGTACATTTTGGTATTCCTGGGGGTGAAGCGTAAAGCTGAACGGGGTATTAAGGGCGGGTGGCCTAGATTTGACCTGCGCTAAGTCTTAGGTCCTAGCGGGCGGAAATCGCATCCGTGACCTTTACAGGACGAATCCATTTCCAATTGTTAACTCGTTGCATTACAAAAAGGGCGAAACACAGGAAGATAATGTGGGGCGCCCAGGCCGCCGTGATTGGGGAAAGCTCACCAGCATAGCCAAACGGTTCGATCAGTTTCATCAAGGCCAGGTAAATAAAGGCTAAAACCAGTCCAATGGCCAGTTGTATGGCTTGTCCGCCGCGCCGACGAACAGAGGCTAATGGAACGGCGAGTAGAATTAGGATAAGATTCGAAAGCGGATAGGAATACTTGCTGTAGTACATAACTAACGGCCTTCCTAACCTGTTCGCTCCAGTTCTTTCCAACGATTCTAAGTAGTCTTTGGCCATTGTAATGGACATGGCATCCACATCACCCTGTGTTCGGGCGAAATCCCGCGGTAGGAGGGATAGTGTCGTGTCGATTCGGGCGAATACTCGTTGAGTCATATTTCCATTCTCATCGAATGTGCGCACGGTGGGTTCAATCATTTGCCAAGAGGAAGTTGAATCAATCCACATCATGCGATCCGCATCAATCCGCTCAGTCATCACCCCCTCGGGGCTAAAGGTTTGCAAGGTTACCGATGTTGCCGTTTTTGAATTACGTTCATAGAAACTGACCGAAATAATGCTTCCAGGCGCGTTCTGGCGGTGAATATTGGCAAATTCTGCTTGCCCCAGAGCGTCTTTGGTGTAGTCCTGCTCGAAATTCAGTCGCACCTGATTGGTTACGGGAACGATCCAGCCGTTAAACCAAAACATAAAGCCAGTGACCACAACTCCAACCAGGAGAAAAGGAACGAGTAACCGATAAATAGAAACGCCGGCAGATTGTAGCGAAGCAATTTCTAACTTTTGAGAAAGTCGTCCGGTTAAAAAGACGGCCGCCATAAATATGGCCAACGGTGAAATCAATCGTACGATCTCAGGGATGTAGTTAGGGTAGTACATCAGAAATACATCCCGCATGGTAGCCCCACGGTCCATAAAGTCGTCGATATATTCGACATAATGCAAGACCACAAAGAACACGATCAACCCGATCAGGAGCAGCACGTACCCCGTAATAAAGCGTCGAATTATGTGTAGGTCGTAGGTCATTGTCGGGCGTTGCCTAAAAGAAACGGAGAATATGCTCGAACTCCTCTAATATGGGAAGTAATTGCATTAAACGCATCGTAGTTTTCGGTCTCCAAGTTACGTATTTCCAGAATCCATGAAAGTCCACGAGTACCAGGCCAAAGAAATTCTTGCACGCTACGGCGTCCCCGTTCAGAAAGGAGTTCTGGCAACTTCTATTAGCGGGGCTGTAGATGCTGCTAAGAAGCTGCAAGCAGAAAACGGAACTAATTTATTTGTTGTAAAGGCCCAGGTCCATGCGGGCGGTCGCGGCAAAGGTGGGGGAGTGAAATTGGCTAAATCCTTGCAGGAAGTCGAGGAAAAGGCAGGTGCCATTCTGGGAATGATGTTAAAAACGCCTCAGACTGGACCCGAGGGACAAAAGGTTCGCTCGGTTTTGATCGCTGACGCCGTAGACATTGAAAAAGAATTTTACTTGGGAATCACGCTGGATCGCCAAAAGAACATGACGGTCATTATGGCGTCGACCGAAGGCGGCGTTGAAATCGAAAAAGTGGCTGAAGAAACGCCAGATCTCATTTTGAAAGAGTGGGTTGACCCGTCCATAGGACTCCAGGGATTCCAAGCTCGCCGTCTCGCGTTTGGATTAGGTTTCGAAGGCGAAGCGTTTAAGAAGGCGGTAAAATTTATTATGGCGTTATACAACGCGTATGAAGCTACCGACTGTTCCATTGCAGAAATTAATCCGTTGACGCTAACCAAGGGCGGTGACGTTTTGGCAATCGATGCCAAACTCAATCTGGACGACAACGCGCTGTACCGTCATAAGGATTTGGCTGAGCTTAGAGATGTCCACGAAGAGGATCCGTTGGAGTTTGAAGCCTCCGAGTTCCATCTCAACTACGTGAAATTGGATGGGAATGTCGGGTGTATGGTTAACGGCGCCGGACTGGCCATGGCGACCATGGATATCATCAAAATCGCAGGCGGCGAGCCAGCCAACTTTTTGGACGTTGGTGGTGGAGCCAATCCAACGACGGTCGAAGCCGGCTTTAGAATCATATTGAAGGATCCTTCAGTTAAGGCCATCTTAGTAAATATTTTTGGCGGCATCGTACGATGTGACCGGGTAGCTAAAGGCGTGGTCGAAGCGGCCAATAAAGTTCAGATAAACATACCGTTGATCGTGCGCTTACAAGGAACTAACGCTGAAGAAGGCAAGCAAATCCTGGACGAGAGTGGGCTCAAAGTCGAGACAGCCATTATTTTTCAAGAGGCCGCTGATAAGGTCACTAAAGCCTTGGCCGGTTAGAGCGTCAACAACCAACATTAATTGGGGCGTCCGTGACAAATTTTAACCCGGCCCAAAATAGAGGAGAGGCTGTTCGGTTATCCGAAGTAACCCGTTCGTTTGGGGCGGTGCGCGCAGTTGATTCAGTCTCCTTAGATATCCCCGCAGGATCGTTTTTTTCCCTCCTCGGGCCCAGTGGTTGCGGCAAATCGACTACTTTGCGCATTATTTCAGGATTTGAGTTTCCGGATGATGGTAAAGTCTTTATCGGCGAAAAGGACGTCACAAGGCTAGACGCCAGACGTCGTCCGACTGTGATGGTATTCCAGAGCTATGCTCTATTCCCGCATATGTCTGTAAAGGAAAATGTAGAGTACGGGCTCAAAGTGAGGAAAATGAAGGGACCAGATCGAGAAAAGCGGGTCCAGGAGTCGCTGGAACGGGTGGATATGGAGGGATTTTTGAATACACCTGTTACGTCGCTTTCCGGAGGGCAACAGCAGCGGGTAGCGCTTGCTCGAGCGGTAGCTATCGAACCTGACGTCATCCTCTTCGACGAGCCGCTGTCTAATCTTGACGTAACACTCCGGCAGCAAACTCGAGTTGAGTTAAAAGCGCTTCAACGACGTCTTGGACTGACTAGCATTTATGTCACCCATGATCAGGAAGAAGCATTAGCGTTGTCCGATCAAATTGCCGTGATGCGAGACGGTAAAATAGTTCAGGTCGGAGATCCTAAATCCCTCTACAATCATCCAAAATCAGCGTTTGTTGCTTCTTTTTTGGGAGGGAGTAATATTTTAGTCGATCCGAAGCAAGCGATGCTGCTTACGGGCACACCGATCTCGAAGGAACAGGCGGTTGCCATCCGTTCTGAACACATAAGCGTTGTCGGGGAAGGTGGAATGGTAGGTCAGGTCGTATCCCGACAGTTTTTGGGGATGATCACGGAGATGGAAATCGAAATTCAGGGAGCTCGGTTATCCTTGAAAACTACCCAAAACGTACCTGATTCGACTCAAGTATTCGTCAAAATCGAGGCGAGCCAAGTCGTTTCGAACGATTTATAGGTCGAAGTTAGCGGCCCTAAAGCCCAAACTATTCGTCACGGCGCTACGCCACGGTTTTTGACAATCAAAAGCCCCCAAACCGATCTCTCACATCCGATTTCGGTTGACGGATCCGAAGTAGATCCTTTAGATGTCCGCTTTTAACATGAAGATCGAATCCCCAAGATTGATAAGCGCCAAACGGGACCCAGTTAAAGGACATCTGCCAGCATTCAAAATCGCGAGAGAGAGCCAGGCTTGTAGTAGCCATGCGTTTAGATTCAAAATCGTACCCCGTTCGGCTCGAAGCTTTCCAATTGGGTGTTAGACTCAAGTCGAATGACGCGTTGATGATGGCACGCCGTATGGTTGAAACGCCGGTTTTTGTTAAACCATAAGTGAAATCCATATTTACCGACCATGGAATAGAGAAATCGGTAAGGGTGGCCATCCCATAGGTATTTTGCAATATGTTACTTGAACCAAGAGGATTGTTGGTACCAAAACTAGGCTGATTTTGAACGAGTCCTGCTCTGGGTGTTGTCAAGGGCCGGTCTCCGGCTCCCCGTTGGCTCCTAAGCGACGTTCGCATGGTGATGTTGGTAGAAGTCATTCGTCCAAGCGGTGAGCTCAGGGATAGGGCAGAGTCGTCTACCAAACGCCCGAGACTATTTACCTGATAAGGAGAAAAGGTACTGCTTACGTCTACGTCAACTTTACCAAGGACGTTCGTCCGAAGGCTAAGTCTGACATCATTCATTTTAAGCGAATCAGCGGCAAAATTGTAAGCGGTAGAAAGGCTAAGATCAAACAGCTTGACCGTGTTCGGACGGCTCGTCGTATTGAGCGAGTCAGCCACGTTTCGTTTGGTCTGGAAGGTATTATTAAGAGAAAACGTCATCGCCTGCTGCCGGCCGCGTCCGACTCCCGAAACAACGGCATATTCAACTTCTTTTCCTGCCTTATCCGTATATGACCGTGTATTTCCCCACTTTCCTTCAAAAAAATCGGGCCGATAGGAAAAACCAACAATCGGCCTGACCGTGTGCCGAATGCCAGAATACCCAAAGGCATTGATTGGAAACAGCCCGTAGAACGTAGTTCCGACCGATACGGATGAGCTAAATTGCCGAAGCGCGAAGAAGCCCGGTTCGTAATTGATTTCGGTTGCGGATGAGTCCGCATTTAGGTTCCGGCGTTCGGACTCCAGGTACCAATCTTCAGAATAAGAAAGGGAAGGAGAAACGTTGAGGTTGACGTTGCCCAGAAGAGGAACTCGTTGTATTGAAAAAGGCGCCGAAATAGGTATACGGTGGGAAGCTTGAAAGTCGAATTGGCGGGCGTCTCCCGTGGCGCGATCAAATTGATCTTTCGAAAAAAGAGCATCAAACCAGTTGATCTCAGCAGCCAGGGTATCGCCCCGAGCCAATAGTTCTTCATCGGCGAGCGGTCGGAAGCGATATTGGTTATCCACGTTGAAGTTGTATCCGACGGTCAATTTGTCCCGAAAGCCCTCCTTGGTTCCGGGTAAGCGTGTTTGCCGTGACAATGGCTTAAAACTGTTTTGCGAAAATGCCAGGCTGGGCAGTGTCATAGTTACTTCGCCCGTCGAAAGAACCTGCCGCTGGTTCATCTGAACAGTTAAATTCTGATTCGTCCAACGTTGACTGAATTTGACACTCGATTGCAGATCTTGGCGAATCCGGTCGTCATAGTTTTGTGAAACGGCCTTTAAATACGTCGAGGAAGACATATTTACATTGGCATTAAACGATGCTTTTTGCCCGATCGATTGATTGTGTACCCATCGGAACGCACTGGTTTGGCGGACAGAATAATTGGGGTCGCCGGGCTCACCGTTTCTAAACCGAGCATAATCCAGCATCAACTGCCCATCAAAAGCATACATTTTCCGATATCGATACATGGTTTTGGATTCCCAACTACCGCGAGTCCAAAATCCACCTTGCAGTTGCAGATCCATAAACTCGTTCATCGAGAAGTACCAGCCCCAATCTCTTAAATAGAATCCGAATTGATCCTCCCCGTAGGTCGGTGGTAATGGGCCGCTTCTCCGGGTGTCCTGAGCGGGTAAGAATCCAAAAGGGAGCCAAAGTGGAGTCGGAATATTGTAAAGAAAGAGTTGAATCGGCCCCGTATAAATCCACTTCTTACCAATCATTTTCATTTTGTTAGATCGAAGCGAATAGGAGGGATCTTCCACACACTGGCATGTTGTGTACAAGCCATCCCGAATGTATAACACGCTGTCCTCCAAAGACTTAAGAATTCCTGCCCGAATGAAACCCTCTTCCAATTGGGTCTGCACATTTACAATTCGACCGCGCTGGGTTTTAAGACTAAAGGACAATTCATCACCCAGAAACGGATCTCCGTCCTGGACGATTTGGGGTCGACCAACCCAGCCAGTATCTGCTTTTAAGCCGCGGGCGTACAATTCTTCCTTTGCCAAAAGTAAGTCGATTCCGTGGGCCGTAAGGACCATCCCTTCATACGAAACCTTGGCATTCCCGTGAAGCCTGGCCAGGCGAGCGCCCTTTTTTAGGGTAAAAATGAGGGAATCGGTGGCCGAAAATTCGACTGGGGCTTCGAGTCCTTCTGCCGAAGCAGAAGCTCCGTTTGATGGGCGTAGTTGGAATGAGTCAGGCGGAGTTGGGTCCGCCGCGCTATTCGATTCGTTTTGGGCTGCTGCGAAACCAGGCGCCAAGAGCAAGCAAAAGACCGTAAAACACGCCCTAATTAGCGGCATCCGAAACCGGAGCCTCAGGACTGAACAACGACCGGACGATCTTTCACTCAGAAGAATTACCTTTTTCGTCAAGATATTGAAACACAAGATGACCAGCGCCAAGCATACCGACGTCATTTCCTCGGGTTTCCTGAATCAGTTCAAGGCCCTCGTGTAGGGCTGGGGTCACAAATTGAAGCATTGTGGAACGCGCCGAATCCAATATGTAGTCCCCAGCGGCCGACAAACCTCCACCAACCACTATTTTGCGGATATCGAGCAAATTGACAGCTGAGCCTAAAACGCAACCCAACTTGTGTCCTGCCCAAGCTAATACTTCTTTGGCACCCTCATCACCCAATTCGGCTGCTTCATGGAGCATTTTAGGGGTGATTCCTTTGAGATCCGCGGCAGCCATTCGATGGATGAGGCTGTCTTTCTTATTGATTAATCGGTAGCGGGCATGCCGGGATAAAAATCGCTGCCCCAGGTAAGCTTCAATCGCGCCTGCAACTCCACTTCGGGCAAAAGGGCCCTCGTAGTCGATGGTCATGTGCCCAATTTCTCCAGCAGCGCCGGTAGCACCACGAAAGATCTTGTTTTGATAGATGATCGCTCCCCCCACTCCCGTTCCAAGGGTCACCATGATGAAGGAGTTAAACCGCTGCCCAGCGCCGTAATGAGCCGAACCGAGGGCAGCAACATTCGCATCGTTTTCAACGAGGGTGGTGATTGGTCGAGAAAGCCTAGCGGTCAACTCGTTTTCGATGTGAACAGTTTGCCAGCCGGGAAAATTGGGAGGACTTGAAACGGTCGTTCGATCCCAATTAATGGCACCCGGTGAACCAACACCTACTCCAACAACGTCCGGGAACCGTGAAGAGAAGTCAGAAATGAGTCCTGCAATTCGATCCAATACCCGGTGGTGGCCCTCTTCGGCATCTGTTGGGATCGATAACTCCTCTAAAAGCCCTTCTGATTCGGACACAAGTCCAGCTTTAATGGCTGTGCCCCCAAGATCAATACCAATCGCTTTTCTAATCATGGAAGGGACGATGCACTACTTACTTAGCTGAACGGTTTAAGGCGTTGGATCAGATTGAACGACGGTGTAAACGGTCTCATCAATTTGGCTCATAAAATACTTTTCTCTTGCAAAACGCTCGATTTCCGCCGGAGTTAAATCACGAGATAAAACCTCAGTCAATCGATTCATCTCATTTCTGAGGATCAGGTTGCTCTTTGACAGTTCCGCTTTTTCCTGATGCAATTTAACTCTGGAAACCAAGCTGTAACTATCAAAAAAGACAAACCAAATGATAACAGCCACGCAGCTGGTCGCAATTACTACCCGTCGAAAACGACCGAGAGCTTTTTTTAACAAGTCAGAAAAAGCCATTGCACGTATTTCAAAGCTTATTAAGCTATGGATCCCTAGTTGGATAAAAGCTCAGCCAAAAAGGTACTAAAATCGGAACGCATTCATGCCAGGGTACACCCCTGCCAATCCTAAATGTTCTTCAAGACGCAAAAGTTGATTGTATTTGGCCATTCGATCGCTCCGGCTTGCAGAACCGGTTTTAATTTGACCCGAATTGACGGCGACGGCAAGGTCTGCAATGGTAGTGTCTTCCGTTTCTCCCGAACGGTGCGAGATGATCGAAGTATAGCCGTGTTTATGGGCTAATTCAATGGCTTCCAGTGTCTCAGAAAGCGTTCCTATTTGGTTTAGTTTGATCAAGATCGAATTGGCGCAACCGGTATCAATCCCTTTCTGTAGAAAAGCCGTGTTGGTAACAAATAAGTCATCACCGACCAACTGAACTTTTTTACCAACGGAAGCCGTCAATTTGGCCCATCCATCCCAGTCATGTTCAGACATCGCATCTTCAATTGAAATGATAGGATATCTAGCCACCCAATCGGCCCAAAACGACACCATTTCGTCGGAAGATCGAATGCGCTTGGGGTCGCTTTTCCAAAAACAATAGCCTCCATCCTTTGCCATTTCGGAGGAAGCAGGGTCTAAAGCAATAAAGATATCTTCACCAGGGTGATAACCCGCCCGTTCGATCGCACGCAAAATGACTTCGATGGCTTCCTCGTTGGAGGATAAATCGGGCGCAAAGCCACCTTCATCGCCAACAGCTGTGTTCATTTTTCGATCGTGAAGCACGGTTTTTAAGTGATGAAAAACTTCAGAACCCATGCGTAGCGCTTCCGAAAAAGAGGAAGCTCCGGTAGGCATGATCATGAACTCCTGCATGTCGACGCTGTTGTCTGCATGTCGGCCTCCGTTAATGATATTCATCATGGGTACAGGTAATTGTCGAGCCCCTGCGCCCCCAATGTATCGATACAACGGAAGTCCAGTCGCACTGGCGCCCGCGTTGGCAACGGCCAAAGAAACACCTAAAATGGCGTTAGCTCCCAATCGACTCTTATTGGCCGTGCCGTCCAGTTCAACGAGGTGCTGGTCGATCTCTACTTGGTCCAAGACGAACCAACCTAACAATTCGGGAGCGATAATGTCGTTGACATTCTCCACGGCCTGTTCAACTCCTTTTCCCATATACCTCGTCGGGTCGCCATCGCGCAGTTCGACGGCCTCATTTTCTCCAGTGGATGCTCCACTAGGAACGGCAGCCCGGCCAAAATGACCATCTTCCGTAATGACTTCGACTTCAACTGTAGGATTTCCTCGGCTATCAAATATTTGACGGGCGTGGATTTCAGCGATTAGCGACATGAGGATGTGGAATATTTCGACGTGGATTAGGGCTAAGTACCAAAGTTCGGAATGATCGGCCCAATTCCCAATAGTCAGACGCTCATTTTGCAAGGATTTCGGTTGCTGAGAATGCTTTGAGGCGCTAAATAGCACTAGGGCAATAAAAAAGTGGGGCCGCACTTAAAAATCCTTGTTGGTCAGACGGTCCTTATTCAACTATAACAGCAAAGGAACGCTGAGACCATCCTATCGAACGGACGTAGATTCTCCAATCCAGGAGTAACAACCAAAATCGACTGCATATTTATCGCCAGGACTCCACGCTTTGAAGAACTTATCTTCAGCGCTAGGAAAGAAGCGACGGATGCTATTAACGCGGTTTTTGGCTTGATTTTTTATCGCGTCGACATTCGAAGAAGAGGCTGCTCGATCAAAGTAATCGGCTGCTAACCAATAAACAGCCCGATCTTCCCGCTCAAAAGAGCCACAGCCCTGAACCGCCGTTACATAAAGGTCGCCGATGGCAATGAGCGCCTGAGTAAAGGTGGGGTCTGCTTTCAAAGACAGCTTAAACTGGGTACGAGCGTTCGCGAGGCGGCCTTCTTGTTGATGGGCGATCCCAATATTAAAGTAGACTTCCTTCGCTGCTTCGCTACCACCAGGTAATGCCATAGAGGACTCGTACAATTTGATGGCATCCGCAGTATCGCCGTCATCGAGCCGCATCTTGGCAATCGTCCTATACAACCTAGAGGTAGGGGAGGTCTTCATAACCGTCTCAGCCATTTCGTAAGCCCGATCCCGCATTTTTTCGTCCATGTAAAGTTGAAGTAATTCGGCCTTCAATTCGCCATCGTTAGGGTTCTTTACAATCTGACTTTCAAGAAACGCCATCCTTTCCAAAGGAGAAGTAAACAATTGGCCTCGCCAGGTTTCGATCGTGGTCATGACCTCAGCATTCCCGGCAAAGTCAACTTCAACCCGATCCATAAAGTCCACCGCATCTGCCTTATTATCCTTCGTTACCATGTCGAAGATGATAAAGTTTATGTAATAATTTTGGAGCGTCGAATGGTCAATGTTATACGCTTCTAAATAAACGGAACCGACTTCAGACTGCAATTCAGGCATTTCTTCAGCGTGAGACTGCAAGAAGCGACCTTTATTAAACGTCCAATCATAAAGCTCAAAGTTGATCCCCGCTTTGCTCATTTGCTCGGGACCGCCATTGTAAACGGCCAGGGCACTATCCAAAAATGATCGTTTTGTGCCGGCATCTTCAGCAGCGGTAGCCAAGCCTTCAAAAAGTTCGACGTATCGTCTAAAATTCCGGTCAGACTTTGAAGGATAATCCGGAGCACATTTCAAAATCCAGCGGAGATAAGGCAGTGCCGTCTCAAAGCCACCATTCTTGAAATCCTCAGCATACAGGCTGTAATTCATCGGAACGTCGTCCGTGTTACACTCTGCCTGTGCCTGAGCGGTGTTTACAGAAGCCAAAAGGCTCCAAACAGCGCTGAGCATCAACATGCTGAACAGCAAATGGGCTTTTTTTATTAAACGGTTGTGCATGGTTCCGATATTTTTTCTTTACGGGCTTAAAACCAAAACATGTCTGGTATCAGGCAAGTAAAGGCTTAGTTCAAAGATCAGTTTTTAACCTAGTGGCGGGCGATCAAACCATCGCTCCCCAAAGTTAAGGTTTAAGCCAAATCGAACGTATCGATCTTGGATAAGGCCATTCGAAGATTTCCCTCGCTGCCCCACGTCTAGATTAAAATCAATTGTCGTGCCAGGAATCAAAGAAGGAATACTTAGCCCTCCCGTAACTCCAAAAGCGCCTATTTTTTGGTCCGGCAAGGGTGAGATATAGGACTGTTCCGTATACAATCCAAGACGGTATGCAATTCTTTGGGTCCAAGTAGCGAAGGGGCGACGCGCAGCTGGCCAAAATTCCGCTCCAGCTGAAATTCTCACTCGATTGTTCGTATTGGCAATTCCATTTGCGTCATAACCCGGAAAATCCAAATCACTTTTAAAACCAGACCAGTTTTCAAACTCAAAATCGCTGATCAACGTCCATTTTGGAACCGGTTGATAAGCAACACCTAGACCGAAACCAAATGGCAGATTAACGTTACCGCTGAGTGTTGTGCCCAACGTATCGCGGTCGGTTGCACCCACCAGAGCTTTTGATCGAGTGGCTTTTAGCGTCGTAGGTAAATGAATCGTTCCAGCCACAACTAAACCTTGTGATTCTGGCATATTCGGGACGATGAACCGAAAGCCGGCGGTAGCTGAAATTCCGCTTAAACGAGTAGATCCAACGACCGATCGATCGGTAAATTCGGTTGAATTAAAGCTTGAATTTTGAGATTCGTCAAGGATTCCAAAAATAAAATCTACACTGCTTCCCACATACAAGAAAGTCGAAACCCGGTGGCCAATTCCAGCCGACAGGCTTTGCAATCCGCCACTTCCTTTGAATGACGTGAGATAAGGCGATTCGGTATTATTGGCTTCCGGATCCGAAATAATGTTCGATTCTACGTCAACGTGATAGCTCATGCGGCTATAAGGCGCAAACGAGATACCGACGCCCGTAACGTTCGTCTTGAGAGGGAATCCAAAATTGACGCCACTCAGAGAACCGGAAGCGAGGGTAGAAGATTCCGAACCTTCTGCACTTGCTGTAATTTTTTCGTACGTCAATCCCCCGGAAAATCGAGTCAAGTATTGATCGCTATACGACGCGGGATTTGATGTATTTAAATATTGCGAAGAGGGGAGTGCAATACCGCCGCCACCCATGGCCTGACTACGAGAAGAGTTGAAGCTTCGACGCAGTCCGACTCCAAAACGCGAATAGATAGATCCGTCTGTTAGGCTTTGAGCCTCAGTTGGCGTCGAAAGTCCAGTGCCCATCATCAAAACGACACCAATCCAAAGGACAGATCGATTTCTGTACATCTTATATGTTGGATATAAATTCATGGGGCTCAATTAAGGGACGTATAAGTAATGACAGCCCGCGGGCCAAAAGTTGCTGGCAGCCCTTTTTTGAAGGCAACAATTCCAACGGTACTGGACTCCACCGGGAAATAGAGTTCAAACCGGTCGAGACCCGAATTACCCAAATTGGAGCTTTGAACGACGTTGGCCAAAATAGACGAGTCAAAGGTCAATGTGCCTTCTGGAGAAATATCAGCCACAACTAGATCCAATCTGGTAGAATTGTCAATGGCTACCGCTCTCAGACCCACGCGAGTCGGTGCTTTATGAGCAAAATTGGCCGGATAAAGACTGTTTACGTTCTCGACGTTCAATCGAACAATGACCCGATGAAAAGCGGCTTGTCCAAAATCGGTATTTTCGGTCGGGAAACGCAAAGCCAACGTTTCGGCCGCTCCGTCCCTCAAAGAAGCCACTGCTTGATTTTCTGACCCATTTACAAAAGAGGAAGCAGATAGGACCTTAGACATGGAAAAACTTACAGTATCCCCAGGCACAGAGGAAGCCCTCATCGATGATCCAGAGAAATGCACCCCAATAATGGCATTTCCGGCGGTCGCTCTTAGAGCGAAACCGTGAAATTCATCGACAAAATTGGCACTACGGAGGGCTGAGTCGTGCGACGTTATCCAAGCGGAAGGTAAAGGGATCCGAATTTTTCCCTTCTTCGGATTTACGGTTGCGCGTGTTACGAGCGTCTGGGCCACCAGAAACGTGTCAGAACGTGCATTATTCGGAACCCAATCGGATCCAATATCGAATAAATCGACAGATACCGCCGTCAGGGTGTCACCGTGGGCATAATCAATATTGAATTCCAAATCAGCAAACGTAACGGGTGCCGCTCTGAACGCGGAGGTAACGTTGGTGCTATTTACGAAATCAACATAGCCAGTCATCGAAAAAGATCCCGCTACGGGGTCGACTACTTTGCCGAACAAAGCCCGAAAGGATCCTGCGGTTGTCGTTCCTCCCGAAAGATCTCCAAAGTCAGAAGGGCCGATGAATGAAGATGGAATGGTTGCAACTTCAGTTTCGCCGGCTTGTGAATCAACCAGATCTAGTCCTACCTGCGATGGATCATCGCATCCGGAGAAAATGACGAAAGAGAGGAGCAGGACAACTAGGCGGTGTCGAAATAAAAAGTAGTTAGTCATCCAATAAGAAAAATAATGGTAGCTGTTAAACACAACGCCGGCAAGGTGCCAATTCGTATAGCGTTAGGCAATCTGCGCTAATAAATGAGGACGCGTTTTACCGATAATACATCTTGAAGGGCCTTAGCCGAGTAATATGCACTCGAAAGCGTTGTTGTTTCGACCAAGTAGGGTATTTCCGGGGGTATTCGTCAAAAGGTCAACTAGACAGTAATACCACTCATAACACTTTCATAAACCGCGACGGCTTCCTCCATTTGCTGTTCGGAATCCCCAGAGAACGACGCTGATTCTGTCAAGTGATTCATCGAAGCCGGATAAATCGTCGCATCTGAAAAATGCATACCAGCATCAATCGGCGATGCACCTATCAAACTATCATGCCTAGACATACTTAAAGATTCAAACGACTCCTCAGTAAACCTCAGGTCAAAATCGACCACTTCTGGTGTGTAGACAATTTTTGAATCTTTAAAAAGCTCGTCGTCGCCGAATTCTGTCCGCAAAACGTAAGGTACCAAACCGCTAAGCCAGCCAAATGCATGAACCACATCGGGTTGCCAACCTAAATTTCGAATGGTTCGGATAACGCTCCGGGCAAAAAAGGCAGACCTTTCGAGGTTGTCTTCAAAAGATTCACCCTGTTTGTCAGCGAAAATGCCTTTGCGCTTAAAATAGTAGTTGTTGTCCATGAAATAGACTTGCAAGCGGATACCAGGTATCGAAGCGACTTTGACTCGCAAAATTTCCGTCTTTTCGCCCAATTGGATTTCACTTCCGGACAACCGGATCACTTCGTGCAGACAGTTGCGGCGTTCGCTCACTGTGCCGTATCGAGGCATCATAATCCGAGTCTCAAACTTCCCCGATTCATGCAACGCTTCGGGTAGCGTTCGAACAACCTTTGCCAGCTCAGACGTGTCGGAAAAAGGGGCCACTTCTCCAGTAATAAACAATATCCTCATCGCGTTAGCCATACCTTTGTCACTTGTGTGGACGGGCAAATACAATCAAACCAGGTCAAGAAGTGCATGACTCGACCAATCCTTTTCGGAGGTCGACGGTCCAAACACCTTCACTTCCCGGTCGAGTGGTGTTAATTGTCGAACTCGGAATCGGGTGGCGGAGATTGATTCAGAGAATGACAGGATCCTTAATTTACCAATTTGGGATCGTTTTTTCAACAGTGGAAGGAGAAGAATGGCGGTTATGCCCTTTCTAAATGGGAGATAGCGCGAAAAAAGACGTGACGTTTCCCGGTAGAACCAGACGTGTGAGGCCAGCGTATGACTTCTTATGGCTAAAAATGATACCCATACGGCGGTTGTACTATTTGACGGAGTCTGCAATTTTTGCAACTCGAGCGTCAATTTTGTCATCGACCGGGATAAAAATCAGTATTTCAAATTTGGGGCATTACAGTCTGAAGAGGGGAAAGCAGTACTGTTGAAAATCGGAGATGCAGAGGACTATCTCGATTCCGTTGTTCTTGTCGAGGGGGACAGGGTTTACAGGGATTCTGCAGCGGCTCTTCGTATAGCACGGAAATTATCGGGTCTTTGGCCGCTGATGTATGCTTTTATCATCGTTCCAAGGCCGATCCGTAACGCCGTATACCGGTTCATTGCCAACCATCGATATGCCTGGTTTGGCAAAATGGAATCTTGCCGCATTCCAACGCCGGATATTCGCTCCCGATTTATTTAGGGAAGATTAGAGGATCCAGTTTCTTGCTGGAGTAACTCGAAATATTTTCGAATTAGGGCTTGATAATCGCTGGAATAGCCGGTTTCGAGCGCGCGAATAAGGTCTTTTCTGAGTCGTTCTAGGCGCTCCGAGGTGGGAAGATCGGCAGGGCTTAGGCGCAAAATTTCCTCAGCGCTTTTGCCTTCTCTTTTGTTGTCTTTGCCTCGCTCCTGCATCGATCTGGAAGCTTCGAGGAGCCTGGTTAGGATCTGTTCTTGCCGTTCGACAGTACGCCTCGAAACCCGGTTTTGCTGCAATTCTTCAATGGATTCCATCATTTGATCAGCAATTCGGTTCAAATCTCCCAACACCTTATTCCGGGCGTTTTTATCTCTGGACATTTGCCGAAGCTCGTTGCGCATTTTCTCCTGCTGACTACCCAATTGTTTGAGTCGCTCGGTCATATCGTTTGTAAGACGTGAACCCTGCATATCATTGAGCAGCTGTTGAATTTGCTGGTTGATTTGCTGTTGTTGCTGCCCCATTTGCTGCAACTGTTCCATCATCTGTTCCATGGATTGGTTGCTTTGACCCGCTCCAGAGCCATTCATTTGCTGGTTCAGCAGCTCCGAAAGCATCAGGGCCAGTTCATTCAAGTTGGTCATGGCTCCTTTCTGGAACCCGCCGGCGCGTCTCGCCGCACGTTCCGAGAGAGCGACGGTGGCCTCATTCATTTCCCGGAGACCATCCCCAGCGCGTTGTTGAATTTCACGCGTCATTTGCGGAATCTCTTTTGCAATTCGTTGCAGCGAATCCGAAACCACGGTCAACCCGTCCATTAAATTCGCCTGAGTTTGGGCGGCTTCGCGTAACAAGGGCGACTCTGCAGCCAGATCGATAATATCCAGGCGAAGCACTTCTTGCTGTTTGGAAAGCGTTAGAACATCTTCGAGAGCAGCGCGGATTGCGGCAATGTTAAGCTGCATCTGAGCGCCTTGCATACTCATTTGCATTTCGTCCATTTTCGCAGATAACTGGCTAAGTTGTTGAGACATTTTCTGTTGTCCCTGTTTAGCCTGATCTAATTCGTTCTGCCGCAATTCCTCAGCATTTTGATTCATTTTTTTCGAGAGCTGCTCATCCTGGGTGTCTTCTAGCAAGTCCTTCATCTCGTCGGAAGGGGCTTTTTTAAGCTCTTCCATGCGCTCGCGGACTTCCTCCATTTTTTCCTCGAGCTTTTTCATGTCCTCAGCGGCTAGCTCTTGTTGTTTGGCTAGGTCTTCCTTTTTCTCACCAGGTTGGTTGTTCTCTCCCGAAGAATCCTCCGGTTTTTTTTCCTCATTTTCCAACTTCGCCGTCTCTTCTGCGAGCTTGTTTTCCGTTTCCGCTAGGTCTTCAGCCCGCTTTTCAATCTCGTCCATGTCTTGCTGAACTCGGAATTCCTTGAACAAATCCAGGGTTCTTTCCAGACGATCCTGATACATCTCCTCTGAAAACTTGAATTTCTCCAATGCTTCTTGCATTTGGTTCATATCCATGGATTCAATCGCTTCCTGCAACTGTTTGAGGGCATCCATCAACTCCGGGGTACGAACTTCCTCCACTACTTTTTGAAGTTCTTCGAACATATCCAGAGTTTGCTCCGAGACTAGATCGTTTTCGCTCATCTGCTCGGTCATTTCCTCCATTTTAGCAGAGATTTGATCGACAGCATTCTCCAGATTTTCCTCTTTTTGTTGGAGTTGTTCCAACATGCGTTCATCTTGCCAGTCCGCTTCTGGTTTTTGCAATAATTCCGTTTTCAGCTCTTCAAACTGCTCTCGGGCTTCGTTTGCTTTCTCTAATAGGTCTTCAATAGATTGCTGGGTGTCGTCCTTTTTGTCGTCCAAACTTTCATATTGCTCCGAAATGGAAGGCATCCGCAGCCGATGCACGCGCGACTGCGCGGATTTGAAGCCCGAAACGGTATCATTGTCCCTGATTTCGAAATAATACTCGATGATATCTCCAGGAACCGGGTCTAGCTTGGAATCTGCGGAAAGCGACCATATGTGGGGGATTTCCTGGTCCAACATTCTTTGATTTTCGAGCGGGATGGAAATGGAGGTAAAAATATCAGAAGTATCCCCAAATCGGCTCTCTGCCATGCGGAAATTTAACCGGAGGTCACGAAAACCATAGTCATCCGTAATATGTACGAGCATTCCCACGCGAAAGTCTTCGGGTACATCAATTTGCAAAGCTGGGGATAGAATACTGACGGACGGAGAAGCATCAGAAACAGTCTCTATTGCGTACTCGATCGCATCGATATTCTGAATGCCATCAATCGTGTTCAGTAGAAAGCGGTACTTGTCGGAACTTTGAACCGTAAAATTGGCTTTGGAAAGCGAACCCCCTAAACTCATTGAGATCTGTCGTCCGCTTTCAAATTCGATGGATGAGCTCGCAGCTGTTGCTCCCGAAAGTTTGAGCGTAACCTGGACGGATGAACCCACAAGAGCCGAAAAATCGCCGACGTTAGGGTCCAGTTGCATCGGAGGAATTTGAGTATAGGCCGGATAAGTAAGGGATAGGCTCAGCTCTTGGATAAGGGGACGCTCCACAATCCGGACCGAAAACCAGTCACTGGTAACTAGGGGAGAGGATACTCTATACCGAAACGGTTGTCTTACATTTTGATAGAGGTGCGATAATTGGCCGAGCGAATCAGGAATCAGATTGGTAAATCTGGATCTCAGTTCGCCTTCCACGATGGTTTCAATTACAGGTTTGTCATCGCCTTCGACTGTACCGATTACTTCAACAGAAACCAGAACATCTTCACCGATAATGATTTCAGAATCCCCCGGCAAAATCGAAAACGAATACGGTGCGGGCTTTTCAAAAACCTCGTTTGGATTCAGAATTCGGTGGGTGGCCGATAAAAATGAAGTTGGAGCCGCAATTAAAAAAAGCAATACGCAAACAACCGGTATAACCGAATACCGACCGTACTGGTTAATTTCCTTCCAGGAAGTGCCTGTTTCAAAAGGAATATCGCGAATGGGTTCTCCAAGACGCCGAACGGCAAGATCTACAAAAGGCTCGGGGGACTGGCTGTGATTTCCTGCGGATAGCTGCAGAAAATTAAGAAGCGCATCGCCAATATGAGGAAATTGACGGCCAATGAGTTTTGCGAGGTAAGTATCGCTTTTCTTTCCTGTAAAACCGGTATTTAATAGGAAAGGCCATACCACGTAGAAGCCAAAAAGCGCTATTACGCCAACGGTACCTACCCCAAACAGCGTTAAACGGAGCCCGGAAGAAAGCCAAAAATAGCTCTCCAAACCCGCGCCCAGGAGCCATAACAATGCGATCGCACCTAGAAGTAAAATCAAGCCTTTGACTAGATTGACCTGAATCAAACGCAGCCGCGCCGTTTTGAGCTTGGCTTGGATGAAGGCTATCAGCTGAATAGTCGAACTGCTCATGACGTCATCGATCTTTTGGGGCGATCATTTAGATGGAGAAAAGAGTCTACCTTCTAGGAAGGGTTCGAGTTTCACGACAAGTGGCATCCTATCAATGGAACGACCGAATAGCCCTCAATATTGCACCCATAAAACCCGGAGCTGGTCCTATTTAGCTTTCACAGTTGGAACACCCATGCCTACATACAACGTTACAAGCCATCAAATTAACGAGCAATAAAGGCGCAATAAAATGATTTCGATCATATTGGGGGGCGGAGCAGGTTCTCGCTTGTTTCCATTGACGCATTTGCGGTCCAAACCAGCCGTTCCTCTCGCAGGAAAATATCGTTTAATTGATATACCCATTTCAAACTGCATTAATTCTGGAGTCAATCAAATATTTGTGTTGACACAGTTTAATTCAGCCAGTTTGAATCGCCACATTAGCCAAGCTTATCATTTCGATCGTTTTCGTCACGGTTTCGTCAACATTTTGGCCGCCGAGCAAACCCCGGATTCAAAAGAGTGGTTTCAAGGAACCGCCGATGCTGTACGGCAGAGTATGTTACATGTGCAGCAGTACCGATCTGAACATGTATTGATCTTGTCGGGAGATCAACTTTACACGATGGATTACCGAAAGATGTTAAAGCGCCATAACAAATCGGGCGCCGACATTACTATCGCTTCGATTCCGGTAAATGCTGCTGATGCACCCGGATTTGGCATCCTCAAGACCGATTCGGATGGAATTATAACCGAATTTTATGAAAAACCTGCTGCAGACCAGCTCGGCGATAAGCAAAGTCAGGTTTCAGACGAAATGCAGAGTCAAGGTCGAACTTTTTTGGCTTCGATGGGCATTTATATTTTTTCAGCGGGAGTCCTGCAAGAACTACTCAAGACGTACGAACACGCACATGACTTTGGAAAGCAGATCATTCCCTCAGCCATGAAAACTCACCGAGTAGCCAGCTATCCGTTTGAAGGCTATTGGAGCGATATCGGTACGGTTCGATCTTTTTACGATGCCAATTTGATGCTAACGGGTCAAAACCCCGCGTTTGACATGTATGACCCTCAAATGCCGATCTACACCAATGCTCGGATGCTTCAGCCGGCCAAAATTAACAGCGCCGATATAGATCACGCGATCATTGGAGAAGCTAGTGTAATTGGAAAATCAACCATCACCAACTCCGTGATTGGGATCCGGTCCTTTATAGGGGATAACGTGGTCATCAAGGACTCGATTATGATGGGAGCCGACTACTTTAGGTGGCATAATTTGGAGGATCGCGAAACAGTTGAAGGCCCGGAACGTCCAGGAATAGAAGATGGAACGGTCATAAAGAGGGCCATCATAGATCGAAATGTGAGCATTGGAAAAAATTGTGTGATAACCAACGCGGATGGACACGACTATAAAGACGGCCCCAATTATCATATTCGAGATGGCATTGTTGTCGTTCCCAAAAATGCCACGATTCCGGACGGAACGGTTATTTAGCAGATTCGCAAAAGCGATTGAAAAGGTTTCTACAAAAAATTGGATGAGGGGGATTAACATTTTTACAATACCGCTTTCGACCTGTAGGTGGGCTGGAATTTTGATAGTGATGGGATGCTTTTTGTTCAAGAGTGCATCGGGGCAAGTAAACCCCGATTCCCTTGTGGAATATTCCCTATCTGAAATCGTGATAGGAGGAGAAATTCGCCACGCTGATTATCAACAACGACTTTTTCGCGTGCGCCTGGCTACGCTGGCGCAGCAAGACAAGGCTGACATTGCTGGGGTTCTAAATCAACTCCCGTCGGCCCATGTTCAGACCAATTCTAGAGGGGAGACGCTCGTTTATGTTCGGGGTGCCGGAGATCGTCAAGTAGCCATTTTCCTCGATGGGGCCCCTCTCAATATTGGATGGGACAATCGCATTGATTTGAGCATGATTCCCGCTAATGTGTTGGGCAACATTACGTTGGAGCGTGGAGCTGTAAGTTCGGCTTATGGTCCGAACGTGTCCGGAGGCGCGATCAATCTACTTAGTCGATCACTTGAAGAAAACACCGCCGTTCGCGAAGGTACCTTTCAATATGGCGATCCGTCGTCTTGGCAAACGCGCCTCATGGCGGCCGGGCGAAAAGGCAAGACCTCGATCATGATTGGGGGAAACATCACGAAGACGGACGGTTTTCGGGTTCCTGATTCTGCGAATCTGCCATTTGGACAATCGGGGTCTATTCGGACCAATTCAGATCGTGAGTCGGCGGTTATTTATGGCAGGTTTGGGAGGGAAGGACAAAAAGGGAGTTTGGGATTAACCTTGTTTCATACGGTGTCTGAAAAGGGGGTGGCACCTGAAGGCCATTTGAACCCGGCTCTAGAAGATGTTCGATATTGGCGTTATCCGAGATGGAGAAACACCATGGCCATTTTCAATGCGGTAAAAAATGATTCTCCGGTCCATCTATTTACCACGGTATGGGCGTCTCGCTTTAATCAAGAAATCGACCAGTACCTAGATGAAAGCTTCAGCGAGATCACTTTCCAGCAGGAGGACGTTGATTATTCGGGTGGGGTAAGGGCCGTGGCAGAATGGAAGGTTCAGAAGACCTCCATTCGGGGCATCGGCTACGTTTCAAGCAGTTCTCACGATCAGGTTGATGTAGAACGTTCACCAACCGGCGAAATTCGGGGCCCCAAACAGTTGTACAGCAACGTGTTGTATTCGGTAGGGTCTGAAATCGCCAGAGGGCATCGCTTCGGTGGGCAATGGGTGGTCGGAGCCACAATGGACGGTATGACGACGCCTTCTACCTTTGACAAGCCGCGACAACCCACCATCCAAACGTGGAGCGTCAACAGTGAAGCGGATGTCAAACTTTCGAAAAACTCTTATTTGTTGTTCAATGCAGGAAGCAAACCTCGATTTCCCACGTTGAGGGAGCTTTATGGGGTGGCGTTGAACCGATTTGTTCTTAATGATGACCTTAAGAGTGAAAGGTCGTGGATGTCCGAGGTCGGCTATGTTCTAGCCACCGCAGACCTGTCGTTCCAAATAACCGGCTTTGTAGTTCGAACAATGGACACGATCGATCAGCGAAATGTCATTGTGGACGGAAAAACCAAGCGCCAGCGTGTTAATTTGGACGGTTCCAGGGTTTTAGGATTCGAATTGTCAGGTGCCATTCGAATAACCGATTGGGCCAAAGTCGAGGGGCATGCCACATGGATGCGCCCCCGCTTAATCGACGGGAAAACCAGCGGACATCTGACGGAAAAGCCCGAAACGTTAATGACCCTGAACGGAGAATTGAACCTGACGCCGTCCTCTCGACTAACGACCACCGCTATTTACGTGGGAAAGGCATACGGGCTTGGGACTGGCAACGAGCACAGCGTTCTTCCGACCTCTTTGGAGCTGAATGCGCGGCTGTCAAAAACGCACTATTTCAATTCAAACGGCCTTTTTATCGATGCTTTTGCGGGTGTGGACAATCTATTCGATTCCTTGACACTTCCACAACTTGGATTGCCGTCCCCGGGTCGAAGCCTTAGGATCGGGCTCAATTTGTCTTACTAACAATCGAATAGCTGAAAGCTTTAGCCTTTTCGCTAAACATTTGTTTTGCTTCAGCCCAGGTAGAGCGGAAAAACTCCGAATGCCGGTACGCCTCCAACGCTTCTAAATCAGTCCACTTGCTCAGTGTCGTTACGCAGTTAGGATCGGTTACATCCCTGAGTAGTGTTAATTCCAAACAGCCGGCGGAGCTTTGGATTCGCTCCATGGAAGCCAGGTACAGGGTGGTAAACGCCTCCGTTTGAGAAGGGGCAATGGTTAGCTGGACGATTCGAACAATCATGATCCTAATGCTATTTGGGTGATTTGAGCTTGCTCACCAGCCAGTTTGGCAAAGTCCGCAGAACCAGAGGCATAAATAATGTCCCTACTACTATTTATGAGGACCGGTCCCGATCCTGCTGCCCGCATGACATCCGACGCAGATCCCCCTTGCGAACCAACGCCTGGAATTAAAAAAGGAGTAATGGGAAGCTGAGAACGTAGGGATGACAAGCTATCGAGGTCTGTCGCTCCAACAACCAATCCGGTATCTCCGGGCTTATCCTTTCCCCAGAGATTCACCGACTGGGCAACAATAGAATAAAGAGGCCTCGACTCGACGTTGAGTAATTGAAAATCGCTTCCCCCCGGATTGGAAGTACGTGCCAAGACAAAGCTACAGGTACCGGGATATTCGAGGAAAGGGGTGATTGAATCTTGGCCCATGTACGGACTCAAAGTGATGCTGTCAAAACCTAGGTCCTCAAACACCGATTTGGCATAAAATTGAGCCGAATTTCCAATATCGCCGCGTTTGGCATCAGCAATCGTGAGGAGGTCCGATGGAATAGTTTTCAAAACAGACCGCATAACGGCCATCCCCCCATCACCCAAAGCTTCAAAAAAAGCAAAATTCAATTTAAAAGCGATTGCGAACGGAGACGTCGCCTCCACAATTGACACACAAAAATGTTTGACAGCTTCCTCGAGGGAGTATTTAGTAAGTAAATATTGCGGGAGCTTTTGGGGGTCAGGATCAAGACCTACACAAAGAACAGACCTTTTTAGCCTTCGTTGTTCTGCTAGTTTTTCCCGAAATGAAACATTCACGAGTTTTTTAATCAGTAATAAATGGACGGAAAAAGTCCTCCAATATACCCAGGAATGAGGGTCAATTGCACCAAGAAGTTAACATTGGTTAACACTGTTCACCTCAGATCCATTTTTGACCTTTCGGGCGTGGAACCGGAGGTCCTTTGGGTGATAAATATCAAATAGGAGTGCAAATAGTACACCTCGAAGACTTTTAAAACAGGCTCCAATCAGCATGGCTATTGATTCGTTGAAACTAAAAAACGTGTCCGAGCAAGACCGAAAAATGATCGCTGAAATTGAGCGCATGATGGGTCCGGAACCGGAGACCATGGGTTTCGCCAAGAACCTTTTTTGGGGTCGATTTAGAAACGATTTGATCTTTCCATATCCGATGGAAACAAAGGCAGAGCGGGCCAAATGCGATGCTTTGTTGGTCGTCCTGGAAAAGTATCTTCGAGACGAGCATCCTTCGATTGAAATCGACCAAGACCAAGCCATTCCAACTTGGGCCATCCAAAAACTTTTTGATTTGGGTGTGATGGGAATGACCGTTCCTGAAGAGTACGGAGGATTAGGACTAAGCATTACGAGCTATAATCGGGTGCTATCAATGCTTGGGGCTTATTGCGGATCTTCTTCCGTGATGGTTTCTGCCCATCAATCCATCGGATGCAAGGCCATCATGCTTTTTGGCAGCGAAGCGCAAAAGAAAGAATACCTTCCAAAAGTAGCCAGAGAATACTTGTCCGCTTTTTGTTTGTCAGAACCTCAGGTAGGCTCTGACGCCGCAGGGCAGGAAACGCGGTGTGTTTTGAGTGATGACGGAAGTCATTATATCCTTAACGGGGAGAAGAAATGGAGCACGTCTGGTGCTTTGAGCGGCATGTTCACCGTTATGGCCAAGCAAGAAATTGATGGCAAGGACAAAGTGACGGCGTTGATTTGTACACCGGATATGAACGGAATCGATGTTTTTGAAAAAAACCGATCCAAAACGGGTATCCGTGGTACTTGGCAGGCTCGCATTCGATTTACCAACGTTCGGGTTCCAAAAGAAAATTTGCTCCATAAAGAAGGACGTGGATTGATCGTGGCTTTGACATGTTTGAATTACGGTAGATGTACGCTTTCTGCTGGAATTGCCGGAGCCGCAGCCCGAGCCGCCGATCAGTCAACGAAATGGGTCCAAACTCGATATCAGTTCGAACGGCCGCTAGCGGATTTTGAATTGGTTCAGCTACGCATCGCCCGGATGTATGCCTATTGTTATGCCATGGATTCGCTGCTCTACATGATGACAGGGATGTTGGATCGCGGCGACAGTGACATCATGGTGGAAACGGCTATTGCCAAAGTATTTAGCTCCCAAATCGGCTGGGAAGTAGTTGACGATGCGCTCGAAATTATGGGCGGCGAAGGCTATATGACCGAGAATGAATTAGAACGCTTATGGCGTGACAGCCGCATACATCGAATCGTTGAAGGGTCTAACGAAGTGATGCAGCCCTTTATATTTGGGTACGGTGGAAAGCAATTGGCTGAACAAATGATGGGAATTCAGCAAGCATTGACCTGGGACGGCGATGAGTCTGTTGGGAAAAACGTTGGCCGAATGTTGTCCAATGGGATTAATCCTCGGATCTTGAAGAGGGCCGTTCCGCTGGCACTGGAGTTATTCTTGGGATTTGTGCCGTCAGCCCCAGAAATCACCCCAAAAAACAACGAACTCGAATCCTTCGCTACTCGACTGTCTAAACTCATTCAGAAGCACGCACATTTATTCAAAATGGCGTCAAAGTGGCATAAAGAGCAGATCGTAATCCGACAGGCAGTTCAGGCGCGTCTGGCTGACAGTGCCACGTTTATCTATGCGATGTCAGCTATGTTATCGAGGATTGATTCTCAAATCACCGCAAAAGACGAAGCACTGGAGCGGGATCGCCTCTATTTTGAACACGCGTTTGACTTGCTCGAACTTCGGATCCATCAGCAACTCTCCGAAATCAAGGTCAACGCCGACGTAAGTATGGCCAAAGCCGCCAAAGTTGCCCGGGCTTACAACGACACCTTACCGAACGCTGAATTTTATATCCATGAGACTTCACCGTCTTCGAAAGGGAGCGGTAAAGCCGTTACCACGGATCATATCCCTCAATTTCGCGGAGAAATTTCTATCGATATGATCTTAGAAAGCCAGATTTATGCCGAAATGAGCGTATCTGAGCCGAAATAAGGTCGCAGGACTTCAGGAATGGTGATAGAGCCGTCGGCCTGTTGATAATTTTCAATCAGGGCGGCCACAATTCGGGGAAGCGCGAGACCGCTGCCATTCAGGGTGTGAATGATTTGAGGCTTGGAATCGGTTTTGGGCCGGTACCTTATCTTCATGCGACGAGCTTGAAACGTCTCAAAATTGGAAATCGAGGATACCTCAAGCCATCTCTCCTGACCTGCGCTCCACACTTCCAAATCGTACTTCTTAGCCTGCGTAAAGCCCATATCGCCCGTGCACATCAGCAATCGACGATAGGGTAATCCAAGGTTCTGTAAAAGACGCTCTGCATGATCCCGAAGCTCTTCTAAGGCATCGTAGCTGTCTTCGGGACGGACAAAGTGTACCAGCTCAATTTTGTCGAACTGATGGAGTCGATTAAGTCCTCGAACGTCTTTCCCATAGGAGCCTGCTTCCCGGCGGAAACAGGGAGTGTAGGCGCAGTACTTAATAGGAAGGTCACTTTCTAAGAAAATCTCGTCCCGATGATAGTTGGTAACGGGGACTTCGGCAGTAGGAATTAGATACAAGCCATCCCGAACCGCTTCATACATCAGGTCCTCCTTATCGGGTAGTTGGCCGGTTCCGCGGGCGGAATCTTCATTGACAACCAATGGTGCACCCATTTCGACGTAGCCGCTGCGCACCGCTTCATCAAGAAAAAAGTTAATCAGAGCGCGCTGAAAGCGCGCTCCCGGACCTTTGTAAAATGGAAAACCAGCGCCCGAAACCTTTGAACCGCGGTCGAAATCAACCAAATCATGCCGCTCAATGAGGTCCCAGTGAGGTAGAGGAGTAAAAGAAAAGGAAGGCATCTCTCCATGTTCAAACGCCACAACATTGTCGGAAGGTAGCTTTCCAAGCGGCACTGAAGGATGCGGAACGTTCGGGATCTCTAATAAAGTAGACTCCAACGATTGCCCTGCGACACGCTGCTCCTCTTCCAAATCTTTTATCACTGCCTTGAGTCTACCGCTTTCTGCCATAGCGGCTTGAGCTTCACTTTTTAGACCCTGTTGCATCAATTCGCCAATCTTTTTGGCTTCTGCATTGGCAGCCGTTTGCATTTCCTGCAGCGAGGTTGTGGTTTTCCTCCACATTTCATCTAGCTCAAGGACTCGGTCAACCAGGTCAGGGGACCCGGTTGCTTTATTGACAATGGCGTTCTTTACGGATTCCGCGTTTTCGCGAATGAATTGCAGATCAAGCATTAAAAAGCAGGGATAATTGAACGATTAAGGTACGAAGGTAAACGGCATGCGAGACACGACTCGATTAGAAAATCACGTGATTCGTGCAGGGCGTTAAGAGGAAAAGCGAGATCGCGCTTCTTCCTTCACCATCTCCATAATCGAATCCTGGACAGAATGAGGTGAATAGCCTAGCTCTGATTCCGCTTTTAGAATGATGAAACCTGACTTCGAGGGTCTGACGGCGGGCTGCGAAAATGAAGCGGCTGTAGCCGGTTTGATTAGGGATGCATCTAAATCGAGTGTTTTCGCAATTTCCAACGCGAATTCGTAGATCGAAAACAATTCCCTACCCGAAAGGTGGTAGACGCCTTGTTTTGAAAAGCGTACCATTTTTTCTATTCCGGTAGCCAGATCAAGGGCGTAGGTAGGCGTTCTCCATTGATCTGTGACGATTTGAACCGTTTTTCCCGCTTCCAGGTTGTCCTTCAGCCACCACACGAAATTATTTCGCGGCAGGTTTTCCGCAACTCCGTAGACCAAAACCGTTCGAACGATAGACCATTTGTCCATTCCGGCGCCACGAGCATAATTTTCGCCCGCCAATTTCGAACGCCCGTAATACGAAAGGGGGCTTGGCCTAGCAGATTCTTTATAAGGACCGCTTATGCCGTCAAAAACGAAATCTGTTGATACATGTACCAAGCGAGTTCCGCGCACTAAGCATGATTTCGCCAGAGACTCTACAGCTAGGGCATTAACTTGCCAGCAAATATCGCGCTTAATTTCGCATTCGTCGACCTGAGTCATTGCAGCGCAATTGATTACGACATCTGGTTCAAAATCCACGAAAACCCGATTCACCGCATCCGTGTCCGTTATATCCAAAGACTGATAGCCACAATTTCCACCAGAAAATCGCGGTTGTTCATCACGTCCGGTCGCGAGAATATCATACTCGGGAGAGCGACCCATGAGTCGAACGAGGTGCTGGCCTAAAAGACCATTCGCACCGGTTATAAGAACTCGCTGAAACAATGAATAGTGGAGGTAAATGAGAAGGGAGAGCCGAGTAACGGACTTGGACCATCCCGGTTTCAAATGGATATGCGGATTCCTGTGGCGGCTTCTATGCGGCCATCCATATCGGGCATAAGGAAGAGACGGGGCATTCCCTGTAGAAATACTTCATACGGACCTTTGGTAAACAAAAAGCCAATCGTCCCGGAGACGCCCCAAAAAGCTTTTTGGCCGTCCACTCCTGCCGTCAACCCGGGACCGATGAAAAGCTTTAAAGGAGACTCTTGAAGATATCTCTCCCTTAAAATATGTGCGGACCAGAGAAAGTTGTCGTCAAAATTAGTGGTCAGATTGACATCCACACTCGGCGAACTGCTATGAAAACGCTCTTCGACGTCGAGGAATTTCATTTTTACGGTCAAGCCACTGATCCGACCGACTAATACGCCCACACTATACTGTTTATGGGGTTTCGTTTTAGTCGTTTGGGCTAATACCATGGCGGGTGAAAGCGCACAGACGACCACACCCAGCACGAAGAGCAACGCAAAATAGCCTTTTTGGGCCATACGATTCCTTCGTTTAGGTATTACGAACGGAATGGAGATAAGCCTGAAAGTCGACAATCTGTTCCGGAGTCAAACGACCTGCCATGTAAAGGCGGAATTCGCGTCGCCTTTGAGCTTGTTCAAACCGCTCAATCTCTTCGTCAGATTGGGGAAGAATAGCTGGAACGGGAGAGGGTCTTCCGTCCATTCCAATCGAGACAAACGTAAAATAGGCACTATTACACCGGCGCTTTTGTCCGGTGCGGGGGTTTTCCGCGTCAACATTGATTTCCACTTCCATGGAAGTCCGAAATGCTCGGTTAATATGACTCTGAAGCGTGACGATTTCCGATTGAAGGATGGGAGAGTGAAACTGAACATTGTCGACAGAAGCGGTAACACAAACTCCTCCGGAGTGTCGTTGAGTAGATATGGCTGCGCAAATATCCATCCAGTGAAGCAGACGGCCTCCCATCAGATTGCCGAGGCCATTGGTATCGTTAGGCAAAACCAATTCGCTCATGATGGTTTGGGAAGCACTAACGGGTTTTCCTTGGTCGGTACTCATTACGTTTTTTGATTCTTCTTCTTGGCGGCAGGAAAGAGGATATTATTCAAGATCAATCGATATCCGGGCGAGTGCTTATGCAAACTTAAATCGGTTGGTTCATCACCCACAAAATGTTGGTAATCTTCGGGGTCGTGGCCGCCATAAAAGGTAAAAGTGCCCTCTCCAAACGTTCCGTTCAAGTATCGGACTTCGCCCCGTCCAGGAGCCTCTGCTAAAATGACGACGTTTGGCTTCACATATTTCTTGACGAAATTAGTGGTTTGTCCGATGAAGCCTTTAATCGTCGCGACATGACTTTGGGTTAGCATGGTCGGGACTTGATCGTATTTGGCGCTGAATTCGAACAGCGTAAAATAGTCGACTGCCGGGTTTCGGAGCTGAGGAGGAGGTGGGCCCGAATCAATGTCCGAATGTTCGTATTCTCGGGCGTTAAAAATGGGTCGAAAGTCGGCAAAGGCAAAGGTCTGGGCGAAATCTAGCTGCGAAAGTGCATCGGGGTCTATAGGATCTCCATCGTATTCCTCAGGCACGATGTCCGTTGCATGAGCGGCAAGGGCAATATCAAATGAATCAGCACCTGAGCACATCGCAAACAAAAAGCCACCGCCACCAACGTATTGTTTGATGATCTCGACGACCCTAAGCTTTAGTTCGCTAACCTTACGAAATCCGCGGGCCCTTGCAGCGATTTCGGCTTGTCGTTGTTGTTCGATGTACCATGGTGTCGATCGATAATTAAAAAACTTGCCATATTGGCCGGTAAAGTCTTCGTGATGCAAATGCACCCAGTCGAAATCCTCGAGGGCGCCGTCTAGGACATCGTCATCATAAATCATCTCGTACGGGACTTCGGCATAGGAGAGGGCCAATAGGACTGCGTCGTCCCAAGGAAGCGTTTGTTGTGGCGCATACACGGCAATTCTCGGTGGCTGTTCTAGTCGAACCACACTTGTATTACTCGCGTCGCTTTCAACGGTAGAGATTAATGAAGCGGTTTGCGAACCGCTCAACGCCAGGTAGGAGACCCCGCGAACACGAAGTTCGGCCTCCAATTCGGGTGTTTTAGTGACTAAAAACGAGCCACCGCGATAATTAAGGAGCCAATCGACATCCATGCGGCGTTCCAAAGCCCAAAAAGTCACTCCGTAAGCCTTCAAGTGATCGCTTTGCGAGTTGTCCATGGGAATCAAAACATCTTGTGCTTCGACCCTGCTCGTTAGGACGACCCCCAAAAATAAAATCAATACCGTCCTCATCATAACAATTCATCTCCTCGAAGTCGTCTGATTTGCTCTCGGGTAGCCGTAATTAGCAATGATCCCGGATACTCTTTTAATATTCGCTCAAATGTTGCAATAGCGGCTGTGTTGTCGCCCAATACTTTGTATTGAATGGTCGCTGCACCAAAAAGGCTTCGATCGGCCAAAAAACTACCCGGAAAAAACAAAGAAAGCTCCAAATAAGCCGCAATGGCCTTCTCGGGCTCGGCCGTTTTAGCCAACAACTCGGCGCGATCGAAGGATATATCGTCCGCGAGGGGGTGAGAACCGAATGCGGCAAGTAAATCATCCAGTTGGTGAAGAGCCGTATCCCACTGTCGTTGCCGCGAAAGAAGCTTGGTCCTCGAAAAACTTTTTAGGGGGACATCCAAGGAATCTGGGCCCCGATTTTCGATCAACATCACCTTCATGGAAATGGCATCGTTGGCCACATCGGTTGATGTGTTTTCCTGCATGGCTTCGGTGAATCCTTGCGCTGTATCAAACTCTCCCTTGTAAAAGTGAAGCATGGCGAGCTCGTAACGCGATAAATCGGCAAGATCACCTGTTCGAAGTCGGGTGAGTAGGCGGGAAAACTCAAGTCTTGCGTCTTCCAATCGGTTTTCCATAACGGCCAGGCGTCCCAGGTCGTAAGCAGCTTGATCGGCGACGATGGTTTGGGGATAACGCCCGATCACTTCTGTTAAAACGGTGTAGGCCGATGTGTAATCGTAAAAAACATCTTGATGCAGTAACCCTATGCGGCGCAGCACGTCTGGAAACATAGGATGCTGCGGATAGTCGATCAAAAAGCGCTGGTACGTATCGAGAGCTTCGTCAAAATGATTGCGGGGGAGACGCTGCCCCCTCTCATCGAAAACCGCTTCACCTAACGTTTCAGCCCATTTTTCTTGCATCAAACCAAGTCCACGCAGGGCATCGGGAGCCGCCGGGCCTAAAGGATACCGACGTAATACTTCATCATAGGCCTCTAAGGCCACATCATAGGCTCCGCCGTCGCTTGCCACACCCGCAAACGCAAACAGCATTTTGCCTTCCTCACGCTCCAAACGGTCAATGGCCCTATAAACGTCCAGAGCAGGTCGAAATTGGTCATCTTCCACTAACAACCAGGCCAAAAACTCTCGATAAGACCGATTAAGAGGTTCTGTCGCAACGCCCGCCTGGACTACTGTTATACTTTTTTCGAGCGATTCGGGCGTGGTCAGAAATGGTCCCATCTGGCTACGGACATAGTTCAACTGATTCTGATTTACACTCAGCAAATCGAGGTATTCAATTGTCGCCTTGTCGTGCTGAGAGGTCAAATTATATAACTGAGCTAAATCGGTCTGAAACAATGAGTTGTTTCCCAGATATTCCCGGCCTTTCTCGAGTATTTCAATGGAGAAATCGAACAGGCGAACCTGCATGAGCGACCGATACACCAACAAATACACAGAAGACGAGGAAGGATCGGTATTAATTGCAGATTGCCAGGTCAGTCGCGCAGTTGCTTCATCCCCTTTTAAAAACTGAAGGCGTGCTTTGTCTGCAACGTAGATTGTTGGGGACGTTTCCTGGTTGATTTTTTTATCTACGAGGGCAATGGCTGCGTCGTAACGCTTAACGCTTTCATACGCCTCGCGGAGGCGCTCATAAAAAACGTGGGTTTCGGGACTATCGTCGTAAAGGCCTTCCAACAACGAAATGGCACGTTGATATTGAGCAGCTCGCATGAACGATTCAGCCAACTGAAACCGTCCGACCTGAGAACTGTCTACTTCCTGAGCGGGAGCGACAGAACAACAAAAGGCACCAAAAACGATCCCCAGGACGTATCCCACGGTCCGGCTAGAAATTTTCATAGGATACATAACCAGGTTACTACCAATAAAGGACCACTTTGAGAGATCGTTCAGTACATTCCTCGTCGAGCGCTTTAATATCGCGGGTGTACCCCGTAAGTTTCAGGTATTCCCGATATTAGGCGAATCCAGTTAAATTTGAGCACATGAGCGGCATTCCCAGGGATGACTCGAAATCGAAGATGAAATTGAGTGATGATAGAATCCGAGTAGCCATTCTGGGGTCCACCGGCTCCATTGGGACCCAGACGTTGGAAATTGCACGTCTATTTCCTGATCGCATCCAGGTTGTTGCCTTAACAGCCGGGAAAAATGTCGATTTACTTGCGCAACAAGCAAAAGAATTTAATCCAGAATGCGTCGTTATAGGGTCGCACGAGGCGGAGGCAAGAGCTATTGCTAAAGGCAGATTCAACTGCCCCGTTTTTTTTGGTGAAGACGAATTGTCAAGGGCGGCTACTTGGGACCGAACGGATGTAGTCGTGACAGCCCTTGTGGGCTCAATAGGTTTGCTTTCCACCGTAGCGGCTATAAAGACGGGTTGCCGCATCGCGTTGGCAAATAAGGAGACCTTGGTGATTGCGGGGGACTTAATAGCCGACCTGGCAAAGGAGCATCAGGCCGAAATTATCCCGGTCGACAGCGAACATTCTGCCATTTATCAGTGCTTGATGGGCGAGAGCCTCGCCGACGTTTCCCGTCTCATCCTTACAGCGTCAGGTGGCCCTTTTCGCGAGCGACCGATTCAGTCTTTCAGCTCGATTTCCACAAAGGAGGCACTTTCGCACCCGAATTGGGCAATGGGACCCAAAATTACCATCGATTCAGCAACGATGATCAACAAAGGACTGGAAGTGATCGAAGCGAGGTGGCTATTTAATTTACCTGCAGACAAAATTGAAGTTGTCATCCACCCCCAGTCCATCATTCATTCCATGGTTGAATTCGTTGATGGATCCACCAAGGCTCAAATGGGTCCGCCTGACATGAAGGTTCCGATTCAGTTTGCCTTGTCCACACCGGGCCGGTGGCCTTCACATCACCCAGTTGTATCCTGGAAAGAATCCCAAAACTTGACCTTTACGAAGCCCGATTTAAATCGCTATCCCGGGTTATCTCTCGCTTTCGAGGCGCTCAAGGAGGGCGGAAGCATGCCTGCGGTTCTAAATGCCAGCAACGAAGTCGCAGTTGACTTATTTCTCCAAAATAAAATTGGATACCTGGGTATTACCGATTTGGTTAGGGCCGTAATGCAAAGCGGTATTAACAGCGCGGAGTATTCTATTGAGGCTAGATTGGAGGTGGATAGACGTGCAAGACGTTGCGCAGAGGAACTAGCAGGTATAACTAGCCATTAGAGCCCCTCATTGTTTTAGTTTGCCGTTGGAATCGATAGAGCCCCACTTCGGGGTTAATAATGGAATCAATACTTAATTTTCTCCCTTACGTAGGCTGGGTTTTACTGGCTATCATGATCCTTGTCTTGGTTCATGAATTAGGCCATTTCTTGTTTGCCCGCTTATTTGGGATGCGCGTGGATAAGTTTTCCGTTGGATTTCCCCCGAAGATTATTGGAAAGAAATTCGGTGATACGGAATGGGTTTTAGGCCTTCTTCCGCTTGGCGGATATGTCAAAATTGTCGGAATGGTGGACGAAAGTCTGGATACGGATCATTTGACCGAGGAAGTACAGCCGTGGGAGTTCAGAGCCAAGCCAGTTTGGCAACGCATGCTGGTAATGGTTGGTGGGGTGATGTTTAACATCATTTTAGCCGCGGTCATTTTCATGTCTCTGACGGTGCTTTATGGCAAATCGTACTTTCCTGCGATAGGTGGGGTGAAAGTGGAGGATTCCTCCGTGGCCTATAATATGGGCCTTCGAACAGGTGATATGATTGTTGCTGTAAATGGAAAGCCCATTGATTCAGTTGTAGGAATGGGTGGAGTTCAGGAGCTTCTGCTAGCGGACCCTATGACAATTGATGTTGAGCGAGAAGGGAGTTTCCTTAGTTTTGAAGGCCCGTCGGATATCATGACCCAACTTAATCGCAGCAAGGGTGGATTTGGATTATCCTTCGACCCTGCCATTGTTGGGTATGTAAATCCAGATTCTCCAGCAAGTGAAGCAGGGCTTGTTGCGGGGGATCGAATTGTGGCTATTGGAGACTCTACTATCACGTTTTATACCCAATTGACCGGACTGATTCAATCTGCAGAAGGGCAGCCAATGACCATGCGGTTTGTTCGACCCGACTCCGTAACGCAACCGGTGTCAAGTTCTTTGAGCGTTTTGCCAGATTCTCTCCAGTCCATTGGCGGCACAACGTATGAGGTTCGACTAGCGGCCAATGGTTCTTCCGGTAAGTATCTAATTGGAATAACTCAGTATTATCGTACCCAAGAATTCGGATTTTTTGAGTCTGTAGGCGTTGGCATTTCTGAAACCTGGTTGCAAACCCGTCTCGTTGCTACCAGTTTGAAGCGAATTTTCGTAGGACAGGATAACTTCAGAGAAAATATTGGCGGTCCGGTAATGATTGCCAAAGTCACGAAGGAAGCGGCCGATATGGGGGCTCCATATTTCTGGAATATCGTGGCCATGTTATCGATCACCCTCGCGATCATCAATATTCTCCCAATACCAGCCCTCGACGGCGGACACTTAGTGTTTCTCATTTACGAAGCCATTGTTCGCAAAGAGCCATCCTTAAAGCTGCGAATGGTGCTTCAACAAGTGGGCATGTTTGTATTGCTCGCCTTCATGGTCTTCGTCATCTTTAACGATTTTCTGAAACTTTGAGTCCGTCCAAACTTCGTCCCGAATTGGTCGAGTTGGCAAACAGAGGACCACTTCCTGACCACATAGCGGTGATAATGGACGGCAACGGCCGTTGGGCCAAACAGCGTGGCAAAAACCGCATCCATGGTCACAAACAAGGTGTACATTCGGTTCGAGATGTTACGGAAACGTGTGCCCAACTAGGGATCAAGTTTCTGACCCTTTACACGTTTTCTACTGAAAACTGGAATCGGCCTGCACTGGAAGTGGATGCTTTGATGCATTTACTGATTCGGGCACTAAGGAAGGAAGCAGAGACCTTCCGAAAGAATAATATTCGGCTTCAGACCATTGGGGACGTGTCCGAATTACCGGAATCGTGTCAAATCGAGTTAGCTGAACTCAAAAAAGAGACCGCCGAAAACAGTCGCATGACACTAACTCTTGCACTGTCGTATAGCGGAAGATGGGAGCTAATGGAAGCTTTTAAATCTATGGGCGCCTCGCTCCTGGACGGAAAGATTAGTTTAGAGGATATTGATGAAAAAGCGCTTGTAGGCCACATGTCGTCTAGTTTTTTGCCAGATCCTGACCTGTTAATTCGGACGGGGGGAGAAACGCGGATCTCCAATTTCTTACTGTGGCAAATCGCTTATTCCGAGCTTTATTTTTCTCCTATTTTTTGGCCTGACTTTCGCCAACCGCATTTAATAGATGCGATAAAAGACTTTCAAGATCGAGATAGGAGATACGGACGCGTGCAAGATCCCATCTAGGCCGTTGTTTTAGGCAATATATCTAGGCACCTTTCGTTAACAGGGTATCATAGATTGGCCTGATCCAAAGGAAACACCACTCGACATGTCGCCGTTCACTCGCTCCGGCGAATAATATTTTTGCCGCTTCATGTCCAAAAAGACGTTTTATGAGCTTTAGAGCCTTATTTATATTTTTCTGTTTACTGAACTTTGTCGGCGAATTAGCTGCTCAAACGCCTGGGGCCTCCTCGGCGGAGAATAGAGGGCCCCTCGGATCCCCAGAAATTGTAGAAATTCTTGGTATCTCCGTAGAGGGCGCTTCTGACGAATACACAAACAGCTTTATCCAGCAGACTTCGCGTCTCTCCATCGGTCAGAAACTTACCATTCCCGGCGACCCGGTTCTAGGAGATGCGATTCGGTCCATTTATCGACTGAGTACCTACGAGGATGTTCAGATTCTACAAGAGAGAAGGGTTGGAAGCGGGGTTTACTTGGTGATAAAAGTTCGTGAAGTGGCCAAACTCCGCGAATATACCTTTTCGGGCATCAAGAAAGGTCAAGCCAAAGATCTTCAAAAAGAAGTGCCATTGGTCACACGCGGACCGATGCATGAAAACGCTATTGCTCGATCCGTCCAAGTAGTGAAGGAGTTTTACGCAAAGAAAGGATATCCGCTTACCACTGTGGAAGTAACGCGGCAAAAACACGACGATAACACGGTTTCCTTGGACTTTGCAGTTGATCGCGGGAAAAAAGCTCGGGTTCGGAGTATTGCCGTGACTGGGAACGAAGGTCTTGACGATTCAGACATCATTAAAGCCATGAAAACGAAACCCAAAGTCGGGTGGAAATTCTGGCGAAGTGGAAAGCTTGATCAGGCTGAATACGATAAAGACATGGCCCGTGTGTTGGAGAAATACAATGAAAACGGGTATTACGACGCTGAAGTATTGAGAGATTCTGTTTATGTAGTCGGTGCGGAAATGGGTAAGCCGTCGATTAAAATTGACATTGAAGTTCGAGAAGGGCCCAAATACCACATTCGGAATATTGCTTGGGAAGGAAATACGCTCTTTCCGGACAACGTTTTAAACCAAAGGCTGGGTTTTACAAAAGGGGATACCTACAACGCGAAACAGCTTCAGGAAAATCTTTACGGTTCGGGAAAAGACAGTGACGTATCGAGTCTTTATTACAATTCCGGTTATATGCGCTTTGGCGTTCAGCCCGAGGTTACCGTTGACGGAGACAGTTTAGACCTCAATTTCGAAGTGTTCGAAGGCGATGTATATGATATTGGAACGGTGGAAATTGCCGGAAACGTAAAGACGAATGATCACGTGATTCGTCGCGAGTTGGTGACTATTCCAGGTAGCACCTTCAGCCGCGGCCAGATTCAAGAGTCAATTAGGCGCCTCATGCAGCTGAATTACTTTACCCAAGAGTCTTTAGCGGGTGGTCCGGGGATCGACATCCAAGAAGAGTCCAAAACGGTTGATTTGAAATACAATCTGGAAGAAACAGGAACGGATCAATTAGAGCTGTCTGGTACCTGGGGTCGCTTCGGACTCATTTTGCAGTTACGATTCGGCTTCAACAATTTTGCAGCGCAGAAATTGTTGAAGGGAGATGCGTGGAAGCCACTTCCGGCCGGCGATGGGCAGAGGTTATCGGTTGGAATTCAGACCAATGGGCGTCGATATCAACAATATTCGTTGTCTTTCACGGAGCCGTGGTTTAGAGGGAGGCCCCGTCCGGTCGGCTTTTCAACGTCGTTTTCGCGGATTTCGGGTTTAGCTGTGCTAAATGATGACAACGGAGGAGAATTGTTGACCTTCTCTCAAAGCGTATTTTTTGAGCAGCGCCTAAAAAGACCTGACCCTTGGTTCAGTTTTTCTTCAACCGTCGGGTATCAGTTCTACAATAACAAAAACTGGATTTCAACGCTTCCATTCGGAATCAGTCAGCAAATCACTTTCAAGGAAGCTTTAACCAGAAATAACACTGATCGCCCATTATTTCCGAGTATGGGTTCTAAGTTTTCATTTTCGGTAGAAATAGCGCCACCGATTGGGGATTTGATCCAATATCATAAATGGCGGTTGACGAATTCCTGGAATACGCCGCTTTCCAGTAAAATATCGTTCGGTTTTTCCTCCGATTTTGGATATATCGGCTCTTTGGACAAGCGGGACGTCGCTTTTGAACGGTTTATTGTTGGCGGCTCTCCGTTTGAAACGCAAGGATTTTATTCGTTTTTCGGAAAGGATATTGTCTATATGAGGGGGTACCCACTTGGCTCATTGGGGCCTAGAAGCGACGATAATGACCCGTTTGGTGGAACGATTTTGAACAAATATTCGGCTGAATTGCGCTGGATGGCTATTAGTTCTGAGCAACTTCAAGCTGCCCCTTATGCATTTATAGATGCTGCGAACTCTTACGATAGTTTCCAAAGCTATAACCCGACTGACTTGTTTCGATCCGCTGGATTTGGGATGCGATTTTTCCTTCCTATCCTGGGCATGGTTGAAATGGCTTATGGGTACAATTTTGATACGTTTGAAGCCATTAACTCCAAGCATGATGGTTCCAAAAAATGGTCCTTTCAGTTCAGTTTGGGGCAAGGATTCGGACAGTAATGACCTTTAGGGTCCACGATACTAGACACTTGATTCGCCATTGATTTCCTTTGTAGGTGACAATTATGAACGTCAAAAAATATCAACTTTGGATGCTGCTGGCTTTTGGCTTCAGCATGATGGTTCCGACGGTTTCTGCTCAACAAAAGATCGGGTATGTTAACTCAGACATTATCCTTCAAGCGATGCCGAACTACGCGACGATTCAACAGCAAATGGATCGCATGGCGGCAGACTGGCAGAAAGAATTAGATCAATTAAAAAAGGATTTGGATGAGCAATTTCGCGATTATCAAGCGCGTGAACTACTTTACACCAACGAAGAACGGTTACGCCGTCGTTCCGAAATTGTCAGTGCAGAAGACGATTTAGAGCGACTTCGAGTAAAATATTTTGGGCCTGAAGGTGACATTTTTCTGGAGCAGGAGAAGCTTATGCGACCTCTGCAAGAGAAAATTCTTCAAGCTATAGACGACGTGGCTACCGCAGAAGGGTACGACTACGTTTTTGACGTAGCAGGAGATTTCCTGTTTATGTTTAGAAGACCCCAATTTGACCTGTCTGAAAACGTTCTGCTTGAACTTGGCATAGACGTTGCAAGTACTGGTCGACAGACATCACAAAGTAACTAAACGCACTTCGGCCAGACAACCGCCGAGTCTGTGCACTGAAAAAGAGTCATGAAAAATAGAATTTTTGGTTTACTACTGGCCACGTTAATAGCTGGAATCACCACAGGTGGTGCCACCGCGCAAAACTTGAAGGTAGGTTATGCCGATCCCGAGGTCATCATTACTTATATGCCTGAGTACAATCAGGTGCAAAGTCAAATGGCGATCGAGTATCGGACAAGCCAAGAAGCCCTACAGGCTATGGCTGCTGACTTTCAGGACCGCGTAGAAAAGTATCAAAAGCAACAGCCTCTTTTGTCGGCCGAACGTCAAGCTGAAAGAGAAGCTGAATTGGTTCTGCTCCAGAGCGAAATTCAAGGTGCTGCTACTAAGAAAGACGAAGAATTCAATTTGCGTCAAGAAGAATTGATGGCTCCGCTACTTGAAAAGGTACAGCAAGCCATTGATGCGATTGCAAAGGAACAGGGATTGGATATGGTAATTCGTTCTCCCGCACTGCTTTACGTCAACTCCGAACGAGTCACGAACATCAATATTGATATCGCCAAAAAACTGGGTATCGAAATAGATGATGAGACGACTGCGACCAAGTAAGTTGGCTCGCAAAGCGATTTTAAAAGGCGGGGGCCTCAAGAGGCCCCCGCCTTTCTTTATATTGTTGTATTCTCAAATGGAGTTCTCAATCGGGTCCAAACTCGAATTGGGCCAGACCTCTTAATTAGATCGACATGAGCACCCAGTTATCTCCTACTGAAGTCAGCAAAGTTACGACGCGAACGCTGCAGGAAATGAAGCGATCGGGAATCCCTATTGCGATGCTGACAGCGTATGATTACACGTCCGCAAGAATTTTGGATGGCTCAGGCGTGGATGTAATTCTGGTAGGGGACTCCGCGTCCAATGTTATGGCTGGTCACGAAACGACCCTTCCGATCACGCTTGACCAAATGATTTACCACGCTCAGTGCGTGGTTCGAGGAGTAGAGCGCGCTCTGGTTGTGGTCGATCTTCCTTTCGGATCCTACCAGGGTAATTCAAAAGAAGCGCTTTCCTCTGCCATTCGTGTGATGAAGGAATCAGGGGCCCACTCGATTAAAATGGAAGGAGGAAGAGCGATCGTTGCGAGTGTCAAGCGACTAATAGAGGCCGGTATCCCGGTCATGGGGCATTTAGGTTTAACCCCCCAGTCTATATACCGCTTTGGATCCTTTCAAGTACGAGCTCGAGAAGAAGAAGAGGCCGAATTGTTAAAGGAAGATGCCATTTTGCTTCAAGAAGCTGGAAGCTTTGGAATCGTACTCGAAAAAATTCCAGCCGTTCTAGCAGCGGAAGTGTCGAGTTCGTTGTCCATTCCTACGATTGGAATAGGAGCCGGAAACGCGTGTGATGGACAGGTTCTCGTGACTCACGATGCCCTTGGCTTGACCACCGACTTCAATCCCCGTTTCGTACGGCGCTACGCAAGGCTAGATGAGGTCATCAAGACGTCCGTTCAGAAGTATATTGCCGACGTTCGATCCCGCGCATTTCCAACCAAAGACGAAAGTTATTGACGGGAGCTGTTTTTCATTTTCTTCGAGCTTCCATTTTACTGAACTGCACTTTTCATGAAAGAAAGGCCCCTAATTTTAATCAGCAACGACGATGGGATTGAAGCTGCCGGAATTCTCTCTTTAGCCGCCGCCATGGACGGGCTGGGAGATCTCATAGTCGTGGCTCCTCTTCATGAGCAAAGCGCCGTAGGTCATGCGATAACTATGAGGGACCCGGTTAGAGCGCGTCCGTGGCCATTTCGGGGACCTTCAGGTCAGATAACAGCTTATGCCGTTAGTGGAACGCCTGCGGACTGTGTGAAGTTGGCCATGGACAAACTGGTGCCTAGAAAGCCTGATTTGGTAATTTCTGGAATCAATCATGGTCCCAATACGGCAGTAAACATCATTTATTCCGGTACGGTCAGCGCTGCGACCGAAGCGTCAATTCTCGGAATTCCGGCCATCGCGTTTTCGTACTGTAAATGGGGAGGCGGTGACTTTGAAGCATCTGGTTTGGTCGCCCGCCAAATTGCGCAACGGGTTTTGAAAGGTGGATTAACCCCGGGGCTTTTGTTAAACGTAAATATTCCCGACTTGCCGTTCAGCGAGATAAAGGGATTTATGATTACGCGGCAAGCTCGATCCAAGTGGGAAGAGTCATTTGCAGAAAGGAAGGATCCATATGATCGAACGTACTACTGGCTTTCAGGGACGTTTGTGAATCTGGATTCAGGTGAAAACACAGACGTTTTTGCCGTTGAAAATGGATTTGTATCGGTAACACCCATCCATCACGATTTGACTGCGTACAGCGCGATCGATGAACTTGAGCATTGGGATTGGAGATCTGAACAGTAAAAGATAGATAATTGAGCTAATGGGACTTGTAACAGTAACTCTCGAAAGGCAGGAAGCAGACTTTCACTTTCGCTCCTACAATTCACAGGGTCTATTCATCGATATTGATGATGCGACGGCTTATGAAGACGGAAAAGGTAACGGCGTCGGCCCGATGCAGTTGTTGGTGATGGCCATTGGCGGATGTAGCGGCGTCGATATTGTGGCCATATTAAAAAAAGCCCGTCAAAACATAGAATCGTTTAAGATTCAGGTGGACGGATATAAACCGGATGGAGTGTCGCCTTCGACGTACGAACGAATCGTGGTCCATTACCACTTGACGGGGCCGTTGGATGAGACTAAAGTTCGTCGGGCCATAGATTTAAGCTTGGGTAAGTACTGTTCAGTTGCCAGAATGCTTGAAAAGTCAGCGACTTTGGAGTACGACTTTTCGATCAATGGAACGCCCTTCCAAGGTTCGGACTTGACAGTTTAAGTCACTAAGCTGCGTCTTTATTATTGATTTCGACCAATCGAAGCGGAGGAAATGCATTTTTCTCAGTCGTCTCCGATTTTGCAGCGACCGTATCTGCGGATTTTTCGACCTTTCTCGAAATTGGAATTCCGGCTTCTCGTAAGCGGCGCTCTAAAACGGCCTCGATGTTCGAAAGCGTTGTTTTATTACCGTCGATCACTGTTTTTATTTTTATGAGCGTTAATTCCGCATTCAGATCTTCGAAAAGAATGTGAGCATGTTGCCGGGTTCCAACGGGGGCGAATTCCATTAGGGTGTCGGACACGGTCTCGCGAATGGTCCGCAAGTTGGATATTCTAGGTACACGCATTTCGATCGTTTCGCGTCGAACCTGTTCAGGTTTCCATTTCGATACAGAAACATGTAAAAGAGCAACTGGCTTTATCTCAATTACATTTCCATCTAGAAACGTAAGTGTGATGGATTGCAAATTTAAATCGGTTACTTGTGCCACGCTATCGCGATAAGCGATCCAAGAGCCTCTTTTTACTTGGCTTTTAATCAACAGGAATAGAATAGCTCCGATGTTTTGATACTGCTGTTTGAATTCGATGGACAAAGAAATACCGGCGAGACCCAGTGCAATTGAAAAACCACCGAGAGGGCCCAAGAAATATCCCGCGCCTACCAAAAGGCACACATAAACAGATATTTGTCTGTAGGCCCAAATCCAGACGGGTCGTCCGATTGAAACAATAGCTGAACGTCGTTTGGAGATCTGATTTCGAATGATCAACTCAATAGCTATTAGATAAAATGCTACGGAAAGAATGATCAAGAACAAATGTATAGGACTATCAAAACGCGGTTTCGGAGATCCTGGATTGACATCGACATAGAAGGGTGCTATTCCCGCACCTTGTTTATTTACTTTTGATTCCTGAACGGCTGAATCACGAAGTAGGTCTTGCCATGATCCCGATCGTCTAGCCTCAACTTGCTGGGATTTCTTGGTTTCCACAGAAACCACATCATTGGAAGGAAGTGGCTCAACTTGTGCCTTTCTGGAAGATTTTCTGGTAAGGGCATCAGTGTGGTCTTCTGGACTAGCCGTATCGTCTTCCCGGATGGATAGCGAGGAGGTCTTAATAATACGCAATACCTTACGAACCGGAACTACCTGAAATACCAACGAGTTAACATTGTTAGCCTCTACTATCACATTAACTATTGGTTGCTTAATTCGTTGATGTTCTTTGAGATTTCCCGAGACAAATTCCACTTTGTACGTGCCGGTTGGCAATTGACCAAATTGAAATTTCCCAGATTTGTCCGTTCGGGTTCTTAACCGATGAGTCTCACTCGAAATTTGAATAACGGCTCCAGCCAAACCTCCTGTATAGATCAATTCCGATTCGGCGGCCCCTAGCAATTGATCGCCATCGCCAGGATAATTCAAAATGTCTACTTGGCCGGTTAGGACTGCAGAAGGCTCCAGGGTTAAAACAAGGTCTTGCCCTTGAAAATCTTCAGGAGTTATTTCAAGTGGAAAAGATGTGGTTGGAATACGATCATAGCCGATACTTTTTTGATCCAATCGAAGGTACTCAGATCGGTCTGTCTTTCGTGGAATAGCAAATCTTCCATTCTCGTCGGTGACGGCGATATTGTCGCCTAGAAAGAGAAGGGCTCCCGATATAGGCTCTCTAGAGGCTAGATCAATAATCTGACCGTTCAGCAGCGTTGAACCTTCCTCCGATGTTCCAAAAGGAAGCGCAAGTGGTAAACTGTACGAAAGGCTATAATCAGAGGACCGGATGGTTTGGCGGCCGGTGGATTCATTAAACTGTATTTGAGCAGTAAGTAGATGACCGGATCTAAACGTTTTTGAAAGACGCGCCCTCGTAGAAACGTACTGCTGTGTTACGCTGGTCGTTACATGGCTCAAAAAGGCTGTGGCTGAAAAGGCCATTCCCCGGGGCAAGGCAAAAGTCGTCCCCAAGCCATACAACGATTGCTTTTGATTGCCTTCCAAAGCCGATAAATTGCCGTTAGCCCACTCATAGGATCCATTTATGGACCAACTTGAGCGCAGCTTTCCTCTAACATTTGCCCGAATTCGTTGCATAGAACCGCTTTCGGAATCTTCTGACGACGTTGAACCACCATTTTCTAGGGCCAGAGAAGCTCCAAATTTGCGCCTATCATATCCCCCAGACATCCGTACATGAAGCTCACGACGCACCAGGTCCGCTATTAAGCTAGTGTAATTTGTCTGGGTGCGAATGCCATGGAGCGTGATATAATAGGTGCCTCCAATCACGCGATCAGTGTAAGTAACCCCTGATTTTACGATCGAATTTGTTCGAGTATAGCCAACTCCCAGATCCCTGACCAGATAGCTTAGCGAATTGTCCAAACGAAAATATTGATTGATTTTAAATGTCGCATTCTTGGATATTTGAGTTAGGCCAGAGGCTGTTCCAGGAAATGATTTGGAAGCGTGTTGTCCCTTGGCCCGCAATGTCCATCTTGAGGATCCTTTCGCAAATGAAACGGAACAAGATGGGTCACTGAGGGCACCGTAGGAATCAATTCCACATTCAGCGTCTAATTTGGAAGTAGGTCCAAAAGGCTGCGTCTCACTTCGCACAGTAAATGCAGTACCGTTATATAAACCATTACGCTGCAACAAGTTAACACTCAAAAACGAGGATTCGCTTAAGCGTTTTCCAACCGATAAGCCTGCTTGATTCTGCGTCGGATAGCTATTTCTTGTGCGTTGAACGGTCGTCTTCACATTCCACGTTCCACGGTCTAGGGTCGCGCCTACTCCCAACCCACTTTCACCATTAATGGTCAACGGGGATAAACTTGATGAATGGTCACCAAGTTTTACCGTAAGGTCTTTTCTGCGATACTGGACGGCCACATATTGATCCGATCCAAAAAACTTTTCTCTGGGTCGTTCGGATATAATCGCGTTTACGGAGATTTCGCCGCCCAAGGCCTCAATTGCAGTCGCTATTTTGGCTTGGGGCGAAACTCCGTTTTCATCACCAACGGATTCCAGCGTTAAACTAAGCGGAACTCCAGTAGCTTTAGGCCGCACACGCGCGTAGACGGGCACGATGTTAAAGGAGACGGTCTTATAAATAACCGATTCTTTAAGTTCTTTGATGCGTGCTTCATAGCGGATGCCTATGCTTGCTGAGTGGTCGACATCTGCATCCGTATGAATGGTTGTTTCAACGGTCTGGGACTCACCTGGAAGCAAGCGGAGGGAATTAACGGGCAGGTCAACTTGGGTAAGGGGCCGTTGCTTGGCGGATATCGCAACGGTGATTGGGGTATTACCGTTATTTGAAACGTGAAACGATGTCTGAATCGTTTTGCCTGCAGGAATGAAGGTTTCGACGTTATCCTGCTCAAAGGTCATTGAGTAAACTTCCTTGACAAAAATACTTGTCTCAATGGAAGCGGCTGTTTCTCCGCTCGCGGATTTTAGCTGCAATCGAATGTTATAATGACCTGAAAGGGACGATTTGGGAATGGAATAGAGGACAACCCGCACAGTTGGGGATTCGCCTTTTACCGTTATAGGTGTGTTTCCAAGCGCTAGTCCCCATCCTTCGGGTAGATCAAACTCGGGCGTATAATTTTCAGTAGCTCCGGAAGCCTCTGACGAAACATGGTAGACTACGGTAACTACGCCCCCGGGTTGGACCTTTAGCGAATCGCTCCCAATCGTAGCAATTCGAACATTAGATTCCTGAAATGGAGAATTCGCCGAGGCCATTTGAGCCCCGACGAACCATCCAAAAAGGATTAATAACCCTGCTATGTGCCTAAAGGCGTGCATTGAGAGGAGAGAGGCTTACTTAGTTTATATTTAAAGTAAATTCCGCGGCGAACACCTCGTCGTCGCCGGCATCCATAATGACCAGTGCTCGATAGGTACCTTCTTTCAGTTTCCCGAGCTGAATTTTCTGTTGAATACTAGTTCCAGGGTATATTCGATTGTTAAGACCGTCTCTTCGGCCGGCTGAGTTTCCGCTTGAATCATAGAGTTCAACCCACATTTCCGGTCGAACCATTTTATCTCCGTTGTTACCAATGTTGAGTTGAAGTGTGGCTTCCCCTTTGTCATTTTTGGTAAAAGCGGTCTCTTTAATTTCAAGAATGGCCGATCCGGTACCCTCTATATGAGTCGCGACTTGAACGGCATATCGGGTAACTTGCACAACACCAAGCGAAGATTTTGCATTGTTGTCCAAAGATTCGGGAGAAGACTTTGGAATACCTTCAACCATGATGATGCTCCAAAATGTCCCTTCTAGATTGGTTGAGTCGGGTACATTCACTCGATAACTAATGGTGACCGCCTCACGAGGTGGTACCATCATGCTGGTTGTCCCGAGATCGATCCACGAAGCGTTCGAACGATCGCTTTCACCGGGTGTACCGAAAAGGTTTGATCCGTCGGATTGGAAGGAATAATCCGTTTGATACAGCTTGGCTTGCTGAATTTCATCTGTATCGTTACGAATAAGTATCGATCCAGAGTAAGAACTCCCAGCTATTGAACTTTGGTCGTGCGAAAGCTGTGACCGAACGGAAATTTGTGCCGTTAACACGGAAGGAACGACCGCGATTGCAAGGGCCGTTAGAATGGTTAAAACCTTGTTCATTGTGCTAATAGAGTGAATGTGACTAGATGAGTGTCATCAGAATGTTCATTACTGTTGCCTTCCGCTACGGTAGCGGCTGCGCGATAGATTAGAGAGCCAAAACCTTGCCGCCCCGGTAAAGAGGTGGGTATGTCGGTAAAAATGTCCATATCGAGCATGCCGTCAATTAACTGCACCTCAGGCTTAACAACTCCTTGTCCTCCACCACCTTGACTTGGTACACTTAAACTTACATATAAACGAAAGGATTGCCCAGGAGCCGTAGTTGAAACGGTAATTTTAGTTGGGACACCAAAATTTGCGTCCCAATAAATCTCTGTGCCGTTGTCGGTCGCGTCGGTAGGCTCTGATCCAGCCGTGGCAGTTTGAACGAGTAACGATATCGGACCTCCTCCGGCATTGAATCTGAACTCCTGAGCACGGGATTCAATTGCCAAATGCGCAATGAGCAGCAACACCGCTGCTATTTTTGCTATAAATGCTACCAGTTTCAACTAATTGTCCATCAGGGTTAGTGTAACAGTGCGAGTTTCGCCAGAACCGTTCGGAGGAGCGTCTATTGATACATTTGCGGTGTAGGAAATGGATAGACCAGTTTCTGCGAGGTATCCTATTCCGGTTACCAGATCGACTGAAGTCGTGCTTAAGAGCTGTTGCGTGGAAATTGCACCACTGGGTTGTCCGAGCAGTACGAACAAACTGATTCCAGGGCTAAAAGCAGCATCAATCGATGCCACGATTTTTTTTGCCGCGTCGTTCGTGGTGATATTATAGGTGGAGGAGACGGCATCGGATACCGTATCGGGGCCAAGGCCGGGGGTTGCTGCCGAGATCGTCAGGTGAACATCCCCAGAAATGCTGAGCTCATTAATTTGCTGAACACTTACATTCACACTTTGTCCGAGCGTCATGCTAAGGGTGGCCATAGGAATCGCCCCGGGTAAAGGAGGGGGGATTTGAGCGAATCCGACCGGAATAAACAGAGCGATCCACACGAGAAAAAGCCAGGATATGGTCTTAAATCTTCGCATGGATCGCCCGTTTTAGTCCGTAATCGTTACTAAGAACGTAGAGTTCTTAGTTGACGATGGTATAAGTTACCGTGATAGCCGTCGAAGCTAGCTGTCCAGTTTCTGCAGTCGCTGTCATGGTGTAGCTTAGAGCCACTCCTGCCTGAGAAACCGGTGCCATTCCTGTTACGACGTTTGCAGCGGTCGTAGTCAGATTGACGGCTCCTGCACTCGTACCACCAGTTGGGGCACCTGCAGTAACAGATAGCGCCAGATCATTTCCTGAACCTGTACCGAGAGTACTTGGATTAACGTCCGTAGATGCCGTAATGCGGGTGGTTCCGCCAGCATCGTTCGTCGTAACCGCATAAGTAGTACCGCTCGTTACTGGAGCCGGGTCTGAACCGGGTGTAGCCGAAGAAATAGTAAGCGAAACGTCTCCTGCAATTAGGATTTCATTGATCGCTTGAATTTCAACTGTTACAACGTGGTCGTCAGCTTGTGCATTGGCTGTGTTTGTCATCCCTACAAATAGGAAAAGGACAAGGGCCATGCTGCTAAATAGTTTCATTTAAAAACCTCCTTGATTTGAGTCTTCGGTTAAAAAACTCGTTTACTGCGTTGAGAACTACTCTCAGTCGCTTCAAGAGGTATCGGGGAAGAATGCGGTTTCTTAAACCAAAAAAGAGAACAAAATTAACTTCTATCTAAGTAGGAGCATAGAGCGCGTAATGGACTGTGTACCAACAGATAAGCGATAAAAATAGGTACCACTAGAGAGGTCATTTGCGTTCCAGGAAACCTCGTGCCATCCTTTTGACAACTCGTTATTTATCAGAACCTTTATGCGTCTTCCAAGCGTGTCATATATCTCCAGACGGACGGGACTGGACGTTGGGATTGAGAACCGAATAGAGGTAGCTGGATTGAAAGGATTCGGATAATTTTGACTTAACAGAACGTCATCAACTAGGGCCAAGTCCTCTTGTAACGGATCTGTGTCGATGGATGAATCTGAAACCATCAGTCTAAAACGGATGCTTTTTATCGCACTAAGAGGACGTTCTAAGGATACGATTTCCCTGGCGGTCGAGTAAAATTGATGCTTGGCGCCCTCCGCTAACGAAACAGTTTGTCCGGTAACGAGGTCGACTAGGGTTAAAGACCAATTGGATGGGATTTTCGAAAATTGGGCGGCCGATATTTCAAAGATGCCTGATTTGGTGGTGGAAAAAACGAGGTCATAGGTTTCCACACCGGATGCCATGTCTCGACCATCAAAAGCCAGTTTACGTTCGCGGGAAACAGACCAGATAGTGGCAAAGCTGGCTGAAAGAGGAGTCATTCGCTCCACATCGAATGCATTCGTTTCATCGGTTGCCTCGGATCCAAATGCCAAATACGTTTCGTCTTCCGCAAGACCCTGACCTTGAACCAGAAGTCGAATATGAGGAGCGATTTCACTGCGCTTTCCGAAATAATTGGCCGCACCGCGAGCCGCCGCCAAACTAGTCGTAAAGACCAAATTGGAGGATGCTGAAGTGGCGGAGGTCATCAGTCCGGTGAATGGAGGAATATATCTTCCAGCCTGACCGATGCCGCTTAGCGCGTCGTAATATTTATACCCAGTTACGCCGCCGCCTGTAGTGACCGATGGATCCCAGGTTGCATACGACGAGGAAACAGCTGTGCTGGCGAAATAAGTGTCGTCCCAGTCCAAATTTGTTGTTAACGGATTGCCAATGTAATTGTATGAGGTGCTAGCAAGACCTGAAAATGATAGCGCTATTGAGGCTGTATTGTGTGGATTCCCGGTCACGGTCCAAGAGGTGGGAAGGACCGTGTTTCCCAAATGATTGGTTTTGAACGCGTACAGAATGTAAGCGCTTGCAGCTCCTATGGCCCCATCAGCACCTGAAACCGGCGACCAGTCTTGGGTCGAAAAGTTAAAGGATTGGAGATTTGCCGTTCCGGCCGAATTGGTTGCCCATGCGGCCCCTTGGGTCCAAAAGGCGGTGTTGAGAGAGCTGTAGTTCACACCTCCAACCGGCGAGGCGATCATGCGCCAACCGTCATCGTTCCAAGAATACGCCCGCGTCATCGTAACGGGGCCTGAAACGACCCCAGTATTGTAAAAAACGGCGCCCGCTGCGAGGACTAGATTAAATCCGTTTAGGTCGAGGGTGCCGCTAACCACCGTAAAAACGGTAGAAACGCTGATATCGGACAACAGCTGAAGCGTCCCGCCAAGCGAATCAAAAGAAAGGTCTGCGATTTCGGTCGAGGCTGGGATTTGGATCGATTTATTGCCTGTTCCGGTAAATAAAACAGGCCCAGCATTAACCATAGAGGTCGCGACGCTAAGATTTCCGGTTAGGGTGAGTCCAAAACCCGATAGGTCAAGACCACCTGAAGTTTCAGTAAGGGATCCTGGAACGGAAAGATCTGAGGCCAGAATTTTCTGCCCGGCTCCCGATAGGTTCATGTTGATTGCTCCGGAAAGAGTTCCGTCCGCATCGATTTGTTGCGTTGCATCTCCAGCGAGATTAATCGTGGCGCTTGACGCGCTCGAATTAATTAATGAAGACGAAACCGTAAAATCGCCATCAACATTAAGCACCGGTGCCCCCGAGGTTGTAGAAAGGTAAGTGGTTCCAGCCGTCTGGGTAAAATCGCCATCTATGGTGAAGACGCCTGAACCCGAATCTTGGAATCTGAAATCGCCTCCCGTTTGAATAAAGTTGCCCCCAATGTTCATGGCGGTTCCCACGGAATTCCAGGTTAGGCTCCGAGTGTTGGTTGAAACGACCGTAAAGTCCCCTTGAAATCCGAGAGGTGTTCCGCCTAAGCTTAGATGAGCATTTTGAGCAGCATTATCCCACGTGAAATTGTAAAAAAGGTCGTTTATGCCAGTCGGAAGCGCGGTAGTAACCCCGGTAATCTTAGCCTCGGAGTCTATTCCCCATAACGTGTTTGATGCTGTTGGAAAGGTGCCCCCGTTTCGATTGTGAACGTACGTACCTCCGTTGTAAAAATGAATGAGTGAGGTTCCTGTGGCGGAAATGGTACCTTCGTTTGTGAGCGTCGCGCCATCAACTAGTAGTTGAGATTGATCGGCCAGCGTAATACTGGATGTATTTAGGAAAGTCACCCCCGCGTTCAAATTGACTACAGCCGAATTTGCCAGGCTGAAATTACCATTGGACGAAGCGGTGGACCCTGTCTCGAATGTTATAACGCTGGTGTCTAGAGCCTGAAAAATATCGTTGGTGTTAACAATAAGATTAGAACCGGATTTGAAATTGGCCGTAGCGCCTCCTGTAAATCGGATTGTTTTGTTATTCAATAGCGTTCCCAAAACCTCCAAATCGACCCCGGGGCCGTCTATCACGGTAAGCGTTTTAGTAAGTGCTAATTCAGCGCCAGATTCAATAACAATTTGATCCCAACTACCATCTAGATTTGCAGTCACCGCGTGCCCGGATAGGATGGTGATTTGGCCATCGGTAGAAACGGGGGTGGTAGTGCTGATAACCCAGCCAGTCGCGGTGTATTTTTCCCAAGTCGCCGTTTTGCTCCACGTTCCTCCCTGGCGGGATCTGTAATCTCCAATCGTCTGGGCACCGACCGGGAGCGCAATAATGACCGATAGACAAGCGAACAAGCCAATAAGCAAAAGCTGATTGGCCGAGCGGCATCGGTGAATTAAGGAAAGTAACATATCAAAGGGCAGTCGGTTGTTGGCGTTTGTCCGGCAAGCAGCACACAACCGTCGGTTGATGGTGCCTACATGCGTGGGATCGGAGCAAAAACCGACTCCTTAAATTATGCTAGAGACAAATTAGAGTCGCGGACCGCAGAGACGAGGCTGATGACGACCAGTCCTCGTTTACCTTGATGCTTTGAGCGTGTTTTGTAGTAAAACCGCAATAGTCATGGGGCCAACCCCGCCTGGGACCGGTGTGATAAAGCTGGCCTTTTTGGAAACGGCTTCGAAATCGACGTCACCTACCAATCGATAACCGCGCTCCTTTGTCGGGTCGTCAATGCGGTTTATACCCACGTCGATCACAACGGCGCCTTCTTTCACCATATCGGCGGTCACAAAATGGGCGCGGCCGATTGCTGCAACCAGAATATCTGCTTGTCGGGCGATTTCCGGGAGATTCGGAGTCCGGCTGTGGCAAACCGTAACCGTTGAATCAATCCCTTTTTTCAGCATAAGATTGGCCAGCGGCTTTCCGACGATATTCGACCTTCCAATAATTACACAATGTTTGCCAGCGGTTGGAATGTTGGAGCGTCGAAGCATTTCGACAATCCCGGCAGGTGTCGCAGGTTGAAATCCGTCCATTCCTATGACCAAATTTCCAACGCTTTCTGGGTGGAAGCAATCGACATCTTTGGTCGGGGCGATTGCATTGATCACTTTTTGCTCGTCGATATGGGATGGCAGGGGCAGTTGCACTAAGATGCCGTCCACATTTGGGTCTTCGTTAAGGCGAGCCAATAGCGCTAGCACTTCAGATTCAGAGATGGACGATTCAAATCTCAACGTATCACTTCCAATGCCAACTTCGGCTGAAGCAGCCGCTTTTGCCTTAACGTACGAAGCCGAAGCGGGGTCTTCCCCAATCAAAACAACCGTCAAAAAAGGCGCCCTTTTGCCTAGCTGAACTCGTTTTTCAACGTCCGCTTTTACTTCGCTTCGAATTTGAGCGGATAACAACTTACCATCAATGAGTTGAGCCATGGATCGAATTGGGATGGGTCTAAGACAAGACCAAATGAAAATGAAAGGTACAAATCATCAGGTCGAAACGCTTACGTCATGATCAAATCCACGCCAAGTTCGAAGGAATGAAAAGAGTCTGCGAAGAAGCGGGTAAAGAGCCGTAAGGGGTTGACCTCGGAAGGAGTTAGGCGTATTTTTGGGAGCTCTGAAAGCGGGTGTAGCTCAGTGGTAGAGCATCACGTTGCCAACGTGAGGGTCGTGAGTTCGAATCTCATCACCCGCTCAGAAAGAACGAAAGAACGACGTTTTAGTCAGGTTTTCGGTTCAAAAAAAGTAGCGGCGCCGACCATAGGGCGGCGCCGCTTTTGTTATTGCCAGAGTTCTCATTACC
>JAQBZH010000040.1 GCA_027622005.1 Bacteroidota bacterium | reverse complement strand
TATACCGGCTTCTTCCATTCAGGCAGCACAATCAGCGTTGGACCCGATTTGTTAAGCCTAGGGTCCATCCCAGAAGTAATTTTGACCCCTCGCGACAACGTGACCCGGATATGGACGCCATCCGTCATCTTGTTGGCCACCAAGGTTTTGCGGATCTCTTCTACCAGTGCGTCAACCGATGGGATGGTATCGAAGGCCAGCGCTTTGGCAGAATTGCGCAGTCGAACCAGGTGTTCAATCAGCTTAAAAATCTTCCCGTTGTACACCCGTAGGCCTTCCCAAACCCCATCCCCGCCTTGCACCAGGCTGTCAAATGGGCTTATTCCGGCTTGATCGCGATGAATCAGAACCCCATTGATATTGACCAAAAGGTCCCGATTTCTTTCATCAAACTGCTGCAGCATGCGTCTGGAATTTTAGGTCTTCGTTTTGCGACGTAGCCAAAAATAGGATACGGGAAGGCCGGTCAGCACAAACGCGATGTCGATTATCGATTTTTCCCATTCAAAAAAGGCCCGAGCCACTAACAAAGTGACAACTCCTACAAGAAAAAGGCCAGGGATATAGGGGAAACCGGGTACTTTGAACACTTTCCCTTCATCCTCACCCGTTTTTTCTCTCCTAAATTTGAATAAAGCCAAGGTCGTCATGGAATAGAATATGAGAATGGCAAAAACCATCCCTGCGACAATATTTTCAAAATTTCCTCTGGCCACCAAAATTACACCAGCCCACACGCAATGGGCAATTATGGAGCGCGTAGGCGTCCCAAATCGTTCGTGAACCTTTCCGAATGACTTAAAGAAAATGCCATCTTTAGCCATGGCATAGTACACGCGGGAGGAAGACAAAATCGTACCGTTTGTGCTCGAAATGGCGGAAACAATGGCCAAAATTGCAATGGCGGCGGCTCCGTATGAACCGATCATCATGAAGGCAACATCGGCGGCGGGAGTAACCGTAGCCCGCATCCCTTCTATTCCTAAAACATAGTGGTAAATCGTGATGGAGGAGATATAAATCGCCATAATCAGGGACAACCCAAAAATCATGCTCCTAGGGATGATTTTGCGAGGGTCTTTCATTTCACCCGCAACATAGCCCACCCGATCGAAGCCGGTGTGGGTAAAGACAATCAGAATCAGGGCCGGAACGAGATTCGCAAAAAAGCCGGCTCCGTTTTGCGGAGCAGCAACCGACCCAAGTTGACTAGGAGCGCCCCCCAACAGGAATAAAAAGAGGACCACAAACAAGATGAGGCCCACAATCTTGAACACGGTGGTGACCCGTTGAAACAAAGCAGACCAACGCACCCCTACATAATTGAATGTTCCTAAAAGGGCAATGATGGACAGCGCCACCGTAGTATGCCAAAGGCCCGGAAGCGGAACGAAATAAGCAATGTAATCGGCAGCAATGATGGCAAGACCGGCCCCAGGACTGGTCCGGATGATGAAGAGCTGGGCCCAGCCAAACATAAACCCGGCAAAAGGTCCGAACGCCCGGCGGATGTAGCTGTATTCGCCTCCGGTGGTAGGAATGCGCGTGCCTAACTCGGCGTAAATCAATCCGCCGATCATCACAAAAACACTGACAATGAGCCACGCGGTAATAATCTGGGAGAAGGATCCGAAATACCCTGCAATCAGCGACGGCGTGGAATAAATGCCCGACCCGATCGTGATTCCTATCAGTAGCGCGATTCCGTCAAACGTCGTTAATTCTTTTTTGAGCTCGGCCATCGGATCGAGGAATTGGAGGGTTTTCCGAACGTTGAACGATACCTGGAAGCAGGAAAGTAATGGAATGTCAACGCGAAACCAACCGATCTAACACGGGCACTAATAAGGCCCTCGTTTGTTTATTTTGCTGAGGAGATCGATTTTAGTGGCAGAATATGACGCAGAATCTCGACTGAGAGGTAGAAATGGCTGATTTGGTATTTCGATTTCCCATCCATGCACCAGCGGCGGCTGTTTTTTCCGCAGTAGCGAGCCCAGAAGGGCTGGCGGCCTGGTGGACGTTATCATCCAAGGGAGAAATAAAGCAAGGTGCTGAGTACTCCTTTTATTTTTCGGACGAATTTAGATGGAAAGGCGTCCTGTCCGAGGTTACCTCGAATAAAAGAGTGAAGTGGACGTTTACCGACGCCGAGCCTGATTGGACCAACACGACGTTGTCATTTGATCTATCGCAGGAGGGCGAGTGGACCTGGCTCGAATTCCGACACGCGAATTGGGGATCGGAATCCACCCATTTTCGCGTTTCCTCCTATTGCTGGGCGATGTATCTGAGGCATTTGAAAAGGTATGTCGAAGACGGTATCGTGGTTGCTTACGATAAGCGGGATAACGACTGACAACGGCGTTTAGCTGGGACCAACGGCCTCGGGCGAGACCAAAAATTCAGGTGATGCAGGCAGGGTATTGCCCCCTGCTGCTGCCTCCCTCCACAACGCCCCTACCCACATCCCTGAATGTCCTAATTGGACCCCGGGATGAGGTCAATACAACTCGGTAGTCGATCAAAAAGTCTGGAATCGTAAAAAGGACTTGCGTAGAAGGTCTTTATTGCCGTATTATTGCTCCACTTCCATCAAGAACGACCGAGGGACAGGCCCTGAGACGTCGTAGCAACCGGGAATCCGTCATAGGATTTCGTTAGGTGCTAAATCCTGCTCGATACAAGATCGAGATAGATGGGAAGGACGCCAAAGCCCTTCGCAAGTCAATTTGCATCGGGTTTTGTAACGACCCTCCCGATTTATCCGGAGGGTTTTGTTGTATCTGGGCGAGATGGGAAAGGTGAAACGCTGGCTCTGACCAGTCGCTGAAGGCTACCACAGCCTCCAGCGCGACCACCTCTCCTTAGCACTGCTACGCGCCCCAGCCGATACTTCGGAAGTCAGAAGGAAGAACACAAACCTGTAACTGACATCCGATTCTCACCATGGCTTCTTCCCCAATCTCTTCGAACACATCTACGACTATTTCCTCGGAGCTTCAAGCTCAGACCAAATTGGCTCTCGCAGGTCAACTAACCGATGGTGCGTACAAAAGCGTGTCGCTACCCATCTATCAAACAGCCATTTTTCGATTTGACGATACCGATGGAAAACCGGCGTATGATTACTCTCGATCGGGAAATCCTACCCGCGCTGCCCTTGAATCGACCATCGCCGATCTAGAAGGTGGTGCCGGAGCCGTTTGTGTGGCTAGCGGAATGGCGGCAGTGGCCACAGTTTTGGCGCTGTATGACGTTGACGCCCATATCATCTGCTCGCACGATTGTTACGGAGGTACGGAGCGCCTTTTGACCTGGTACAAAAAGCAGGGGAAATTGGACGTATCGTATGTGGACTTAACCGATCCGCTAAACCTTGCATTGGCACTCCGACCAGAAACCAAGGCAGTTTGGGTGGAAACACCTTCCAATCCGTTACTTCGCATTATAGATCTTCAGAAGGTCGGTGAAATCGCGAAGGATGCGGGCATTGATGTGATTGTTGATAACACTTTTTTGTCGCCTCTATTGCAACGCCCCATTGATTTCGGAGCGGACTTTGTAGTTCATTCGACGACGAAATATTTGAATGGGCACTCCGATGTAATCGGAGGTGTTGTCGTAGCAAAAACGAAAGAAAACCGCGAACGAGCCCATTTTGCGGCCAACGCAACGGGCGCTACCAGCGCTCCGTTCGATAGCTGGTTGGTTCTTCGGGGCCTTAAAACGCTACCTCTCCGGCTTCGCCAGCACGAAGAGAATGCTCAGACTGTCGCGCGCTACCTGGAAAGCCATTCGGGTGTCAAAAAGGTGTTTTATCCCGGATTGGAGTCCCACGAAGGTCACGAACTTGCCAAAAAGCAGCAAAAGGGATTCGGAGGAATGGTTTCTTTTGAGGTGATTGGGGACGCGGCCGCGGTAAGAGCGCTCCTGACCTCGACCAAAGTGTTTACGTTAGCCGAATCATTGGGAGGAGTGGAATCGCTCATTGAACAACCCGCCACGATGAGTCACGCCTCTATGAGACCCGAAGCAAGAGAAGAAGCTGGAATTACCCGCAACGTGATTAGGCTCTCCGTTGGTATTGAGCACATAGATGACCTCATTGCCGACTTGGAACAAGCCCTCCTAGCGGCAAGCTGTAGTACGACCAAGCGATCCACAAAATCTTCTGCCACCCATGTCTGATCTTAGAACCCATTTATTTGATTCGGTTGAATTGGAGTCGGGCCGCGTACTACAGAACGTACAAGTGGCCTATCAGACGTGGGGAAGACTCAATGCCGAGCGAACCAACGTAGTCGTAGTATTTCACTCGATGACCGGGGATAGCAATGCTGCTTCCTGGTGGGGCTCAATCTTGGGCCCGGGACGTGCCATTTGCACCCGGACCCAATTTGTCGTCTGCGCGAATTTGCTGGGCTCCTGTTACGGAACCACCGGGCCATCTAGTATCAACCCTTCTACCGGTGTCGCATATGGAAGCGATTTTCCTGTTTGTACCGTAAGGGATCAAGTACAGGTTCAGCGCAGACTTCTTTCCAGCCTGGGAGTCTGCGGCGTTGAATGCGTGATTGGCGGATCTTTGGGGGGATTTATGGCTCTCGAATGGGCGGTCTTGGATCCCACAGTGAAAAAAGTGGTGGCCGTCACAACCAGCGGTCGTCACTCAGCATGGTGTATTGCCTGGACTGAAACCCAGCGACAGGCCATTTACGCCGATCCCAACTGGAACGGGGGGCATTACTCAGCGGACGCCCCTCCGAAGGCTGGGCTCGCGGGAGCCCGCATGATTGCCATGTTATCGTATCGCAATCCAGCTTCCTTCACCACGCGTTTTGGACGGGAAAAAATCCTAGCGGACTCGTCAGCTATAAATCAGAATTCAGGCGAAAACGCCCCCGAAGAGCCGTTTTCTGTAGAATCTTACCTCCGGTACCAAGGACAAAAGCTGGTCGACCGATTTGATGCAAACAGTTATGTTCGATTGACCCAGACTTCTAATTCGCACGACTTATCGAGGGGGCGGGGTTCGTATCTTGAGGTATTGCGATCCATCAAAGCGCAGGTTTTGGTGGTCGGAGTAGATACCGATATTTTATTTCCATTAGAAGAGCAGCGAGAGCTGGCGGAAGCGATTCCCGGTGCCGATCTGGCTATCATTGAATCGCCGCACGGTCATGACGCTTTTCTCCTTGAAGGAGACACACTCAACGGTATCATCAAAAAGTGGTTTTCCGGGCCACGAAAAATCATTGCACAACCCGTTTTTCAACAAGTAACATGCGCATAGATCTATCATCCAAAGTCGTTTTAGTCACGGGAGCCAGTCGAGGTATAGGCAATGAAATTGCCCGACAAATGGCCTCCGCTGGTGCTACGGTGGCCGTGCATTACAGCAATTCTCCTTCGGAAGCCGATGCACTGTGCAACGAAATCGGCCACGGCGCAAAGTCGTTTCGAGCTGATCTTGCAGACGCCGGCGCGGCCATTCGACTATTTGACGCGGTAGTCGCCCATTTCGGCCATATTGACGTGCTCGTCAACAATGCTGGTATAGCGGAATTGGCCCCTATAAACAGCTCCAACGAGGATTGGATAACCAGTTGGGACCGGACATTTAACGTTAATACGCGATCCTCAGGGATCCTGACGAAATGCGCCATCGATCATTTTAGATCAAGGGGCGGTGGGCGCATCATTTATATTGCTTCTAGAGCCGCATTCCGGGGCGATTCGGAGGACTACTTGGCATACGCCGCATCGAAAGGAGCCATGGTGGCGCTCGCCCGCAGCGTGGCGAGGGGGTTTGGAAAGGATGGCATTGTGGCGTTTGTAATTGCTCCTGGATTTGTTCGGACCGCCATGGCTCAGGACGCCATAGACGCCTACGGCGAAGAATTTGTACTCGGAGGGGTTGCGCTTAATCGATTGACCGAACCATCCGACGTAGCACCGATGATCGTGTTGTTAGCCAGCGGTCTGGCAGATCACGCCACGGGATGTTCGATAGACATAAACGCAGCGAGTTACGTTCGATAAAATGACGCATTCTCTGGTAAAGGTGTTGAAATTCGGTGGTTCTTCGGTGGGCAGTGCGGAGAGTCTGGCCCGTGTGACCACGATTATTCGAGGGGAGGCCGCATCCTGTCAGCCCGTAGTCATTGTTTCTGCTTTGTCAGGAGTGACCGATCTGCTCGTGACCTTAACCAACTCCAATGATCCTGAAGTTGTTATCGCCCAACTTGCCAGACGGCACATCGAGCTTTCCGAGACCGTTTTAGACAGCCGCCGCCGGTACACCTACCTTCGGACTATCGGAGGTATCATGGATGGACTTCGAGATCGATGCCATCTTCCGGACGATGGGCATCGTACGGCGGCCATTCTAGCCACCGGGGAACTCCTTTCAGCACCGCTGGTGGCGGCCTTGTTAACCCAGGAAGGCGTTGTGGCGCAAGCAATTGACGCCCGAAAACTTGTTCTAACAGACCATCAGGGCGTGGTTCGGGATCAGACCAAGCTGCAAATATCCAATTGGTATTCTGACCTGTCCCGGTTTGTGGTACCCATCGTCACCGGATTTGTAGGCTCGGACAAAGACGGAAATACGACCATCCTCGGACGTGGCGGTAGCGACTATTCGGCGTCTCTCTTTGCAGAGGCCGTTGGGGCGGCTAAAATGGATCGATGGACCGATGTGGACGGTCTGTACACGGCGGATCCGAATAAAGTTAAAGGCGCCGGGAAGTTCTTGTATTTGCTCCTTGAAGACGCCACGTCTTGGAATGAAGCCAGTGCCCTTGGAATGCACACCGAAGCCTTTTTGCCTGTTCTGGAGGCCTGTATTCCGGTGCATGTCCGATCCACCCGATTCCCTCAGGGCGATGGAACGCTGATTTTGCCGCGTCTCTTACCAGGGAGAATTGAGAGAGACTCGCGTCGGCAGCTGGCTCATTTTAATCATACCACATCAAGCTCATCGATATCGGATGCGCGTCTTAAGGAAGTTCAACCATGAAACTGAGAGTAGGAATTTTAGGCGCGACGGGCGCTGTTGGTCAAAAGTTTGTTGCGCTTTTGGCGGACCATCCATGGTTTGAAGTTACGGGACTGGCGGCTTCGGAGCGGTCAGCCGGCCGATCGTACGGAGACGTGGTCCATTGGCTGGAAAACACCTCTTTACCAAGCAAAGCGGCCAAACTGGAAGTTCAAAATGCGAATGAAGCACTTCTGGACTGCGATTTTGTGTTTTCGGGCCTAGATTCCTCCGTCGCTGGTTCATTGGAAGAGGTTTATGCCCGTGCCGGTTATCCGGTCATATCAAATGCCAGAAATTTTCGGATGCATCCTACCGTGCCGCTGCTCATTCCCGAAGTCAATCCGGATCACCTAAACCTCATCGATTCCCAGGATTGGGGCAGTGAGGGATATATCGTGACCAATCCCAATTGCGCAAGTGTTGGCATTACAATGGCATTGAAGCCGCTTTACGACGCTTTTGGAATAGAATGCGTGCATGCCACGACGATGCAGGCCTTGTCCGGTGCCGGATACCCCGGCGTGGCTTCCTTGGACGCCGTCAGTAACGTCGTTCCTTTTATTTCGGGTGAAGAGGAAAAAGTAGAGTCCGAACCGCTTAAAATATTAGGGACTTTGGCAGGAAACGGGGTCCAACCAGCTACTTTTCGGGTCAGTGCTCAGTGCAATCGCGTCCCCGTGATTGATGGCCATCTAGCCGCGGTTTCGGTTAAGTTTAAAAAAACCGGCGTCTCCATTGAATCGGCCCTCCAGGCGATCGGACAGTTTTCAATTCCAAGGGAAGTGTCTAACTTACCCGGATCCCCGGAGCGCGCGCTGGAGTTGATGGTTGATCCAACTCATCCTCAACCCCGACGACATGTTAATTATGGTGGCGGTATGACGGTGACTATTGGTAGGGTGAGATCGTGTCCCATCCTGGACTTAAAGTTCATCTGTCTGGTCCATAATACGATCCGGGGCGCTGCCGGAGGGGCCATTTTGAATGCGGAATTGTTGGCCTCCAAGGGCAAACTGAAACACCGCTCCAGCGTTGAACTGGCGGGCGTAGCGTCATAATCGGACGCCGTTTTTAGACCATTATCCGTTGTTTTTCGTATGAATCCGACCTTTTTAGATATCGAATTTTTAGACATCACCTTGCTAGCATGGGTTAAGCTAGTCGGCATCACTTTTTTGATTTCAGCCATCTTCATGTTGGTCAAAAAAGTGGTGTTTACCAGGCTACAAACACTGGCTGCTCGGACCGAAAACCGCTTTGATGATGTATTCGCCGAATTGCTACGAGGCCTACGGTATTACTTTTTAGTTCTGGTCTCTTTCTATCTGGCGGTTCGGTTTTTTGCGGTTGAAACCCCCAATCTTCGCTTTCTGAGTCACTTTGTTTCGATTGGGTTTGCCGTTCAGTTTGGTTTGTCGGGAAATGGTCTGATCCGCCTCATCGTGAGTTGGTATTTGCACGCCAGCGAAGACCAGAATACCAAAGTGGCCGCAGCCAGGGCTCTGGGCTTGGCATTTACGTTTATCGTCTGGTTGACCGTCCTGCTGGTGATGCTGGACAATTTCGGCATCGACATAACGGCGCTGGTGGCGGGGCTTGGTATTGGGGGAATCGCTATCGCGTTGGCCCTTCAAAATGTCCTTTCTGACGTCTTGGCCTATATCTCTATTATTGGTGACCAACCGTTTTCATACGGCGAATTCTTGGTCGTAGGGGAGTATTCGGGAACGGTGGAGCACATTGGAATCAAGACGACGCGGGTTCGCAGTTTGACCGGTGAGTTGATCATCTTTTCAAACAATGACCTACTCAGTAGTCGTGTTCGGAATTACCAAAGGATGAATGAGCGCCGCGCCCTGTTCACCATCGGAGTTACCTACGACACCCCACACGAAAAACTGAAAGAGATTCCTGAGATGTTGAAAGCGGCGGTGGAAGCGCAGGAAAATGTTCGTTTCGAACGCAGTCATCTGAAAACTTTTGCGCCTTACTCAATCGAATACGAGGTCGTTTTTTTCACCCTCGTGCCAGAATACCTCGTCATGATGGACATTCAGCAGGCCATCAATTTGCAAATTCATCGGGAGTTTCAAGAGCGGGGTATCCAATTCGCTTTCCCGACACAAACGCTGAATGTAAATAAAGGGGAGGGATTTGATATCGCAGGCATTTCCGCTCCTAAAGCGTCCTAATTCGCCCAGGACTTAGCTCTATGACCTAAGGGCCAGACGAATTAGCGCTTCTGCGCTCGAGATCTCAGGATTCTGTCTGAGCACCGCGATAACCGACTTTTCGGCCGCTGAGCGGGAAAGTCCAAGCGCTTCGAGCGCCGCCATTGCGTCCATTCTGAATGAACTGGCTGTTGTCATGTTGGAAATATCCGCCCCTGAATCGCCCCAAGAGGTCTTTTCGAATCGGTCGCGTAGTTCAATAATGATGCGTTCCGCCGTTTTTCGGCCCACACCGGGGATGCGGGTGAGCATGGCGCTGTCCCCCTCCAGTATGCGGGACCGAATCTCCGAAGGGCGCATGGCCGAGAGGGCAGCCAATGCTAGTTTTGGTCCCACACCGGATACGGCCAACATCATATTAAAAACGGTGCGTTCTTCTTCCGTACCAAAACCGAACAAGGTAATGGCGTCTTCGCGCACATAATGATGGGTTACTAGCTTTGTCAGCCCGCCTAAGGCTGGCAACTGCTCGAAGGTGGATGTCGGAATCAGTACTTTGTAACCGATACCCCCCACATCAATAACGGCTTCGGTTGGTTTTTTGTAGGCCAGTTTTCCTGATACATAGTCAATCATGCGTTGGCCTCTACGTTCAATTCCTGTTTTAACTGTTCGAGTGCGAAACGGTCCATTTTCATCACCAACGGCATGCGACGGCCTGTGCCGAACGCTTTTTTACTCACGCGAAGTCCGGGTCCGGCCTGTTTGCGCTTGAATTCGTTTCGATCGACGACTGAAAGAATATCGCGGACAAAATCCTCTTCATGACCCAGTTGGTCGCAGATCGAGAAAACGTCCCCTCGCTCTTCTATATAAAGGCGCAAGATCTCGTCGAGGACGGGGTAGGGAGGCAATGAATCCTGATCCCGCTGGTCGGGTCTGAGCTCGGCTGAAGGTGGTTTTTCGATGGAGGACACGGGAATAAGCGCGCGTCCGGCTCTTTGGTTGATGAATTCAGCCAGCAAATACACATCCGTTTTAAACACATCGGCTAGGACTGCGAGGCCTCCTGCCATATCGCCATAAAGGGTCGCGTATCCCATGGCCATCTCGCTCTTGTTGCCGGTGGAAAGCAAAAGATGCCCAAATTTATTGGAAACGGCCATGAGTGCGAGGCCGCGGGTTCTGGCTTGGATATTTTCCTCGGCGAGGCCTTCTTTGGTGCCGTCAAACAGGGGCGCCAGCATATCCTTAAACGACGTGATAGCACCCCGAATGGGTAACGTATGACAGGGAATTCCAAGGTTGTGAGCCAAAGAGTGCGAATCACTAACACTACCTTCGGAAGAGTACTCAGAAGGCATAGTAATACCCATCACACGATGGGCCCCAACGGCCTCAACCGCAAGAGCAGCCGTCACGGCCGAATCGATGCCACCGGAAAGACCAATCAAATGCTTATTGAATATGCCCGATTTTCGGTCGTATTCCCGGATGCCACAAACAAGCGCGTCAAAAATGTCCTGAATTCGATCGTGCGTCGGCGCTGCGATGGGCCGCTGATCAAACGTATTCCAATAGAGGACCGTCTCTTCGAACGAAGGAGCCTGGCAAAGTAGATCTCCATTGGCTGCGTGGACGCGGCTGTCACCATCAAAAACCATTTCGGTGTTGGCGCCCACCTGATTCGCCATCAAAAACGGCACCCGATGCTGTGCGCAAATGTCTTGTATGAGTTCTGTCCTCAGATCGTGTCGTCCATGGGAGAAGGGAGATGCCGACAAATTGATCAAAACCTGGGCTCCCTTTTCTATCAATTCAGAAAGTGGATTTCGTTCATACACCAAGTAGCTGGCATATTTCTCCAGATTCCACATGTCCTCGCAAATGTGGATGCCCAGTTTGAGGCCCTTAAACTTGATCGGTGTTTGCGATTTAGCGGGCTCAAAGTATCGGTATTCGTCATATAAATCGTACGTCGGTAAAAGCATTTTATCCACAAACCGCGCCGGCTTACCCGACTCCAAAAACGCTGCGGAATTGAATAACCTTTTTCCGTGTGGCGACGGATTACGACGAACGGTCCCCAAAATGATCGCTATGTCATGCGGTAAATGCTCGTGGATCCAGGTAGTGGCGACCTCAATACTGGTTACTACATAATCGTTATCGAGCAAATCGTGATGCGAATACCCAACCATGCACAATTCCGGAAAAACGGCCAGATCAGCGCCTTTTGCCGATGCTTCTTGAGCAATCTTCAGGATACGGCGGGCATTCCCGGCTATATCTCCTACGATGGGGTTGAACTGTACGACGGCTATCTTCATGGCCAGTTGAACGCCCCTTCCGAACAGAAGATGCTTGCGTAAAAACGGGTGTTATAGTCTTTAACCATGATTTTTAAGGTTATTTCTCCGCCCGATTAATTCGACGCCAGAGTAAGTCGACGACCAGCAAATAAAACCCATCATGCGCCCCGTGATCCCATTTTGGCCCCGATGAGAGAAAAATAGATCAGAGTGAGTAACGGTACATTCCTTTGACGGCTCAATGTTTTCGGGAGATACACCGCAGCGGACTAGATTCAAACCGATAGACCCGGTAAGATCGATATGGGGTCTCGGCCACTCCGCTCTGCGCACGACGAATGGTGGCTCAAATTGCTCGGCAACTTCCTCTCCTACTTCAAATTGGCCAACCGATATGCAGGGTCCGATGTAGGCTCGGATTCGGTCCGAAGAGGCGCCAAGCCCCGTCATGGCCGAAATGGTATGATCGATAATGCCCGCCACGTGCCCCCGCCATCCGGCATGACAAGCACCGATTACGCGGGCCGAAGCGTCAGCTAGTAGCACAGCCGCACAATCAGCCGCGGAAATACTCAATAATAAATTGGGTTGATTAGTTACCAACCCATCGTAGCCGGGAAAGAGACCGGGACCAGTCACTGTCAGTACGCGGCTACTGTGGACCTGCCCGGCGATGGCCATTTGATCTTTGGTAAGTCCAAAATGGGCCGCAGCCAGCGTCCGGTTCTGGAGTACATTGTCATTGGAATCGGCAGTAGAAAGCCCCAAATTCAGGCTTCCATAGGGCATCGGACTCACGCCCCCATTTCGCGTCGAAAAACCAGCGAGCACAGGCGCCTTAAAAATGGATGGGGTTATCATAACGCGGGCCCGGATTCGCGAATTTTTTCCGCCCCGTTAGCGAGCAGAGCTTCCCGAGCTTGGCGATAAGAGCGTTTGAGGCTCAGTTGAAAATGGTAGACACCGCCCTCCAGATCATACGAAAACCGACCCTGATCGTACGCTTTGGAAGAGAGGCCTCGCTGTACGTATTCGCAAATCTCGACGTCTTCCTGCTGCACAAGGTCGCTGAAAGCCAGATCGTCCTTAATTCTACCATCAAGGTCGTCTTGGGTGATGCTGGAATAATAGTAGTCAAAAACCGTGGAACAGGCATTTGACCGTAGCGCATCCACTCGGTTAACCTGAAGCCGCCCTGGCATGATATTCAGCATCATATTCGGAAAAACGAAATAGTAGTACGCCTGGTCCGAAGACGAACCATACGAATGATTTCCGTCCTTCAACGGGCTAAACTGGAGCGAATGGTGTGCGGAAGTTTCTGTTTGATAGGATCGAAAGTCGAGCACTGACATCAAGTCCGGGTGCACTAATGGAATGTGATATCCTTCGAGGTAGTTGTCGACATACGCCTTCCAGTTGGCTTCGATCGGATAATCATCCCTTTTGTAGAACTGCAATTGATCCAGTTTGGTCGGGAATATTCGCTCGGCGATCCCCGCCATTACTTCTTCAAAAGGAGGAGCAAACGACGGTTCCAGACACAGAAAAACGAGGCCTTGCCACTCTTTAACAACAATCGGTGTAAGGCCAAAGTCCTTTTTGTCAAACAGCTCCGTGCGATCAAAGCGGGGGACGCCCCGGAGTGATCCGTCGAGCAAATAGGTCCAGCCATGGTATTTGCACTGCAGCACTTTGGCATGTCCGCACGTGTCCATGGCCAACGGTCCGCCGCGGTGCTTACAGACGTTAAAGTAGGCCTGGAGCTGCCCATTGTCGTCTCGAATGACAATCACTGGGTTGCCAGCAATGACGTCGGTCACATAATCTCCGTGCGATTTGAGCTGCGACGCCGAGCACACGTACTGCCACGAACGGGAAAAGACATACTCTCTATCTAAATCGTGGTAAGCAGCATGGACGTACCAAGCCGAAGGGATCGTTTTGGAGCGTTCCAGCGTCTCTTCTTCAAGGTGATCGAGGCTTAAGTCCGGAAAATTTGCGAGTACCATTTCCTGTTAGTTCAGAGTCGATTTGAGATAATTGTTTATTGTCCGGGAAACGTCCTTTACCGGCATTTCGGATCCGGTCCAAATCCGGAACGCTCCGGCCGCTTGAGCAATCAACATTTGTAGCCCTCCAACGATCGAAGCTCCTTGAATTCTTGCAGATCGAAGAAGCTCCGTTTCCGTCGGATTGTAAATTAAATCGTAAACGGTGTGTTTCTCGCTTAATAACCCAGGATTTTTAAGCGGAGATTGGTTGGTTTCCGGCCACATGCCAACGGGTGTCGCGTTGACGATTAGGGAAGCGGTGCTTAGCAGTTCGGGCAGGTCAGCGTAGGTTCTTACTTCCCCTATGTTAAGATCGGTGCATGCGGCGCGGGCCGAATCCAGGTTTCTGGACACCACGGAGATGCGGCTGGCGTTGAGTCCCGATTGAGCGGCCACCATCACGGCCCGCGCCGCCCCCCCGGACCCTAGGACCACTACCTCTTTATTGTCCAGCTTCATCCCCGCGAGTGGGGACAGAAAGCCCTCCACGTCCGTATTGTGCCCCACTTTCCTGCCATTTTCTATGTAAATCGTGTTCACTGCCCCCACTTTTCGAGCTATTGGCGTCAAATCATCCAAGAAAGGGACAACGGCTGATTTGTGGGGAATCGTCACGTTAACGCCCACCAGCGAAACGCCGTCTATCTCCCGAATCACTTTTTCCAATTCCGTTTCGTCACCCATGGGTATGCGGTGCGCGGCATAGTGGAAAGGTAATCCCAGCGCCGAAAACGCCGTGTTGTGGATCAATGGTGAAAGAGAATGACTGACGGGATCGCCCAATAACAAAAATGTCGCTTCCTTGTAAGACATTTGGTTTGTAAATAGAAGGGCTCTGGAACAGCTTTTAACTAGAGAACTTAGAAGCTTTCAAGATAGAACTTTTGACACTTGAATTATCCCCGTATCTGATTATGTCCAGTATCAGTTTTCTTCAGCAAGTCGACCGAATGTTTCAAAAAGCGGCGGCTTACACCAATCACCCTGAAGGCTTGCTCAAGCAGATTCGAATTTGTAATTCGATGTATAAAATGGAGTTCCCACTTAAAAGGGATGATGGGTCGATTGAAGTGATCGAAGCTTGGAGAGCGGAACACAGCCAGCACAAACTTCCTACGAAAGGAGGGATTCGGTTTGCCGAAAACGTAAACGAAGACGAAGTCGCGGCGTTGGCCACCCTGATGACCTATAAATGCGCCATCGTCAACGTGCCGTTTGGCGGCGCAAAGGGCGGCATTAAAATCAACCGGAAAAACTATTCTGAAGCGGAGATTGAGCGCATTACTAGGCGCTATACCTATGAGTTGGTTTCTAAGAATTTTATAGGCCCAGGTATCGACGTGCCGGCTCCCGACTACGGAACCGGTCCAAAAGAAATGGCCTGGATCGTGGATACCTATCGTTCCCTCACCGGAGATCCCTTAACGGCCGCCGCCTGCGTTACCGGCAAGCCCGTCACCCTTGGCGGTGTACGTGGACGTACGGAAGCAACGGGTCTTGGAACCTATTACGGCATTCGGGAAGCATGCAACTTTGCTGATGACATGGCCGCCTTGGGATTAAAAACTGGATTGGCGGATAAGAGAGTTGTTGTTCAGGGACTAGGAAATGTGGGCTATCAGGCTGCGAAGTTTATGCAAGAGGGCGGTGCGACCATTGTTGGATTAGCGGAATACGAAGGGGCAATTCATAACAATGCAGGATTGGATGTTGAGGCCGTCATGGCTCATCGGAAAGCCACGGGATCCATTTTGAACTTCCCCGGCGCTACGAACATAGCGGATTCCTCCAAAGCGCTTGAATTGCCTTGCGAGATTCTGATCCCTGCGGCACTCGAAAGTGTAATCACCGCCGACAATGCAGGTCGCATCAAAGCCAAAATCGTGGGTGAAGCCGCGAACGGTCCGGTTACGGCTGATGCCGATGCGATTTTGCTTGGAATGGGGGTTATGATTTTACCGGACGTCTATTTGAATGCTGGAGGTGTTACCGTTTCGTATTTCGAGTGGCTAAAGAATCTTTCCCATATTCGGTTTGGCCGGATGAGCAAGCGCTTCGAGCAGGCTAGCAACGAACGAATTGTTCGCGCCATGGCGACCGCTGTCGGAATTGAATTAAAAGCAGCGGAACTGGCCCAGGTTACGGCTGGTGCTGATGAAATTGATCTGGTGAAGTCCGGATTGGAAGAAACCATGGCCGGCTCTTACGCAGAGGTCCGCGAGATTTCAAAGCGGTTGGGCACAGACCTGAGAACAGCTGCTTTTGTTAGCGCCATTGACAAAGTGGCTGTTTCTTACACCGAAATGGGCATTTTCCCGTAATCTAAAGTTCGGGTCTCTTTTTCCGAACGAAATCGTTCTTAGAACAGCGTTTGAACGGCCTCGGCATAACACGTTTCCGTTTCAGAAACGCGGACTCGAACAGTGTGGATTTGTCTTTCGATTAACATATCGCGAGAGGACTCAATCAGATAATGGGCTACAAATACGCAAATGTTCTCTGCCGTGGTATCGTACGGCAGGACCGCGTGCCGCCACTCGGCATCCCGCATGATTTTTAGCAGTTGCGCATCATTCTGGGCAACGAGTGTTGCGTGGTCCCACTCTTCAATCAACGGCATCAAAGCCTGTTTCAAATGTTTGAAATCAAGCAACAATCCGTTTTCGTCAGGCGTCCCTTCCACTTCGACAAACATTTCATAAGAATGACCATGCAGGTCTTTGCATGGACCTTCGTGCCAAGGTAAACGGTGCGCACCTTCCCAGCGGAAACGTTTTGCGATTTTCATGTTGACAAGAAAGTTGGCTGAAGAAGAGGCACCCTCAAAGCGAATCGGCCTCGTCGAATGGAACAGTTTGGGTGCGGATGAACCCCCTAAGAATCATCCCGTTCCGTCAGTTAGGAATGCAGGTCGGGATATTACTGTCTTCGTCTGGACAATGAATCGCGACGTACGACATTAATTTTGCCTACTTCTTTCATTGCCCCGCCGATGGCGGTCATAATCTGTCCGATTTCCAGACTGATAGCCGCTGAATCCATGCCGGTTGTAATACCGAGCGATTGCAAGTGTCGAATGCGGGCTAGGGTTTGAATTCTGTCTGCACGTTCAGCGCTTTGGACCTCGTACACCTGGACGTTGGCTAGCTTCTTGGCTTCGGATTCAAACCATTTGGCTCGCCTCGACGCATCTTTTTCCAACTCTTTTTGCCACCGCACCAGATTTTTTCGGTCCAATTCTTCCGTGACGGGCTTTAATTTACCGGATTGGAAAAGTTTTTCTAACTCAGGGTCCACGATAACGTGCATGCCGTTTTCATCCGAATCAAATCGAATAAAGCGAGTAGCGCCCTTCGTCTCGTCTTCAACTGCATTCGAAAATTCAAACATGACCTCCAGATTTTCACCCAACTGAGCCAGTTGAATGATCCGACTAGCTACCACTTGAGGCGGTAGAGGGGATTTAACTTCTAATGGTGGCTCTGTGTCTCCAAAAAAATTAGGATCGGGCGATGGAAGGCTATTCGCGAAAGACTCCGGATTCATAGTTAGAACCAATTCGGCCTCTTCCAAGGAAAGCCGCGTACCGGAATTCGTGAGATTGAGCACATTGGCGGCCACTAACTCGACCTGTTCGGCCGACACCTCTTGATTCATAACCTGCTCTTGAAAACGACTAAAAGCCTCTGCGACCCGCTGTTTGGCCGTTTCATCGTCAATTAGAGCAACCAGTTTCGTACCCAGAATGTCTAGCGAATAGGCTAGAATGTCCTCCTTGTTTTGGGAAAACAACAGATACCCACTCACCGAAACAACGATAAGTGCTAGAATTACGCCATATTCTCGAAAGGAAGACTTCACTGCTTGAACATTCAATTTCAAATTATCAGGCTTTTACTATATAACGAAGAAAGAGGTTCATTATTACGCTCCAAGACCTCCATCAATTTGCAGCGCCTCTCCAACAACGAAAGAAGCTTCGTCGGAGGCCAGCCACAAAACGGCGTTAGTAACCTCTCTGGCTTCGCCAATTCGACCAATAGGGTGTGCAGCAGCGGTCGCTTTTGCCGACTCTTCCGTAGTCATAAAGATTTTTTCGGCCATTTCAGATCGAATGACTGCCGGACACACGCAGTTGACGCGAATGCCTTGCTTAACGTACTCGAGTGCTGCCGCTTTGGTAATCCCTATCACTCCGAATTTACTCGCTGCATACCCAGAACTTCCGGCAAATCCTTTGACTCCCGCCATGGAAGCCATATTGACGATGGCTCCTTTGCCGTGCTTGAGCATTTCAGGAATTTGCTGACGCATTGAGTGCCATACGCCGGTCAGGTTAATGGCAATGACCAAATCCCAGGCTTCTTCGGACTGTAGATGGGTGTCTACAAAGAAATCGCCCTCAATGCCAGCGTTGTTGAAAGCGATGTCGAGCCGGCCGTATTGGCTGACACACGCTTTAACCATGTCTGCGATGTCACTACGAATGGCCATATCGGCTTGAAAAAACGTCGCCGAGCCTCCGCTTCGTCGAATGGATTCGGCCACCTCTTCGCCTTTATCCTTTCGGCGAGCGACCAAAAACACATGCGCCCCTTCCTCCGCAAATGCCTGTGCGGCGTCTGCCCCGATTCCCGAGCTTGCGCCCGTAATTAAAACGACTTTATCCTTGAAGCGCATAATCTACCGATTGATTTGGGCCTGTATATGATTGAGAGAGGCATGTGTTCGCGTTCACATAGAGGCGACTCACGGAAAAAGGGCCAGGCTAAAAGCCCTAGGGAGTTAGTTGAAAGGGTGATTGATTCGGCCCGTGTTGCCGTTTCGAAAAGCACCCTTCAGATTAGTTGTTGGTGCCCTTCAGATTAATTGTTTGTAATCGTGTAGGTTACAGTGCGAACTACGTTGTCTGGAGTAGCATCTACCGTTGCAACAGCTTGGTAGTCGAGGGCCAATCCGCCCTGGTTTACCGAAGAGATGCCCGTTACCAAATCAGCAGACTTGCTGGAAAGTTCTACTTTTCCGTTTGATTTAGCCTTCGTAGGAGCTTCCATCGTAGCGAACAAAGAAAGTCCGGTTGGCATGGTGCGGTCTAGCTGTGCAGAGATTTTCTGATTCTTGCCGTTGGTCGTAACCGCATAGGTTGCAGAAGCGTTGGCAGCGTCCGGAGCCTGTCCGGCGGTAGCAGAAGAGATGACCATGTTGATGTTTCCTTGAACGGCGATGACGCTGATCTGAGCGACGTTGATGACGGTTTGCTGGCTAGAGACGTTGCTCTGTGCAGAAGCGGTTGAAACAAGTGCTAGAGCGAAGAGAGCGATTGTAAGGAAGTTTTTCACTGTGGTAATTCGAAAAGGTTAAAGCGGTTCGACAAGTTGTTTGTCGTTGTTGCATAACCTTTTGCAAGCCACGTGCCGTGCGCCTTCGCTTCCACAAAAACCTCCTAAAAGGCCTAAAAACGCTTATCGATCCATCATGCCAACATACAAACTGTATCGCTGGCGAAACACTCTGTCATTTCGGTACAACACATCGCTGCCTCAGTCGCGGGATAATCCTCTTCCATCAAACCAACGGCGCCTTTTCCATTCTATTTATTGCGGGAGTGAACGCCCTTCTTCGAACTGAATAAATCAACGTCACGGGTTCAGTGCTCTTTTTGAATTAACAGTGTTGATTTTTTCAACGTTCTCAAAAGCACGTTCACTCCCGATTATTGAAAAAATTCTTTCCAGGCACCAAACGAGAACCCCGCTCATCCAAAGGTTTAGGATTAGATAAACTCGGATGCTATAATTGCTCTTAGCACTTGATCTGCTATTTCCATTATCCGTCGGCAGATTTAAGTAGGGGTATCCGCTGTCACCCTGAAACCCGGCTTCATGGCCGTCCGGTCACGAAGAACCACTCAAGCTCCGGGATCGATAGGAGTCAGCTTGGAATCCCTAGTCTTTAGTTCGGCTTGCCAACTCTTTCAGGTTTGAAATGGCGCTTGTTCGAAGTTCAAGCTCCTTTGGATTCTCTCCTTTTGTCATTGCGTCATAACAACCAGGGCATGATTCCCAATCATGGTTTGCCAGCTGTTGAGACATAAACTCATGCGATTCCAGTGCGGTACGCGCAGCGATAGCAGTCTCTTCGATCGTTAATTCTTCTCCCAACGCCACGATGATCGATTCTATTCTTTCTGGATATGGGAATCTGTTTAAGGTAAGCGTATTGAGGTAATCGCGTAACGTTTCTGTGCGATGATTCGAGCCTGGACTTTCTAATATATCTGAATAATGAAGCACGTATTGGATAACCATCTGGTCTAATATATAGCCCTCGATGAGTTTTGAAGAAGAACTAGAATCCTCGATATACGAGTCAATGTTCTTTACAGATTCTTCCCAGCTTTTGCTTTGAAACAGCGCCGTTGAGATACCCATTGAGAGTACGGGCATCGCATTACGGGCCATCATGTCTTCCTCGTTCACTTCAGTTGGGTGGGCCCATGCGACTGGTACGGTCGCTTCAACCCCAACTGGTGCTCCATATACAATATGTATTGGTGCTATCTGTTCAGTATTGTTTTGTACGGAACTAGGCTCAGTTGGCCTACAGCCAAATAACATTAGAACAAGTATTGCCAATGATATCTTAGATACTTGAATCATTGCCGTGCGTGTTTACCAATTAATTGATTCTCGCAACCACCACATCCGGCATTTTGATCCGCCCCGGATTTACTGGTGTCAACAACGGTTTAAAATCAACCCACCACAACGGTTTAAATTGACCCACCCCAGCAACGCGCTTGTTACTTTGGTTCAATCATCCGAGCAGTTGTTACTTAAGTCCGATTCGGAATCGCATGCTTTCTCCGTTATTGGTATGAGAATATCATAATCCAATAACAAAGCCCAAAGACCTCAACATGTCATTGAATGACCGGTCGAGATCTCTGGGCTTGTTCGAATAAACGCAGGCTTAAAGCAGGGTCTTACTTAACCAAGCGAAGAAGTATCGATGTATTGATTTTTATTTCTGGAGCATTCATCCGGAGGATGTAAGTGCCGGAAGGAAGGTTCGCACCAGTCCAACTGATATGGTGTCTTCCTGCGTTTTGCGACTCATTGACCAGAACTGCTACCGATCGTCCTAATAGGTCAAAAACCTCCATATTCACGTGCGTCAGACTAGATAAGTTGTATATAATAGTAGTGGTCGGATTAAATGGATTCGGATAAGCGTTGACCACAGAAACCGCAGGATCGCTCACTGCCACACTTCTTTGCCGAATTTGGCTCGGTGACACTTCAATCCCAGAAACTCGGTAAGCTCGCACAAGTGTCCGCTGCTGTTCTTCTGTAATCGGTACCAACGCTTCTAGCAGCGTCGCCACTCTTTTTGGATAGCGCCGCATTATGTATGCCAAATCAATCCTTGTTTCAAACGCGGCAACGGACTGCGCGGCGATCTTATCCAATTGGACCAATTCCTCTTCAGCAGCGCTGTAGTCTCCGCTATGCGCAAGAATTCGAGCTTTGATGTTATGGGTAAATGGACTCATTTCAGCAAATTTGGAGCGAATCCGATCTACTTCTGGGAGAAGACTCGTGAAATTCTCCGTATGACGAACAACGGATACCAACCCATCCAGAGCAAAAGCAATGTCGTCAGAGCTTTCTTCTGCCGCTAGGACTTGTAAATACAGACTTTCTGCGTTGTTAAAATCTTTAGAGCGAGCGGCGCGCCTAGCCCGACCCAGTAAACTGTGCTCTAGATCAGGGTCATGTTTTGAAGAACCAGCGAACCAAGACGAGGCTGTACCTCCTTTTGATGAGCTTAAAAGGCAAGTGGATGCAAGAGTTGGACCGGTAGCCGAAATGTCACCGCCATTGTATTGGGTGGTATGATCGCCTGTTGGCAAATCCGCCCAAAATGCATTGTTAACATTGACATCGGCATCATCGGAAGCATAAACCATTTCAGGGTACGTTCCCAAAGATGTTCCGCATAAATAAGTACCTGCATTGGCCGTAATGCGCGTTGCAGATGAACCGGTCGCGCGGAGGAAATTTCCGGTCCCGTAATAAACGGCCGATGGACTATCATCAACCTCGCCTCCCCAGTTCGCGGCCACTGCCGACAACCCGTCATCAGCGTGATACACCTCAAAGTCTGTATTTTTAAGAAGTACCGACCCGTCAGATCGCGCCAAGACTCCGTGTCCCCGGTCTGCGAAAACATAGCTGTCTTCTAGAGTCAACGTTCCATCACTTACTTCAATTCCGTACCCCCACGGCCAGTTGTCATTTAGGATTTGTGAGTCGGAGATGGTCACGGTTCCGCCAAGGATATCGATTCCGTTATTACCTTCTTCATAGTTGAATTCTTCTACAACGGATCCATTTGTAATATTTCCGACGCTTCCATCTTCGAATACAACACCCTTCCAAGGGTCGCCAGACGCTGAAAATTCCGTGTTGGAGGCGGCAAAATCACCCTCAACAATGAATTCGGACCCTTCAGCAAAACCTATATTTTTATTGTCCCAGGTCCACGTCCAGTTCGCTTCGTCTGGCAAAAGTACGCGGTTTGCAGCAAATTCATAGTTGGTGGTACTACCATGTGGGGCCAACAAGTAGCCCGCATCTTTAAAGTCAGTTATACAAGAGGTATTTGCGCCACACAATAAATCGTAATCCCAGGGAAGCGTCCAATTATCATCAAAACTTAAAAGGTTGGTTGCGTCATAGGGTGCGAACCCAGTGCTAGGGTCTCGAATACCCCAGAGAGATGGACCCCAAAGGTTGGACAGTTCTAGGTTGAATTAAGGTGGATTCTTCTGCATCTTTTAGAA
>JAQBZH010000039.1 GCA_027622005.1 Bacteroidota bacterium | reverse complement strand
GGATAACATCCGGCTCGCGCCAGTCGCATATCACCCCATTCGCTTCCAGGCGGTCAAAAACCTCCTTCCCCGATGAATTTGCGCCAGACTTGACCCGAATCGAAATCTGTGAACCACGCCGCTTGGGATCCGTGGGGGTAATGATCTCAATACCGTGAGCACACTCCTTAGACAGTAACCCTAAGCAAAAATCAGTCAATAGCAGCGATTTTTTCCGAATAGCCTCCATCCCAATCGATTTGAATACTTCCAGAGAAGCTTGTAAGGCCGCCAAGGATAAAATGGGAGGATTGCTGAGCTGCCAGCCTTCAGCTCCCTTCATGGGTCGGTACTCGTCCGGCATCGCGAAACGCGACTCCGAATCATGGCCCCACCACCCGGAGAGTCGATGAATTGAACCATCCGCTCCGTGCTTTTCATGGACGAATATCGCTCCCGGACCGCCAGGACCAGCATTGAGATACTTATACGAGCACCATACGGCGAAATCGACTTCCCAATCGTGCAGTGACAACGCCACATTCCCTACGGCATGAGCCAGGTCGAAGCCTACTCTAGCTCCTGCGCGGTGGGCAGCGCTAGTAATCCGGGGAATATCAAACACCTGTCCCGAATAATAATTAACGCCTCCGATCAACACGAGAGCGATCTCATCCCCTTGGGCCCGCAGAATGGACTTTATTTCGGACTCATCCGTTACGTCTTTGCCAGCGTTCGCTCCCGCAATAATCAAGTCCTGATCAGGATTAAACCCGTGCCACGCAATCTGTGATCGAACCGCGTATCGATCGGACGGAAAAGCGTGGTGTTCGATCAAAATCTTGCGTCGCTTTGCGTTTGGACGGTAAAAACTGGCCATCAACAGATGCAAATTGACCGTCAACGAGTTCATTACCACCACTTCAAGTGGCTTAGCTCCAACCAAGGCAGACATCGACTCGGTCAATCGCTCGTGATAGGGGAGCCAAGCATTTTTAGCTTTCAGGTGGCCATCAACTCCGAGTCTTTCCCAATCGTCGAGCACTTCAAGTACTTCTTTTCGCGTCGAAGTCGGTTGCAAACCCAACGAGTTGCCGGTCAGATAGATTACATCGTTTCCTGCCTCGGTCTTGGGTATAAGAAAGAGGGATCGGACACTCCCGAGCGGGTCCAAAACGTCAAGATTCCGGGCACCCGTCAGCGTTAAGTCTGGATTCGTCAATTCGGTATGTGATAAAGGGTGCACTGAGAAAAATGGAGCGTCAAAATGTAAACCTAACTCGCGGAAACGTCTAAAACAGGATAAAATATGGGGCGGGAAGGCGCCGCGTCACTTTCAAAGGACGGAATTTGAATAGACACCAGCCCGGGCCCATCAAGCACTTCATTCGGAATGAATATTAATTCAGTTATGGTTCGAAAATTATGAGCACCATCGCGGGTCAGGTGCTCACCCTTTTCGATGTGCCACCACGTTCGATGCGCCGCCATTTCTCCCTGATCGTGCAATCGGTCGAGCGAAGGCAGATCCACAAGAATATGTTCGACACCGCGTTCCGCCAAATAGGCGATCGCCTCGGTAGAGAAGAACGGGGTAGTGTTGTCGATATACTTTTTAGCCAATTTACCCGGTTCGTTGGGCAGCGTTCGAATCAGAACGGCGGTCAGCCATTCATCTCCACAACCGTCCAATTCTTGCTCCAGCAGCCGTTTTGTGATACCGATATCGTCCCGTGAGAGGGCCGGCCTCGACGATTCAGCGGCCGCCATCAGGGATTCTGAATGGATACTGATTATGGTGCAGGGTAGCATCCCCAAAGGAGCGACCCGGTTTATATTTCGGCGCTCGTTCAGAATGTGTCCAATACTTTCGGTATGAGTCCCGTGACAATGGGGCGTCAGCGTAACAGTATCGACGTTGCAGGGCCCGCCTCTTGTCGTATCGCCAATCATTTCCTCTACTTCGAATGTCGTTTTCACCGACGGGGGAATTCCGTACAGATTGGGATCGGCTTCGCCAAATGACATGGGAATGGAGAGGTCAATTCCCCGACCTAAATCCACCCGAAAGATGTCGCTGCCAACCTTTATAGACGCTATCAGGTCGGAACTCGAAGCAGTCGCCAACGGAGTGTTCTCTGGAGATATGAGCTTAGAAGTGCTCATCTGGGAACATCCAGTAGGCCCAGCCACTCTCTGGCGGTGTCCCTGAGCAGCTGTTTTTGGTGCCCCGGATGGTCAAAATACACCGACTTGATCAATGATCCGGGCTCCAGTTCGCCTAGAGGAAACGGGTAATCCGTTCCAAGTGCGATGCGCCCCGCCCCGAATAATTCAACCAAATAACGAAGTGCAGCTGGGTCGTGAACCAGTGAATCGAGATAGAAGTGACCGCAGTAATCTCTGGGCGAAACGGCGTTGTCAACAGCGCATAAATCGGGTCTGACATTGAATCCGTGTTCGAAACGGCCCACGGTTATGGGAAACGACCCGCCTCCATGGGCAAACGCGACCCGAAGGCCGGGGAGACGATTAAAAATGCCTCCAAAAATGAAGTGTCCGATAGCCCGGCTGGTTTCGGCCGGCATCCCCACAAGCCAAGGCAACCAGTATTTTTGCATCTGATCCGCCCCCATCATATCCCAGGGGTGAACAAACAAGCAGGCCCCCAACTCATCCATCCGCTGAAAAAATGGAAAAAACTGAGGTTCTGAAAGGTTTAAACCATTTACGTTCGTCCCGATTTGAATTCCTCGGAACCCGAGTTCGAGCACACACCTTTCTAGCTCTTTGATTGCCAGATCGGGACTCTGCATAGGGACCGTCCCAAGTCCTTCAAAATGAGCGGGATACCTACTGACTTGCTCGGCGATGTGATCATTTAAGAAACGAGATAAATCAAGCGCATCGTCCGGTTTGGCCCAATACGAAAACATAACGGGAACGGTGGACAACACCTGAACGGAAACACCGTGCCGCCGATACTCATCAATCCGAATTTCGGCATCCCACAAGTTTGATTCGATCTCCCGGAAAAATACTCCATCCTGCATCATCCGGGCACAACACGGTTTGTGATGATCCAAGGATATAAATCCGCCATACCCGTAGCGTTTGGCCAGATCGGGCCAAGTTTTGGGCAAAATGTGGGAGTGAATGTCGTAAGCGCCTGAGTCCATTACACGCCCTTTTTGGAAAGAAAAAGCAAAGTGGAAAAATCCTCTCGAGAGTGGGTATGGGTCATTTGGCTGCTGTGGGAGGGGTCATAACCTCTCCGCAGGCACCACACGTTTTAGCCTCTTCCGAATCATAAAACCGCTTCATGACCGGGGGAAGCTGGGTTACGATGTTTTCTAAGTGGAAATACTCGTCGTAGAGTTTGTTACCGCATGCATCGCAAAACCAGACCAGGCCATCCGTATCCGCTTCGTCCCGGACTTTCTCAATCACTACACCAATGGTGTTGGGACCACGTTGGGGGGAATGTGGGGTCTTCGCAGGAAGCAAAAACATTTCACCTTCTCGGACATGAATGCTCTTGGGGACCCCGTTTTCAATGATTTTAACCACAATGTCGCCCTCTACCTGGTAGAAAAGCTCTTCACTTTCGTTGTAGTGATAATCTTTGCGGGAATTGGGGCCGCCGACGACCATCACGATGAAATCCCCGGCCTCTGTATACACGCACTTGTTGCCGACCGGTGGCTTCAATAAATGACGATTTTCATCGACCCAGTTTTTAAAGTTGATTGGGGGTAGCATGACGGGTAGGGAATAGGTTGAAGTAAAGGGAGAATCTACTCAGTATATATCAAAAATTATGGACGAGTCATAGTGTCCGGGAAAACGGCTATGCATTTCAATTCGATGGCGATTGGAGTTGGAAGCGAGCCGATTTCAACGGTTGTGCGACACGGCTTGTACTCCGAGAGGTACTCGGCATAAATCTGATTATACGTGGCAAAATCCGCGGCCATATTGGTCAAAAAAACGGTTACGTCGGCCAGATGTTCAAAACCCAACCCAGCGGATTTCAAAACAGATGCCACGTTTTCGAACACCGAATGCGTTTGAACGCCGATATCATAGGAAATCAACTTTCCATTGGCGTCGAGCATGACCCCTGGAATTTCCTTAGAGCCGAGGTGACGGGGACCTATTCCGGACAAAAACAGAAGATCGCCCACTCGCCGAGCGTGGGGGTAGGCTCCGACGGGCTCCGGTGCTTCGGGGGAGTTGATGATGGTGTTTTTCATGATGCGACAGTCGTTCGATGGAATGATTTGGAATCAATCCATTTTGATACAGACATTTTTGGCCTCCGTAAAAAATCGAAGGGCGTACAATCCGCCTTCCCTACCGACGCCCGATTCCTTGACGCCCCCAAACGGGGTCCTCAAATCTCGATGCATCCAACAATTTACCCATACGATTCCGCTTGAAAGCTTTGAACTGACCCGGTGGGCTTGGTTTAGATCTTGGGTCCAAATGGAAGCGGAGAGCCCGTATTTGGTATCATTTGCCAATTGAATGGCTTCAGACTCGGTTTCAAACGGAATCAGCGTGGCTACCGGTCCAAAAATTTCCTCTTGGTTGGCTGAACACGTGTGAGGGATGCCTTCGATCAAGGTTGGCGCCAAAAAGTAGCCGTTTTCACACCGGCCAGACACGTGTAAACGGACTCCACCCGTCAGGACATGTCCGCCATCCTTACGAGCTAACTCAATGTGGTGCAATACCTTATCGAAATGCGCCATAGATACAATGGCTCCCATATCGGTAGCTGATTCGAGAGGGTCTCCAACGGTTAACGCTTTGGTCTTTTCGATCAGTTTTGCCTTGACCTGATCATAGACGGATGCCTGGATTAAAATTCTGGATCCGCATAAGCAAATTTGGCCCTGATTCGAAAACGCAGCCTTAACGGCTGTGGTCGATGCGACTTCGAGGTCCGCATCCTCAAAAATGATGGTTGGGTTTTTGCCGCCAAGCTCCAAAGATACCTTTTTGAGCGATTCGCTAGCTACGCGGGAAATCAATCGGCCCGTCGCTGTTCCTCCAGTGAACGAGATAGCCTTGACATCTGGATGCGCAACCAGAGCCGCCCCAGCTCGAGGTCCCGTTCCATGGACAATGTTTAAAACACCCCGAGGGAACCCGATTTCAACGCAGGTTTCGGCCAACATGTGGGCTGTGAGGGGCGTGACTTCGGATGGTTTGCCTATCACGCAGTTTCCGGCGGCCAGGGCGGGCGCGATTTTCCAGGAAAACAAATACAAGGGCAAATTCCATGGAGAAATACATCCCACAACACCGAGGGGTTGTCGGAGCGTGTAATTTAACACCGACGGCCGATCCACATAAGCTTCCGATTGGTCGTGCAAAATGGCCCCGGCAAAAAATCTAAAATTGGCCACTGCTCGGGGAATGTCCACCATTTTCGCGACCGAAAGTGGTTTTCCCGAATCCCGCGATTCCGCGATGGCAAATTCAGTCAGTTTGGATTCGATCGCGTCAGCCAACGAAAAAAGCCATTTCGATCGGTATTCAGGGCCGGATGTACTCCAATGCTCAAAAGCCTTGGTCGCACTTTTCACGGCGGCATCTATCTCCTTTTGGGCGGAATCCGGAAAGGTACCGATTTTTTCAGCCGAAGACGGGTCAATGATTTCGAGGCTTAATCCATCATCCGAATCAAAAAATTGGCCGTCTATATAGTTTTGAATCCGAGTCATTTACCTAATGCTAAAATGCGCAGTCAAAGTAATAAAATTGAAGGTGTCAAGCCGACGGCGCTCCGTCAATTTCTTTAGGGAAACAGATAAAGGGCCGAATTTGACGCTTGGCGAGGCCAGAAACGATATGGGTCTCTTCCGAAAGGGTCAATTCATCGACTTGCCCATTGCGATTTAGCACTCCAATCGTGTCCACTTTTGCATCGTAGGCTTCGTGCATCGAATGCGACCGATGGACATAGTAGGGTATGTCCTCAAACAGTTTTTCGGGTGAACTTAGGCCTTGTCGAATTAGATAAGCTCCAACGCTTGCTTCCAACTGACCTTCGGTAAATTTTTCGTTTTCGACTCCATAATCAACCCGAAAGAAGTCCCGCAACAGCATTCGGCGAGAAAGATCAGCCAAAACGGGATCCGTTGAAGTTGCCCAACGCTTCAAGCTGTAGATGATATCGGTATCATCGAGCGAGACAAAAGCATCTTGGACCTCGCGTTTGTGGACGTCGGCGCTCGTATATCCGTGACGTAAAAAGAACATAAATGCCTCGGATCCACCCTCAACAGAGGACTCTTGCTTGTTCAAAATGTGAGACCTAACCCTCCGAACGACCGAACGAAGAACAAAGTCGCCTGCGAGAACCGTTTTATGCAGGTACACTTGCCAGTACATGAGTCGACGCGCAATGAGGAAGTTTTCGACCGCATAAGCCCCTTTGGCTTCGACCACAATTCGGTCTTCCGCGGACTGGTTTCCAGGATGGACCAGCAATGTTTTTATGATGCGTCCGACCCCAATACTTCCCTCGACCACGCCCGTGTAATACGAATCTCTCCTGAGGTAATCCAGACGGTCCATATCCAATTGACTGGAAATCAGTTGATGAAACCATCGGCGTTCGTACGTGTCGTCAAAAATGGCCAGCGCCAAATCCAGGCGTCCGTTTAGCCTTTCGTTTAATCGGCCGACCAAAGCCCGACTCATTTGCTCGTGCTCAAAATCGGAGAGTAGTTCGTGCTCCAACGTGTGGGAAAAAGGACCGTGTCCCACGTCATGGAGGAGGGCTGCAGCGAGGGCAGCCTCCATTTCGGATGCTGAAATCTGAGTACCTTTCTCGGAGAGCGAGGTCAAGGCGTCGTGCATTAAAGCCATGGCGCCGAGAGCATGTCCGAATCTCGAATGTTCGGCCCCCGGGAAAACCATGTGCCCGACTCCGAGCTGCCGAATACGCCTAAGCCGCTGAACCTCTTCGGAGGCAACCAATTCCAATATTAGGCCTCGAGGAACAGAAATGAACCCGTGAACCGGATCTGAAAAAATTTTGAAGCGTCGGTTCATTAAAATTGTTGGTGCGGATGTCTTCTAAGAGATTCGTACTATTGAAAAGTACCTAATACCAAGTAACCACACACGATTCTTTCTTGGAGCAAATTCAAATAGTAATAGACGTACCGGCTGCGTTTAAAGATAAAGCTTTGTTCGGGATCCGAATGTTGCTTTTCCCATTTCGGATCAACCCAATCGAAGTGGATAAAACGAGCGTCCAAGGCCCTTCTCTGTACTATGGTACGAACCCGTCGCCGCCGTCTGATGACACCCTTCATTTAGGCGTCATAACCCAAACAATGGAGTTTTTTTCCGCTTCGTTACCTATTCCTCCGGTCAATCGGTATTTGCGCGTCGCGGAAAACCGAATCCCAGTGCTTTTCGAAGGTGTCGGGGATACCACTTACGACGCCGTTGCCACCGCCTACTACTTTCTTTCAGGCTGGCAAGAGGTGCACACGACATCGCGGGATGAGCATGGCCGATTTCGGTATGAGGATTCCATTCAGCACGCCACGGGGACGGTGGACCAGCCAACGGTCGACTGGTACAGGCACCTAATTGCCGACTTACTTCGGCAAAAGGGCTTGAAGATGGAGCGAAAAGAGTGGGGAAGGCATACTTGGACTTTCTGCCCGACCCATGATATAGATTATGACAAAAAATGGCGCGCGGGGATTTACAAAAGGGAATTACTCGACCGGACACTTTTGAATTCCGAGCATGAAACAGGCCCGCAACGACTCCAAAGGGGGATTTCAGCGGTTAGTTCTTTGTTTTCCGAAATCGACCCTTTCCGCGCGGCGTTCATTCGGATGCAAGAGGAAGTCGCGAACCGAGACGGAAAAGCCACTTATTTTATTAAATCGGGCGGAAGTGGACTTCGCGATGTGCCGTATTTGCTTAGGGATCCCTTCGTGTTCGAACAATTGAAAACCTTGAGCCAACGTGGATTTGAGATCGGGCATCACCCATCGTACCACGCGTATCTGAGCCCCGAAAAATTGAGTGCAGAAAAGGCTGTCCTGGAGTCAGTATGTGGGTTTGAGGTTACTTCGCATCGAGCCCACTATTTGAGATACACCCATCCGACATCGGCTTACCAAATTCACACATCCGGCTTTTCGGTTGATTCAAGTCTTGGTTTTGCGACAATGTGCGGTTTTCGCCACGCTACGTGCCTGCCTTTTCCGCTGTTCGATCCCAAAAAGGACGTAGAGTTGGGAATTTTGGAGGCGCCGCTCGTTTGCATGGAGTCCGCTCTTTTTAATCGGATGAATCTCGATGGGAGAGCGGCTGAAATTCAAACTCAGTCACTAATGCAAACGTGCGCTCAGTTTGGAGGGATGTTTGTCGGGCTCTGGCACAACACCTTGTGGGATGAATCGGACTATCCTGGATGGGGAGACCATTTTGTAACGACGCTGGAGGGGGCTCAGAAAATGAATGGTCAGATGGAAAGCCTTAAAAAGGCGTTAAAAAGCTGGCAATGAGTACCCATTCATTGAAATTCAAACAGACCATTGTTACAGATGACGTTTCATTGGCGGCCCAAAGGATCCGCTTGGGCGGCCTTGTAGCCTTTCCAACCGAAACCGTGTTTGGTCTTGGGGCCAATGCGCTCGACACGGAAGCGGTGCAGCGTTTATTTGTGGCTAAAGGTCGCCCGGCAGATAATCCTTTGATCGTGCACGTGGCGAATCCGGACGATGTACGCGTTCTCACCTCCCGCATTCCCAGCTATGCAGAGACTCTAATGGAGGCTTTTTTCCCTGGTCCTTTGACACTCGTTTTACCTCGCGCACCCATTGTGCCCGACATCACGACGGCTGGTCTGGAAACCGTGGCGATTCGCATGCCGGATCATGAAATAGCGTTAGATTTGATTCGACAAAGCGGAATGTTTATCGCGGCGCCCTCGGCCAATCGCTCTGGTCGACCTAGCCCAACCACCTGGGAGGATGTCTTTGAAGACCTGGACGGTCGGATCGACTTGATTCTGAAAGGAACACAGACCCAATTTGGGTTGGAATCGACTGTTGTGGATTGCACCGGCGATTTTCCGGTCATTCTTCGCCCCGGAAGTGTCTCGCTTGAGGAATTGACGGCCGTTCAGGCCCTGACCGTCTACTCGGATTCATCGGAGCTTTCTCAGCGGAGCCCGGGAACGAACCACCGACACTATCAGCCAAATGCGCGTGTCCTTTTGGTACCGAATCCATGTTTGGATGATATTCCCCGCGACGCGGCGTTTATCGGACTGGCAGGCGGTTTTGGAGCTCACTTACGATATGAAGCGAAAAGCGTAGCAGATTACGCGCATCACCTATTTTCCTTCTTCCGTCGATGTGAGAAAGAAGGGATAAGGTCTATTTATTGCCAAAAAGTGCCTGCCGTAGGTATCGGGCGCGCGCTTATGGATCGATTGGAAAGAGCCGCGAACTAATCGGAGAACAGAGCGAAGGCGAGCCGGCGGCGTCTTGGAGTACAGACTGGTAAATGGCTTCCTACCATTTGTAGGTCAACGAAACCGAACCGGGGGCCACTTGAAATGCCATGTTCGAAGATCCACTACCGGGTCGATGTCGCCGAACCAGCCAGCTGGAGGTAGCCACACCGACCAATGCTCCAGCTACCACATCGCTTGGCCAGTGATACAATAAGGGGATCCGGGAAAACGCCGTTCCCGTGGCAACCACCAGTGCGATGACCGTTACCGAATGAGGGTAATACAACAGCCAAGGGGTGATGGCAGCAAATGCGGTTGTAGCGTGGCCACTCGGAAAGGATGTTTTTCCGCTAAATGGCTTAAAGTCGTAGGCCTCGTCGGTTTCGTTTGGTCTTGCGCGGCCAAACCCGAGTTTTAAGGCATTGGTCAAGAGACTCGCATAGACGAGGGATTGAAAACTAGTAAAGGCTGCGTCTTGAAATCGGTGGTTGTCCGTAAAGAGAGATCCGGTAAAAATCACCAAGGAGAGGGGGCGTATCGCGTTCGCATCACCCATTTCCTCCAGTATTCGCATCAATTCGCGTTTACGCAGGTCCACAGCGTTTTCCGATAGGGTCTCATCAAACTGAGCAATCGTTACCAATGTCACCGCACTGATACCCATTTTCACCGGAGAGGTCATCATCAATGACCTGGGGATCGCTTTGGTGTCTTGTAAAATCCAACTCACGAAACGAAATGGATCGTCAGTTGTGGCCGCGACCTGGGCAGACGTATTGCGATAGCCACAAGCGAGCATCAACAGCCCTAACATCATGCAGGATAGGGCCGTGCGAAGGATTGATTGTGACGCGGTCTGTTGAAGCAATTCGGTTAAAGAAGGATTTCGTGTATCTTCAGTAGCAGATTTTAAAGGATTAACCGCCGGACCAACCGAAAGTTAAAGACCGCTTTCAAATTGAATCTTAAATATACGTATGGCGAAAGGATTCGAAATTCGGAAGGCTGATTTGAAGGACCTTGCAGAGTTAGCCATTCTGTTCGATGGATATCGGCAATTTTATCAGCAGCCATCTGATTTGGAAGGGGCGACTTCTTTTTTGAAAGAGCGATTCGATCAGAGTGATTCCATGATTTTTATCGCGGTAACGTCCGCGCAAACGGCTCTGGGATTTACGCAATTGTACCCCCTGTTTTCTTCCGTTAGAATGCGACCTGTTTGGATCTTAAATGACCTATATGTGCTTAGAGAAGCAAGGGGAAAAGGGGTCGGTCAACAACTGATTCAGGCCGCTGAATCGTGGGGAAGAAGCGTTGGTGTTGCTGCTTTGGAATTGTCTACGGCCAAGGACAACCTAACTGCCAAATCGGTCTACGATGCTCTTGGATGGGAATTGGACACTACTTACGATCATTACAGTATTCGCCTCTAAGAATGATTAAACCATTTATTGGTACAGCGATAGTCTTGATGTTGGCCGGATGCGCATCTACGGCCGTTTTGCCCCCCGAAGACTCACTGGCTCGTTGGGGAACGCCTGATCCCGACGTTTCGGCCCAAATTATTTCCGAGATGCCGTTAGTTCGGGACGAATTTCGTGCCGTTTGGGTAGCCACCGTAGATAATATCGACTGGCCATCCAAACCCGGACTCAGCTCCGAAGAGCAGCAAAAGGAAATGATTGCTTTGTTGGATCGGGCCGAAAGCCTCAATCTCAACGCTATCGTTTTACAGATCCGTCCAACGGCAGATGCCTTGTATCGGTCGAGTCTGGAACCGTGGTCGTACTATTTAACTGGAGAGAATGGAAAGGCCCCTTCTCCCGCGTACGATCCTCTTTCGTTGGCCGTTCAGGAGGCGCACAGTCGGGGAATCGAACTTCACGTTTGGTTCAATCCGTATAGGGCTTATCATCCGACAGCGCCCGATTCGTTGTCTGAGGGGCACATCAGTCGCAAATTTCCAGACGCCGTGCATCGATATGGCGCACAAATGTGGATGGATCCTGGTTCGCCGGAGGCCACCCAACACACGCTGAAAGTTATAATGGATGTGGTCAATCGATACGACATCGATGGGGTTCACCTCGATGATTATTTTTATCCCTATCCGGTATCCGATGCGGACGGAGTCCAAGTTGAATTCCCGGATTCTGTTTTTTTTGCGGCCCATGGAACGGGATTAAGTAGAGCTGACTGGCGCCGCCGAAATGTGGACGATTTAATCCACCAGATTTATTTACAGATAAAAAATCGAAAACCCTGGGTTTTGTTTGGGATTTCGCCGTTCGGGATCTGGAAGCCGGGGTATCCCGCCCAAGTGAAGGGATTCGACGCATTTGAAAATTTGTATGCCGATGCCAAGCGATGGCTAAACGAAGGTTGGGTCGACTATTACACGCCGCAATTGTACTGGGCTTTATCGAGTACTGGTCAACCTTACGGTGCGTTGTTGGATTGGTGGATCGAGGAAAACACGCGAGGAAGGCACATTTGGCCTGGTAATTTCACCAGTCGAATCATCCTTCAAGATGCCAGTCATTGGGAATTCCCCGAAATTATTGACCAAGTAAAACACACCCGTGCAACCGGAGGAGCGACGGGAAACGTCCATTTTTCCATGCGAGCATTAGCACCGAGCGATAGCCCCCTCAGCGAGGCTTTATCGGCCGATTTATATTCGGAAAAAGCGATTATTCCGGCTTCTACATGGCTTCCGGGGAATTATCCGGCCAAACCAGCGTTAGCGGTCCGTCATTTGGCGGATCGGAGTTACCTTGCCATGCTTCCTGGCAATCAAACCGAGGTTCGAACCTGGATCGTGCGAATCAAGGAATCTGGATCTTGGCACACTGAATTCATTCCCGCGTGGTCACACGCCACGCCACTAAAGTTACATCCGAACGCAGAAGTCGTTGTACTGCAATCGGTTACTAGACTTGGTCGAAAAAGCGAGCCGGCCGTTTTAACCGCTAAAAACTGAAATACCGATTTTGAAACAGATGAAATCCGGTTTGAGCGCATGGATTGGAATGGTAGGTCTTTCTTGCCTACTCGCGGCATGTGCGACTAGTCAGGTAAGCGTGCCGCAGGAAAGTCCTGCACCGGTGGAGGAGGTACCAGCGCCAGTCGAGGCTCCCGTACAGCTACCGCCGGACGTTCCCGCGCCCCTGGACACTCCTGAGGTTCTAACGGACGGCCAAATTTCAAGTCGGATTACCGCCACGCTTTCAGAGGTATTCGCCTTGTGCAAAATGGCTGATGGTTCGTGCGGACTGTCACTTGATCCAGGGTCCGCCGCCGACTCCATCGCCTATGATAGAACTGGCAGTTCGATTACGGCCTACCTGAATAAATCGTTTGCTCAAAAAGCGTTTAGAGAAACTGATGTTCAACGACTGACTAGCCAAATCCAAGAAGCCCTTTTTCAAGACGTGGGGCCTTTGGGTGTAAATCTGGAAGTACTGGGCCGCCCGCTTCGGGAATTGATACCCAATTATTATCGAACGACTGATCTCGACCGAAGTCGGATGCCTCAGACAGAGTCAGCACCCCGCCGTCTGACTACCGATATGGGCAAGCCCTGGCAAAATAGAGCGCAGCTTTCAGGAAGACATATTGCAATCTGGCCCAGCCATGGCTGGTATTACGAATATCGACTAGATCGATGGGAATGGCAGCGCGCGCGGCTTTTTCAAACCGTTGAAGACCTGTTTCCAATGGCTTTTGTGGCGCCGTATTTGATTCCAATGCTAGAGGGAGCGGGGGCTTATGTTCACATACCAAGGGAGCGGGATACGCAGGTCAATGAAGTCGTAGTCGATAACGATTCTGAATCATCCCCTTCATCAAAAGGAGCTAATTCGGCCAATATTGTCGAAGGGAGCCGCTTTTTAGAAGTGGGAAAGGCAGCGTTTGCGTGGAAACGAGGACCTATTCCGGGATTTCGAGTAACGGACACCTTGGTAAACCAAAACCCGTTCAGTTTGGGATCATACCGCGTTTCCCGTACCGACGCGCAATCCACGGCCATGACAAGCTGGATTCCGGCTATTCCTGAAAAAGGTGCTTACGCGGTCTACGTATCCTATGGGAAAGAGGCAAACGCGACGTCTGAAGCCCGATATACCGTCTTTCACCTAGGGGGAGAAACCGAAGTTCGAGTTGACCAACGCATGATGGGCGCTACCTGGGTGTATTTGGGCACCTTTGAATTTGAATCCGGTGCTCAACCGGAATCTGGCAGGGTAGAGTTGACCAATCAAAGTGCTGATGTTGGAAAAACCCTCTCCGCAGACGCCGTTCGATTTGGAGGTGGCATGGGCTCGATCGAGCGGGGAGGGAAGACGAGTGGTCGGCCCCGATTTGCCGAGGGCGCTCGATACTATATGCAGTATGCCGGTATGCCGCGGGATCTGGTATACAACGTGACCGAAGATAAGGACGACTACATTGACGACTATCGGGGACGGGCTGAATGGGTCAATTATTTGAAAGGCGCACCGTTTGGACCAAACAAAAACCGATTACTAAAGGGATTAGACGTACCGATCGATCTTTCCTTAGCGTTTCACACCGACGCGGGCATAGCTAAGGCGGATACAACAATTGGAACACTCATGATTTACTCATCCACCGGTTCTAAGGCGGATGGTTCTTTTCCCGATGGAATGTCGAGGATTGCGAGCCGGGATCTGGGTGATATAATGCAGTCCACTATCGTGTCCGACCTTCAGCAAAAGTATGATTCGACGTGGACGAGGAGGGCGATTTGGGATCGTGATTACAGCGAAGCTGTGCGGCCAAACGTTCCTGGAGTGCTTCTTGAGTTGCTCTCCCATCAGAATTTTGCCGACATGAAATTCGGTTTGGATCCCCGTTTCAAATTTGATGTAGCCCGGTCAGTCTACAAAAGCATGGCCTATTTTCTGGCCAGTCAGAACGGGTACGAAGCGGTCATTCAACCGTTACCTGTCACGCACATGAAGGCTGAATGGACCACTAGTGGGGCCATCGAAGTGACTTGGAAGCCTCAGGCTGATCCTCTGGAACCCAGTGCGCTTCCCACGCAATACTCGGTCCAGATGCGCACCGACGGAGGAGGCTATGGCGAAGGACAAGTGGTAAATGAACCACGATTCTTGTTTCGAAATCCTAAACCTGGGTCCATTTATGCTTTTCGCGTTGCTGGAATTAACGAAGGTGGAGAAGGGTTTGCCGGTGAGGAAGTGGCTGCAGGGCGACCTTCCAAGACTTCGGAAAAAAAAGAGGTCCTAGTCATAGCGGGATTTGATCGCATTTCAGCCCCTGAAAGCGTTGATTCTGGAGCTTTTAGAGGGTTTGCCGACTTTTTGGACGAGGGCGTTCCAGATCGAAAAGACATAGCATACGTGGGTAGGCAGCATGACTTTAACGTTGATTCAATTTGGTCGGATGATGATTCGCCGGGGCATGGGGCCAGTTATTCAACTTTTGAGACTCAAGTCTTGACCGGCAACACATTCGATTACCCGGCGCTACACGGCAAGTCGATTCTGCGCGCCGGCCATGCCTTTGCGACCGCCAGCGACGAATCGGTTGCCTCCGGCGAAGTCAATTTGGCTCGATATGGCATTGTGGACCTCATCCTCGGGGAGGAGAAGCGCGTTAAGGGTCCCGGACGCCTTGATGATTTTGAAGCGATTCCGCCAAGCCTGCAAGCTCGATTGTCCAGCTTTTCGTCCAGCGGTGGCTCTATCATCGCGACGGGTGCCCACATAGCTACCGATTTGGCTGGACCGGCGGCGACCAAGAGCAGTATTGCTTTTGCCGAAGAAAGGCTCCGGTTTAAATGGGGGACCGACCACGCTTCCCAAACGGGAAAAGTATATGGTATTGGAGATTTCGACCAGTTTGAATCATTGGATTTCAATGTAGACGCCACGGGTAAAACCTACCGGGTTGAAAGCCCAGACGCTGTAGTTCCCGGATCGAAAGCGAAAACGATTTTACGCTATGCTGACAACAATATGAGCGCCGCCATTGGACGACGAGGGGCGGGAGGCGTTATCGTGGTTGGTTTTCCTTTTGAAACTATTTTAGACCCCAATCTTCGCGATGCGCTGATGAAGCGATTTTTGGATTATGTTCAGTAAACCGCCTTTGCGACTTCAAGGAGAACCCATTGACATCAAATTCCAACTCAACAGGATCTGCCAGCGCTGCTGAATCCACCTCCGCCGAACGGAAAAAGGCCTGGAAATGGATTCCAAGCCTGTATTTCACCGAGGGTATTCCTTATGTCATGGTAATGACCGTTTCGGTCATTATGTATAAGCGGTTGGGTATTTCGAATACCGATGTCGCGCTGTATACCAGTTGGCTCTACCTCCCTTGGGTCATCAAGCCTTTTTGGAGTCCCATCGTGGATACGCTGAAGACCAAGCGGTTTTGGATCGTTTTTATGCAGTTGGTTATAGGCGCTGGCCTGGCTGGAGTCGCCCTTACCCTTCCTGGACCTGGGTTTTTCAAATGGTCGCTCGTGTTTTTCTGGTTGATGGCATTCAGTTCTGCGACTCACGACATTGCTGCGGACGGGTTTTACATGTTGGCTATTAACGACTCCAACCAGGCGTGGTTTGTCGGGATTCGAAGTACTTTTTACCGTGTGGCTATGATTTCAGGGCAAGGCCTCCTGGTTATGTTGGCCGGTCAGTTAGAAGTTTCAACTGGAAATATTGCCACAGCTTGGTCCCTAACCGTTGGGGTAACCTGCGCACTATTTTTGTTGTTGATGCTCTATCATCGGTGGGCCCTTCCCCGGCCCGATACCGATCGTCCCACAGCTGAGGCTAATTTCTCGAGCGTAGTCAAGGAATTCGGAGTTACGTTTACATCGTTTTTTAAAAAGCCCGGAATCGCGGTAACGATCGCTTTTATTCTGTTTTATCGCTTCTCGGAGGCCCAGCTAGTCAAAATGGCCGCCCCGTTCTTGCTGGATGGCGTTGATGTTGGTGGTCTAGGGCTGAGTACGACAGAAGTGGGATTTGTGTATGGTACCGTCGGCCTTATTTCTTTGACCCTTGGGGGCTTGCTTGGAGGGTTCTTGGCTTCCAGGAACGGCCTCAAGTATTGGCTCTGGCCCATGGTTGCCGCAATCAACGTCCCGAATCTGGTTTATTTGCTCCTTTCCGTTTTTCAACCGGAATCGACACTCATCGTACACGCGGCCGTTGCGGTAGAGCAATTTGGCTACGGTTTTGGGTTTACCGCCTTCATGCTATACATGATCTACGCCGCCAATGGACCGCACAAGACGGCACACTTTGCGATCTGTACCGGGTTCATGGCTTTGGGAATGATGCTTCCCGGGATGGCGAGCGGGTGGGTCCAGGAAATGCTCGGGTATCAGAATTTCTTTATTTGGATTCTGGTAGCCACGATCCCCGGTTTTTTTGTCGCCTCCTTGGTCAAGATCGATCCATTGTTCGGGAAGTCGGAAAAGTCTTGAGCTTTTGCGAAAAGCCTACCATCCGGATCTTCTAAGAGGTTTTTGGGACTTCGACGATCCTTCTGAAACTACTTTAGTCAAAGTATCCCACATATTCCGGGCAGGGCTGGAGGAAGTTTTTACGGCTAAATCATCGCCCAATACATCAGATAGCGAGGCCGAAGAAGCAGAAGCTGAATAAGAAGAACCGCTCGAAAGGACGGGAATCTCGATGAGAGACTGATCCAAACCTCCCGAAGAGGGAAGGCGCTTGATACTGGCACTGGAATAATAGAAGTCCAGGATTTGAGCATACGAGCGACCATCGCCGGACATAAAATGGGCTCCCCATTGGCTTAGACCGACCCCGTGCCCAAAACCACGGCCGGAAAAAGTGTAAGTGCCGCGACGTTCACTCGAAGAAAAATAAGTACTTCGTAGTGCTTTTGACCCGAATTGACGGGATATCGCTGCTCTGAACGCATTTCCAGTGACCGTTTTAGCGTTATTGCTGCTTCTAAGTTCAATACTTCCAACGCGTCCATCTGCCCCTGAATTTGCGAATTTGATATCCCTCACGGACATGCCAAACGCCGACGAAAGCGCACCAAATAATTGGGCTTCGGAAACCGACCATTCCCACGTTGCATGAGGCGAACTAGTATCCCACGGATCCTTCTTTGCGCGCAAGTACGGCAATTGAGACGAACCCCAAATACTCGCATTGGACGCCGTGTAACCACCATTAGACGCTGAATAAACGGCTTCAATCAACTGGCCATTGTATTCAAGTACCTGTCCTGCAGTCTCCTGGGCAGCCTGTAGGGCTACCGAAGTCGCATGCGACAGTCCACGATAAACCTGAGAGCGTTCGTTGTCATACAACGGTTTTCCACTTTGGATGGCACGCAAAGCAAATGTTCTTGCTACAACAGCCATCGCTTTGGATCCTTCCAGGTCTTTGAATCCGTATTCCGACCCAACTACTGAAGCAATGTAGTCCTCAAGCGGAACGCGGTTTACAATTTTCAGATTTCCGGCGGCTTGAGAAATTTCGAGTGCACCGGCATAGGCTCTCGATTCCGTTCCAAAGTTCAGCACTAACGCCGTCCTTTGATCAGACTGGAATTCGAGACGACTTCCCTGGATGACGCGGCTTCCTGACTTAGCTTCGATTTGACCGTTACGGACAGATATTTGAATGAGCTGTCCTGCATCGATTAACACGGACTCGCGATTAGAGCTAAGGCGCACCGTTCCAGAAGTGGCTGAAATATGTAAGGACGAGCTGGACAAATGGTCCATCACGTTGATCGCTATATCTTTTGGTAGATCTGCAGCACCCGCAGGCAAATAGCCTAGTGCTAGAAGCATTACAGCCACTAAGCGGGTTAAAAACGATTTCGAAACGGGCAGATTCATGTTGAGATAGTCGTGTTGCAGGAGGTTCTGCAACCTGTATCGGCAATATGCATAGCCGTTTTAATTTCTCGGACCATAAGCCGATCCGGCTTTTGATTTGTCCGTTCAACGGCGATAAAAAACCATTCACGCCGTTACTTGAGATATGACGTGGGTCTGATAGTAAAATCGCATCGGGTGAGCTACTCAAAGCCTCTCTGATAAGACGTTCTCCCGGAACGATCGAGCTTCAGTAGCTGAATAGAGAAACGCCCGGCGTAGTGGGTGCGCCGGGCGTTTCGTTTTTTATTTAAATCCTTGCACGCTGGATGCGGCTATTTGCTTAAGAGCAGCGCAAGTAAATGGGCGAGCTCATCCTTCAGGTTTCGACGATCTACAATTCGATCGATATACCCTTTTTGAAGTAAGAACTCAGACGTCTGAAATCCGTCTGGAAGGTCTTGGCCCATCGTTTCCCGAATGACGCGAGGACCCGCGAACCCAATGAGGGCCCCAGGCTCAGCAAGATGGATATCTCCAAGCATTGCAAAAGATGCTGTCACGCCCCCGGTTGTCGGGTTCGTTAGCAAAACAAAAAACGGTAATCCAGCTTCAGACAATCTGGTTAAATGAGCGCTGGTCTTGGCCATTTGCATCAAACTCAATGCTCCTTCCATCATGCGGGCGCCACCACTTTGCGTGATAACCAGCGCAGGGATTTTGTTTTCGTAGGCCCGCTTTATCGACCTAGCAACGATTTCTCCGACTACGGATCCCATGGAACCACCAATAAACGTAAAATCCATGGCGCTCACAGAAATGGGGTATCCGCCTACCAGCCCGACGGCAGCCTTCGCGGCATCCTGCAATCCCGTTTTTTTCCTGGTTGCTTCCAGGCGGTCCTTATACGGCTTTTGGTCGGTGAACTGAAGCGGGTCGGCTGAAATGATGTTGTCGTCAAAAACCTCGTAATCCCCATCAAAAAGCAGATTAAAATACCCGGTTGGGCTCATCTTGAAGTGGTACTGACAACGAGGGCAAACTAACAACTGCCGCTCTAATTCTCGCCGAGTAATAGTTTCCGAGCAGCCCTGACATTTTACCCACTGTCCTTCAGGGACATCATTTTGTTGGCCTCGCTGCGTTTTAATTCCAGCGGAAGTACGTTTGAACCAAGACATTAATTTCGAGAATGGTGGGTGCCGTAAAGTCCGTTAAAACGGTAAACGATCAAAAATACTCGTTGCCGCTTTTCGAGCGACGAACTCTTTAAGATAAGACGGCTCAAAGGAATTCTGATCGTTTACGCGAAAATCGTCCAGGTGGTTCGTTAAGAGAGGAAGGAGATCAACAACGTTAGGAGTGACCAGTTGGGTGTTCAATTCCCTGTTCTGCAACGCGTTTAGCATTGGCGCATCATCCGAAATGACTACTTGACCGGATTTATTTGACGAAATTAGTTCGGCTGCGTCTTTTAGATTCATGGCACGGTCTTCACCAACTCGAACCAAACGGCTGCTTTCCGTACGAAATTGGCCTAGAAATACTTCGCCCTCTCTAGCCTTGATGAAAGACACCACATTGGTCCCATCGGCCGCGCTCCCGGCCCCCTGAGCTAGATAAAGAAGGGTTGAAATCCCATAAAGCGGGACATTCAATGACCAGGCTAGGCCTTTGGCGGTCGAAACGCCTATACGCAGGCCTGTATAAGAGCCAGGACCAGCCACCACCGCAATGCCCTCCGGTTTTGAACCGGCTTCCTGCATCAGCTCAGACGCAAAAACCGCTAACATTTTAGCGTGCGATCGTGGGGCGTCAGACGTTCGAACGAGCGGTTTCCTATTTCCTTTCAGATCCAACATTGCGACGCCGCAAGTATCCGAATACGTATCAATTACTAAGATGTCCATGGCGTCACAAAGGCTCGGGTGAAAATACGTTCGTTGACAATAGGGTTTTGCCGGGTTGACAATTGGGAAAGCACGTTTATCTTATTAGGCCAGTTCTAACGTAAGATGTTGAAACCCAAGATAAGTTCATTATAGGCGCACACTATGAAGGTTTACGATGCTGATCATATTCGCAACATCGCACTGGTTGGACACCAGGGCAGTGGTAAGACCATGCTCGCGGAGGCGATGTTGTTAGATACCGGGGCCATTAAGAGAATGGGCTCAATTATGGAGGGAAATACGGTAAGCGACTACCACCCAAGTGAAAAAGAGCGGGGTATGTCCGTATTTTCTTCCCTTTTGCACGTCGAGTATGGAGGAAACAAGATAAATGTAATTGATACCCCTGGATATCCTGACTTCATAGGGGAAGTTGCTGCGAGCTTACACGTTGTTGACTCTGCTCTTTTCGTAATTAATGCGTCGGAAGGAGTTCAAGTTGGAACCGAATTGGCCTGGCGTGCTGCAGTGAAAGAGTCCACTCCTTCGATGTTTGTCATTAATCAACTAGACAAGCCCGAAACCGACTTCAGAGATGTGGTAGAACAAATTCAAGGAAGATTTGGCCGTGGAGCAACCGTCGTGCAGATTCCGGCGGGCAATGGGACCCGGTCTATTATCGATGTCTTGTTGATGGTCCAAATAACGTATGATTCAAATGGCAAGATGGCGTCCAAGGCCATTGATGATAAATTTCGGGATGAAGCGGAGCGCCTCCACGGCGAATTGGTCGAAAATATTGCCGAAAACGACGAAAGTTTGATGGAGTTGTTTTTTGAAAAGGGCTCCCTGTCAGAGCAAGAGATGCGTTCTGGACTTCGTAGCGCCATGATCCGGCACCAACTGTTCCCCATTTTTATCACTAGTGCAACGGAAAACATCGGAATTGCCCGATTAATGGAGTTTGTAGGGAATGTTTGCCCGACTCCGAATCAAATGCCACCCGCCAAAACGGTAGACGGTGGAACGATCAAACCGGATTCGAACGGTGAGCCTATCGCTTTCGTCTATCACACGATGTCCGAACAACATGTGGGAGACTATTCATTCTTCCGAATTCATTCGGGTTCGCTGATGGCGGGTATGGATTTAGTCAATGCCAACACCGGAGCCGCCGAACGGCTCGGGCAGCTCTATACCATTAACGGCCATGACCGTGATCCTGTTGAAAAGATGTATTCTGGTGACCTCGGGGCCCTCGTAAAGTTGAAAAACACCCATACCAACGACACGTTGCATCGAAAAGGAAGCAAGGTGGTGATGGAAAAAATTGAATTCCCGTCCCCAACCTACAAAACAGCCGTTGTCACGGTTCGGGAGGGAGAGGAAGACAAATTGGCGCAGGGTCTGCATCAGATTCATGAAGAGGATCCGTCGCTAACCATTACCCACGACCAGAACTTGCACCAGCTCGTTCTTGGGGCCCAGGGTGAAATGCAGTTGGAAATAGCCAAATTCCGTTTGAAAAACAGATTTGGTGTTGATATTGAATATCGTCGACCCAAAGTGGCCTATCTCGAAACGGTGCAGTCTCGTTCGCGGGCAAAGTATCGTCACAAAAAACAAACCGGAGGTTCAGGGCAGTTTGCAGATCTTCATCTGCTTGTCGAGCCAGCAGATGCCGCTTTCGTGCCGCCAGAGGACATCAAAGTGCGCGGAGAACACACGGAAAAAACTCCCTGGGGGTCGACCGTACACTTTATTGATGGTATTGTCGGCGGCGTGATCGACATGAGACGTTTTTTCGGGGCGATCCAGAAAGGCGTTTTGGAAGCCTGTGCCCAGGGACCGCTTTCGGGATATCCGGTTGGAGACATTCGGGTTGTGGTAACGGACGGTGCTATGCACGCCGTGGACTCAAACGAAGCTGCGTTTAAATCCGCCGCCAGAGCTTGTTTCCAGGAAGCGTTTCGGCTGGCCAATCCGGTCATTTTGGAGCCAATTTACGCCGTTGAAGTCCTGATACCGGATTCGTATACCGGAGACGTCATGGGCGATATGAACACACGCAGGGCTCGGATTCAGGGTATGGATGCCGAAGGTGTATTCCAGAAGATCATGGCTCAAGTTCCGGAAGCGGAATTGTATCGATATTCGACGTCGCTACGCTCCATGACGCAGGGGAGGGGGCTTCACAGATCGAGCTTCCATCATTATGAAGCGATGCCTCGCCACGTTCAAGACGCCGTGATTGCGGAGCATGAAGCGACCAAGACCGAAGAACACTAGGACTGGATAAGATCATTAAAAAGAGG
>JAQBZH010000038.1 GCA_027622005.1 Bacteroidota bacterium | reverse complement strand
GCCACACGCATTATTAAAAAAGCCGCTTCAAAAGGGCGTTTACGCTTTGCCTTCTTCGTCTTCAACCACTTCATAGTCGACGTCTTTTGCTTCGTCGTCAGCGCTGGAAGCGGCGTCCGCACCGCTTTCGCCACCAGCTCCCGGAGCAGCATCGTTTGACGCAGCGGCCTGTTGAGCCTGATATAAGTCCTGACTGGCTTCGCTCCAGGCTTCGTTCAGCTGTTGCATAGAAGATTCGACTTCTTCCGCGTTTCTAGCCTTATGAGCCTCTTTCAATCGTTCGTGCGCAGCTTCGATCTTCGCCTTTTTGTCGGCAGGTAGCTTGTCGCCATAATCAGCTAGATTTTTCTGCGTCGAAAAAATCAATGAATCTGCTGTATTGAATTTTTCAATCTCAGCTTTCTTCTTTGAATCCTCCTCGGCATGCGCCTTGGCGTCTGTCCGCATTTTTTCGATATCGGCATCCGAAAGTCCTGAGGAAGCTTCAATTCGAATGGTTTGCTCTTTTCCTGTGGCATTGTCTTTTGCCGACACACTCAAAATGCCGTTCGCATCAATGTCAAACGAAACCTGAATCTGTGGAGTACCTCTATGAGCCGGTGGGATGCCATCTAAATGAAAGCGCCCAATGGTGCGGTTGTCCGCAGCCATTGATCGATCGCCTTGCAACACATGTATTTCTACGGATGGTTGATTGTCTGCGGCTGTCGAAAACGTTTCACTTTTCTTGGTCGGAATCGTCGTGTTCGCAGTAATAAGCGTCGTCGAAACACCGCCAAGCGTTTCAATTCCCAAGTTCAATGGCGTTACGTCAAGTAACAGCACATCAGAAACATCACCCGAAAGAACACCGCCCTGAATGGCAGCACCGAGGGCAACTACTTCATCCGGGTTGACTGATCTATTTGGTTTTTTACCGAAAAACTGCTCTACAATTTCCTGAATCTTAGGAATGCGAGTTGAACCGCCAACCATGATGACTTCATCCACCTGAGCGATGGTCAAGCCCGCATCTTTTAGTGCTTTAGCCATCGGAGGAAGCGTTCTCTGAACGAGATCGTCTACCAACTGCTCAAACTTGGCTCTGGATAGTTCAAGTGTCAAGTGTTTTGGACCGTCCTGAGTCGCCGTGATAAACGGCAGGTTGATCGTCGTCTGGGTCGAGCTGGAAAGTTCAACTTTGGCTTTCTCGGCGGCTTCTTTCAGGCGCTGAAGGGCCATCGCATCTTTACGGAGATCGATAGCTTCCGCCTTTTTGAATTCATCGGCAATCCAATCGATCAAGCGTTGATCGAAGTCATCCCCACCCAAGTGCGTATCGCCATTGGTCGATTTGACTTCAAATACGCCATCTCCCAATTCCAAAATGGAAATATCGTACGTACCGCCACCAAGGTCGAAAACGGCAATAATTTCTTCCGAATGTTTATTGTCAAGTCCGTACGCGAGGGCAGCGGCCGTCGGTTCGTTGATAATTCGGCGGACCGTTAGCCCCGCTATTTCGCCAGCTTCTTTTGTGGCTGTGCGTTGTGCGTCATTGAAATAAGCAGGAACCGTAATTACGGCTTCGGTCACTTTCTCGCCCAAATAATCTTCCGCCGTTTGTTTCAGCTTCTGAAGGACCATGGCTGAAAGCTCTTGGGGAGTATAGACGCGATCGTCAATCTTTACCCGAGCGGTGTCGTTGTCGCCGTGAACCACTTCGTAAGGGACGGTTTTCATCTCCGACTTCACTTCCCCAAACTTGCGACCCATAAATCGTTTGATGGAAAAAATGGTGTTATGCGGATTGGTGATAGCTTGCCGTTTGGCAGGTGCACCGACTAAGCGTTCCCCATCCTTTTTGAATGCGATGATGGACGGCGTAGTGCGAGCGCCTTCAGCGTTCGTGATAACAACCGGCTCACCGCCTTCCATGACGGCTACAACCGAGTTAGTGGTTCCGAGGTCGATTCCTATAATCTTTCCCATTGACGATGGCGACTTTTTCAGTTTGATACAATACAAATGCGATTACGCTTTCAAGTACGCGGACTTGTCATGGTGTCAGGTTGACACCATCGAAGCGTTCGAACCCGTGATTCTCAAGAACAATGCCGTTTTGAGGATTCGGACATTCTGTCAGAAGATCCCGCCAAGGCCCAAAAGCTTTCCACAACTTTCTAGGTCATCAGTTTTAAAAGGGAATGTTCTAGAATTTTCTGTCTACTATATTGGGAGTTCAGAATTTGTCGGAAATGAAGCACATACCCAATGCGCTGACCATCGGTAGAATACTGGTCACGCCCATATTACTTGCCCTTCTCTTTTTAGACACCTTTGTTACAACAGCTTGGGCGTGTGCACTTTTTATTATTGCTTCCATCTCGGACTGGGCCGACGGGAAAATGGCTCGCCGATTTGGCGCAGGATCAACCCTCGGTCAGTTTTTAGATCCCGTTGCCGATAAAGTGCTTGTTTTAGGGACGTTTTTTGCCCTCGTAATTCTCCGGCCCGATTCTATTGCCTGGTGGCTTGTTGCTTTAATCGCCACTCGAGATATGTCAATTACTGCCCTCAGGATTTATCTGAAGCGAAATGGAAGGACCCTAAAAACGTCCAATGCGGCTAAATGGAAAACGACGTTTCAGTTGACGTTTTTGATCGCCTTATTGCTCATAATGACAGGATCAAAGTTTGGAGGGCAGATTGGAGCGTGGTCCAAAATCGCCCTATCGAGCACTTATGTTTTTTGGGCTTTGGTCATCGTTACGATTGTAACCGTCTACACCGGTATCCTCTACTTCGTAAACCCAGAAGAAGACGAAGAAGAAGTACATGTCCCATCCTGATATGGACCTCCGATCTCAAATTGCTCGCGACTTGTTAACCATTGGGGCAGTTTCGTTATCTCCTCTTAAGCCGTATTCCTGGGCCTCCGGAAAGCTTTCTCCTGTGTATTGTGATAATCGGTTGACATTGGGCTATCCCGAAGTGCGATCTCGCATAGCCGACGGATTTGAGAAGTTAATTCGTGAGAATGCCTTTTCCTGTGATCTCATCGTTGGAACGGCTACGGCGGGAATTCCGCACGCCGCTTGGCTCGCCCATAAGATGCAACTACCGATGGCGTATGTTCGGAGCGCGCCCAAAGGCCACGGCAAAGGAAATCAAATTGAAGGATTAGCGCCCAAGGGAGCCCATGCTATCGTGATTGAAGATCTGATATCTACCGGAATGTCCTCTACGGCGGTGTTACAACCCTTGGCTGATGCCGGAATCCATGTCGAGGCCATTTTTGCCATTTTTACGTATGGGTTAAAGGCAGCTGAATCTGTTTTTTCATCCATAAATGTTCCTCTCTTTACGCTGACCGACTTCCGGGCTTTGTTGTCCGAATCGAAACGGTCCGGACGACTATCCGAAATCGAAGGGTCGTCGCTCGAAGCCTGGTACAAGGACCCGGATGGGTGGTCGAAAGAACGAGGAGGCGAATAGGGTGACAGCCGCCATTGTTACTATTGGTGATGAAATCCTGATTGGCCAGATCGTCAATAGCAATTCAACCTGGATTGGTGCCGAGCTTACAACGGTTGGAGTCAGTGTGGAGCTTAGTTTGTCCGTTGGCGATGTTCGCGAAGATATCTTAGCCGCTCTCGAGTTAGTCGTACCCCGGTTCGAGATTACCATTGTCACTGGCGGTCTTGGACCCACTCACGACGATATAACCAGAGAATGCGTGGCCGAGTTTTTCGGTGTAAAGCTGGTTCCAGACGATTCTATTTTAGAGGTTGTGAGGAAGCGATTCGAGTCCCGGGGCATTGAAATGCCTCCATCTAATCATAGTCAAGCACTTGTACCGCAAGGGTTTGAGGCGATTGTAAACGCAGCTGGATCTGCCCCGGCCCTGGTCTTAGATCAACCACAAAGACTCTTTGTGGTCCTACCAGGCGTTCCGCACGAGATGAAGTTGTTCATGACCTCTCACGTGCTTCCTAGTCTCAAGTTAAGGGGTGGATTGGTCGAACGGGCTCAAAAAACCTTGATGGTCGTGGGAATAGGGGAGTCGTCATTACAGCAAAAACTTGAAGGCCTTGAGCATTTTTTGGACGAAGCCAGAAAACTCGCCTTCCTGCCCAATTTACTGGCCCTTCGACTACGCATTACGACCACCGGACCCGAATCGATGGAACGTCTGCTAGAATTTGAATCCTGGATAAGAGATCGTGCTTCGGACTGGATTTATGGAGAAAACGACGAAACGCTTGAAGAGGCCGTTGGTCGGTTATTTAGCCAGTCAAATAACACCCTAGCTGTGGCCGAAAGTTGTACTGGAGGATTTATCGCACACACGATAACTAATGTACCGGGGAGCTCTGCTTACTTTTTAGGTGGGATAACGGCGTATTCAAACCAGGCAAAAGAATCTCAATTGGGGGTCGGTGCCGCCACGCTGGAATCATTTGGAGCCGTTAGTAAGCAGACAGCATGTGAAATGGCTGATGGCGTTCGGCGGGCGTTTGGCGCGACGGTTGGAATCAGTACAACAGGCATTCTTGGACCGGGAGGTGGAACGGCTGAGAGACCCGTAGGAACGGTATGGTTGGCCATTTCTACCGAGCAAAAGACGCTGGCCATTAAACAGCAGTTTGGGATTGATCGGCTTCGAAATAAAGAGCGCGTATTATCCGCGGCGCTCAATCTACTCAGGAGGTGGCTTTTAAATCTGGAAGCGTAAAACATATGTGCAAATAATATTTGCACTTATTTTCAGTAACGTGCAGAATATTGAATAATAGGCAGTTATATTGTTACAGTTCTTGGGTCTATAGAAGGTAAGCGATGCAAAACATATGTGCGGAAGACGCCAACTGGAGCTTCCGTCGGATCGACTGAGAATGGTATGACATAAGGATGACACTCTTCTTGGTTAGTTTTGAAATCGTTAAGCAGTGAATGGAAATCATTCGCACTTTCAAATCAACTTCAATCAGCACACGAATAGAATGGGCACGCAGGATTCAGCCAAAAACAGAGCACTCGATCTGGCCTTAAAACAGATTGAAAAATCGTATGGCAAAGGAGCCATCATGCGGTTGGGGGATACTCCCCAGGTAGTTATGGACGTCATTCCAACCGGTTCGCTTGCACTAGATGCTGCTTTGGGAATCGGAGGCGTCCCTCGCGGTCGTATTATCGAGATATTTGGTCCGGAATCTTCCGGAAAAACCACTCTGGCAACGCACATCATTGCTCAGGCTCAAATGCTTGGCGGGTCATGCGCATTTATTGATGCTGAACATGCCTTTGACGCCAGTTATGCGAAGAAATTAGGCGTGGATACGGACAATTTATTGGTCTCCCAGCCAGATACCGGGGAAGATGCGCTGAACATTTGTGACACGCTTGTTCGAAGCGGTGCCTTAGACGTCATTGTCATCGATTCAGTGGCTGCGCTTGTCCCACGGGCAGAGATTGAAGGCGATATGGGAGATAGTCACATGGGTTTGCAAGCCCGTTTAATGAGTCAGGCATTACGGAAGCTTACGGGCACGATCAGTCGGACGAACACGGTTCTTATTTTTATCAATCAGATTCGGATGAAGATAGGGGTGATGTTTGGCAGCCCTGAAACGACTACCGGAGGGCGTGCTCTTAAGTTCTACGCTTCCGTCAGGATGGATATCCGCCGCATAGGCGCGATCAAGGACGGAACAGATATTACCGGTAACAGAACGAGAGTTAAAATCGTCAAAAACAAAGTCGCTCCTCCGTTCAGAGAGGCCGAATTTGATATTATTTACAACGAAGGCATTTCTTCTATCGGAGAATTGATCGATGTTGGCGTTGCGAACGATATCATTACCAAATCAGGCTCCTGGTTCTCCTACGGCGACGTAAAAATCGGACAAGGGCGCGATGCTACCAAAACATGGTTGTTGGAAAACAAAAACTTCCGAGACGAAGTAGCTGCAAAAGTCAAAGTTGTTTTGGGGTTAGGTGCTGCTGCAAAACTTCCCAAAAGTAATGGGCAATTGGTTGAAATTGAAGAGGTTTAGGCCGGCGCTGATTGTATCGGCGTTTCTTTTCGTCATATACCCGGTAGATGCCCAACCAACGGGCTTACGGACTTTATTAGATCAACAACGATTTCAGGTTTTCGAAAAGGGTGATTTTTTTGATTCAGGGCGCTCGATTTCCCAATCGAGCGCCCTGAATACGTTTTACGGCGTAGACAAGACCCTGTTTTTTGCTGTTTTCAACTCAAATGGCCCGGCCATGACTACCTGGATGTCCACTTCGGATTTAGTGGCTTACCCAATTATGTTCGGTACTCCGGTGGCCGCATTAATTTTGATGGGCGTTCGAGGAGACGACTATCATAACGCGCTCGAATTGAGCGGTTCGTGGGCTGGGGCTGTAGGGAGCAGTATGCTTCTTAAACACCTGGTTAAACGGGTAAGACCATTTGCCGCTCTTAAGGGAGTTGTTGCTAAAACAGGGTATGCAGGGGCAAAAGGATTGAGTTCTGATGCTTCTATGCCATCGGGACACGCTACGATCGCGTTTGCATTGGCTACAAGCCTTTCTGTGCAACATCCCCAGTGGTACGTCGTACTTCCGTCAGCGCTTATCGCGTCGTCCATTGCCACATCACGTGTTTGGTTGGGTGTTCACTATCCTTCCGATGTGGCGATGGGAGCTGTCTTAGGGGTCACTTCGGCTGTGATGGTCCATTTCTTAATCCAATAGCCAAAAAACGGCATGCTTTTGAGCTATCTACGACCCGGAATTTTACTGTTTTTCGTTTTTTACGTTGGTTCAGTTCAGTTGACAGCGGCCCAGGTTCATATCGAAGGAGTAGTAATTGATACTTCTTCGAACGAGGCTCTCCCTGGAGCCTCTATTCAATTGGAAAACACCTATTCCGGGACGATTACCAATGGATCAGGGAATTTCTCTTTGCTGATTCCGTCTCTTCCAGCTGTTCTTGTGGTGCGATTTATTGGCTATCAGTCGGCCAGAGTGGAGGTCCCCGCCACACATTCGGGAATTTTAAGGATCAAATTAGCGGCCTCAACCCTTTCTTTGCCCGGGATTACCATTTCTGGTGAAGATATGGGCATTCAGGTGATGCGAAAGGTCATCGAAGAGAAAGTAAAATGGAGAAAAACCCTTTCCACCTATTCAGTGAAGGCTTATAACCGGTTCAGGATGGAAAATGAAAGTGGCATAGTTTCCATTTGGGAGAGTGGTACCAAAGCGTTTTGGGATATTAACCGCGGTGTGCGTGAAATATTGCTTTGGCAAAATCAGACCCAAAACATGAATATGTCGGATGTACTTCCAGCAGCCCTGTTCATAATGAATTTGTATGACGATGATGTCGAGGTTGCTGGTCACTCATTGATGGGCGTCACGCATCCGAAGGCACTGTCATTCTACGATTTTAAGTTGGAGAGCATGACAGCTCGGGATGACCGTGAAGTGTATATCATTTCAGTCGCTCCTAAACAAAAAACATCCAACGGATTCGTCGGGCGAGTATCGGTGCTAGACGGAGAATTTGCTCTTCTTTCTGCCGAATTGAGACCTGGAGAGGCTTTCTTGTTTCCTCCTCCAATTCAATATGTAAACGTCAGCTACAATCAGCAATTTTCCAATTTCGGTACTGACGTTTGGCTACCGTTAGATTTTAAGGCGGATATGGATGTAAAAGTCGGTATAGGTGGCGTTCTCGTTTTTCCGGAATTCAAAATTCGTCAGCTTTCCAGTCTTACTGATTTTGAGATCAATGTACCCGTTCCCGACTCTCTGTACGCAAAGCGCCGGGTCGTTGTTAAAGATTCGATGGCCCAAAAAATGGACGCTCTTCAGGTAGAACGCATCGGAGTGCCTTTAACAGAAGAAGAGATACTGGCCTATCGCAATATCGACTCAACCATGACCATTGAGAAAGCCTTTAAACCGAAAGGGATTTTGGCCAGATATGTCTCAACCGGTTCAAGTAATCGGGGCTCGAGAATTACCATTTCGGGAGGGAATCCAGGTTCGAGAGGTCGGCTTTCTTATGATGTTCGTCCGGAAGCCTGGTTAAATCGAGTAGAGGGAGTCCACTTGGCGGCAAATACATCCATTAGTCCTTCCAAACGATGGGAGATTTTGGGAAAAGTTGGGTATTCAACGGCTCAAAAGGAGGCGTTATGGGGGATAGGTGCTGAATTAAAGAACACAGTTTCCGTTCGTTTTTGGTACTCAGACGAAACTTTGGCCCAATATCGTTCTGATATCAGAAACCCTTTGTCCAATTCTTTTACCGTCCTTTCCGGAGCAGTAGACTACTTTGACTACTATTCAAAGCGCGGTTGGACGATATCCGCTAAAGCGAATGGGCCAAAGCGAAGAAGAATTAGTGGCACCCTATTGCTTGGTTCGGAGTCTCACGAATCGTTGACGCAACAGAGTTTTAAGTCATTTCTAGGAACCAAGCTCGAAACCAGAGTCAATAGCCCCGTTGCAGAAGGTCAGTTACATTTCGCTGGCATCATTCTCGAAGGAAATTTTGAGGATCTACCCATTCCCGTTGGACCCCAAAAAAGGTGGAAGCTGAGCCTAGAACGCGGATTGGGCGGAAGCGCTCTGTCCGGTGGGCATTACAATCGGTACGAAGGCCTATTTTTGTGGAGAATCCCGACCTTTTTCAAACGCCGTTTGCTGTCAAATGCTCTTGAGATTAGGTTGCTTGTCGGGACCATAAATGGAAGCAGCATTCCGACCCAAAAATTGGGTATAGTGGACGGATCTTCGTCATTTACATCATTTGGATCGATCAAGACGCTAGCTACGGCTCCGTACCGAGGAAGCTCTTGGGGACTCGTCGCTTGGGAGCACACCTTTCGAACGGTACCTTTCGAACTCATAGGCTGGGATTGGGCCGTGAAGCGTCATTGGAGCGTGATCATACACGGTGCCCATGGGAAAACGACCCTGAAGAGGCCTAAAGATGGCGTAGTGACATCTCATGGCGTGCATCAGGAGGTTGGAGTATCGCTCTCTGGCTTATTTACTTTGATTCGGATTGACACAGCTTGGCGTTTGGATCAAAAAGATTTTCGCGTTGGAATCGCGGTGGCTCGTCTGTTTTAATTTGACGGATCGGTTATGCGGAATCGGCAATGTCCTATAAGTCGACTTTTTCATCACCAAGCTCAATCGGACGCCGAGGGTCTGAAATCCAACCACTCCACGAATCAGCGTACAAAGCGGGCATCGGCAGGCCGGCAATTTGTGTGGCCAAAACATTGTGGCATGCAGTAACACCTGAGCCACAATAGAAAACGGGTTTCAAACGCGCACCAAAAAACGGCTCAAAACGCTTCTGAAGCACTTCTGGACTTAGAAAGTGCCCGAGCGGATTTAGGTTATCCTGCCAGGAAAGGTTTGCAGCACCTGGGATATGCCCTGCAACCGGATCTATCGTTTCATTTTGTCCCAAGTATCGGTCATGGGTACGAGAGTCAATCAGCGCGAATTTATCCTTTTGTGCCTCTATTAATTCAACTTCGACTAATTCCGGAACCAGATCTTGAATAGACTCACGGATGCCTCCATTATTCGTTACCATCGGTGCTGGAAATCCTGGTTGAGTCGAGTTATCCGCTGGACCCGACTCAAGTTCTGAAGGCGTCAGATTGTTTGACTCGAGTAATTCAATTGCGGATTGAGCCAGGTCGGAATCGCTTTTTAAATAAGCCAACCAGGCCCCCCAACCTCCGTCTAGCACCCAAACATTCTGAAACCCCATTTGACGCAAGAGCCACCACAGTCGCGATGCGTACGGACCTCCGGAGGAATCGTAGCCGACTACGATCGAATCTCTCGTTACACCCAAATCTTGCAATTTAGTCCACAATAAGCCGGCGTCGGGAAGTGGATGCCGTCCTCTCGAGCCATCACCGCGAGGGCCAGATAAATCATCATCCAAATGAAGATATTTCGCGCCTGGTATATGCGAAGCGACATATTCGCGCTGACCTTGCCCAGGATCAACTAAGTAAAACCGACAATCGAACACGCATAGGGGTTCTTTCTCAGCCCATCTCAGAAATTCTGAGACGCCAAGAACTGGATTTTTATAACGAAATGCATCCATTCGGTTATCCACAATGTCTTTTGATTGAACCGCTAGGCTCGTAGCTTCTGATCCCCCGGTAAAGATACAGTTTGCTCGAGCTCCGACTCACCTTTTTTATACCACCCGCATGGTCGCATTGACTACATCTAAAGCTAAAGGAGGGCAAACTCCTCTTATGCGGCAGTATTATGCGGTTAAGGAGCGTCATCCAGGCACCGTTTTGTTGTTCCGAATGGGAGATTTTTATGAAACATTCGGCTCCGATGCGGAGGAAGTACACGCGGTTTTGGGAATTACGCTCACCAAACGCTCAAATGGAAGTGCATCTGAGACTAGTCTGGCCGGTTTCCCCTACCATTCGTTAGACACTTACCTGCCCAAATTAGTAAAGGCGGGTTATCGAGTAGCCATTTGCGAGCAGCTAGAGGAAGCAAGTAAAGGTAAATCCTTAGTCGATCGCGATGTTGTCGAAATCGTGACCCCCGGAGTCATTGTCCGGGAAGAGTTACTCGATCCTAAGCAGGCCACGTATATAGCGTCTGTTTTTGAAATGCAGGACGGAATTGGAAGTTCGTCTGAGACGGTGTTTGGAATCGCATTTGCAGACGCCTCAACCGGCGAGTTTAAGATGACCCAGGCGCGGAAGGCCTCTTTAGGAACGATTTTACGGGGAATCAATCCCGCTGAAATTGTTTGCCTTCGAAAGCAACGAAGCTCGCTCGAAGCGTTGGGCTGGAATCGCAATAGTTTAACATCGGTAGACGATTGGGTTTTTGGAGATGAATACGCCGTTTCAGTGTTGACCGATCACTTTGGGGTGCATTCGCTCAAGGGATTTGGAATTGATCTGCACTCGAGTGGAGTTTTAGCAGCCGGTGGCTTACTCCACTATCTCCAGGAGACCCAAAAGGGCCCTTTGCCCCATATTCGCAAGCTTGAACGACATGATCAAAGCGACTACATGTCGTTGGATGTTCAAACGCTTCGAAATCTGGAACTAGTAAGTAGCTCAGGTGGACCGGACGGTGCCTTGGTGACGGTTCTTGACCAAACGATGACTCCGATGGGAGCTCGGCTTCTCAGAAGGTGGTTGGTCCGGCCTTTAAAAGAGGTTGAACCCATTCTTACAAGGCAACGAATTGTGGAGTCGTTTACCTCTTCAAGATTGGTCAGAGAGACGGTTCGTAAAGACCTTTCAAAGATGGGAGATCTTGAACGGATTGCTGCTCGCATTTGTACCGAGCGAGTAACTCCTCGAGATTTGGCATCTCTACGAAGTGCATTTGAAAAACTGCCTTCACTGTCGGAAACGCTGTTCAAAGCCGGCGTGGCCGTTTTGACGGAATTGAGTGCAGAAATCAAGCCTTCCGAAGGAATCGTTCAGTTGATCCGTGAACGAATGACCGATGAACCGCCTGCGGGAATCAAGGAGGGCGGCATTATTAGGGCGGGATTTTCCTCCGAGCTCGATGAACTACGTTCGCTTTCGAAAGGTGGAAAAGAGTGGTTGAAAGAATTAACGGAATCCGAAATTATTCGGACTGGAATTCCTTCGCTAAAGATCAGCTACAACAAGGTTTTTGGGTTCTATATCGAAATCACCCACGTACATAAAGCCAAAGTCCCTGATAATTACATCCGTAAACAAACGCTGGTCAACGCCGAGCGATACATAACGCCGGAGTTAAAGGAGTACGAAGAGAAAATTCTGGGCGCGGAAGAGCGAAGACTTCTGTTGGAACAGCAGTTGTTTCAGGAATTACGCGAGCAATTATCGACATTTTCGGATCAGGTTTTTGAAAACGCCAGCGTGCTGGCCAAAATTGACGTTCTAGCGTGCCTATCTGAAGTAGCAGTTCGAAATAAATTTGTCAAACCGCTTATGCACGGCGGGTTGGATTTGGAAATTGAAGACGGTAGACATCCGGTTGTCGAGCGCTCCCTCAGTGTGGGACAGCCGTTTGTCCCCAATTCCGTTTCCATGAGTACGGAAAAAGAACAGATCTTAATCATTACCGGCCCCAATATGGCCGGGAAAAGTGTAGTGTTGAGGCAGGTTGGGTTAATTGTTCTTTTGGCTCAAATGGGTGGCTACGTACCTGCGAAAAGGGCTCGAATAGGCGTCGTGGATCGCATTTTTACCCGTGTTGGAGCCTCCGACAATTTGTCGGCGGGGGAAAGCACGTTTTTAGTGGAAATGAACGAAACGGCAAATATCCTCAACAACGCTACCCATCGATCGCTCATTTTATTGGATGAAGTTGGACGTGGTACTAGCACGTTCGATGGATTGTCCATCGCTTGGGCCCTGGTCGAGTATGTGCATTCTACTCCTTCAGTCGCCGCCAGAACGTTGTTTGCGACCCATTATCATGAGTTGAATGAGCTTGAAAACCGGCTGGAACGGGTTCGAAACTATCGGATACTGGTTCAAGAGCACAACGGAAAGGTCGTTTTCCTACGAAAGATGGTTCGAGGAGGAGCCGACCACTCTTATGGAATCGAAGTTGCCCGAATGGCCGGTTTGCCGCCCGAACTTTTAGATCGATCGAAACAGATCTTAAATCAACTGGAGCAACAAGAATTGGAGGTAGGAGACGTAGTAGAGCGCATTCAACCTTATGTGGCAGAACAGTTTATGGAGTCGCAGATGTCCTTGTTTGGCATGCCTGCGGATCCCCGTCTGGAGGAAATGAAGAATATTTTGACCACGTTAGATCCTAATTCAACGACTCCCATCGATGCACTTTTGTTGCTCACCCGTTTACATCAATCACTATCCGAGTAATGGTTAAGGAGTTTCTAGGCATTCTGCCAACGTATAACGCGAGTAATTTTATAGCCGAAACGGCTTCGGTCATCGGCGATGTTCACTTGGGCGCAGACGCTAGTGTCTGGTTCGGTGCTACTATCCGAGGTGATGTCCACCGGATTCGCATTGGCGATCGCTCCAATATTCAAGACAACGCGGTGGTTCATGTGACCCACGGTTCGGCGCCTACCTATATTGGCAACGGTGTAACCGTCGGCCATTCGGCCATCGTTCATGGCTGCACGATTGAGGACGATGTTTTGGTGGGTATGGGGGCCATTTTATTGGATTTGGCGGTAATAGGAAAGGGATCCATCATTGGTGCGGGAGCTCTTGTGACCGGAGGGATTATCATCCCTCCGGGCTCTCTCGTTCTCGGATCTCCAGCAAAAGTGGTTCGAGCATTAAGACCTGACGAAATCAGTTCAATTTTAGATTTTTCTCGCAACTACGTTCGGTACAAGAACATTTACTTGGGGCTCGAAACACCTAGTACCAACCCATTTTATAGCTGAACCTCATTTGCAATGCGCATACTTATTATAGGCGGCGGGGGTAGAGAACACGCGATTGCGTGGTGTTTGGCAAAAAGTCCGCAGAAACCCACTTTATTTGTTGCGCCGGGTAATCCGGGTACCCACGAGCTGGCTACCAACATCACTCTAAACGCCCAGAACTCAGCTGGCGTTGTTTCCTTTGTAAAGGACAACAAAATAGACCTGGTCATTATTGGTCCAGAACAGCCGCTCGTTGATGGGTTGGCGGATTTTCTTCGCAAAAATGAAATATCAGTCGTGGGGCCGTCCGCCATGGCAGCCCGTTTAGAGGGTAGTAAATCGTTTGCTAAAGCCTTTATGGCTAGACACGGCATCCCGACGGCGGCTTTTAAGACGTTTCGGCAGGATGAAAGCAGGGAAGCCCTTCGCTTCGTTCGCGAGCAGGGCGCCCCTATCGTCGTGAAAGCCAGTGGGTTAGCTGCCGGTAAGGGTGCAATCGTTTGTTTGACGCTTTCCGAAGCCGAACTTGCAATTGAGCAATTGATGGTGGGCCAAACTCTTGGTGATGCGGCAAGCGAAGTCGTGGTAGAGTCATTTATGACGGGAGAAGAAGTCAGTGTTTTTGTGCTGACCGATGGGTTGGATTACGTTACGCTGGCTCCTGCTCAAGATCACAAACGAATTGGGGAAGGGGATACGGGACCTAATACCGGGGGGATGGGTGCTTATGCGCCCGCGCCTGCCTACACTCCCCAAATAGAGCAGGAGGTTAGACGCCGCATCATTGAGCCTACTTTGGCTGGCATGAAAGGTGAAGGTCACCCTTTCCAGGGTATTCTCTACGTCGGATTGATGCTGACTCCCACTGGCCCTTCTGTTGTGGAGTTCAATTGCAGGCTGGGTGATCCAGAAACACAAGTCGTTCTGCCTCTAATGAAGGAAGATGCTGTGGACGTTTTTAGGGCGATGGCCGAAGGTGGAATTGAGAAATTGTCCCTCGAAAAAGTCCATGAATCATCTGCCTGTGTGGTTATGGCATCCGCGGGATATCCCGGTGCCTATCAAAAAGGAAGACCTATAACAGGCCTTGATGTGTCATCAGACCCCTCCGTGATGGTTTTTCACGCTGGTACAATCGAGAATGATATCGGAGAAATTGAAACGAACGGAGGACGGGTGCTTGCCGTATCCGCGACGTCGGCCACTTTAAAGGGAGCGCTTGATCTCGCCTACGATCGGGTTGCCCGAATTTCGTTCGAAGGGTCGCAGTATCGCCGGGACATTGGACAGAAAGGTCTTGGCCTTGCACTTGACATCAATACTTCCGTTTCTTCGAATCCGGCTATTCGCCAAAAATAACCTAAACTATGCGTTTCGCACTATTTGGACCCCCCGGAGCGGGAAAAGGAACTCAAACTGCCCTGTTACAGCAAATGTTTGATCTTCAAAGCATTGCTACCGGAAACATGATTCGTTCTGCCATCCACGAAGACACTCCATTTGGACGTCAATTGAACGCCTATATCCAAGATGGTGGGCTGGTTCCGGATGAAATTGTGCAGGAGCTTGCAGAATCGCATCTTTCCCAAGGCGGTTTTAACCAATTTATTCTCGATGGATTTCCAAGAACCGTGGTCCAGGCAAAATGGCTTCACTCGCTGCTGGAGAGCAAAAAAGCTCCCTTGCAAGTGGTAATCAGCATGGTTGTTCCAGATGAGGTCATTTTAGAGCGCCTTTCTCAGCGGCGAATCCATAAACATACTCTCGAGTCTTATCATCTCACCCTACATCCACCGCCTGCTGACCTGGATCCGGAGTTAATTGTCCATCGTTGCGACGACCGAGCCGAAGCCATTCAAATTCGGTTAGATACGTATGCCAGAATGACCCAGCCGGTATCTGATTATTATCGAGATATGGGGCTATTAATCGAAATATCCGGTGTGGGCACCAGTCTTGAGATTCGTGATAGAATCATCGAGGTGCTTGAGAATCAGGCCGTAATGAACACCGCCTAATTTAAGAACCGTGCAACCAACTCAACTCGCCGAGCGCATCCTTGTCTATGCAGTAGATACTGACGTTTCAATGGTACTCCCTTGGGACATCGACTCCGTAGTAAGCTTGCGTGGATCGTTTCGAACGCAACCAGACTTTGCTGCCGGCGAGGAAGTTATCCAGGACCTGCTCGTTGGAATGTTGGACAAAGGGACAGAAAAGCAGTCAAAATTGGCGATTTCTGCGCTGCTAGAAGATTGTGGAGCTTCAATTCAATTTTCGTCGAGTCACCTTGGTGTTCGGTTCGACGCGCGTTGTTTGAAATCCGACTTGCCTTTGGTACTGAGACTGCTCAATGAACAACTACGAACCCCAGCCTTTTCAGAACGCGAATTCGACCTTTTGAAAGATCGATTTTTGGCCAATATTCAAAGGATGGAGTTTGATACGGGATCGCGCGCATCAGATGCCCTTTCGAGGCATATATACGCCTTCAATCATCCATCCAGAGCAATTCCGCTTCCCGATCTCATCCACAAGATAGAGCAAACCGGCGTCGAGGATATTCGAAGGTATTGGCAGTCTATGGTGGGAGTAAACCATTTCTCGGTTGTCACGGTCGGTGATGTATCCCGTTTTCATCCGCGAGAGATTTTTTCTTCCATTACGGAAGGCCTCTCGGCAATTAGGTTTTCCCCAGCGAAATACGAGCTAAACCCCGGTCATCAATATGAGAATCAGGAAATCGAACATATTGAAATTGCTGACCGTTCCAATTTAGATGTTCTTTTAGGGCACGGTTTACCGCTTTTAAAGAGATCTCCAGACTTTCTACCGCTGTACTTAAGCGTATTTGCGTTAGGCGGCAATTTTTCTTCCCGATTGATGAGCACCATTCGTGATCGGGATGGACTCACTTACGGTATTCGTTCGAGTCTTTCGGGCATTCACACGAAGTATCCAGGGGCTTGGATCACCAACGTGACGTTAAGCAGGGAAAAGCTGGACGCAGGAATTGAGAAAACGAAGTCTGAAATACGATCCTTTATCGAGGAAACCACGCCAGAACCCCTTATTGAAACCTGCAAAACGACGCTAATTGGGTCCCATCAAATTCAGCTTTCTACGACAGTTGGTCTTGCTGCGACGCTTTTGTCAAATCAAGAAGAGGGGTTTCCGATAGAGCGAATCGATACCTATTCAGAGGAAATTCGGTCCGTATCGTTGAATGAAGTGGATTTGGCAAAAGAAAAGTACCTAATGTCAGATCAGATCAAAATAGTGACAGCTGGTACTCTTTGAGGCGCGCCCTAGTAATTGGCCGCAATTGAGAAAAACGCGAATCGGCCGTTTTACTTTTCAGGCATTACAAATGCCAAAATTACATACACCACGATGAGGGGGAACCCTGCCGACAGCAAACTGAGCAGAACGTACCCTACTCGCACGAGCGTAGCGTCAATGCCGAAGTATTCTGCTATCCCTCCGCAGACGCCAGCAATTTTCTTATCGTAGGCGCTTCTGGTTAATTTTCGAGTACTCATGATTTCGATCGTTTAACTATCTCTAATAATGGTAATTCGTTCCGATGGAGTGGGGTTCGTTTTAAAAGCCTTTTTCTCTTGATTTGGCATTAAAAAAGCCATGACAACGTAAGCGAACAGGAAGGATCCACTCGACGCAATTGTAGCGATGACAAATCCTATTCGAACCAATGTGGGGTCAACTCCGAAATATTCTGAGATTCCACCTGCTACTCCTGCAAGTTTTTTATCTTTTGACCGAGAAAGTTTATGGCCGGCTTCGCGAGTACCGCGTTGTCGGTCTCTAGATTTTTCCGCACTTAGCTGAGATTTAGCTAGTTTTTTCTCTGCCTTAGCACGCTTCCGAGTGCCACCAGGTCTCCAAGAAAGCACTCCGAATCCAAGCAAAATGATGATAATTCCTGCTAGCCAAGGGAGCATTTGGGCTAGAACCGTTAAATCGATTCCAGCACTCAATAACCCAAGTTTTTGGAATAAGTAGCCAATACCCACCAAAATTAGAGCCAATCCTGACATCGTCGTCAAGTTGAAAAAACCTTTTGGTTTTTCCGGTTCTTCTTCGAAAAGCAAGGCTTCTAGTTCGTCGTTAGAAAGCGCCTCTAATTCGGCGGTTTCGTTGTCGTACAGATAGTCTTGTTCGCCCTGGCTGGTAGTTGTTCTTGTTCTTGTGCTCATCTTCTGATTTTACCCGGAATCCTGTTTCGTACGAGAGGTCGGTGAACAGGTTACATGCGGTTAGCGGTGTAGACGTCCAATTCGGTTACTAATATATCAACAGGAACATCATGAGGCTCGTTCGGGATCCCCTGAACCAGTTGATTTGAGAAAATCGGAGCAATTTTTAACGCGGTTGATTCGGTTAAGAACCGGTCATAAAAGCCTTTTCCATATCCAAGTCTGTTTCCAGCGAGGTCAACAGCGAGAGACGGGACTAGGATACAATCGACGTTTTCCGGGGCAAAGGCCGGATCGGGCAACGGTTCAAATCCACCAAATGAGTTGAGCTTGAAATCTTCCGAGCTGGTATACAAGCCATGAAGTAACTCATTTCCCTCCACGACCGGCAAATAAACGCGAATGTTTTGCAAGGATAAGGAGCGAATCAAGGGACGGATATCAACTTCTTTCTTTGCAGTTAAAGGCCAATATGCGTGAACCGTATGGGCGGATTTTAGTTGATCCAATTCAAGCAGTCGGGTACAAATGGACCTGCTGCGCGCGGACCACTCGTTGGTGGAAAGACCTCGTCTCCAGGCTAACACCTGAGCTCGAATGGCTGATTTTGACGATTTCACCAATGTTTGTCTATTTCACCTTGAAAATATGTTTACAAAAGGTACGAATGGAAGAACGTAACGCGTCGTCTCGATTGGACGATTTTAATGCTTATCGATCGAAGATGAATGATCGAATCCTGCGACAAGAAGGGCACCTAGGTATCAAAAGGTTCTTCAATCTGGACACCAACGCCTATCAGGAAGGGGCACTGGACAAAAACACCAAAGAACTTCTGGGATTGGTGGCGTCCATGGTCCTAAGGTGCAACGATTGCATTGATTATCACCTGATTGAATGCGTGAATTGTGGTTTCCTGGATGATGAACTCTACGATGCAATGAACGTCGCTCTCGTGGTTGGGGGCTCGATTGTCATACCTCATTTGCGTCATGCTGTTGAAACCATCGATTTACTTCGAGGCAGTGAAGATACTGAGGATTCATTCGATTAGCGGGAGTTACAAGCGAATGTCTGAGGCTTTAAAGTGCAGAAGCATTGTTTCGTGCAAGACGCGGCCTTATTTTCCTCAGTCTGTGCCATTTTATGACACGCAAACACTTCGGTGTAGGGTGTCATCGGTATTTTTGAGTGAAGTATTATTGCTAACGAATGTTTGAAAGTCTCTCAGAAAAGCTAGAAGGTGCGCTCCAATCCCTTAGTGGTCAGGGACGCATTAATGAGCTGAATGTCGCCGAAAGTATGCGCGAGATTCGGCGGGCTTTGCTGGATGCCGACGTCAACTATCAGGTAGCAAAAGATTTCACCGATCGGATTAAGGAAAAAGCGCTGGGCAGTGAAGTGCTCAATGCCGTTTCTCCTGGGCAACAGTTGGTCAAAATCGTCTATGACGAATTGGTCCACTTCCTGGGAGATAAGCATGAGGATATCTCGTTCTCTCTTCAGCCTCCAACTGTAATCCTGATCGCTGGTCTTCAAGGCTCTGGGAAGACCACATTTGCCGGTAAATTAGCACATTACTTTAAAAGTAAGGGTCGAGCGCCCATGCTAGTTGCGGCTGACGTCTACCGTCCGGCAGCCGTGGATCAGTTGAAAACGCTCGCCGAATCGGTTGGAGTTCCCGTCTTTTCTTTGGAACAGGACGGCCAGGTTCTTCAGGATCCCGTTCGTATTGCGCGCGAGGCTGTTCAGGCCGCAAAGCGCGATGCTCGCGACATTCTGATTATTGACACGGCCGGCCGACTCCACGTCGACGAGAAGATGATGAAGGAGGTTGCTGATATTAAAGCAGCTGTTAATCCTTCAGAAATCTTGTTTGTCGTAGATGCGATGACGGGACAGGATGCGGTCAACACAGCTGTTGAATTTAATTCACAGTTGAATTTTGACGGAGTTGTTTTAACCAAGTTGGATGGGGATACAAGGGGCGGCGCCGCGCTCTCCATCAGGACCGTCGTTAAAAAACCCATCAAGTTTGCATCTACGGGTGAAAAACTCGACGCTCTAACTCCATTCTATCCCGATAGAATGGCGCAGCGCATTCTAGGCATGGGAGACGTTGTCTCTTTTGTTGAAAAAGCGCAGGAGCAGTTTGACGAAAAGCAGGCTGAGAAGCTTCAGAGCAAAATCAAGTCGGAAGATTTCGATCTTGAGGATTTTCTGGATCAACTGAGTCGCTTGAAAAAAATGGGATCTATGAAGGATCTCATTGGGATGATTCCTGGAATTGGTCGCCAGGTCAAAGAATTGGATGTTGAGGACGATGCCTTTAAGTACATCGAAGCCATCATTTACTCTATGACTAGGGAAGAACGGCAAAAACCAGATCTCATCAACGGAAGTCGGCGAAAACGCATCGCGCGTGGAGCCGGCGTAGAAGTTCGTGAAGTGAATCAGCTTTTAAAGCAGTTTCGCGACATGAAGAAGATGATGAAAACCATGACCAAATTGATGGGCAAAGGTCGAACACTCGATTTAGCCTCCATGATGGGTGGTAAGTAATCCTTTTCAAAATCAGCGAATTACGAAATATCAGATCACAATCAGTCAAAGAAAGTGGTAAAGCTTCGACTTAGAAGAATGGGACGCAAAAAGCGGCCTGTTTACGCGATCGTGGCAGCGGATACACGCAGCCCTCGCGACGGACGGTACATAGAAGATTTAGGCCGGTATAGTCCATTGGACGAACCAGCTTCATACGAACTTAAAGGCGACAGAATTCTGCATTGGCTCCTTGACGGAGCGCAGCCATCTGAAACCGTCAAAGCTCTTTTGAGCCGCGAGGGGATCATGCTGGAGCTACATATGCGCCGTAAAAACAGAACGGAAGAAGAGATTACTTCCGCTGTTGCAGCGCATAAAACAGCTCGTGCGGAAAAAGCCGCGTCTTCAGGCAAAATGACGGCCGAACAGCGCCGCGTGAAAGCCATGAAGGACGAAATAAAACGTGCAGCGGAACGCGCAGCCGAAGCGGCGAAAGAACGCGCTGGCATGATGGCTAAGGCTAAAGAAGAAGCAGCGCTTATGGCGTCAGCATCCGAGGCCAATCGCGAAGCATCTTCGAGAGCAGCTGCAGCCGAACAGGCAGAAGCTAATGCAGCACAAGCTGCTGCGGATGCTCCTGTTGAAGCGAGCGCACAAGTAGTTGAAGATGCTGCCCCGGTTGCTGAGGCTGCTGCGGTTGCCGAGGTTGCCGAGGTTGCCGAGGTTGCCCCAGAAGCGCCAGCAGCAGAAGAAGCTGCTCCGGTTGCAGAGGTTGCCCCAGAAGCGCCAGCAGCAGAAGAAGCTGCCCCGGTTGCATCTCCGGTTGCATCTCCGGTTGCTTCTCCGGTTGCTTCTTCTGAGGTGGCTGAGGTCGAAGTCGAAGTCGCAGCTGAGTCTGCACCCGACGACGAAGAAACAAAAGAATCCTGATCAACTGATAGGGACTGTACATGGATAGCTCGCCAACCCTTCGAGAGATGGGCCGTATCGTGCAGCCGCACGGTATCGCTGGTGAGTTAAAAATTGCACCTGAAACAGATGATCCGAATCGTTTTCATGCTTTGAAAACGATATACGTTGGTTCCTCAATGGAATCGACGACGTCCTTTGACATTTTGTCAGTCAGACTACAACCTTCCAAATACGGTATTACCGTGGTTGTCAAACTTGCTGGAATTAATAGTCGAGATGAAGTTGAAAAACTTAAAAAACTCAAAGTCTTTGCGATGGAATCAGATCTTCCAAAGCTAGAGGACGGTGAGTATTATTTCTCGGACTTAATAGACATGCTGGTTTGCAACACCGATAAATCCGAAGTTGGAGTGGTCATTGATGTGATTGAAGGGCCGGGCCAAAATCTGCTCGTGGTTAGCCGTGAAGGAAAACCCAATGCAATGATTCCGATGGTAGAGGAATTTATCGTCGAAATAGACTTTGACTCGAACCTAATTTTCATTGATCCGATCGAAGGTTTGTTGTAATCGGTCTTTCTTATGCGTGTTGACATTTTAACAGCGCTTCCTGAAATCGTCCGGGGTCCTCTCAATGAGAGTATTCCGGGACGTGCTCAAGAAAAAGGCTTGTTGGAAGTCCACATTCATGATATTCGAGCGTACGCAACAGACAAATATCGACGAGTGGATGACTATCCGTTTGGTGGCGGTGCGGGGATGGTTCTGAAACCAGAGCCCATTTTTGCCTGCATCGAACACCTGCGTACATTGGATGGAGCTATAGACGAAGTAATTTTTCTAACTCCTGATGGTGAGGTTTTCAACCAATCTCTTGCTAACGAACTGTCTCTAAAAAACAGAATAGTCCTGTTAGCCGGACATTACAAAGGTGTTGATCAACGGGTTAGAGATTCAATCGTAACGAGGGAAATTTCCATCGGGGATTACGTCCTGAGCGGGGGGGAACTACCCGCTATGGTTCTTGTTGACGCAATCGCAAGGATTTTACCGGGTGTTCTTGGTGATACTTCGTCTGCGTTAACGGATTCATTTCAGGATGGCTTCCTGGATGCACCGACCTTTACCAGACCGGCCGATTTTAACGGCTTACTGGTTCCGGACGTGTTGCTTTCGGGCGATCACAAACGCATTGATGAGTGGAGGGACGCACAGCGGTTGGAAAAAACCCGTTTAAGGCGTCCCGATTTGCTTGATGATTCTATATGAAACCGCTCTTACCCTGGAAAACCCTGGTTAAGGTAGTTGGCCGACTGACCGAAATTTTTGATACTAACTTATTGCTTGCAGGAGGTATGCCATGGCTACCGATTTGATGAATCTTATTGAAACGTCCCAAAAGCACGACAAAGTGCCGGACTTCACAGCTGGTGATACAGTTAATGTGCACGTTCGCGTCGTGGAAGGCGAGAAAGAGCGCATTCAGCAGTACCAGGGCGTGGTAATTGCTTTTAAAGGCTCTGGAGCTCGCCGAACGTTTACCGTTCGGAAAGTATCCAATGGCGTGGGAGTAGAACGTATCTTCCCGATGTACTCGCCTAAATTAGCGATGGTCGAAATCGTTCGATTGGGCAACGTTCGTCGTTCGAAGTTGTACTATCTGCGCGATTTACGTGGAAAAGCTTCCCGTATTAAAGAGCGCCGCCGGTAGGTGAGTTGGCCGGTCTTAGGCTGGCTTACCCATTTTCCATCTGACATTGATCGGGTGGGACACACCGGTTTTCCCGCTAGAAAATCTGTTTATGGACTCGGGCCGTCGGCGAATAATTCGCC
>JAQBZH010000088.1 GCA_027622005.1 Bacteroidota bacterium | reverse complement strand
ACTTGAGCGGTTCGTACTTGGGAAAGTCACTCGAAATCAGCCGTTGAAGGCATTAGAATGGAGCGAAACCCGTACTTTCCATTTAACACGATCACATCTATGCCGAAAGTATCTGCGTTTGACCTGCACTTGTGGGGGCAGGGTCGCCTTTTCGAGGCTCACCACACGTTTGGGGCCCATCCCAACCGCGGCGGGACGTGGTTTCGGGTGTGGGCTCCCCGGGCGGATTCTGTTTCGGTCATTGGGGATTTCAATGATTGGAATTCCGGCGCTAACCCGATGCAGCCCAAAGGAGTGGGGATGGAGCGGTTTTGGGAATTGTACGTTCGAGGCGCCTCTGAAGGCCAAAAATATAAGTTTAGTATTCGACGCGGATCTCGAACTATCGATAAATCGGATCCTTTTGCACGCGAAATGGAGCCTCCAGCCTTCGGAGGAAGCGCTCTCGAAGGTCTGTCGGGGGTAATCACATCGTCTAATTTTGTTTGGGATGATGACGAATGGATGACAAAGCGAAAAGGCCCGGATTCGCTATCCGGTGCCGTATCCATGTATGAAGTACACTTGGGGTCGTGGCAACGAAAGGAGGATGGAGGATTTTTTACGTATCGAGAATTGGCCAAACCGCTCGCTGAATACGTTCGTGAGATGGGCTTTACCCATGTCGAATTCATGCCCGTCCAAGAACATCCGTTCTATGGCTCGTGGGGTTATCAAACGGTCGGACCGTTTGCTCCGACTTTTCGATATGGTACTCCTGACGATTTTCGATATCTCATCAACCATTTGCACGCCAACGACATAGGGGTGATTTTGGATTGGGTTCCAGCGCACTTTGCCACCGATCCACAAGGTCTTTGTATGTTTGATGGAGAACCGCTTTTCGAGTATAAAGACCCCGTTATGCGTCATCATCCAGATTGGGGGACGTTGGTTTTTGATTATTCGAACCCACAAGTTCAAAACTATCTGGTATCTAACGCCCTCTACTGGCTCGAAGAGTTTCACGTAGATGGGCTTCGATTTGACGCAGTTGCTTCCATGTTGTATCGGGATTATTCCCGTAAAAAATGGACCCGCAATGCGCTCGGCGGGCGTGAAAATCTAGAAGCGGTAGCTTTTCTCAAACTGATCAATGAAACCGTGTTTTCCTCGTTTCCAACGGCTATGATGATTGCCGAAGAATCGACTGCTTGGCCGGGCGTATCGCACCCTACCTATAGCGGGGGATTGGGATTTCTTTACAAGTGGAATATGGGCTGGATGCACGATACGTTCCAGTTTTTCAAGGAAGACCCGGTCAATCGTAAGTATCACTACCATGGATTCACGTTTCCGCTCGTGTATGCGTGGTCGGAAAATTATTTGTTATCCCTCTCTCACGATGAAGTAGTGCACGGAAAGGGCAGTCTATTTGGCAAAATGCCAGGAGATGATTGGCAAAAAGCTGCCAATATTCGGCTCTTGTTTGCTCACTTAATGGGCCACCCGGGGAAGAAGCTCCTATTTATGGGGATGGAGTTTGGACAAGGCCGGGAATGGAGCCACGATAGAGGGCTAGATTGGTGGCTATTGGATAAAGACATTCATCGTGGCATCCGGGAATGGATGAAGGCGCTCAACCATTTATATCGATCGTCCATGGCCCTCCAAAACGACGTTCCGGCCGGATTTGAATGGGTCGATTACGGGGATACGGCTAACACTACCGCTTCTTATATGCGCAAAGCGATTGGGGAAACGCTCGTTTTGGTATTTAACTTTACTCCCGTCCCTAGAACGTCGTACGAAGTCGGACTTCCGCTTGGAGGGCCGTGGGAAGTCATTCTTAATAGCGACGAGTTTCGCTTTGGCGGGAGCGGCTTGGGGTCGACTGGACTCGTGACAACACATAAAAGCCCGATTCACAGCCAACCTACCACCGGTGTGCTGGATCTGCCCCCACTCGGCGTGGTTGTGCTTCGATCAACCACATAATCATCAGAAGGTGTAAAATCCTGGCGTCTGAAGTATTAAATTTCACCAGGTAGCATAATCGAGCAATACATTTGGAGACCAAAATTGAACACTTTCCGACTGCCTTCAGACCTGACATTCAACCGGGCTCATATTTTGGATCCGACGGCCTACGCTAAGGAGACCGGATGTGCATCGTGGCTATATTTGGTAGGTGAAGAGTTTGGCTCGATGCTAAATGGTATGACCTATGCCCAAGTTGAGGATGCTGTACCTCAAAGTGCTTGTGTTATAAGCGATCCGCCAAGGGTTTTAAATTTAGAGTTGGCACGTCAACATGTTGCGGCACTAGATACGTTGGCTCGGCCGACATTAATTTCTTGCCGTTCTGGGCCGAGAGCTTCCGCGGTTGCATACATGTATGCCGGTCTCAAACAGAATGCTACGTATGAAGAAGTGCTGGCGGTTGCTGAACACGACTCAGCTCCTTTCTGTGCATTTGAGGATTATAAAGAGTGGGTTCGTACTTCCTTAGAATCGCTTCGGGGAGAACAAGATCACGCGCAATAATAATGATAGCGAGCAAGCTCTTTCCTCGACTATCACGGAATCCCCAATAGCTTGTGCGTTTGCAGGCTCAAACGCCATTTCGGGTGCTTCAGGCAGTACTGAATTGCTTCAGAGGTAAACCGTTCGGTATCTGGCCCATCCATCGGCTGCAGGTAAAAGTGATCAAACGAAAAGGCCTCAAAACGCGAAGGGGGAGCCTTTTCTTGGTACCAAACCAGTTTAAGTTCGTGACCGCTAGTCTGAACGATCGGGGCATCCGCTTTGGGAGATACACAAATCCAATCCAAAGCGGGTGGCGCAGCAATGGTACCATTCGTTTCGACGGCGATGAAACAGGATTCGGTGTGTAGCGCTCGAATTAGCTCATCATCTATTTGAAGGAGGGGTTCACCTCCGGTGCAAACGACAAACGCCTCGCCCTCTAAAGAGACCGACCCTTCCCAAATACCTCGAATATGCCGGGCAAGGGCCTCAGCGGTCTTAAATTTGCCGCCTCCCGGCCCATCCGTACCTACAAAGTCGGTGTCGCAAAACGAACACACGGCTTTTGGGCGATCCTGCTCGCGGCCTGTCCAGAGATTGCATCCGGCAAAGCGAACAAATACAGCCGCGCGACCCGTGTGGAATCCTTCGCCCTGGAGCGTGCAATAAACTTCTTTTACAGAGTAAGACATGGGTGTTTGAGGGACCTAAGCCGGTGCGTTGCGACTAATTTGGCGAACCCGATACGATTTCCTCAGCCCTTCAAGGTTTTCCGCATTAGTTTTGGACCCAACGCGCCAGTCGCCTAAAATATCCGGTCATACGTAAAATCCGGCGCACCTAAATTCTAGTCGCTCAAAAATCCAACGATCATGCAAATTAAAGGAAATACGTTTTTAGTTACCGGCGGAAGCTCAGGCCTAGGCGCAGGCACAGCGGAAAGACTCATCGAATTGGGTGGAAACGTAGTAATTGCGGACGTTAACGAAGACGCAGGAAACGCGAAAGCGAAATCGTTGGGTTCTAAAGCCATTTTTATCCAAACGGATGTAACGAGCGAAACCAGCGTTCAAGCCGCCATCGACCTCGCCATCAATCGATTTGGCGGGCTTCAGGGCGCGATC
>JAQBZH010000087.1 GCA_027622005.1 Bacteroidota bacterium | reverse complement strand
GCCCACACCCGAAACCACGTGCCCCCGCGATTGGGATGGGCCCCAAACGTGTGGTGAGCCTCGAAAAGGCGACCCTGCCCCCACAGGTGCAGGTCAAACGCAGATACTTTCGGCATAGATGTGATCGTGTTAAATGGAAAGTACGAGTTTCGCTCCATTCTAATGCCTTCAACGGCTGATTTCGAGTGACTTTCCCAAGTACGAACCGCTCAAGTTCCTGTATATTCGCCTAGCCGTCCCTTTCGTCAACCCAGTTCAAGCCCCTCATTGATTCTTTTACCCGGAAAGCCCTATCCCCTTGGCGCGACCGTTTCTGACGAGGGGATTAATTTCGCTGTCTTCAGTGCACATGCGACCGCCGTTGAATTGTGTCTATTCGACCGCGCTACTGATCACCGCGAATGCCTCTCATTTGGGCTGAAAGAGCGTTCTGGGTCTATCTGGCACGGATTTATCAAAGGAGCCAAGGAAGGCGCTCTTTACGCTTATAGAGTAGACGGCCCTTTTGAACCGACCCAGGGACACCGTTTCAACCGGAATAAGTTGTTGCTCGATCCTTACGCCAAAGACTTGGCCCGGCCGGCCGTCTGGAATGACTGCCTCCTCGGCTATTTGGAACGCGACGACACGAGCTTTAACGATCAAGATTCTGCGCCGTTTGCAGCCATTGCGCGCGCCCGCCGATCGACTCATCGGGCGGATTCATGGCCAGCGAAGCTAGATATTCACTGGAAGGACTCCTTGATTTACGAAACGCATGTCAAGGGCATTTCAAAGCGTCATCCGGACGTGGATCCACTTATTCGAGGAACGTATCTCGGTCTCTGTTCAGAGCCGATTCTTCGCCACCTGAAGGAGCTTGGGATTACGGCAGTCCAACTGCAACCCGTGCAGCTTAAAATGAGCGAAAAGAACCTGTTCGACGCTGGTCTTACCAACTATTGGGGATACAGCCCGATCAACTACTTCATTCCCGAACCGTCTTATGCCCTGAATCCCGAACAAGCGATCTCAGAGTTTCAATTGATGGTTCGAACGATCCACGAAGCCGGAATGGAAGTGATCTTGGACGTCGTTTACAATCATACGGCGGAAGGCAATCGATTCGGCCCGACCCTTTCGTATCGGGGATTTGACAACGCGAGCTACTATCGAAAAAGTGCCTTTGAACCGCGCTTTTTGGAGGACTATACCGGGACGGGCAATACGCTGGATGCGAATCATCCCATGGTGCTACGATTGATTGCCGATTCACTTCGATACTGGGCCACCGAAATGGGGGTTGATGGTTTCCGGTTTGATCTGGCCACTTCCTTGGCTCGCGAAGATTATTCGGTTGATATGGAAGCGCCTTTCTTAACCTCATTGCAGCAAGATCCTGTTTTATCCAAGCTAAAGTTGATTGCTGAACCTTGGGATCTAGGACCCAACGGATACCAAGTTGGCTCGTTTCCATCTCCCTGGGTCGAGTGGAATGGTACCTATCGCGATTCTGTACGTCAGTTCTGGCGCGGGGATCAGGGACAGGCGGGTGCACTGGCCACCCGGTTGGCCGGTAGCAGCGATTTGTTTGGTAAAAGGCGGCCAAACGCCTCCGTCAATTTTGTGACCGCGCACGACGGATTTACGCTTGAGGACTTGGTGTCGTACGAAGACAAACATAACAAAGCCAATCTTGAGCAAAATAAGGACGGCCATGAGCCCAATTTTTCGCGCAATTGGGGTGTGGAAGGCCCCTCGGATGACCCCGACATCGAAGCACGTCGGCTCAGCATCAAGCGTGCTTTATTTAGCACCTTGATGCTTTCCCAGGGCGTGCCCATGGTGCTGGGCGGTGATGAACTCGAACGTACCCAACAAGGCAACAACAACGCGTATTGTCAGGACAATGAGCTGACTTGGTTTGATTGGAATTTGGATAAGACGGGTCATTCTTGGCTGCAGTTTTGCCGGGATGTGATTGCCTTCAGGAAGGAGCATCCGACCTTTTTTAGACGTCACTTCTTTAATGGCGGTGCTCCGGGGACAGCTGGGGAGCAAGTCATTTGGTGGCATCCAGATGGGCGCCGAATGGAGTCCCACGAGTGGCAAACACCAGAAATAACGATGTTAGGGCTGATTTTGCCCGGGAATCGGCTGGATGATGTGGATGATGAGGGACGTCCTCTTCAGGACGATACTTTTTTGGTGATATTTAATCCGGCTGAGGAAGCCGCCGGATTCGTGCTCCCATCGTGGGGTGGTTCCTGGACTTCGTGTGCTCCCTTTTCAGACGTAAGCGAATTCAGCGCTGGAAATCAAATATCGATTAAAGCGCTTTCGGTGTGGGTGCTCCGGGCGGATCAACATCCGTAGTTAGAAAACTTTCCGTGACGAAAAGCTCTAGTGGATGCTCCCCCAACGATGGGACAACGTGGTCAATGCCGCCAACCGCGAGGCGATTTCAGGCGTCAACGCTTTTTTATCTAGCCTCCAAATCCAGTTCTTTTCGGTAGTGCCGGGTGTGTTCATGCGCGCCGAAGTGCCAAGTGACAAAACGTCTTGTATCGGCGTTATGACCATTTCGGCCTTGGATAACATCAAGGCGCGCATCGCCTTCCAGGTCAATTCGACGCCATCAACGAGTAGGCCTTCACCCTTCAAACCCGGGTATCCGGCCAAACCCAGGTATTCGGCGCAGTAGCGCCGTTCCCGCGCAATTTGATCTTGGTCCTGCGTGCCACTCGTATTGGACCACCACCCCACCAGGGTGTCGTTGTCGTGAGTACCTGTATAGGCAACGATTCGTTCGGAATAATGGTGTGGGAGAAAATCGTTTTCAGGACCCGAGTTAAAAGCGAATTGGAGAATGGCCATTCCGGGGAATCCAAAATGATTCATCAGGTCGGTAACTCCATCTGTTATGACCCCGAGGTTTTCGGCAATAACGGGCAAGGGTCCCAATTGTCGCTCCAATGCCTCGAAAAAATCGCGGCCGGGTCCACTCCTCCAAGTGCCAAGGATCGCGGTGGGCTCCGAAGCTGGAATCTCCCAATAGGCCTCAAAACCGCGAAAATGGTCTAATCTTACCAGATCGAATTGCTCCATAATGCGACCGATCCGGGCTACCCACCAATCGTAATCCCGAGACTTTAGCACTTCCCAGTTATACAATGGATTTCCCCATCGCTGTCCGGTTTCCGAGAAATAGTCCGGGGGCACACCCGAAACCACGGTTGGTTGGCCGGTTTCGTCCAGACAAAAAATGGCGCGATTCGACCAAACTTCTGCGGAATCCTGCGCAACATAAATGGGAAGGTCTCCAAACAGGGTAACGCCGCGTTCTTCGCAATATGCCCGCAGCTTGGCCCATTGACGCTCGACCACAAACTGAGTAAACATGATTTCTTCGACTACGGCGACATTTCGAAGTGTAAATTCGGCAATGGCGGCCGCCTCTCTATCTCGAAGTCCTGCTGGCCAATCGGTCCAAGCCGCGTCTTGGGTCTCTAGTTTTATCGCCTCAAACAAGGCGTAATCGATCAACCAATGCCCGTTTTTGCGCTTGAAACTCGCGTACTCAGACTCCAATTGAGGAAAAACACCACCCGAAAACCGGCGCCAGGCCGTTTTCATCACCCGATTTTTGTATTCACCCGCCAGTTGATACTCAACGGTTTCCGAAGCCATGTCA
>JAQBZH010000086.1 GCA_027622005.1 Bacteroidota bacterium | reverse complement strand
GTTCATTAGACCGCCCGGAGCGGCGGCGTGTAGCCCTTCTTCAGGGGTTTGTAGAACGTGTACCACAGCTGAGGAGAGATCATCCACATATAAAAACTCGCGTTTGGGACGTCCACTGCCCCATAGTTCCACCGCATTGGATGAACCTTTGGCGGTATGAAACTTCCGAATCATAGCCGGCAATACGTGGCTCGTTTGAAGATCGAAATTGTCTCCAGGCCCGTACATATTGGTGGGCATAAGAGATACAAAATCGACTCCATGCTGCTTACGAAGCGCTTCGCACTGCTTTACGCCTGCTATTTTCGCAATCGCATACCACTCGTTTGTGGGTTCTAATGGTCCAGTCAAAAGGTATTCTTCCCTCAGTGGCTGGGGCGCCAGTTTGGGATAAATACAAGTACTTCCCAAAAAGACGAGCCGTTTAACCCCGGTTCGAAAGGCCGCCTCGATTACGTTGGACTGAATCTGGAGGTTTTGAAACAGAAAATCCGCTGGGTACTGATCATTTGCCAGAATCCCACCGACTTTTGCGGCGGCCAGAACCACAAACTCCGGTCGTTCAGCGGCGAAAAAAGCATCCGTTGCCGCTTGATTCAAAAGATCGAGTTCTGATCGGGACCTTGTAAGAATTTGGGTATAGCCAGCATCCTGGAGGGCTCTAACAACCCCAGAACCGACCAGCCCGCGATGGCCAGCGACAAATATCTTTTCTGATGTCGACGATAGATGCATAAATCCAATTATTAGAGTGCCCAAGCGGGAAGTTGGCTCAGCTCAACTCCAAAAACCCATTGGACCAAAAAATACGCCATAACAGATATTAAAACGGAGAAAGCCATATTGAGCCAAATTCCAGCTTTTGACATCTGAGGAATCGACACATACCCACTACCAAACACAATAGCATTGGGAGGCGTGGCCACGGGTAACATGAATGCGGCACTGGCAGCCAATGTCACTGGAATGGCTAATAATAGCGGGTTTTGGCCAATTCCGAGAGAGAGCGAGGCCATTACAGGTAAAAAAGCGGCGGTAGTAGCGGTGTTACTGGTTAATTCAGTTAAAAAGACGACCAATATCACCACCGCCAAAATCACCCAAAGGACTGGAAGCACACTGACACCTGAAATCATCCCCCCAATCCAAACGGCCAATCCTGTATTGTCTATAGCTGAAGCCAAAGACAACCCACCCCCAAACAGGACGAGAATACCCCATGGAATCGTTTTGGCCATGTTCCAGTCCATGAGAAACCGGTAATCCCAGCCCCCATCTTTACTTTCGCTGGGCACGACAAACAACAGTACGGCACCAAGTATGGCGATTCCGGTATCCGAGAGGCCAGGAATGGCATCGGCAAATAGAGGCCTTGTAATCCATAGGGCTACTACCATCCCAAAAATCAGGGAAACAGCTTTTTCGTCCCGACTTGGCCGTCCGAGTCCCGCAAGACCAGCATCAATTAGTTCGCGCATCCCTTCAATTTGGTGCGTCCCAAGCTTAAAAACGACGCGGGTTAAAATCCAAAACGTAATCGGGAGGCCAATCAAAACGATCGGCATTCCTACCGCCATCCATTCTAAAAACCCGATCTCCACTCCGTAGGTTTCTAACATAAATCCCGCAAACAGGGCATTAGGAACGGTACCTATGAGTGTACCAAACCCCCCAATGGTGCTGGCATAAGCTATTCCCAACATCAGAGCTGGAGCAAAGTCCGTCAACTTATCCTCACCCATTTTTCCTTCCGCCAGTCGGACCACCGAAATAGCAATCGGAAGCATCATCATACACGTTGCGGTATTGGTCACCCACATGCTTAGAGCGGCAGAGGCCAACATAAAACCTCCGATTATGGCGGATGGCTTCGTCCCGACTTTATTCAGCACCGACAACGCAATTCGTTTATGCAAGCCACATCGCTCGAGCCCTAAAGCCAAGACAAATCCACCCATAAATAGGAAAATCAAGGGATTGGCGTACGGCGAGGAGGCATCGTTTATCGAAGCGATGCCAAAAACGGGAAATAGAAACAGCGGCAACAAAGAGGCAATCGGAATCGGTACTGCCTCTGTCATCCACCAAGCGGCCATCCATAGCGCGATTCCAGCCGTCATCCACGCTTCGGGACTCAAATTTTCAGGAGGACCGGTGACCCAAAAAAGGACGAACAGCGTTGGTCCTGATATCAATCCTACCTTTTGACGGATATGGTTCATTGTGGTACTACCTCCTCGGCCATGGAACAAAAATGATCCCAAGCAGCCAAAACATGTCGGTGTTTGGTATTATGGCCCCCAATAACCATTCGAATGGTGTATTGATCTCCGAGCTTGGTATGGCTAGCGAACAACTTCCCAGTCGCATTCACTTTTTGGAGAATCCTTTCCGTCGCATCGTTTCCTTTTCGATGAGCGAAGCAGACGGTGTTCAGTGATCGTCTCGTGACTAATTGGAATTGATTGGACTTTGAAACCCACGACTCAAACTCCTTAGCCAACTCAATGTGTTGGCGCACATGGGTTTGCAATCCTTTTGAACCGTAATGGCGAACGACGAACCAAAGCTTTAGGGCTCTAAATCTGCGACCCAGAGGAACTTGCCAGTCGCGGTAGTCAATAGCACCTGCAGCGTGCTCCGGCGTCCGTAGATACTCTGGCAGGATCGATAGCGCGTTGATCAATGCCTCCCGATCCGCTACGAAAAAGCAGTTGCAATCGAAGTTGGTGAACAGCCACTTATGCGGGTTGAAGCAATAACTGTCTGCCATTTCAACACCGTCATGCATGCCTCGAAATTCGGGGCACACGGCGGCTGATCCTGCCATTGCGGCGTCCACGTGTAACCAGATTGAATCGTCTAAAACTTTGGAAATAGAATAAATGTCGTCCATAGCCATGGAGGACGTCGTGCCCACGGTTGCCGACACAAAAAATGGGACGAGACCCGCAAGGCGGTCCTCTTGAATGGCTTTTTCAAGGGCCGTCGGATTCATGGCAAAAGTCGCATCAACATCAATTAAGCGAATACGGTCATCGCCAATGCCTGCGATACGAGCGGCTTTTTGGACCGAAGAGTGAGCTTGTGTAGACGTGTAAGCGACCAAATTAGAGGGCGTGCCCGTTTTGTTTGATTGACGAGCCGTCACTCGCTCCCGAGCGGCCAACATGGCGCAAAGAACCGCACTCGAAGCGGTGTCCTGAATGACTCCTCCACCCTTTCCCGAAGACAGAAACCTAGGTGGAAGTCCCAGCAATTCCACCATCCAGTCCATCATGTGGGTTTCGAGCTCCGTGCAGGCCGGACTGGTCTTCCAAACCATCCCCTGAACGCCGAGGCCCGCCGAAATCATTTCACCCAATATGGACGGAAAAGTAGTATTCGAAGGGAAATAGGCGAAGAAATTGGGAGATTGCCAGTGCGTAATCCCCGGCATGATGATCTGATCGACGTCCTGCATCATCGCATCAAAAGACTCCCCTTTCTCGGGAGGATGTGCAGGAAGGTTTTTGCGGATGTCACCCGGTTCGATGTCTGGAACCACGGGATATTTTTCAATCCAATCGTAATAATCGGCAATCCAATCCACCACTTCGCGTCCGGCCTCACGAAATTCGGCGGAGGTCATGTGATGGTTTGTTTTATCAAGCATTTGTTTTTCCCTGATGGAGGGCTTCGAGCAAAATTTC
>JAQBZH010000085.1 GCA_027622005.1 Bacteroidota bacterium | reverse complement strand
CGGCCGGCCCTAGTACACTATTAAAGATTTAAATGGTTCATGATTTGGCAAACGGGCCACGAGGAATCACTAACCAATCCCGTCAGAGCGCCATCAATCAAGCACTTTGAACCTTGTAGACCACGGCAGCTAGCGCTCCGCCAGCAAAAGGCCCAACCAGATACAGCCAAAGATCAGCAAAACTGCCCGATCCTACCATAGAGTTTACGACGATGGATCCAATTGCAACGGCCGGATTAAAGGCACCACCCGAAATATCGCCGACGGCAAAAGCTCCAACCATGACGGTAAAGCCAATCGCGAGACCGTAATAAGAATTGCCGGCCGTTTTATCGTTTGTAGCCGTCTGTAGTACGACTAGAACGAGGGCAAACGTAAATAACAATTCAGCAAGCAACACCATCGCGACCGATACGCCCGTACCGGGGGCAGGAGCAAACGTATCGCCCCCTGTCAAATGCAATGAAGCGAAGGCGGCCAAAAGGGCCCCCGCCACTTGTGCAACCATATACTTGATGGCTTCAGCGCTTTCGATTTTACCGCGCATCATCACTCCAAGCGTTACTGCTGGGTTGTAATGAGCCCCTGAAACATGCCCACCCATGTAAATCATCACGGTTAGCGCACTTCCGATCGCTAAAGCGGCTAGTGGTGTTCCAGATGAAACTACGAGACCAATGGTCAAGACTAGAAAAAACGTACCGATCAGTTCGGTCAATAGTTTATTCATTGCGTACCTCAGATTGTTGTGATTAGCTCGATAAATCTCGAATCTCCCCCGGCTGAGTATAAGCGATAAGGAAGACCGCAACAAGACAGCCTGGTCCGTGGGGCGCCGCAGGAACTACGTTGAGGAAAGCTCCAAAAGAAGGTCTGAATAGGACCGATCGATCAAATCAACCTCCAAAATGCCGAACAATTGCAGGAAATGGCGGCACTGTTTGTCGAGTGAATTAGTAAGCTCTTTCAGCTCCCTCGCACCTAAGTCAGAATCGTTCCCACCGATGGCTTCTATTTCGACAAAGGTGCCTAGCAGGGCGACCTCGTCTAAGTGAAACTTGACATTTTCATCGAACCAGATCTCGCGTTGTTTATCGACCACGACTTTTACGCCGTTGGAAGCCTGGAGCACCGCTTTCAAGGCTGGGTTGGGCTCAACGCGAGCCAAAACCACGTCGGACTGCTTGGGCCCAGCCTGATTGTTTCTCTGGTAATAGATCAGACTGTTTTCAATCTTTCCTTCGCGCAGCTTTAAACGCCCATCGACCACGTTGAAATACGTATCTATTTGATGATCCTTCCCGACAAAACGAGCCCCTCGATCGGTCAAAATCCGGCGGATACCGCCGAGATTTGAAGACCGGGCTTTGATTTCAACGATAACTTTAACGCCGCTTTTCTCCAGATTCAATTCAGGCATCATCGCCGGCTACGATCTCGAGCGTTGTTCGTTAATGACTGCGCGAATGAAGTCCGTATTTCTCCAATAGGTCAGTTTTCGGCCATTTAAGAATAAAGTAGGCGTCGAACCGAGCTGCGTAAGTTGACCCATCGCGAGGTCGGATAGGACGCGCGCACGTACATCGTCACGAACGATACACTGGGCAAACGCTAGCGGATCCCATCCCAAAGCTTCGGCCGACTTGGTCAATAATTGATTGGTTAGGGCACCTTGATCGCGGAAAATAAGATCATGATAGCCCCAAAAATCGCCAAACTCTTCCGCGCAAACTCCAGCCATAGCCGCAGGACCCGCCATTGCATGCAATTGAGTCTCCATGGACGTGTTGAAGTTGCTATCTAACGGATAGTTCATGAACACCAACTTAACGTCTTTTTGGAATTCAAAAAGGGCTGGTCTGAGGTGAAAAGCCGATTCGCGGCATGCTGGGCATTGAAAATCAGCAAACTCGACGATGGTAATGTCGGCTTCAGGATTTCCCCAGATTGCCGCTTTTTCATTGGTTTGAACTTCAATGGGTACCTGTCTAAAATGGGCGTCTACCGCTAATTTTAAATCAAACCCACTCGTGCCAGTAAGATCTCTTTGGTGATTTAAGGCTCCGGCAAACCCGATTCCAAAAACCAATACCGATACTACGGCCACCCGAACGATCTGCGGAGAATAACCCAGTTTTTCGGTATTTCCTTTGACGCCAGCCACGTATGCGCCTAAGAATGAGCCCCATCCGCCCGGCCCGAACCCTAAACCTAATCCCAACGAAACGGCGATCCCGAAGTTGGCCACGTACATCCCGACACACACTAGACAAAGAACGCCTAGACTAAACAGGTGGTAGGCTTTGACAAAGGTGAATAGAATGGAAAAAAGGCTTAATACAAACGATGCGGCTAAAAACGGCGCGCTGCCTGCTTTACTGTTCGAAGTAACTCCGACGACCGCGGATAGACCCGCAAATAGGTAGAACAGGAATCCCCACCACGCTACCGGAACGCCCAACATTTTCGCGTAACTGGATGCGCTGGCCACGTCACAATTGACGAAATCACTTAACGTACATCCACTTGCTTCAACCAATCCCTGACTTTCTATGGTGAACGTCATATTGGTGGCATAGTAGGCTAAAGCAGCCCCCAATGCGGCAAATCCTGTCGCAACCCAAAGGGCTGTGCGGTTGTAATCCGTTTGTTGCTGTTTCTTGGCGCGTTGTTTTCGGGGTGATTCTTTAGCCATGGTATAAAATCAAAAACGGGTCAAAATGAATAAAAAAGTCCGAATATTCGGATGAACAACTACGATTTACGTACAGCTGCCCCTACCGAACGCCTCATGAACGCTGCGGATTCCGGACAAAGGCTTCGAAATTCCTCGGAAGCACGAAGTTCGGGCGGAGCTTCCTCTCTAGAGACACGGGCAAACCCAAATCGAACGAAAAAAGGTTCAGCTGTTTCGGTGAGTAAGTATACGTCCTCGTTCTGGTCCTCGAGCAGAGCCGACACGACTTTTTCTCCGAGGCCTTTCCCACGATGACTGGAATCGACCACCAGAGACCGTAAAAGGCCATTTTTGCCATGTCGCTCGATGGCTCCTGCCGCGATGACTTCACTCTCGTGGCGAACCACCTTAAAGTCAGTTACGATTTCGGAGACTCCCGACAGCGGCAAATTGGATTGGCCGAGAAGGAATAAAATGCGATTTAGATCTTCTGGGGAGGCTGCCTTCAATTCCATCTGTTATTATCTCGCCTATAATTGGACTATTTCAACGAAATCCGGGCTGTCTTAATGGTTGCTGGGGTGGATGATACCGTCCACATCGCTATGAGCGATTCACCATCCGATTCCAAACGGGGATAGCCAGAACTCCGTCCTTCAGAAATGGGCGAAACCTGAATGGCGTCGGAAACGCTTCCATTTGCCGAAAATGATTTAAGCACCAGTCCATTGGGTGAAGAAGACGCGCCTTCAATCCAAAGGGCCGCGGCCTTTGATTTTCCCAGCATCCGGACCGACACTCGTCCAACTGCGTTGCCCAAATCGAGCGCTATCGGATCGCCAAAAGTCGTCCCAGCCGCATTCGAAAACAATGCTTTCAAACGAGGAGCGCCCCCTGCTGCCGTGAACCACGCGACAGCAAATTCATTTCCGATGGCGTGAACCGACGGTCCATTGACCGGGCAGGCATTGATTTTCCATTCGTCATCGTGAATAGTGACGGGTTTCGACCACGTTTCGCCCTTTAAAAAGGAGGCCTGAATATCCCGAATCTCATCACCGGTTCGGTCTCGGAATAACGTAACCATTCGCCCATCAGCGAGTCTGGTTAGCGTGGTCGGGCAGCAAT
>JAQBZH010000084.1 GCA_027622005.1 Bacteroidota bacterium | reverse complement strand
TTACAATCGTTTTGTTCTGTTGGCGGTTAGGCCCCCAAAACAAAGCTTAAAGGACTCTTAGCTTAGAGCGTGAACTTCAAGTTCACAGCATATCGGGTACCCATAAATCCAAATTGGTTGACTTCCCAAGGATATTTGAAGCGTCCACCTAGATCGGTGACTACGTCTCCATGGGTGTCAATGGCATCTGGATACACATCAAAAATATTATTGATGTTTAAGCCAAGGGTTACCAAATCGCTGAGCTTGTAATCCACTATCAGGTCCGTCAAAATTTTGGCGGCAAAGGTCTGATCTTTAGCTGCATCATCGGCATGCTGCCAGGTTACTTCTCCGAACCGAGTGTTCGCTATAACGGCTGTCCAGTCACCACGGCGATAGGTCAACCCAAGGTGAATCTTATCGGAAGGGCGGGCTGAGGTGATTCTCGACTGCTCTTTACGATCAAATAGATTCACATTGGCATCAGCGATTGGATCCGGTGTATTGACCTGACCCTGAATCTGAACGTCGTTGACGTTTATACCAAGGTTCAGGGTGTATTTCGCTCCACCAGCATCAAAATTGTAATTGGCCACCACGTCAACTCCCCGGGTCTGGGTGTCGATAGCATTGGTGAAAAATTTCATGGAGGTGATGTTAAAATCGTTCAAGAGTCTTCCGACCAGCGTAGACTGATCCGAAGAAGCAATCGAACTCGAATACACGATCCGATCATCAACATCAATCTGGTAAAGGTCTACTGATACGTATAGATCATCACGGGGAGTCAACGCCACACCTGCCGTCAAGTTAGTGGCGGTTTCCTCCTTCAAGCGATCCACTTCCAACGAGCGAAGTACAGGACTTTCGTTGTTAAAAGTACCTTGATTCGAGACCGTTCCACCTGAAACTAGGGTCTGGATATTGCTCAAGTAGATCTGGTGTAACGATGGAGCACGGAATCCTGTTGAAGCTGAAGCACGGAAAGTGCCTTTGTTTTCCCAGAATTTGAGTCTTCCATTTACCTTCCAAGAAACGTTCTGACCAAAGTCAGAATAGTTTTCGTAGCGCACAGCGCCGCCAAAGAACAACTCGTCCGAAGCGTCAAATCCTACGTCACCATAGACTCCCATGGAATACCGATCCTCATCCACTTCATTCTGCGGCTGTAGACCTGGGAAGGACTGAGGTCCGCCTCCTGCACCATACGAAGCGGGATCACCGGCAAAAGCCTGGAAGTTTTCCCGCCTAAATTCCGTTCCTGCGGCAACCGAGATCTTGTTCAGTCTTCTAGTGACGTCAAAGTTGGTCACGTTGCTCGAGAACTCATAGCCACCCACATTGAAATGGGTTGGGCTGTCTGCTCCCATATTCCGATTCAATGAGTTATTGACTATAAATCCAACGGAGTTAGACCCAGTTGCATTTGAGAGGTCATAATGCCACCCATTTTTCGAACCCCGAACGCCTAGCGCAAGGGAGTTATCATCAACATTTGTTTCGAATGTCGGATGGAATCCTTGGTAAGTCGTTCCTGCTTCATGTAAGAGGTTGAACGGGTCGGGCACCCAATATGGCGTCCGGTAGAGGGCGTAGCTCGTTCCTTTGCGAATGGTTTTTCCTCCAAATGCATAGAAATCGACGTTGCTACTCAAAGCATATTCACCGTTAAAAAAGAAATCTCCGGTGGTCATATTCGGCTCACCCACTCGCATCCCGAGGTCAGGGTTGGCCTTAATCCATGGGTTGTTTCCGTCCACTCCGAATAAATCGTCGCGTCCAGGACGTCCAGCACGGTTCGTTTCCTGTGAGTCTAAAAACGAATGTGTCAGGTTTAGAAAACCTTTATCACCAATTTTTAGCCCAGTATTCAGGTTGTAACCCACATGAAATCCGTCACTTTCGGTGGTGGCACCTGAAAAGATGTTTACTGTGGTCTCGTCTACATTTTCTTTTAAAACCACGTTAATCACTCCGGCAATGGCATCTGAGCCATACTGCGCTGAAGCTCCGTCGCGAAGAATTTCGACGCGGTCGATAGCAGCGGCCGGAATACTCTTCATATCTACCCCAACTTCGCCTTTTCCGGGAGTATCATTGATATAAACCAATGCGCTCTGGCTTTTACGCTTACCATTGACCAAGACTAAGGTGCGACTTGGGCCCATTCCGCGTAGATCAGCGGGGTCAAAATGCGCGGTAGCGTCAGAAACTGCTTGTTGAGAAGAGTTGAATGATGGCACGGAATAAGCCAACATTTTATCAAAGGATAGCTGACCGGTCGATAAGAGTTCAGCTGCTTTGATGTTGTCAATCGGAACTGGTGAATCGATGACTGTCCTAGGATTGGCCCGGGACCCAACTACAACTACGTCGTCCATCGCAATGCCAGCGCTTAGCATGATGCTAACTTCAGTTGCACTGGTGATGGTCACGTCCTTGGCATCGAAGCCAATAAAGGATACCGTAACGGTTACTGGGAATGAAGCCACCGATAACGAAAACCGACCGTTTAGGTTGGTCGCCGTTCCCGTTGTGGTTCCCGCAATCAGAACATTGGCTCCGGCCAACGGCTGATTATTTTCCGCATCCAAAACACGTCCAGAGGCTCTTTGTTGTGCGTATGACGAGCTCGTTCCTACTGCCAGCAGTAAAAACAGGACCGTACCTAGTCTCGATAATTGAGTTTGCATAATATGATGGTTTGGGTGATTCAGAACGGCATAATGAACGTATAAATCACGCCAGTTGCAATAAAGGTCTCCGTCTATTTAAACCGTTCAGAGGTTTCGCGGGCAGGGAGTTGACACACGGGCCAGGCGCGGGCTTCGTTCGTACGTGGATCCACACCCAAATCGCGCTGTTCGCGGCTTATACGGCTGTCCTCAGAAGCCAGATAGACCAAATAGGCCACAAGCGTTGCATTTCCCTTCAAGTCCTCTAGCGATATTTTGTCTAGCGTATCCCGATTGGTATGCCAGGTCGTGGTTCCGTAGTCGTAGGAGGTACCCGAAAGTGAAAAGGCCGGTGCTCCAGCACAGATAAAGGAGGCATAGTCCGATCCTCCACTTCCAGGACTTCCTGGAACGTTTAGGTCGATATCACCGACCAACATTTGCGGCAATTGAGAAAACCAACGAGCAAAATGTTCACCGGCACCGATCAACCCCTGGGTAGATACGCTCACAACACGCCCCGTTCCGTTGTCCTGGTTGAGTGAAAGCTGCATTCCTGCAACGATTTCCGGATGATCCGCCGCGAATCCTCGAGAGCCGTTCAATCCTTGCTCTTCGCCTCCCCACAATCCCACGACGATGGTTCGCTTCGGGTTCGGATAGACTTCGCGTAGAATCCGCATCGCTTCCATCATGACCACCGACCCCGTGCCGTTGTCTGTCATTCCAGATGATCCATCCCAAGAATCGTAATGAGCCGAAAGTAGGATGTATTCGTTTGGCAATTCAGTTCCCGGAATAGTGCCCACGACATTATACACCGGCTTTTCGCCTAGATCACTCGCTTCGGCTGAAGCTTTGAGTTTTGGGCCTTGTCCGTTGTCGGCCAATCGGTAGACGAGTCCATAATCTTCACAGCTCAAATTGAAAGCTACTGCCTTGCGGTTCATTGCCCGAAAGGAATACGTCATCGGAAAGATGCGCTCAACTCCCCAAACGCCCGTCCAGTAATTGGTCATGAAGCCGGCCACACCTGCGGCTTCGAGCGCATCCACAATCTCTTGTCTTTCCATACCAATGGCATCGATGCGCGCGGTCCAAGCGGCCGTTGCGGCGGTTCGTGCTTCGTTAAACTTATCCGCAGCTCCATTTGCGCCATG
>JAQBZH010000037.1 GCA_027622005.1 Bacteroidota bacterium | reverse complement strand
GAAAGGGCAAGAGCAGGGACTAGCGGGGGTAATTTTCTGAGCCGAAAGGGGTTACCCAGCACGGGTCAGTGTACGGGACGGCCTTAGTTATTAACCAACAACCCTGCCCCAAATCCCATATCACTGTCGTAATGGGTCCTGAAGCCTAGATTTTTACCCGCTGTGTAATCCAGCCTAAACACGTATTCTCTGTCCGTATTTACCATAAATCCAGCGCTAAACCTGTTAGAAATGGGTATCTCTTCCCGCTTCAACTGCACGCGCACATTTCCATCGTGGTACACTTCTCCTTGTAAAACGAGCAACAACGGCAATGTGTAAGCTACCCCCACGTTAAACTGCGTGCGATTGTCTTTGGTGTTTGACTGCCCAAAAATATCGCGTTCAGCTTCGTGGTGTTTTCTGTATCGCCAATCAAAACCGATAAATGGCATGAGCCATTGGTTTCTGCCGATGTACCTACCTAAATGGGTTTCCGTCTCGTAACCGCTATCGTCGCTATACCCTATACGCCATTCGGTACCGAAATTCCAACGGGTATTTTGCAGGGTAGCCATCCCGTCATTACCGTTGGTTGCAAAGTCATTTTGGAAGAAGAAATGCGGAGCGTTGCTTTCTCTTTGCAGTTCTTTGTATGCCCCTTTTTCGTTGGGTAACAAGGGATTAGGGGTATGACTTTCGTGATCAAAAACACGATTCATGCCTGCCATCATGTGGAAGAGAATATGGCAATGAAAAAACCAGTCGCCCTCTACATTCGATTTATACTCTATAACTCTGGTTTCCATGGGCATGATATCCATCACGTTTTTAAGCGGCGCATAATCGCCTTGGCCGTTGATCACCCTAAAATCGTGTCCATGCAGGTGCATGGGGTGCCGCATCATCGAATTGTTGAAAAGCGTTATCCGAACGATCTCCCCTTTCTTGATCAAAATCTTATCGGTTTCGGCAAGCACTTTGTTGTCCATACTCCAGACATAGCGGTTCATATTGCCGGTTAGTTCAAACCGTATTTCTTTGACGGGTGCATCCTTGGGCAGCGTGGTTACCGTAGGCGATCTCAACATGGAATAGTCTAAGGTGACGATGTCATTGCTTGGCATAATGTGGCCGCTATGGTCCATTCCATCGGATGACACCATCTCGCCTTCGCCCATAAGTTCTGGATACATGACCGCATTCATATCCATGCCGTTCATCGCTCCGCCCATCTCCATCTCGTTCATGGTCCCATCCATGTTCATCATCGAGTTCATCATCTTCATCCCTTCGAAATATTTCAGCCTGGGGAGCGCGTCCGCCATTTGCTTATTGCCGGAACCGATGAAAATGGATGCCGATGACGTGCGGTCTTCGGGGGTTGCCAAAAATTCGTAGGAAGTGTTTTCTGCAGGAATGGTGATGATTACGTCATAGGTTTCCGCAACCGCGATCATAAGTCTATCAACCAGAACTGGCTCGACGTCATTGCCGTCATTGGCCACAACGGTCATTTTACCACCTGCATACGTGAGCCAAAAATAGGACGATGCTCCCCCGTTGGATATGCGCAAACGAACGTTATCGCCGGCTTTGAACTCAGAAAGCTGACTGTCAGGTGTGCCGTTTATTAGAAATTTGTCGTACTTCACATCGCTCACATCCATCGCCGTCATGCGCTTCCATTCATTGGTCAATTTGGTCTGGAAATGACCTGCTTTTATAGCCTCTCCGTAGCTCTGAACGGTGTTTTTCTGGATGGCAAACCATTCGTTGGCATTCTGCAACATGTGGTGAACATTGCCTGGTTCAAGATCGGTCCACTCGCTCAAAATGACGGGAACGGCTGGCAGATCGTCGATCCCTTTTCTGAACGTAGGGTCGTCTGCTTTTTTGAGAAGAACCATCGAGCCGTACATCCCAATTTGTTCTTGAAGTCCGCTATGGCTGTGATACCAATGCGTGCCGCTCTGAATAATGGGAAAACGGTAAACGTGCGTGGTATTCGGCTCAATGGGCATTTGGGTTAAGAACGGAACCCCATCTTCCCTATTGGGCAAATACAAGCCGTGCCAGTGCAAAGACGTACTTTCCTTAAGTCGGTTATGAACGTGAATTTCCGCGATATCGCCTTCGGTAAAGGTGAGCGTAGGCATCGGAATTTGACCATTTACGGAAATGGCTCGTTCTTCTTTACCCGTAAAATTGACGATGGTCTCCTCTACATAAAGGTCATAACGCACCACTTTCTGGGCGAAACTGTTGGTGGCTGCCAGTAGCAAAACAACTACCAGCAACAGCTTTTTAAACCTATTTAATTGATTATCCAATCGAAGAACTTCGTTTTTTAGGGGCGGTGAGGTGGGAAAAGGGCGCGTTCCTGTGTAGAGGGCGTTTTTTGGTGTGGCGTGGTCGGGGCGGGCTGGATCCTTACCCAACTTGGTTTGGAGCGGCCTTTGGGGTAAAACCATGTGTAAATCCCTATTCCTTGTGTTCGTGGTTTTAGGACCATTTTGTAAAGGTACTTTTCACGACCTACAAAAGGTTCGTCCTGATTTGGAAATCAGTGAGAATCCATGCGGGGTTTGCGTGGGGCTGACTTTAAAACCTGTGCTTTTTACTCGACGTATCTCATTGTGCAGCTTGGGGTTACAGCGTTTTCCTGGTCGTTCTTTTGGGTGATTACAGATTAGGGGGTCGGGGTTCAGACGAGATGACGAAGTCATCGAATCACCGAGGTCGCGAAGCGACCGACGTAAATCGTACTCGGGCACGCACCCCTAAACGTCCCGTATTCGCCGATTATAGCCGATACGGGGCGTTTCTTGTTGTATACAGTAGTAATACATGTACCCGTTGCGGAATCGCACGATTGGCCAAGCTGGATTAAATCGGTTACTTTCTAGAAGGCTGGTGAAGTGCCAGCCATCAATTCGTCCGTCGCGATCTAAACCTCATGACAGTAAAAGACCTCCATACTTTTCTCACCGAAAAGATGTCGATGAGCGAGGTTTATCAGCCCGTCATTATTAAACATCTGATCAAGAAAGGTGGCCGATGTTCTAAGGAAGATCTCGCTGCCCGCCTAGCCGATAATGACAGATCTGTACAGGAATATTATCAGCGCATTTTGATGCGCTGGCCTAAAGAGACACTCACAAAGCATCATATTGTGTCTTACGACAAGTCTACCAAGGAATTCAGATTGTTGCTTGATTCAAAAGGTGATAACCTGGAAACCTTGGTCCAAGAATGCGACACAAAAATTGAGGAGTGGTTGGTTTATAAACGCGGGCTGGCGTCGAACTTGAACATCCGTTCATCCACACGTTACCAAGTACTGAAAGCTGCAAAAGGAAAATGCCAGCTTTGTGGGGTGCCTTCCGAGCTTAGTCCTATTGATGTGGACCACATTGTCCCAAAATCACGGGCCAATAGATACGGAAAAGTAGTAATTGACGGAAAGCCCATTGACGTGGACAGCATCGAAAACCTACAGGCACTTTGCTTCAGATGTAATCGGGCGAAACGTGATGGCGATCAAACCGACTGGCGGAAAAACAAAAAGCTCGTCAGAGACGGCGTTCCGGCAAAGATTCGGGCTGGAGGAAAGAATCCCGTCCTAAAAAAGCTTCAAGGTCCGGCACTTTCTAATGCATTGAAAGAAAAACTTGTCGAAGAAGTCGCTGAATACCTTCAATCTGGTGAGATTGAAGAACTGGCAGACATATCCGAAGTGGTAATGGCTCTCGTTAGGGAATCCGGCAGGACTATGTATCAGCTTGAAGAAGTTCGTACCGGCAAAGTGCGTGAAAGCGGTGGCTTTGAGGAAGGATGGTATTATGAAGGAGACGGATAACGAAGGCAAGTTGCGACCGCGCGGGCGCCTGGCAGAGCTCGTTTGAAACGATTACTTTCTAATTGCAGGGCGTCGCTTAGGGACAGTAATTCGGTTTTAAAAATCATATGTCGTACTTGTTTTTTCCCTGTCACTACACATGCAGGGTGATTCTTCACATGCACGGCAATATCGACGAATCCGAGTATCGTCATCGCCACCCCAAGAGTCGTCATCGTCATAATAATCTGAATCATCATCAATGTCAGTTTCATCATATTGTGCTAGTAATTCTGCAATTGATTCTAGAGCAAACGAATATGATATATTGTCTTCTTCTCCTTCTTCTAATACTACAATAACATTTTTATTTGATTGAGGAGGTAACAATATTTTTATTACTTTCTTACCCCATCTATTGAAATATTGAATTGAATCCGAATCTTCAGCCCCACTTTCGTTAATCAAAGATTCATCAATATAATAAATACCTATTCCATCTTTATTACTTGGAATAAGTAAGACATTGTGATTTGGAAGCAGTAAAATGTCTCGCCAATAGTATTTTTTCTCATTATCCTGATTAGACATTCCATACCATTGGGAAAGTCTTATATAATTTTGATAGTTTCCCCTTCGAAAAATATTTACATATTCTCCACCGCCATCCATACCATAACTTGAAGATAATAGTGCAATATATGAATCATTTAATGTTCCTTTTTTTATTGATTCATATGTTCCATTTTCGGGTAAACTATGGGACACAATTAAATGAGGAAAGTTTGGGTTTGTGAAATCGTATTCTAAGAGATATTTTGGATAAACAATGTTGTCCACGGCTATTACTTTGTAGTTGTCAAGTAATAAGTCGTCTATACACTTATCATATTTCTTAAATGGCATTTCGACAGATGAATATTTATTTTGAAGGATTGAATATGTCGCTACTAATTCGTTTGAGTTAATATTGTTAGAAAAATAATGATTGTTTTCTCCTCCAAGTATAAAGTGGTTTTTAACAATGCAAATAGATTTTGGGCTTATCATGCTCGGAAATGGCAAAATGGCGATATCCTCCATTTCTCCATCATCTTTCAAGAAACCGTAAATAATAAGTTTTTTTTCTACGTCCAAACAAGCAGCTAATCCAGTTTCTGAGATGCTGTATCTTTTGTTTGATGGGAACAGCGTCTTTTTTAGAATTATTATTTCGTTATCCTCGATTTTAACGGTCATCATTACTTCACCCTTAGGAAGTAAAAATATTGGATATGCTTTCATCTGTGTCGTTTTTTATTATTATGCATAATTCGGTTAAATGCGCAAATAATTTGCGCTTTTCCTTTTGTATTTGGGTGATAGACGAATGTTTGTTGCCTTTTATTAAGGCTTAAATTGGTCAAGTAGATTTGATGTTTTCTGTTTGGTTCGCTGGCTAACGTGAGTATATATTTCTGTCGTATTACTACTTTCGTGTCCCAGCGACTTCAGAATTATACGTAAATCTGTGCCGTTTTCAAGCAGATTGGTCACATAAGAGTGCCTAAGCGTATGAACCGCATCCTTTTTCTTGATACACCCCTTTTCAGTGCCCTATTTAATAGAACCTGGATACTTCGGGTAAAACCCGCCAAGCGCCTAAGCCCATGCAAAACTGGCATATCGAGAGCTTCAGTGGCCGGCCACGAGACGAATACCTCTACGTGCACTCGTTCCGAAACCTATGTGTAATCTAGCATCAACTAAATACCTGGAGAAAGGATTGCATCCATGTCTGGTCGCATTCTGCGCTCGGGGAAATAGCACTCAATCGTTGCGTTGAAAACGAATCTTTGCGGCTCAAGATCGGTCAACTACGTAGCGAGAAACTCGTCCAACCTGTGGTACAGTTTTAGGCGGAAAAGTCACTTATGCAAACCGACCTGATTTGCACGTCGTGGGTTTGATTGTGACTACTTACGAGAGGTCATCGCGCTAGCCTAGAAGAATTGGGCGGGTTCGGCAATAACTGATTGGATGTTGGATCTGCAACGCGTACCATCTTCACAATTGATTTCTTGCTGACCCAAGTCTAACCACCTGAATCATGTCTGAAACCGAACATCAAATTCGCTTGGCGACATTCGAGTGGCTCAAAAGAGCGGTTGACCAACACGGCGACATCTTGAGCCGTGAACTCCTGGCCAAGGGGTTTGAGTTCAGAGGCGAGCGGATTCCCTTAGTGGCACCACAGGGCATTTTCAAACCCAGACAATGCGATGTCCCACTTACGATTACGACTACAGCGGACGGCCCGTACGACGACGGTCTTACTAGCAACGGCCTGCTTTCTTACCGTTACCGCGGAATCGACCCTGAACACCGGGACAACCGTGGACTTAGAAAAGCCATGCTTGAAGGTGTTCCATTAGTCTATTTTCTTGGAATCGTAAAGGGCAAGTACTTGCCAGTTTGGCCCGTCTATATCGTGGGTGATGAGCCAGCGCGACTGACATTCACAGTTGCCGCCGATGATCACATTGGCATTGATAACTCAATAAATCAAACGGCTCAGGACCCGGCGCCCCGACGCGAATACATAACGAGAGCCGTTCGCCAGCGCCTACATCAAAGGGGGTTTCAAGAACGCGTAATGCGTGCGTACAGAGAACATTGCACCATTTGCCGCCTCAAGCATCGTGAACTGCTGGACGCAGCCCATATTATTCCTGACAGCGAACCAGATGGCGATCCCATTGTGACCAACGGCTTGGCCTTATGCAAGATTCACCATGCGGCCTACGATAAAGGCGTGCTTGGTATTACGCCCGATTTTGAGGTCGCGATAAGAAAGGATGTCCTGATTGAAATTGATGGACCTATGCTCAAACACGGACTCGTTGAAATGCATGGAGTCAAACTATTCCTGCCTCATTCCAAATGCGACTGGCCTGATAAAGAAAGACTGGAAAGACGATTTAATTCCTTTTTAGGGTAACGTGGTAGAATTTACAGCTTTGGCTTGAAAGGCCCTTTAACTAGTGTCTACCAGATCAGGGTAAAACCATACTGACCTCCAAACACCATGAAAAAGCTTGTTTTATCAATTACTGCTTTAATTGTCTTAATTGCCTTGCTTGCAGTTGTTGACATTCGGTACGCAAATAGTTTGGACGATAGTTGCTTTGGAGCGAGGAAGATGCATTTTCCTAATGGAAAGTAAGATGACCCAGCCGTCAGTCTTATTGTAGACCAGTCGATAGTTCAGCAAGAGAGTATAGAATGGCCTTTCCCCTAAAACTCCACTTTAGAATTGATCAGTGTATGGGAAGAGGACAATTTTCGATGCTTTTACAAGTGTGATAGGTTTTAGTCATCCAATTCTTAGGTAATGAGGGAGATATTGGGTCGAATCCCGAAGAGCTGCAATCGCTAATTAACGAATTTAGCGACAAGCACCATCGCAACAATTAGAATTAGCACTGAACCCAGTATCCACCCTGCCATTGTATTCCGACTTTTCTTCGCTTCTTCCTCAATTAGAGCATTCAGTTGTTCCGCCTTGCCTGAAACCAACTCTGATAGTATCTGATTTGAACTCTGAAGATTTGATAGGTCAGTCCTGATTAAATCTGATTTATCCTTGATCTTGTCACTTAAATCCCGAAACGAGTTTGAAACCCGGCCTATTTCCTGCACAAGGCTCGACGAAACCTCCTTTATCAGCGTTTCAGTTGACTCAGAGGATCCTTTAACTGAATCAATCAGCCCCAACAGATGCCGACCATGATCACTTAAATGAGTTTGCAGTGCCTGGAAATTTTCTGATTGCGTTGAGGAAAGATTTTTTAATAGGTCTGAACTCTGCCCCAAGACCTCAATTGCCGAGTCTAGATTCAGTCGCTTGACATCGTTGGTCAATTCCTCAGCGGCTCGAACGACGGCTGAGTTTCGATCCACCACAATAGCGGCAGCGTCAATGGCCGCCGACGATGCATCGACTGTTCCTGCCAGCCTATCAACCAGTCCTTTCAATTTCATCAACTCATCTAGTTGATCTTGAAGGGCAGCTAAGACATTGCTTTGGATTGCAAGTTCATCACTCATTTTGCTGAAGGTAAATGCTTGGCTCGAAAGTTCTGGAGCCAATTGTTATGAATTAAAAGGTGAAAAGCTTCCCCGCTTAATCGAGCACGTTCACCGCCTACTTTTGATGCCCATTCCACAAATCTATTCACTTCGCCAACCACTTCTAGTTGGGACTTTCCGGCGCGCCGATATATCTCCATCGCTCTCGAAAAATCCCGGTTTACAGCACCACTAACTGGCGTTGACTCACCCAAAATCAATTCGGAAAAAGATCGGATTAACAGATATCCGATATGATCTGGATTTGACTCCAGCAAACGAGCACTTGCTCCCCTCAAATGCTTGAATTCGCTAGAAACGCCGTTTGTCTTTTCAAAGAACTCGTAGGCGACCTCGGGTTCGGAGGCCCGGCCACTTTCACTGCGCAATTCAGGAATATATCTGGACTCGAAGTATGAGTATACTCGCTCTGATAAACGCCCGCGCGCAGCTTCAAAGCTCTCCCCTTCCCGTGGAATTCCATCTATCAGGGCATCTTCCATATTGATGATCGCCTCTAGCCTTTTCGATGCAATTCGTTGATAGACAAAATCTATAAGGTGCCCTAAACATTGGCGCAAGATTGTTGATTCAGATCTACTCAGTACAGCTTCTGGAACTTGCCTCACTTCTTCCGGCGGAAGGTACCTACTTAAATATTTCTGAAGGCTGGGAATGTAAGATTCCTCCCCTTGCGAGCTCATTCTTGTGTTTATCAACTTGCGACCATAATCTATTGTGTAGTCCTCTAGAGCGCCGACAATTACCAAGCGATAGACGGCTTTATGAGTCGATTTATCCTCCCTAATTGCCAAAAAGTCTCTTTCAACCGAAGAGGACCTTAATGCATTTTGCAATGCATTAAAGTTTATTGGCCAGTTCTTTTTCCGCAGATCTTCCTCGACGTTCAAGGCAAAATCCGAATGAGTGAAAGCAAAAGACGACGACGACCTAATCAGTCCAATTGCGACATTTTTCCCGATTGCACGTGTGACTAAATCACTAATCCGGCGAGCAGCATCATTATCGAAAAAAACGGGAATCGTTCTATTCTGATGCGGGTCTGTGGTGTTGAGGACCTCTTCCAGGCCATACCACTCATTCTTATCATCCTTGGCGGCTTCTTTTAACACCGAGTCTAAAACAGCCAATTCTTTTTCTTGTCCAGGAAACGCACCTCTGTGAAAAAACAGCATCAACTCCTTGTCCATTGACGTATAGCCGCCTTGGCTCTCAGGGTGAGCAACCAATTTGTCAGTACTGTGGAGAACGATGCAGTGCGCTTTTTGTCGGTCACGTCCAGCGCGACCAGCCTCTTGATAAAATGACTCTATAGACTGAGGCATATTGAAGTGAATCGTATATCGAACATTGGGTTTATCAATTCCCATCCCAAACGCTTTAGTCGCAATAAGTAAAGAGCATTTATTGCTTTTGAAATCATTCTGAGCTATTTCCAGTCCCGCTTCCGTGAACCCCTTTTCCTCGTCTGTACCAGCATATCGCCTTGTACGACCAACTAACACAGAAAGCCGTTTGTGAAGGTCAGACTCAACCCCATTGACACCCAACTTCCAGTTTTTGTGGGGAGTGAAGACAAGCCCTGAATGAGTATCAGATCCTCTCTCGCGTGTCAACTCATCCACACTTTCAAAATCAAACCTCTCTGCCAGTTTAACCAATGACAACTCGAGTGCGGCCATTTTTCGCTCGGCAATTTCTGCCTTCAAGTTAAAAGAATCAGGCCCCGGATTAATATCTGAGCAATCCACTTTTTCGACACTAAATACCAACTCATCTCGGGCGTAACTATCGGGCGTGATTACGCTTTCTGGCTCCCTAATTTCTAATTCCCGTTGGACATCTTCCAAAACATCAAATGAAGCCGTACCAGTTAGTGCTAAAACTGGCAATCTGGCCTTTGGAGAAGTAGGTAGGAATTGCCGTAGGTTGCGTCCAAGTTGCAAATACGAAGGGCGGAAATCATGTCCCCATTCGGATACACAATGAGCTTCATCGACGACGGCATATGCAAACCAAACACTGTTCATCTCTCGCAAAAATGCTCGAAATTCGTCAATAACAAACCGTTCAGGAGAGACGAAAACGAATTGAAACGACCCGTTTTTCAAACCTCTCTGTACGGACCGTCTTTCTTCGGTATTTAGGGATGAATTAATGAACGCACTTTTGGTCATCCCGTTTTCAACCAACCCCTCTACCTGATCTTTCATCAATGATTTGATCGGATCAATAACGACGGTAACGCCAGGCTGCAGAAGTGCTGAAAGCTGATACGTGAGTGACTTCCCTGCTCCTGTCGGTAAAAGAGCAACGGCGTCTGATCCGTTTAGTGCCAAACGGACGATGGACTCCTGTCCTTCCCGAAAACCTTCTTTTCTGAAGAGATTACGTAGAAAATGTAGTAAACAATCCCGAGTTCCATCGTAAATCTTGTACTGAATAAAGGCTGCGCACATTACGGAGAACTCTTTCCGCTTCCTATGAGCATTTCTAATCTGAACACTAATTCGGAATTCGCCCTGGGCATCCTCCTGAAACGTATACCCTCGCCTCAAAAGAGTCGAAAGATCAAGCAACACATCTGCGGGAGAGAATTCTGGTTGATCTCCGTTTAAAAGATTACAAACTTGTAATTCAATCTCCGGAAGCTGAATGTTTCTTTCAGCAAGACCATAAAGATTTTCAAGCAGGTCTTTAAAATCAGCTATTGCGAGACGAGCAAAGGGCACATCACGCTCCAAGACAGCAATTTTCCAGCAGGTATCCGAGAGCGAGAGGGACCCGCTCCGAATTAATCGAAGAAGTACTAACTGCATCCGCGAAACAGCAATCGGAATCATTACTAGTTCGAGGGCCTTCCGAGAATCTACATTTCCCCAGAGAGGACTGCTAAAGTTTTCCTTGGCCAGCTGGACAAGTTCCGATTGCTCCCAATCTGAGAGCGTAGAGGCCGCTGCTCCTGATAGACGGAATGTATCGCTCTTCAGGTCCTGAGTTGAAATTCGAATTGTACTCCATCCCGCAGCGCTTGCTGCTTTATCTCGATCTTTGTCTTGCTTTAATTGATTTTGTTCTTTGTGCTGCGTGCCATCAACCTCAAGAATAAACCGGCTTTTGGCAATTCTCGAAGTCCTCCTGGCATTTGAAGCCTCAGGAACGGCCGCTGATACAAAGTCGACCTTTTGGGAGACAAACGTTTCTTTGTCAAGACCTTTCCCTCCCCGCCCTTGGCTCAGAGAAAGGATTGATTTCAAGGGTCGTTGAAGCTCGACCGTTTGAAAAGCATGAGGGCCGAACACTGACGGCAACGTGTAGATATGAAATTGCTTTTCTGCCTCAGAATCATACCCCGACTCCCAAGCCGGGGCGTCAATTGCTTCTTCTGAGGCCACAACCCTCGGGTCAATCGGAATTAGGGCACGGTCTAAATATGGGAGGATATCGTTCCAGCCGGCGGATGGAATATATCGGATTTGCCCCAAACGAGACGCAAGATGTCCATCATCCCTCCGAGTGAGGCCCAATTTTTCGACGAGTGCTTCTTCCGTGCGAATTGAAGCTTTTGTCGGTACCCCACGCGTGATGATGTTTTCTGCGACCGAAAGAATAGGATCAGATTCGGAAGCCTTCAATGAAACAGGGCAAGAGACCTCAAAATACCCCAGCCCTTCTAGGCAAGCCAGCCGTTCGAGATCTTCGTCCGAACGGGCCCACTGCAGAATGGCATCAGATGTGGATATGGCTGCGAACTGGCTCCACATGTACTAGAATACGACACTTTTTAGTGGACAACGGATTTACAGTTTACGAGAAAATGTAAAACTAAACTATCTGACCTCCTCCCGATGGCCTTCCTGTTTCCGCTTTATTTTGAGGAGCTTTCTGAGCGGCACTTAAAGCCTTGGTTTTTGACGGGTTTTTAATAACATCTTCAATCCAGGACGCATAACTAGAAACCCGCGTGTAAAACTCTTTGGCTCCATACGAACCAGGGCCACGTTTGCCTGGCATTCCTGCTGAGCTAATCCCGACAACCATTTGCTGACCATTTGAGGTGATGATTGCGGGGCCTCCGCTGTCGCCAGGTCCGGCCGTTCCTTCAAGTTCAGTCCCATTATCAGGCTCATCAAAGTCGAAGATTATTTTGTCCTCGTTTACCTCATCAATCAGGTTGGTGGCGGCTCTCTTTTGGCCATCCGTGATCCAATCTGATTCATTTCCGGCTTTGGCATCTCCATGTCCTACTATAAATATCTCCTGATTCAATTCATTTGATTTTGAGTTAATTGCCATGGGGGTAGTGCCATCAACTGATTTTTCAAGCTTTAGTAGGGCAATGTCACTCCCTTCCATAGGGGCGAAATCAGGATGGATATAAACCCCAGTCACCCGATAACCGACCTCGCTACCACCGAAGTAAACTTTGAGGTTTTCTCCTTGCCGCTCGTACATGCCCTGCGCAACATGTGCGGCGGTAAGCACCCAATCTGGCCTTATTAGCGTCCCGTCTCCGCCCCGGAGTCCAACTTTTCCCACAGCCGGAAATCTCTTTCCTAGTTCGAGGTATTCTTTATCGGCCTTGTCATGTCTTCTGACAATGTCGGATGAACTCGTGGCCAAAATCAGCCCTAGACCTATCAAAATTCCGAAGTGCTTCAACATTTGCGTATTCGTTTTTCAGATCAATATTGCCGGATAAATCGCCCGGTCGTTTCATTTCTAGAACGCACCACCACTAATGATATTGTATGGGTGTACGACCCTCATTGTACCGCTACAATGCTCCCAAACGACCAAATCTAAGCGTAATGCGGGGTTTGAAGCCCTTCAGTTCTAGTTTTTTGATTACTCGGAAACACTAAGCCACGTCGTCCCAGTATGACTAATAACTGGTTTATATACGCAATAAACAATCTCTTCTTCGACCGTTCGAGGAGAAAAGCGTTTGGCCAGAAGCCGGTCGTAACGTTCGTATCTTGTACCGATTACACTTCTAATCCTTGCTCAATTAATGCGCTGTAAGATGAAAGCCATTGCTAACGTTTTCTTATTCATTTCTATCATCCTCGTTGTGGTGGCCAGTTCGTCCCCAGTTGAGGGCAAGGACGCCGTCCTCGTGACAAATGAAGGTGCTTTGCGGGTCGTTACGTGGAATATGGAGCATCTAGCTTTTCCGATAGAAACCGGGTGCCGCCCACGCACGGCTGAAGAGATCAAAGCCCTCGGGGAATACGCCCGGAAACTGGACGCGGACGTTGTAGCACTCCAAGAAATCGGGTCTATTAAAGCCCTGGAGCAAGTATTTCCGACCACCGAGTGGCAACTGTTCTTCTCGGACCAGCCTGATTCCGAACCTTACGAATGCCGCGGCAGCGGACAGTTTTCGACGCCGCAAAAGCTCGCTTTTGCTGTGCGAAACGGCATTAACGTTCTGGGGAAAGTGGATATCGCTGAACTAGGACTCGACGACCCGGGCTTGCGTCATGGCTTGCAATTGTCTGTCTCCACCCCGTTTGGCGAATTCCAAATGCTAAACGTCCATTTGAAGAGTGGCTGTTTCGTGGACGATTTTTCGCTTTCCACCTCTGAGGCATGTCAGTTGTTCACTCGCCAGGCTCCCATCCTGGATTCTTGGATCGAGAAAATGGAACGCACCGCGAAGCCGTATCTGGTTCTGGGAGATTTTAATCACCGTCTTTCTGCACCTTACAACCAGTTGACTCGGTTAATTGGAGCCGATAGCGACGGTACTAAGTCTAGTCTGATTAACACGACCGCCAACTTTATTGGCTGTCATCCTGAGTTTCCAGCCCTCATCGACCACATTTTGGCGGGCAACTTAAAAGATCCGGCCCTGAAATTTTCGCCCCAGACGCATCTTTATGACGACATGCTGCCTGAGAACATGCTTAGCGATCACTGTGCAGTGTCGTTGACTCTGGAAGATGCTCAGCTGCCGCTCAGCACGGCGGTAACGTGGCAGACTACGAGCAAAGAATATCAATTCTTAGCAACATCCACTTATCAAAGGGCCGCAGACCTGCTGAGGAACGCCGATCTTCCGGCTTCACCGTGGGTGGTGACCATGGACATCGATGAAACGGTGCTGGATAATAGTGACTATCAGATCATCCTGGACCGCAGCGGCCAAGCGTATGCGTCGGATACTTGGGCCGCTTGGGTGGCAAGTGAAAAGGCTCGACTAGTGCCCGGCGCCGCCGCTTTTATTGAAACGGTCATTAGCCTAGGTGGTCATATCGGTTTTATCACCAATCGAAAAAGGGATCAGGACCAATACACATGGCGGAATATGCGGGCCCTCGGACTGAAAATAACGACGGAAAACTCGTGTCTTCTCGGCCGTTCGTCTACGGATACGTCCTCCGTAAACGGTCAGACGATTATTAACGACAAAGACCTCAGACGCCAGCAGCTCTCTTCAGGATCGGCCACTTGCTTCGTGGCTGAAAATGAGCGTTCCAGCCCCTTCCCTGCGGCGACGATTATCATGCAAGTCGGCGACAATATTGAAGATTTTAGCGGAGTGACGCAGGAATCGGCTAATATCAACGCGATGCTACCTTCCGGCAACATGAAATACATCCTTCTACCGAATCCGATGTACGGCTCGTGGTAGAGTTTGCCTTTAGCGTTAAAGGCCTCTGACAGAGTCGACCAGCTTAGAGCAATGACCGCGTTTGACTAGGCCCGTCCCTTTCTAACGAACGTCGGTACTTACCACTTTGCCGTCGATAATCACCCCAATCGCGTGGGTGGTGTATTCGAACGGATCGCCGTCGTAAAGGGCAATATCTGCATCCTTTCCTGCTTCAAGCGACCCAATCCTGTCATCAACACCCAACAATTTCGCAGCATCAATCGTGATGGAAGCCAAGGCCTCACTGAACGAGAGCCCATTGGCCGCGGCCACACCCGCTTCGAAAAGGACGATTCGCGTTTTGGGGACGTACGCCTCAAAGCCACTTTGCAAGGCGAATGGAATTCCAGCATCGCGTAAAATAGAGGCCGCTTCAAACGTTGCATTTGCACGTTCGCCGCTGTGCCGAGCCATCGTCGCGTGGGTCAATACGGGGACGCCAGCTGCTTTGATCTGGTCGGTCACTAAATAGGCTTCGGAGGCCGAGTCTAGGACGATTTTGATTCCAAACTCCTCAGCCAAGCGAAGCGTGGTTAGGATATCGTGGGAGCGCTCGACGGTAACTAGGAGCCGCATTTTGCCATCAAGAACTGCTTTAAAGGCCTCCAAACGTAGGTCTGTACCCTTAGATGGGTCATAAGCCTTTGCTTTCAAGAGTTCTCCGCGGAGCATGGAAATCATTTTGGAGCGCGTTCCGGGCGAACCGCTGGCCTCGCGACCGCCTTCTCCTAACGTCACGGCCACCATTGCTGCTGGATTGATAACGGATTCCGCTACATCATTGCCCACGGTCTTCACGATCATGGTCTGGCCCGAAACCAAGATGCCGGGGCCGTGGCCGGTGTGCAAGGTGGTGACGCCAAAACTTCGAACCCACTCGACGAGGGCTTCGCGCGGATTGTAAGCATCGATGGCCCTCAATTCAGGCTGCATTGGAGCCGAACGCTCTACTTGATCCTGATCATCCGTTTGGTTCAAATAACCAGCTAGCCCAACCACGGTGTGCGCGTCAATTAGCCCTGGCGTAACGACGGCCGCTTCCATGACTTCATAGCCCGAAGGGACCGCGAATCGTCCAACCCGTTCTATTTTTCCATCACGAATGAGAACAACGCCGTTTTCAATGGGCTCCCCGGCCATGGTGTAGACCATTTTCCCCTTGACGGCAATTTGAGCTTGCGATGTCTGCGTAAACGGCGCGAAAAGCAGTAACGATGCGAGAAGTGTCAGAAATAATTTCATTGACCTGCCTCCAATTCGAGAATGTGAAGGTGCATTACTTGGTCATTACTGGCTCCGTATCCGCCCGTGGCATATAACAAGTCCGTAGCGTTGGACCGGTCAAAAACCCGAACTCCATCGATCCACGTTTCCCGTACGTGGGTGTAAATGCTCAAAGGATCGCCGCTGAGGATGATGAAATCTGCGTCCTTACCCGGTTTAAGCGAGCCTACTCGGTCTCCAAGGTCCATCATTTGAGCGCCTGCCAGTGTCATTCCGAAGAGCGCCTTTTCGCGACTCATTCCCGCACGTACCGCTAATGCAGCTTGACGCAAGAAGAATCGAGAATCAGAAATGCCATCGTCGGTGTGGAATCCGACCAAAGCACCTGCCTCTTCAAGAACTCGTCCAGATTTAAAGTGATTGTCCTTTGCTTCCAGTTTACCACCCGGGCTGTCCACCGAAATGAGGGAAACCCAAGCGCCGGCGGCGGCAATTTCATCGGCCACTTTCCACGCGTCCGAAACGTGATGAAGCACAACCCGAAGCCCGAACTCCTTGACCAAGCGCAGGACCGTCAGAATGTCGTCATTACGATGGGTGTGGTGATGGACCACTTTCTTACCCGACATCGCGTCCAGCAGGGCTTCGTAGCCCAAATTGATAGGTGGCGCATCCGAGCTATCTGCGGCAGCCTTCACTTTTTTCTCCCCGTACTCCCGAGCTTTGATGTATTCAGCCCGCACGAGGGACGCGGCCTTGGCTCGAGTACCCGGAAACGGTGCCGCGCCGCGTGGGTTGGTTCCATTGGCCATCTTTATGCCGCCGAGCCAGTTTCCATCTGCGTCTAGGATCAAGAGATCGTCGATAATCTGGGCATCACGGTATTTTACGTAAAGCGTCTGACCAGAAAGCAAGTGGCCAGAGCCGGGCATGATATTGGCCGTCGTGACACCGCCTGACTGTGCTTTTTGAAAACCAACATCCCTCGGGTTGACCGAATCAAGCACCCTAGTCTCGGGCTGAATTGGGGCACTTCGGTCGCCTCCCGACGGTTCACCAATATGGCTATGGGTATCGACTAGGCCTGGCATAATGACCATGCCCTTGACATCGTGGCGTTCGGCTCGACGCGGAATTTCGACCTCATTGGCCCCTCCAACGGCAATGATGCGCCCATTTTCGATGACAAGAGTCCCATTTTTGATTTCGGGACCATCGATTGGAATGATGTGGGCGCCCGTGAAAGCGTGTATCTGGGCGTGGACCGGAGCCGCTGCTAGTAAAAACGCTGTAAGCCCCGAAAGGATAAGTTGACGCATAGTTCTCGATGATAGATGAAGAGCGCCAAGTATACGGACGCAGTCGTAGAGAGTACAATTCTTTCGTCCAAAATCAAGTTGGTTCAATAGGGCCGAAGCCCGTATATAGGGAAGTATATAATGGAGTCGCGAGGGCGCGCCGCCAATCCTCCTGATTCAAGACCAAACCACTCATTCGCCCTTTTATGATGCACGACGAAGGCTATATCAAGTTTGAGAGTGACTGGACCGAAGGTCCATCCCCCAGCTGGTATAAAATCGGCGCGCTGGCCCAGTGGAGGCAACGCATGTTTGAGGCTGGGCTGATCGGATCGCATCCTGATGGCGTTGGATACGGCAACATCAGCGTCCGCGACAATCCTGCAGACCATTTTTTGATCACGGGATCCATGACGGGGCATATCAAAGAGCTTGGGCCGGAGCATTTCACCCGAATCGTGAAATATGACTTTGATAGCAACCGCGTCTCGTGCCACGGCCCCATCACGGCATCCTCTGAAACCATGACCCATGCTGCGTTTTATCACGCTTCGCGCGGGATTAATGCAGTGATCCATATCCACAACGCCGTAATGTGGAACAGGTACAAGGGGGTCATGCCTACGACCTCGCCGGAAGTTACTTATGGGACGCCCGAGATGGCGTACGAGGTGATTCGCTTGTTACGGATGAAAGACCGACCCAACAAACAACTCCTGATCATGGGCGGCCACCAAGACGGCGTTCTGGCTTACGGGAGCACGCTCGGACAGGCTGCTTCAACGCTCCTCAACTGCTGCGACGGCATGTTTAGGCCGGGACAGGACAGAACAGGACAGGCCTGTTCTACCGACCTACGCCGGAATAAGTCTCGGCGCAGTTAGACTCACTTCTCTATCATCTCGATTAGTTGGTCCACGGCATAGTCCACGAACGCTGGATCTTCGGCGGTCATGTCGAGCGCCTCGACCTTGACCGCGCCCGGCAAGACTCGTTGCAACGATTCCCAATACGCCGCATCCAGATCTGGATTAAATAAGGCCCCTCCTACCGCGGAATAGCTGCTCACACCCTTCAAAGGCATCAAAAAGAGTGCATTTCCTTTTGTGTGCTGCAGCCTCTCGCCAATGCACACCGCAACGCGATCTTGTTCATCCGCTTTTAGCCTGGGCACAAATACGTACGGAGAATGCCACACAATTTGATGATCGTCATATCCCGGAGGTACCACATTGGGCTCGCCTACGAGTATGCCAAGATGCTCCGAACCGCCGGGGCAAATAACCTGTGGGAGACCAAGTTTTCCGGCAACGGTCAGGCGTTCTGGTCCGGATGCGCGGAGCACTCCATATACGCCGTCCGCGATTTCGCCGAGCGCGTAGTCAAAAACGGCGGTGATAATGCCCTCCTTCATCATCTGCTCCATGGCCTCGCCCCCTGCTCCGATGGCATGAAACGTGATTACCTCGTACCCTGCGGCCTCAAAACGCTTAACAGCGTGCATGGCACCTTGCGTCAAAACGCCTAGATTGGTCATCCCAATCACTCCTTTGGCCGTAGATTTCGTGATACTCATCTCGACTTGGGCCATGCCCCAAGCGCACGCGGCTGCATTGGCTAATATCTTGCGAGAGAACACGTTAAGCCCAAGTATATCACTTACTGCGAACATCATGGTGATGTCCTTGATGCCTACAAACGGCGCGGTATGGCCCGACGCAGCCGTCGATAGCATCACCTTAGGAAAACCGTAGGGAAGTGCTTGCAGGACCGGAGCACACGTCGATGTACCCTGCGTGCCCCCGAGGGTCACCACCCCATGAATGGCGCCCGATCGTTGGAGCTCCAACATTTTCTTGGTAGCGCCCGCAACCACAAACGGATTGGCCTTTTCGCGAGTTGGGTGCTCCATGAGTTTGGCCAACGATCCTCCGCCTGCTTCAATGATTTCCTCTTTGGTCACATCTGCTTTGATGGACGATGAGCCGAGCACGCCGATATCAATTAACAGGGCCCTTCCGCCGAGCGCTTCAATCTGCTCCCGCATGAAGTTGGCTTCGGCCGCCTTGGTGTCCAGAGTCGCGAGGATGGCGATGGTTTTCATGGCAAATCTTAGAGTAAAGGCAGAGTGCGGTTGGAGGAGCCCGGATTAGCTAAAACGACGGTCGCGCCAGGAGTTATCTATTTAGAAAAACGCAGGCCTGCAAACTGAGAGGCAGCCGCCGTCACTGCGCGTTCAATGGGCAGTCGCTCGGTCGAAGACCCAGTCCAGAATCCATGTCCCGACGTATGATCCAGCATATACTGTGCATCTTCTGGATTCTCCATTGCCGCGCCGTGCGCAATTAGAATGACATTAGGATGCACGGCGCGGCATTTCTGATACGCTTCTTCCGTTTGCTCAGCCGTTTGCTCGATGGAGAGGCCGCTATCATAGCCCTTCAATCCTCCTTTCGTGGTCCCTGCGTGATAACAGAAAATGTGCGGCCGCGCTTCGGCGCAAACGGCGATCGAATCTTCCAGCGTGAAACCGAGCCCGATGGTTACCATGTCCATCTCTTCCCTGGCAAACTTGAGCATTTCAATCTCATTTTGCAGGGTGATACCGGCCGAGTTCAGCACTTTATAGATCTCGGAGTCGTGATCGACATAAGAAATGGACGGCCCAATGTTGGACACCGAATTGACCCCCATATCTTTGCACTCCTGTAAGACCATGCGCATATCCTTTAGAGGATCGTTCGCATTTAAACACGCGCAAACAAACGCCTTCCCTTCCATGGCCGGCATGATGTCTTCACGGGTATAATCGAGCGTTTGCCGATTTGAATCGAGAATCGGCCACATCATAGCCATCGTTCCCATTCCGTTCGCGCGAAGCCTCGCACCAGAAAACGTGTTGACACAATCGGTACCACATTTTTCAAGAAGCTTGGCCACAAGACCACTTCCCGCCGACGATATCATGATGGGGATTCGCTTTTCTACTTTTGCCCGCAGGTTGGCCAAGATTTGAGCAGTCGAAATTCGTTTAGTGATCACGTTGGTTTGATATTTCTGAGTGAGACGCAGACGACCAAACAAAATAGGACTTCAAAACCGTTTTAAAAGGAAATCTTACAGGTTTTAACCTCCTCCCAAATCTTCACCCTAACAGAAGTAGAGAAATGCACGTTTTTCGATATTAGGGGGTATGCGCCCAGGCCAAAGTGGCGCGATTCGTTCATCAACTCATTCATAATCCGTTTCGGCCGCTAAAAAGAGGTCTTTTTAGCCTGTTTTGGATGATATTTAGCACCCGCCTCCTAAAATTGGGATTTGATGGTGGCGCTATCTAAGCGTAAATGGCGCAATCGGGGCCATTTTGGCGCGTTACCCGTATTTTATGGCGCGATATCAATCTCTTTGGCGCGATTTCAAGAGGGGCTGTCGGCACGCGAGATGGATAGGTCAAAGCTTCCAATACGAAAGTTGAACGGCGCTCAATCAATTTGCAAAACGGAATGCGCCAACTTGGACCGAAACGCGCCATAAAGGGAGGATATCGCGCCACGAATCGATCAATTGCGCCAATAAGTAGGATATCGCGCCACGGGATAAGCGATAAAGTGACTCGGGAGTTGCGTATAAGGGCTTTTGAAGTGTATCGCGCCACTTGACCGTGTTCGCCCCCCCCCACACCAACAGCTTACCTGACTTAATTCTCTGAGCTATATTCACCTGTCCCATTTCGCCCGCCAACTAACAAGCCCCGCATTAATGAATCTTCGCTCATCGTTTTTCGCCCTATTCATCGTCTTTTTTGCCTTCCACGCACATGCCCAACAGGCGGATTCACTCATTTTACGCGCCTTGGACCCGATCGTGGTCACGGCAGAACGGACCGCTTCTACCCTCTTTTCTTCAACGGTTGGAGTGTCACTGCTCTCTCCGCGAGAACTAAGCACCCTACCCAGCCGAAATGCGGCCAGCCTGCTGGCGTTCGTGCCCGGCGTTTCCTTCCTGGATTTTGATGGGCTCGGATATGCTCCACAGTCGGTTACACGCGGCTTTTATGGAGGAGGGGAAGCCGAGTATGTTATTGTGATGCTCAATGGAAAGCCCATCAATAACATGGAAAACGGATTGGTGAATTGGGAAGCCATAACGAGCTCTCCTACTACCTCGATTGAGGTTCTTCGAGGTGGTTCGTCGTCTCTTTATGGCGATGCGGCAGTCGGCGCGGTAATAAATGTGCGCACGGAGGCCCCCCTCGAAACCACCAATAGATTCAAAGTTAACACGGGTAGTTATGGTGTTAGAACTGCCCAGGCGTCCATAATGAACCAGAAATATTCCCTTTTGGGTGATTATAACACCAGCAAAGGATTCCGGGATCACAGTAAGCGACGCTCCGGTACGCTCCAGGGATCGTACTCCCTGGTCCAAGAGCCTAGCCAATCGCTAGAATTGAGCGGCTCGGCGAACTTCCGTGAGTATGACACTCCGGGCTCACTTCGGTCTTCGGACCAAACCAAGGATGGCACAGAAAGCTTGCCCTTTTTTCAGTTTGACGGGGCCACCGAACAAACATACCGAGCATCTTTGGATGGCAAATGGGCGCTGGACGTAGGCGATCTAACGGCTTCTCTTTTCGGACACGTTCGGAATCAGGACCTTGTACGAACCCTTCCGCTCAGCGCCGATTTTGCAGATACTCAAGAACGAAAGGTTGATGCTAACGGACTAAAAACGGGCGTTCAACTCACCGACATTTCCCTTTCGTTACCGTTTGACCATCATCTCACAGTGGGTATAGACGCGTTTTACGGTTCGTTGGATACCCAATACGCCCATATTGCGACTGGCGGCCTGGACGACGCTTACCTAGACGCTTCTGGCGAGCCAAGCAACCCAGTTTCTAAAGGGACAGCCTCAAGAACCGGATTTGCCGGATATGCGCAGCTCGAACTCAACCCAACTCCGAAGCTGAACGTGTCACTTGGCGCGCGCGCCGATTGGCTTGAAGACTCCTTTGATGAGGTGGCAGGACTTTCTGAAGCCGTTCCAAACGCTTCTCATTCCGCTATTAGCCCCAAAGCCGGCATCAACTACCGGTATGCTTCGAGTAGCCAACACGTGGGCAATCTGTACGCAAATATGAGCCGCTCCTTTAAGGCACCGACGCTGGATCAATTATATGACCTTCGCGCCTTTCCGGTACCGTTTCCCCCTTTTTCAATCCAAATTGCAAACGCCGGGCTGACGCCGCAGGAAGGAACGAGCTATGAAGTGGGCTTCTATCATCGTATCGCCACCACGGACGGATGGTCTGCCCTTTTAAGTACGTCCGCCTACTCGATCGATATGACGAACGAAATTGATTTTTCGTTTGAAACGTTCTCAAACGTCAATATTGGCAAAAGTAGCCATAAAGGCATAGAAACCGGCCTAAAGCTCTCAAAATCAGGACTTGGATCCGCATTTTTGAACTACACATTACAAGATGTGACGCTGCAGAATGGGGATAATAAGGGCAATGCAGTAAAAGCGATTCCAAAGCACTCTTTCAGCGGCGGAGTTGTTGCTGAGATGGGATCGGTGTCGGCCAGTGTCGTTTTAAAGGGGCTTCGAAAGATGTATGCTGACGACTCCAATGCTCAAGCGCTACCTAATTATGCCACGGTCGATGCGCGCCTGTCCTATACGCGAAAAGCTTACACCTTTTCGCTCGACGTTTTCAACGCGCTGGACAAACGGTATAACAGTACGGCCTATCCAGACCCGGCCGGTTCGGAAGTCTTGTTTATTTTCCCAGCCGCCCTGCGCAGCGTTTCCATAGGATTAGAGGTAACGCTGTAATATTCGGGCCGCCCCTGATTTGAACCTACCCAAGATTTGAGCCTGCCGACTCCCCTTCCGAGTGGAATTTCGATTGAAGTTGCACTATCGTAGTCCACCGCGTTTCTTTTTTGAATCTCACCCCTTTTGACCCATCATCATGCCTGAATTCATTCGCAGAACGTCTCTATCCTTTGCTGGAATCTCCTTCGCTGCTTTAATGATGTTTTCGCCTCTCTTAACGAGCTGCCAAGAAGCCGCCGTGCCCGTTCCAGAGGTAGAGGCCAACCCACATTTAGTGACCTATGAAGGCACCGAGGGGCCCGGGGTCGGCAAACATATCGTGTTTCTCACAGGAGATCACGAATATCGATCAGAAGAGGTTCTGCCGGCCATGGCTCGCATTCTTGCGAAAAAATATGGCTTCAAAACGAGCGTTTTCTTTACTCTTGACCAAGAAGGGTTTATTCAGCCAGGTAGCTCCAATATCAAAGGTCTTGAAGCGCTCCAAACCGCCGATCTTTTAGTTATGGGACTTCGTTTTCAGGATTTCCCAGAAGAAGAAATGCAGCACATTGTCAACTATTTAGATCGCGCAGGACCGGTTTTAGGAATTCGAACATCGACGCACGCATTTGCAGAAATCGAAGGGAAATTTGCCCGGTACAATTGGAATTATGAAGGCGAGGAATACCTCAAAGGGTTTGGCCGTCAGGTGCTAGGCGAAACGTGGGCCGGGCATTACGGAACCAATCATGAACAGAGCTCGCTTGTTAAACCTCTCGAAGCGGAAGCTGACCACCCGATTATGAGCGGCGTTCTCGACATGCACGTTCAATCAGGCGGTTACTTCGCCGATCCGATGCCGGACTCCCGCCCACTTGCTGTTGGCGTAGTTCTCAATGGGATGACAGCGGATGCTACTCCCGATCCTGAAAAAGAACAAGTCCCCGTTGTTTGGACGCGCAGTTATAAAGGCACCAATGGGCAGGAAGGCCGGGTTTTCACAACCACCCACGGTGCATCAGAAGACTTTTTGAACGACGGATTCCGCCGCATGATGATCAATGCGGCGTTTTGGACCGCCGGACTGGAAGATTCAATTTCTGGCGACATGAACATTGACTTCGTAGGCCCCTACAACCCCGTAACGTTCGCTTTTGACGGATATCGCTTGGGCGTACGCCCTTCGGATATGGCTGGTTGGGACACCCCGATCATGGATGCTTCCAAACCGACAACAAAACCCACCACACCAGAGAACTAGTCTCTCAGAGTTTGCTTCACGCTTAACGCCTTCCCATTATGAAAATTGGAATCTTTGCCCGGCTGGGCCTCTTTGTACTTGTGCTTTCTACGATCGTTGGATGTACACCAGATCCAAAAATCCAGCTCAACAAAGGAGACCGCATTGTGTTGATAGGCAATGCGTTGGCAGATCGTATGCAGCATGACGGCTGGTTTGAAACCTACCTCCAACATGAATTGCCAAAACATGAGCTAGTTTTCCGCAATCAAGGATTCACCGGGGATCGTATTGATCGAAGACCTCGGAGCGTTGGCTTCCCAACCGTAGACGAGTACCTGGCTCATTCTGGGACGGACGTGTTGTTTGTGATGTTCGGATACAATGAGTCCTATGCTGACGATGCGGCTGGATACGGCGTAATGCTGTCCACTTGGATTGACAGTACAAAGGCCAAGACCTACACCGGCGAAGGTCCTCCTCGTATCGTTCTCTTTTCCCCCATCGCATTTGAAAACCTGAACAGTCCAAATTTTCCGGATGGATCGGAGCACAACAGACGTTTAGAGGCCTATACAGAGGTTACCAAAACCGTCGCAACGACTAAGGGTGTCGACTTCGTCGATCTTTTCCATCCTTCTCTGGCCGCGTACGAAGCGTCTGATGTAGCATTGACCATTAACGGGGTGCACCTCAATAATGAAGGAAATCGGGTAATCGGCAAAATTGCGGCGGAAGACTTCTTGGGCTGGACGCCGGAAGGAAAGGAAGAGGATCTTGAAACCATACGTCTGGCTGTGGTGGATAAAAACTGGCATTGGTTCAACCGTTACCGGGCAACGGACGGCAACGATGTTTGGGGAGGCCGCTCGCTTCTCGCCTTTACGAATGGGCAAACCAATTACGACGTTTTGAACCACGAATTGGAAATGCTCGACGTCATGACGGCCAATCGAGATAAAGTGGTTTGGGCG
>JAQBZH010000083.1 GCA_027622005.1 Bacteroidota bacterium | reverse complement strand
GGCCATGCGCGAACTGGGAGTTGGTCCATTTGGCTCGTTGCAAGCGTCTGGAGCACTTAATCTGGACGCGACCATTCTAGTAGCCGATTTTGAAAATAGTACTTCAGAAGCGGCACTATCCGAAAGCGTTACGGAGCTCTTACGAATCGCGCTTTCGCAATCTTCAGCCATCCGACTCCTTGAGTCCTCGGATATTGCTTCCGCGCTCATACGCATGCAGCGGAATCCCAATGACCTGGTTGATATCAATACCGGGATGGAAATTGCCCAGCGCGAAGGCGTAGAGGGGGTTGTTTCGGGCAAAATAAGCCCGATTGGAAGCGGCTATCTACTGACAGCTTCCATGTTTGCCGCCCACGATGGGTCGGAATTGGTCAAGCTCAGCCAAACGGCTCGCTCGGCCGACGACATCATAGACGCCGTCGATCGCCTTTCAAAAGAATTGCGCGAGCGCATCGGAGAGTCCATTAAGTCAATTAGGTCTAACGAGGACCTTGATCGAGTAACTACCGCGTCCTTAGATGCATTAAGACTATACTCCCAAGGTGTTGCAGCAGAGGAAGTTGGAGATTCTCCTAGAGCCATTGAATTGCTCCATCAAGCCATAGAAAGGGATTCAACATTTGCCATGGCTTACAGAAAGCTGGCGGTTGTAAATAGTAATGCGAATGGCCGGTTTGATGTAACGCTCCGAGCCTCTAAAAAAGCGTTTGAGCTTCGCGCTAGACTTCCTGAAGTGGAACGAATGCTCGCAGAAGCCAACTACTATTCTGTAATTAACGACGTCGAAAGGACGGTTTCGGCGTACGAAGCACTATTAGATCGATACCCAAATAACACGATTGCGCTGAACAATGTTTCTATTTCCTACCAAAGAATGGGAAGAATGGAAGACGCTGAAAAAGTCTTGTCCAGGGCGCTAGAAATTGGAAATAGAACGGTCTATTACCAGAATTATTTCGCTGTTCTGACCGCTTTAAAGAAATGGGATGAAGCGTCCAAAGTGTTGGATCGATTCGAGATTTCTTTTCCTAATCATCCTATGGCCTCCGCATTGCGCTTTCATCTAGCGGTCTTGCAAGGCCAGTTTCAAAATGCAAATACGTTAATTTCGGTTGCCCAAAAGTCCTCCCTACCCTATTGGCTGGCTTACGATGCTCGATTAAACGCGATTTGGGAGGGTATGACAGGTAAGATGAATGATTCTGAAGATCATGCCCGCCAGGTCGCCAAAAACGAAACCGATCGTGGAGAAGCCGGGGCTGGTTTACTTTCCTTTATTTGGGCCGCCAACAATGCTTTGGACATTCAAGAGGACCCCGAAAAATCAAAAAAATTACTAGCCGAAGGCCTCCGACAGATACCGTTTGACTCTATTCCTACGCTGTCCCGCCCTTATTCAGAGATGGCTTATCTCGAGGCCCGCTTGGGAAATTTGGATGCAGCTAAGCTTTACATGGATCGTTTTGAGAAGGAAATCCCTTCGGAAGTCAAACAAGGTGACTTTATAAAATTCCCTGCGCGCGCATTCATTGAATTGGCCAATGGTCGTTCTTCCGAAGCGGTAGCCATTTTGCGAGAGGGACGCAAGAAACTGTCGTGTGCTGCTTGCTTTCTGAATGAAGAAGGATTCTTGTTGGCTAAAATGGATAGCACGGAGCAAGCGTTGGCCGTATTGGAGCGTTTTCAAGACAATACATGGGGTTTTACCAACGTATTTACAGGCGTCGATCGCCCGATCGCTTGGCTTGAAATGGGTGAATTATACAGTCGAACGGGCCAAAATAAAGAAGCGATCGAAGCCTATTCCAACTTCATTGACCTTTGGGCGGAAGCGGATGCCTCACTACAACCAAAAGTCCGGTACGCGAGATCTCGAGTGGAACGACTGTTAGATCAATCCGCCCGCGAGCCCTCCAAATAACCCGTAAATCACCCAAACCAACCAGCAGGTGACATTATGTTCATGCGATTCGTGCAGTTGGGTATCAACCCTGAAGCAGCGGCTGCTTTTGAACGGTTTTATGAACACCGGGTCGCGCCGGCGCTTCTGAAAGTGGATGGGTGTGTGTTTGCCCGGCTCATCAAGAGCACAGAGCAAGAGTCAGAATTCATTTCCATTACCCTCTGGACGTCTCAGGAACATGCCGAGACGTACGAAAACACTGGCCAGTACGAAAACCTAATTAAAGAAAATGCGCCTTTTGAGGCCGTTTCTAGCGAATGGAAAATTCAGCTTACAGAAGACAACACGCTTGAATATTTACCTGTCAAAAACGTCCCAGGCATAACGGCAATGCCTATTATGGCTGGTTCATCGTTGGAAGATGCACCCAGTAAACTTAATGGAGCTCCGTATATTCGACTTTTGATGGCTCAGGTCAATCCGGATCGGTTAGAGGAATTGAGCGAAACGTATGCCAACACAATTACGCCGGCCTTGCTGCAAACCGAAGGCTGTCAGGCGGCTTATCTGATCGGCATGAAGGATAAAAACGAAGGCCTCTCAGTCACGATCTGGGAAAGCCAAGAAAAGGCCGCCGCTTATGAAGCAAGCGGGAAATTTGCTGCGTTGATGGAAAAAGTATCGCCTTTTCTCTCATCGTGGTATCAATGGAAAATGACTCTGGACCCCAACGGACAAAAAAGGATGCATACTTCGGGAGATCTATCGATAAAAGGCTACAAGGTAGTTTCAGGCTCGTAGCGATATTCCCGATTTGGAGACCCCTTCCTACCTCCACTTAATATTGGACGGCCGGGGTCCGATACCTTTCTGGAAACGATTTATTCATCCAGACTCCCCTCTAAGATGCACGCCAAGACTCTGGACAGCATGTCCCTGAAAATCCAGTCTTTTCTTCAAAATACTGGAGTTCAGACCCCTAATTCTTCCAATCCATCGCAGCTTATAGCCTATTTCGAGCGCGAATATGATCTGAAAATGATGAGATTTTTGGAAAAAGAATGGATTTCGGAGCAAATCGAGAGAGATTTGAGCTCAGGTTCTTTCGCCGAATTGCGAGCATTCGTCTCGGAGGATCAGCTTAACGATTTCGACGATGACGTTGCTTCCTTGAACGCTTAACAGGCTGCGAAAAGCCTGGTCAGTTGATTTAGAATGACAAGGTCGCTCCCAAATAAGGGATCATTAGGGTCGTTTTAGAATGGGTCAGATCGAAGTTGACCCGTCCGTTTTCTCGACGAATAGATCCCTCCTTTAGATAAGAAGCATCGGTTCCGAACAAATATTTGATTCCGAAATCGATCGACACATCCACAGTTGATCTCGAGTCTTCGTCTCTTTCGTACACCATAATTTGAATGCCTGTACCAACCCCGTAGCTGAGCGCGGAATCGACAAAGTTGGTTGACCGCGCAATTTCGAACTCTTCAAAACCGTCATTCGTGATTTTGGTGTCTGTATAAAGATATTTTAAGCCGATCAGGGCGTCTGCATACGGTCTAATTTTGACGTTTTCGGGCTGTAACCGGAGGAATAAATGACCCGAGGCAATATTGTTGTCGGTAACGACTTTAACAGTCACATCCGGTATGGTGTGTGAGAATGGCTCAAATCGACGTTCATGCCCATAAATCATAAAATTGAGGTCTCCTCCCACCATAATGGGTATCCCTTTAAGGCCAACAACTCCGTTGACCTGAACTCCGAATCCTACGTTATCTAAGTTATCTCCAAACTCGGCTTGCGGTATTCCCACACCAAAACTGAACCCAGCATCAGCCTTTAATTGCGCATAGGCGGGCGAAAGGATTGAACCATAAAATACCAACAAGGAAATTTTCTTTAGCATCGTCTTAATGATCGTAACCAGATTTGAACTGGTGTGTTAGATAGAGTATTGAAATCTCAAGCCGAATTATGAAGCCATTCAGACTCTTGTTTCTTGCCGCGATTAGTCTCTTTCTAGTAACATTCCCCGTAAGCGGTCAAACCAATCGGCTTTTTATCCCGCCGACCGTTAGTGGATCTGTAAGCTTCCCCAAATTTCGGGGCATTCAAAAGTAGAGGTTTTTGGTTAAGGTACGACGTCA
>JAQBZH010000036.1 GCA_027622005.1 Bacteroidota bacterium | reverse complement strand
GTTCCTTGTTGGTCTTCATCGTTTACCTCTTGGTCTAGCCCTTGCGCTGAAGCATCATCGCCATGAAGTGCCCGTCCGTCAGCGTCCCTGAGTTTTTCAAGGCGGTTCTCAACGCTTTCGCGGCGGGTCCGTCTCCAAGACCTAGGGCCTCTTGTCTCGCTAGGCGCCGTCTCAGATCGTCGGCCAGTGTTGGCCGTGGCGCCGATGCCGGCAATGGCGTCGTCGTAGTCTTCTCGTCTTTGTTGGTAGTCATGCCCTATTCCTGCTGTGTTTTTGGTGTCTGACTAGAATTTGGCGGGGTCGTCCCAGCCGTATCGGTCCGCGAAGCTTCTGTTGACTTCTGCGATTTGCCTCGAAACTGTATCGAAAATCCTTCCTTGAAAATTGGGTGATCCGGTGGTAGTGATCCCAGTTGTGTAACCTTCCCCATTTGGGTTTTCCTCCTAATTGTTATTAACCAAGTCGCCAACCTTGGCGAACGGCCCTTTTGTCATTTTCTGGATCCTGCTCTAACCCTTTCGTTGATTAAGCATCGCTATGAAGTGCCCGTCCGTCAGCGTCCCTGAGTTTTTCAAGGCGGTTCTCAACGCTTTCGCGGCGGCTCCGTCTCCACGACCTAGGGCCTCTTGTCTCGCTAGGCGCCGTCTCAGTTCGTCGTTTAGCGTCGGCTTTTGCGTCGGCGATGGCGGTGTCGTAGTCTTCTCGTCTTTGTTGGTAGTCATGCCCTATTCCTGCTGTGTTTTTGGTTTCTAAGTCGCCCGCAAAATCGGCGACGTGCCCCGTAACGGATGGGCTCAAAAAAACCCGTCTCAGCTTTGCTAAAACGGGTACACACAGAAGATTATGCTCTTTTGGCGACGCTTTAGCAAGATTTATAACGCGCCTGCAAGCTGAAATTCAAATCGGCGCAGTTTGGATACATAGTAGCACCGTTATTGATCCCAAGATTAACCCTCATTTTCGATGTGGTAAAGTCCATGAATGCTTTTTCTTGTTAGGCTTAGAACACCTCCAAGACCGGTCTTTTTAGAAGTGTCCACCAAATCAGGGTAGCCCCCTTGACGTTAATAAGCCAGAAATACATATTCTCGCTTTTTCATCGCTTTCATATAAAAAATAGCTGGCTATTAAACGCCGCCAGACTTGCTACATTCTCGACCTTGCAATTTCATCAGCAATCCACTCATCAGAAAACGGGCGCTTCTTCTCATCCAGATCCAAGAGAGATTGAAGGGCTTCCCGCACAGAATTTGGTTCTCCCATGCGCCGGTAAATGAGTGCCTCCTCAATAAAAAGATCCCATGTTTTTATATAGGAGACATCTCTGGCTCTTCGAGTGTATTCCAGCGCCTTATCGTTATGAGCAGCATCACTTCCGATATGCCGAGTTGTTTTAGCAGCAAGTAAATAAGCTGACGCTGACGGTGATGGCGAGAGCAAAAGACGATTAACAAGCAGCTCGGCAGACTCAAAATTGTGATATACATTTGCCTCAATTTGGGCCGTCAGTAGTAGCAGTGGTGCCATTGAGAAATCATAGTCCACATCTGTCAGAGCGTACGCAGAATCAATTCTTGCTTCAGACAATGGTGTGAGGTCGGTATAAATCACCGTCGCTCCTCCCGATCCAGCGACATCATTTGTTTTCGTATTTATCTCCAAGAACTGTTGCACCCGGGTCGCATATGGGGGGTGAGTGGCATACATAAGCAAATCCACTGTTGATGTCGCGTTTCGCATGGTGGAGTCAATTCGCTTAAACGCAGTAGCCAATACGGCAGGGTCAATATCCCTCTGATGAAGCCAAGCAGCAGCTACCCGATCTGCTTCCATCTCTTGCTCACGGTTAAACTTCGCCCCTGCTTCTCGAATTGCTACCTTTGCACGCTCTAACGTATATGCTACTGAAATCCTACCCGAAGCAACACCCATATAAGTAGCAACAGCTGCTGTCTCTCCAACATTTCCTCCTGCTCCGTATGTGGCAACACCTGCAGCAATTGCGGTGAAGGCCCCGATCATTGCGGCTTTCCTCTTCGCCGATTTCTCTTCTTGCTCTTTAATTTCAAGTTCCTCAACCCATCCCTCTACTTGGTGATCAAGAATAACATGAGCTACTTCATGCGCAATGACCGCATGTAACTCATGAGCTGTGCGAAGGCGAGATATTAGGCCAACATTCAATAAAATCGTCCCGTCTGACAATGAATACGCGTTTGCGCTTGCATCATCATAGATATATATCTTGATATTCCCTGATCGACCTGGAGGCAAGGTTCCAGGGTGAACTTCTTGTAGTTGTTGGTATATGTAATCGTCCAAGAAGGGGTTTGATCGTATGAGCCCAGCTTTTTTTAAACCGCTAATGGTCTCGACAGCATCAGCATGCATTTCCTCTCGAATGTTGTATCGCCAGTTCCATCCAACCGCGTCCGAAATTGGGTCAACTATCGCGCTGATAGACTCGTCAACCTCAGAAAGAAGATACTTAGCATTAAAGACCTCTCCCCAAAATCTGTTTTTAGAGCTTACTGACCACTCTTTTACGGCATCGGAACCCATTGCTGGCCCATCAGCTCTTGGGCCTAACACGGTACCCTTAGTTTGCCCAAATGTCGTCAAGGGAAGTAGAAGTAAAACCAAAACGGCAACACTCAATACCATAAGCTTTGTCGCCATCGACTCGATGAAATAACCTGTTAATCTTTTCATGGCAGAAAACATATCTGTTTGTTATATCGTGGAATTCAATCGACTTATCCACTTTAAGCATTTTATTGATTGCGAACCAGCGGGGAAAATCCCTAATAAGGGCCTTTCCTCAATTAGCAGATCTCTCTATTCCTCATTACCCAGAATGCTACCCCCTCCAGATACGAGCCTCAACTTTAGGAATTCAGTTTTCTAGATAGCTAAGTTCCTTAGATAGTCCACGTACTGCTCTTCGTCTTCTTCGCTCGTAGCAACTAGTAGGTGTACCACCTCTAAAACGCGCTGATCGCTTGGTGCGAGAGCTACTATTCGTTCAGCTAAACGGAATACGTCGAACATTTCCCCTTTTCAAAAAGATCCTCAGCACCGCTCAGGAGATGTTTCTTCCAGGTTGTTATTTGATTCGGGTGTACCTCATACTGTGCGGCCAGCTCCGAAAGCGTCTTCTCTCCACGAACTGCGGCCAAAGCAACTTTTGCCTTAAATGCCGGGCTCAGGGTTCTGCGTTTCTTCGTCATCTTATCTGTTGGTTATGGTTCTAAAAGATGCAGAAGAATCCACCTTAATTCAACCTAGAACTGTCCAACCTTTGGGGTCCATCTCTGATTGAACACGATGGCTTTCCCCAATTCGAAGCCGCAATCCTTCGGTTACCTCAGAAAGTTCGGCAACCATAGCCGGAGCGGTAGGGGGCGATACTGCGCCAATGTGACGCATCGCTGGAGTGGCCACTTCTTCATAACTGACCTGATAAATAAGGTCATGATCTGGATGAAACGTGTCGAAAGACCGTTCATAAGAGACATAAATGCCCACTAGGATGACCGAAGCCATTGCAACGCCAATGCCAATGGCATTCGTTACAGTATTTATTTTGTGGCGCTTCAACAAGCGCACGGCAACGGTCAGATAATTAATGATCATGGGGGTTCCGCATGGGGGAAGAGAAACACAACTACTGCTAAATCTGATGTACGAGACGGTTGTTTGAGCGCGGTGTTTCAACAGATGAGTCCCGTTTGCAGTATGTTCGTACCACGGGCAGAATCAAGTTTTACCACCTATCTAAGTGAGCAGTGTGCCAACAGAATTAAAACTTGGACTTTCTGAAAACTGGAAGCAATTTTCGCTGCTGGTTTTGGTGAATGCCTTCGTTGGAGGCATGGTAGGTTTAGAAAGAGCCATTCTACCCATTTTGGCCGAAGATGAGTTTGGAATCGCTTCCAAAATGGCCATTTTGTCCTTTATTGTGACATTTGGATTGGCAAAGGCCGTTGCCAACTTGTTTGCTGGGACTTGGGCCGACCGATATGGTCGCAAAAAAGTGCTTGTTGCCGGGTGGTTGGTCGGAATTCCGGTTCCGCTCTTAATTATGTGGGCGCCTTCGTGGTCTTGGGTTGTGGCTGCAAACCTGTTGCTTGGGGTCAACCAGGGCCTTGCTTGGTCCAGCACGGTGGTTATGAAAATCGATTTAGTCGGTCCAAAACGACGGGGCTTTGCGATGGGGCTGAATGAATCGGCTGGATATGTCGCTGTTTCAATTGCGGCGCTGGCATCGGGTTACATTGCAGCTGCTTATTCGATTAGACCCTACCCGTTTATTTTAGGACTCGTTTTTGCCGTTCTTGGATTGATTCTGACTCTTCTTTTTGTTCGGGAAACAAAAGCTTTCGCAAGTTTGGAAGCTCAGGAGCTGGGTGAATCCGAAGTGAGCATGAAAGACGGGCGCTCTTTCCAAAACTCTCGCGAAGTGCATAGTGGCGATGACGGTGTGAGCGAAAGCACCCCTCCGAGTTTCAAACGCATATTTAAAATCACAAGTTGGGAAAACCCAACTCTGTTTTCAGTGAGTCAGTCAGGCCTCGTCAACAATCTAAACGACGGTATGGTCTGGGGGCTTTTCCCGATATATTTCGCATCGCTTGGGTTCACCATCCAAGAAATTGGATTTTTGGCGGCTTTGTATCCTGCGGTCTGGGGAATTGGCCAACTCGGAACTGGAGCCTTGTCTGATAAGGTTGGGCGAAAACCACTGATTGTTTTGGGCATGTTGATTCAGGCGATTGGCATTGGCCTCATTCTGATAGAACAAACGTATGCTTTATTGTCCGTTTCTATGGTTTTACTCGGTGCAGGGACTGCCCTCGTTTACCCAACCCTTTTAGCGGCCATCGGAGACGTTGTTCACCCCTCTTGGCGGGCCTCGTCGATTGGGGTTTATCGATTGTGGAGAGACGGCGGGTATGTGATTGGTGCGCTTATGGCTGGAATACTGTCGGATGCGTTTGGAATTGTTTGGGCCATCGGAACGATTGGAATATTGACCGCCTTGTCCGGTATCGTTGCTAGTTTCGTGATGACTGAAACCAGGCAAATCCGATAAAAAGCATCTTTCCGGTGAACACCTGTTCAGCGTCTAAAATTTGATGTTGATTTTTCGGTGGCGATTGGTGCTCTAAATGGCGATCATGTTAATCCAATTCCTTCAGCAAGCCGAACATAACATGTATCAACTTCCATCACATTCAGAAATGATTCGAGCATTTACGACTAGTGATGCGACCTACGAAGGAATTTTTATTACCGGCGTGTTCACAACAGGGATTTTCTGCCGTCCAACGTGTTCTGCCCGCAAACCAAAACCCGAGAACGTTACCTTTTTCAAGTCGGTCAAAGAGGCGCTGGACGGAGGATTTCGCCCTTGCAAACGATGCCGACCGCTTGAAGACCTCGATGCGGCTCCTTCTTGGGCTTCTAACCTGCTAAACAAAGTAGACCAGGATCCTGCTCATAGATGGAAGGACCAAGATTTGCGAGCGTTGGACATTGAGCCCGAAAGAGCTAGAAGATGGTTCAAATCACGTTACGGAATGACCTTTCACGCTTACAGTCGTTCCCGGCGCCTGGGCAAAGCAATGGGAAACATGAAAAATGGTGATCGTGTGACTGAAACGGCATTTGAAGTAGGGTATGAGTCGATAGCGGGATTCAATGATGCGATCAAAAAGTTCACGGGCCAAACGGCTAGTAATGCTTCTGAATCGGAGGTGGTCTATTTGGACCGCATCGCTACTCCACTTGGACCCATGCTAATTGGAGCAACAAACAAAGCAGTGGTTGTGCTGGAATTCGTGGATCGGCCGATGCTGCCCACTCAACTCGCGCGCATTCAGAAGCGATTTTCGTGCGTTTTTGTGCCGGAATCCAATCCCCTCATCGTCCGAATGAAGGAGGAATTGTCTTCATATTTTGAAGGAAAGTTGGCCGATTTTACGGTTCCGCTCGAGTTTCCAGGTACGGACTTTCAGCAAAGAGTCTGGAGGGCACTTCAGACCGTCCCTTACGGGAAGACGGCCTCGTATCTCGACCTAGCTACGTGGATTGGGGACCCGAAGGCCGTGCGCGCAGTTGCCCGGGCCAACGGAGACAATAGAATAGCCATAGTCATTCCGTGTCATCGCATTATTGGATCGGACGGATCCTTAACGGGATACGGCGGAGGATTACATCGAAAAAGAAAGCTTTTAGATTTGGAACTAGGTCAGAGTCAGACGTCGATGTTTGATTAGCCTTCCAGTTGTTTGGAAATCCCCAACCGTGGTCCTCTTATAGACCAAGACCTATTTAACCGGTTTGACCTTCGTGCCCCAGACCTGAAAAATGCGGGGCATACTGACTAGCGTTCGTTTGCTCTTGGTAAATTTGTCGAGTTCCTCACCAATCGTCGCCAATTCAGCCTTTTCGACGAGTCCAGCTTTCAGAAGCGCAGGGGAAATGGCATCAAGGGTGATTTTGGCGGTAGTTTTACCATCTCCTTTGTCAAAAACCAAGTCCGCCAGCGTGACTTCAACGTTTATAAGCCCAGCATCTAACATCATCGTATACACTTTCCGACCGATGTTGGGGTTGGTCTCATTTTTCTTAGCAAGTTGCTGGTAAAGATCAACATATCTTTCGAAAGAGGCATTTTTCGGTTGAGAAAAATGACCTCGAAAGTCGACATCTTCGATTACCAAAACGCCTTTAGCTTTCAAAGCAGTACACAGCTTGGTCAGCATGGCCACGGGATCTTGCACGTGAGATAGCAAAAAGCGACAATAAATGAAGTCGTAAAGGTTTACGTCTGCGAGTTCAGTCACATCTGCTTCAACAAAAAATGCGTTGTCGACATGTTTTTCGATAGCATCTAGCCTAGCCAATTCTAGTTTAACCGGGTCGAAATCCATTCCGACCACGCGGCCATTGGGGCCAACAAGTCGCGCCATGTCTATCGTAACGGCACCGCCGCCACATCCTACGTCAAGACAGGACATCTCTCTTCTTAAACCCGCGGAGCGAAGGACGTTCTGGGTTGTGGGTTTTAAAACTTTCGATATAAGTTGAAGACGCTTGTAACCAGCCTTTCCGCCTTCAATTGCATAATTTTTCGTGACGCTATCCTCGCTCTATCTAACCCTCTTAAGTGAATCGGGCAGACTTAACCTTCCAAAATGTGATATGAGTAAATTCGGTTGGAAAACAGCATAGCTGTTTTCCAACCGCTCTAATTTAGTTGTGGTTTTGCAATACGGAAGGCCGAATCACCAAATTATCGATGAAAAACTCCATCATTCGGTACTGATTTATGCCAGAATGCCCCTTATCCGGGCCAACTTGAACATCAAAGCTCTTATTGGCCTTTTGCAGCACATCAATAAATTGCATCATGTTGGATGGATGCACATTGTTATCTGCCGTTCCATAGTACAACATCAGGCGACCTTGTAGGTCGTTGGCGTAAGTCATGACAGACCCTTCGTCGTAGCCGCCCGTGTTTGCTTGGGGCGTCCTCATATACCGTTCGGTATAAATCGTGTCGTAATGACGCCAGTCGGTAACGGGTGATGACGATGATGCCGCATGAAACACGTCAGGATAGCGGACCAGGGCCATCGCTGATGCATATCCTCCATACGAAGTCCCAAAAATTCCAACCCGTGATCCGTCGACGTATGGTCGGGTACGAAGTGCTTTGACTCCAGCTGCCTGGTCGTCAATTTCAACCACTCCTAATTTTTGATAGATGGCGTCAAGGAAACGCTTTCCGCGGCCTGCCGCACTGCGAGAATCGAGCGACGCAACCAGAAATCCATATTCCGCCAGAGCACTACTAGCTCCAAACGTTTCGCGCGCACCGTTGGTCTTTGGACCAGCGTACACACTGATCAACAGCGGATATTGTTTGGATGGATCGAAATTGGATGGCTTGCTGAGCATGCCATATAGATCAGTAACGCCATCTGCGGCTTTAAACGTGAAAAGCTCGGCATTATGGAGGCCCAATTCTCTAAATTTGGTTAAGTCCGAGGTAGCTATCTCGGCCAATGTTTTGCCAGAAGCGTCAATCAAGCTCGATACCGGTGGATGCTCAAATGTTTGAGCGACGTCAACAAAATATTTGTTGTTTGGAGCCGGACGAATCGAATGATTAAAGGCCGGATTGGTGATTCGTTTATCGCCTTTACCGTCCAATCCTACCCGATGAAGCTGTGTTTTCATCGGATTATCGCCAGAACGCGCCATATACCATAGCGCGTTTGCTTTTTCGTCCACACTAGTTATGCCAGCCACCTCAAAATTGTGATTGGTCAGGGTAGCCAATAGTTTTCCGCTCAGGTCGTACAGATAATAGTTCAGCCAGCCCGTTCTTTCGGATTCCCAGACAAAACGCTGTCCATCGGCCAAAAACTGCATGGTCGGAGTGTTGTCCACCCAGCTTTCTAACCATTCCTCATGGATAACAACGCGGCACTTGCCGGTTTCTGGGCTACATGCAGCAATTTCGAGAATGTTTTGCCAGCGATTGGTTCGATTTACCAATAACTCTTTACCATCTGGCGTCCATGAGGCATTATAAACGTAATGGCCTACCACATCGTCCGACATGGGCTTGCCATCCCGTATATCCATTTTGGTCGTTTTGCCACTTGTGATGTCATAGGCAAATAGATCTACGATGGGATTTGTTACACCAGCTTTAGGATAGGCCTCAATATCGAGGGAGCTTTGAATCTTTGTTTGATCCATTTGTAGCTGGTAATCAGGAACACCGCTGTCGTCGAATCTGAAATAAGCTACTTTTTGGCTGGATGTTGACCACCACATGGCTGTCCGTTGGCCCAGCTCCTCACCATAAACCCAGCTTGCCGAACCGTTTTTGATCCGTGTATCAGCGTTTCCATCCGTTGTGAGGGCTTTTTCGCCGGATCCATCTGTATTACTCAAATACATGTTGCGATCACGATAGAATGCTTTGAGTTTGCCGTCTGGAGACTCGGCAGAGTCAAACTGCCTTCCTCGTTCTGGGCCGCCTGCCCTGCCACCTCCTTGTGCGGGAGCGCCCTCTAATTCAACGGCCACTTTTTTCTTGACATCATATTTAAATCGCTTGCCCATATATACGTATTCGAACGAACCGCTATCCTCGGCCCACGTCGCGTTAATGCTTCCAGAGACCAAAGACCCTGGAATTTTGGTCCGCATGCTTTCAAACTGATCATAACCCGGCATGCTCTTGATCCAATCCTGACCTTGAACTGGAATCGGTGCGTTAGCCGAAATGGCTACCAAGCCAACGACTAAGAATAATGAACGTGATAATCGTGTCTTCATGATGATGCTAAAAGAATGGGGTTCAGCCTGCTATAAGGCGCAGCGTTCGCATGGAATCAAATACCGCGCCAGTTAAGGCCAAGTCTTAGAGATAGGCAACTACGAGTCGATTGACAACTTGGCGGGTGGATGTCACTCTCGCGCAATCTAATCTTTCAATAGCAGTCGACAAAATGGATTTAGGACCTAATGCGTGAATGCCCCGCCATTTTTTCGATAATACCCCGTTTATCTCATCCAATTGTTAGATGACAATTCAAGGCCCAAGTCATTCCCCTCAACCTTGTTTTGCCTACACAAGGACGCCTCGGTCACGCATCAAACGAGCGTAGAAATAAAGCCCCAAGGCTACAATAAAAATAGCAGAGCTAAACTCAACCGAGAACATGTCCAATGGGGCACCTTCGGCCGTTGAAAACAGATAGTTTTGAACGGTTGTCACGACCATCGAGACGAAGGAAACTAACAACACCAGAACAGCCGATCGTTTTTTTGTCGGTGTTTGCTGATGCGTCGGTCATAACGTTCTCTATTTAGCTTGAAAGGGCGATCCACACGACAAAGTAACTGATTTATAACAAATTTCTCCACAAGGTCACGAATTAGCCCTCTCAGGACCACCGCGGACGCGTAAATTGACCGCATGCTTACCAAACGCATCATACCGTGCCTTGATATCAAAAACGGCCGCACCGTAAAAGGAATCAATTTTGTGGACCTACGTGACGCAGGAGACCCAGTCGAACTAGCCGAGGCCTACGTTTCGCAAGGCGCCGACGAACTGGTTTTTTTAGATATTTCCGCCACTTTAGAGACTCGAGGGACGTTAATAGACCTAGTCCGCCGAATCGCGGAGGTGATAAATATTCCGTTCACTGTTGGGGGCGGTGTTCGAACCGTCGATGATGCCCGCGATCTGTTAACGGCCGGCGCGGATAAGGTGGCTGTGAACTCTTCGGCCATCTTGCGTCCGAATCTAATCAGCGAAATGGCCGCACAGTTTGGTAGTCAATGTGTGGTGGTGGCTATGGATATTCGGCTACTTGGCGATAAATGGATGGTTTTCTCCCGCGGTGGAACCCAAAAAACCGATCTCGAAGCCCGTGATTGGGCTCTCGAAGTGGAGCAGCGTGGCGCCGGCGAAATTTTACTGACCTCCATGGATCACGATGGCACCAAATCAGGCTTTGCGCTCGATATCACCCGAAAAATATCCCAGGCGGCTTCGATTCCGGTCATTGCGTCGGGCGGGGCTGGCTCAAAACAGCATTTTTTGGATCTTTTTAATTCCGATTCTGCCGATGCAGCACTGGCCGCCAGTATCTTTCACTTTCATGAAGTCGCCATTCCTGATTTGAAATCGATGCTACTGGCCAATCACATCCCCGTACGAGTATGATTCCCCTCTTTGAAACCGGCCAGCCCCTAAAATTTGGCCTCGACGGATTGATTCCAGCCATCGTTCAGGACCCCGGTACCCGTTCTGTCTTGATGCTCGGATATATGAATCAGCAGGCCATTGATCTCACGCGTTCGACCGGATTTGTGACCTTTTTTAGTCGATCTAAAAACCGCCTTTGGAAAAAGGGAGAAGAGTCCGGTAATGTGTTACACGCCAAGGAGATGCGCGGAGATTGCGATGGGGATGCGCTCTTGGTTCTGGCTTCTCCAGCCGGCCCGACCTGCCACACGGGAACGGATACTTGTTGGGCAGAAGCAAACGAGCCGTCCGCCATTTCATTTCTTACCACGTTAGAACAAGTCATTGAATCCCGGATCGAATCAGGTGATGACTCCTCCACATCACTACCCTCTTATCTATCGTCCAAATTACCTAAAAACCTGCACAATTTTTTTGTTTTTCCACCAATCCCAAAACTATAGTGGACCCCATATTTCAGACAATGGTTTAAGCTGTTACCAGAGATGATAAGGAGCAGCTTGTGAGTGAGAAGAAACTCAAGGTCCACAGCCCGGAGTTCAAGGCCAAAGTCGGTCTTGAGGCGCTGAAGGGGTTGAAGACGATCAATGAGATTGTATCCTTGTATTAAGCTTATATTGATTTTCATCTGGATTTTTTAAAATTTCTTTTAATTCTTCTAAATACATGCAGAATATATGTGCGAAACGTGGGTTGCTGCTCTGCTCTGAAGGTAAAAATGATGTTTAAGAAAATTTTAGCATTTATATTTTTCCTTATCATCGCCGCTCCCACCGTGGCTGTCGCAGGGCAGGTAAAAGCTCTAAAAGTTACAGTTCTCTCTACAATGCTCGCGGATCAAGGGGTGGGCGAATGGGGTTATTCGGCGCTAGTCGAGGTCGACGGGCGTAAGTTCCTTTTTGATACAGGTTCAAATCCAGATGTGGTGTTGAAAAATGCGAAGTCCTTGGGAATCAATCTGTCAGAGGTCGAGGATGTCGTGATCTCTCACAACCATGACGATCATACTGGCGGGTTGATATTGCTTCGCCGTGAATTGATGAAACAGAACCCTCGATCCATGAGCCGCGTTCATGTCTCGGCTAACATCTTCCAGAGCCGCTTTGGCTCAGATGGAGCAGATCACAACGGATTATCACCCCTGCGCAACGAATTTGAAAACCTTGGTGGAATCTTTGTGCTGCACAAAAGTGCTAAAGAATTGATGCACGGGGTGTGGTTCACAGGCTCAATCCCGCGCATACATCCTGAGACCAACTGGAGCACGGATGGATTAAAATTTCGGACTGCTGCCGGTGACATCACGGATAACGTACCGGAAGACGCTGCTATGGTTTTTTCGACTACCGAAGGGTTGGTAATCCTTACGGGTTGTGGCCATGCGGGTATTATTAACATCTCAGAATACGGGCAAAAAATTGCCAAAGCCGCCCCAGTGCACGCAGTGATTGGGGGGATACACCTTTTCGCGAAGAGCGATGCTGTGGTTGACTGGACAGGGGAGCATTTGCATCGCCTTGGCGTAAAGTACCTTTTGGCTGGGCATTGCACAGGCATTGAAGCGACATGGCGGCTGCGATCGGCTCTTGGGCTAACCCGGAAGACTGCACCCATAAGCAGTGTCGGCTCAAGTTTTACGCTCGGTCAGGGGGTCTATCCGGGTAATATAGCACGGTAGATTGTCCATCGTCAGAACATTTGACACTGATTTACGGAGATTTATTTCTCCTACTAAATTGCAGAATTTACCGGTTCTATACCGAAGAACACACCGTCGCTTTATACCGCCCGACTTTTACGGGAAGGAGTGAAACGAATTTCGCAAAAAGTGGGTGAAGAGGGTCTCGAAACGGCCCTTGAGGGGGTTGCGGGTACGGCAGAGAAACTCACGGAAGAGGCCGCAGACCTGTTATACCATTTATTGGTATTGCTTCAGGCACGGGAGCTTCGTTTGGCTGACGTCGTGGCTGTACTTCGGCAACGACACGGGGTTTGACCGCCGAACTGCAAGGATAGATTGATCCCAACGGGTTCTTGCAATAATCGGTACGAGTAGGCGTTATTGGACGTAGGTTGTCAACACCAAAATCCAACTCCCGCCATGATTCGATTTCACGTCAGGTCGGCCATTCGTTCGTTTGGTCGCAATAAGGGCATTTCAAGCGTCAATGTAATCGGCCTTTCCATCGGTCTGGCGAGCTGTTTTCTGATTGTAACCTTCCTCAGAAATGAACTCCGATTCGATACGTTTCATCCCGAATCAGATACATTGTATCGATTGATTAGCGAGGATAGTCTTGGGACAGACCTGTTCCGTTCGGCAAATGTGCTGGGGATGGCCACACTCACACTTGACGAGCTCGTGGCGCCGGTCGTTTCGGTTTCACGCCTTCACAATCGCCAGGCGATATTGTCGGTTGATGACAATATGTTCGTCGAGCCGGGGTTCACCTGGGCGGATCCCAACCTATTTGAAACGTTTGGTTTTGAGCTTGCCGTTGGGGATGAAAAAACGGCCCTATCGGCCCCTGGGACGGTGGTAATTTCTTCTGAATTGGCCACAAAGCTCTTCGGCCAAAGCGACCCTATGGGGCGAACGATTAAAGCCGACGATGTGCGAGACCTTACGGTAACCGGCATTCTGAAATCGGCTGCGGGTCCGACCCACTTGCCAACAAGCGCTTTTGCTTCGCTGTTAACATTGAACGACATTCAATCTCCGTGGGACCCGAAAATGCAGGGCTGGAGTTTTGTGAAGACCACCCCGGGAGCACTTAAAAAAGAAGTCGAGGATTTGATTAACGCCAACATCGCCCAAATCATCCCATGGCTCAGTTTGGACAAAATGTACCGGAGATATTCGCTCCAACCGATTCAAGATATTCGATTGCATTCGGCCGACATCGTGGCCGCAGGTAATGTTTCGGATGTTCGTCGCGTAGTGCTGTTTGCAGTTATTGTTGTTCTCGTGCTCCTGCTGGCATGCGTCAACTTTACCAATCTTTCGACCGTAAACTCGCTTAGAAGAGCGCGCGAGGTCGGCCTTAGAAAGACGATTGGAGCGGGACGTCATCAACTTATCTCCCAGTTTCTCATTGAATCGGTTGGGTTGGCATTGGTCGCTTTCCTGGTCGCAATTGGTTTGATTTTTCTGTCGTTCAAATGGTTTGAACAGGCCGTAAACACAGATCTTGATCTCAGCCCAATATCCCAATACCCATTGTATGCCTGGTTTTTGGGAATAACGGTCTTAACTGGATTATTGGCTGGCACTTACCCCGCATTCTATTTGTCTCGATTCAACCCCATTCGCGTCCTAAAAGGGGGGAGTCCGGATGGACGAAGCGGACGGGTACGAGGTGGACTCGTAATCACTCAATTTGCCGTTTCATCGATGCTCATTTTCGGAAGTCTGGTTATAGTGGCCCAAATGCGGTTCATTCAAAACCAAAACCTTGGCTTTGATTCAGAACAAGTAGTCTCCATAGAAAGCACCGGATTACAGGGCGATCCCGCTGTTTTTAAACAGGAATTGATGGAGTTGCCCGGTATTATTGACGTAAGTCACGCTTCAAGCGCGCCATTTGTTGGAGGATTTATCAGTGAATCAGATTGGAATGGCGAAAAGGTAACGACAACCCGCATTTTGGTGGATGCGGACTATGTCCAAACAATGAGTTTGAAAATGGCGGAGGGGCGGTTCTACGACCCCTCGAACCCGTCTGAGATGTCCACTTCCGTGGTGGTCAATGAAACGTGGGCCCGAAAGAAAGGGTGGGATAATCCGTTAGCGGAGCAAATGGTTGTGGATTCTGATGACGAGGGAAACCCGATCATGGGTCCCGTCATCGGTGTGGTAAAGGATTTCAAGATCGGATCTGCTCACGAGGCCAACATCCCCGCTATTTTTGACGCGTCCGGAAAAGGGGCCAGATTCAGGAGGTTGTTTCTGGTGAAAATCGCACCCGGATCCGTGGAGTCCACCCTTGCAGCCGTCGGAACGCTTTGGAAAAGTCACGTCCCAAATCGTCCACTGAATCTGACTTTTTTGGATGAGCAAATAGCCTCTTTACATGAATCGGAAGTTAGAATGTCCAAATTGCTCAACGCGTTTACCGTGTTGGCCATGTTCATTGCCAACCTCGGTGTTCTTGGTCTCGCTTCTTTAGCTATTGCATTGCGCAAGAAAGAGGTTGGCGTGCGCAAAGTATTGGGCGCGACCAGAACAGGATTGATTACGCTGCTATCGCGCGATTTCTTGATGCTAGTCCTCGTTGCGTCGTTTTTAGGACTCCCCATTGCTTGGATCGCCACCGAAAAGTGGTTGCAGGATTTCGCATTTAGAATCTCCATCGGCTGGGAATATGCGCTTTTAACCGTGTTAATGGTTGCCATACCGGCCATGATAATGGTGTCTTCTCAGGCGCTTCGATCTGCTCGGGCGGAGCCTACTGAATGTTTGCGATACGAATAGATGGCTTGAATGAGGCGTTAATTCTTTCGGACGAAATATGACGTAACCCGTTCATTGCGGGCTGTGGGCGATTGGATTCCAAATTTTAACCGTTGACATTCGGCGTTGGAATCAAATAAGAGTAGGCTGGTAGATTCCATAAATCAACGTAGAATGCTATTCTACATCGATCCGCAGAATTATCGCCCACCACCGGCTCCAAACGGAATGATTCGACGCTTATGAATCGTCTTTACTACGTAGTTCTTTTAATTACTTTCGTCTTTTTACCGAATATCGCTTCCGCCCAACAGGCATTGATCCGCGGTTTTGTCACGGATTTGTCTTCTGAACAGCCCCTTCAAGGTGCATCTGTGGCGCTTTTCCAAGAAGACCGATTAATTTTGGGTACGGCTACGGATGGCGACGGGTACTTTAATCTTAATCGTATTCGACCGGGTGAGTACGAGCTTCGAGTTTCGTTTATCGGTTTTGATGAGCTCCGAGAACAGATGACCTTTTCCGGGGGGCAGTTGGTTGAGAAATCCTTCGCATTGACGCCAAGAGCAGCGGAAATAGGTGAAGTTGTGGTCGAAGCCGAAATGGAGGGTGGTGTTACCACCGTTGTTGCCGGATTGGAGACTGTCGCTCTAGCAGAGATCAAGCGCGTTCCAGTTCCAGGAGTATCTGGAGATCTCGCCGCATACTTACAAACCGTGCCGGGTGTGGTAGTTCAAGGAGATCGCGGTGGACAATTATTTGTGCGAGGCGGCGCGGTCGACCAGAATATGGCCTATTTGGACGGAATTCCGGTCTACATGCCCTTTCATATTCTGAGTGTTTTTTCCGCGTTTCCCGAAGAGTTGGTCGACCGCGCCGACTTCTACACCGGTGGATTTAGCGCACAATATGGGACTCGGGTCTCTTCAATTTTGGATGTTCACGCGAGAAACGGAAATAAGCAGAAATTGGCTGGATCCATCGCTTTGGCGCCGTTTTTAAGCTCAGTTACCGTTGAAGGACCTCTCGTCCCAGGCAGAGTTTCGCTGATCGCCTCAGTTCGCCAATCGTTAATCGAAGAACTATTTCCTTCGTTGGTGGGGCAAAAAATGCCGTATCGCTTCGGCGATCGCTTTGGAAAAATCCACGCTCTCCTCGGATCAAGCCATTCGCTTTCTTTTACCGTACTTGATTCTGAAGACCGCGGTGACATAGCCGGAACGAAAAAAAGCGTTTTTGGCGAGGTGGAAGCGCAGGAAATCACCGATAGCACGCAGGTCAGTTGGACCAATCAAGTTTTTGGAGGAACGTACAATTATCGATCGAATCGGATACCGCTTGTCGCCGAGGTCACGGCCGGTTCGTCGAAAATGACCAACGAATTTGGTCCTGAAGACGACGTCGAAAGACGGTCAACTCTTGAAAGTATCGATCTGAAAGCTCGGTTGACGTATCAGTTTTCCTTCGCTGATTTATCTGTTGGGTCGACCTTTCGAAATACGAAGTTTTCCCTTTTGTTGGATGACTTGTTTACGGATTTGACCACGAACAGAGACGAATTACAGGAACTCAGCTCGTATGTAGAAAGCACTTTTGAGTTAGCCCAGGGAAAGCTGAGCGTCAATCCGGGTGTGCATTTCTACAATTTGCCTCAACGTTCGCAAAACTGGACTGAACCCCGCATGCGGGTATCGTATTGGCCCACGGGAAAGACAGGTCGCCACCAGTTCAATGCTTCATGGGGGATTTATCACCAGGCCATATCGGGTCTTTCTGACGAACGGGATTTGGGAAATATCTTCTATGCGTGGGTTACCACGCCGGAAGACGCCGAGGCAACCCAGGCTGAGCACGCTATTCTCGGTTGGAATGTTAGGTTGTTTCCTTGGATGAATGCCGCCATTGAAGGTTATTACAAAAAATACGACAACCTGTCCGTACCCATTTTTAGTCCTTTTCCGAAGTTTACGACGACCCAAGAAGACGCCAATGGAACAGCATTTGGAATCGATGCGCGCCTAAACCTCGAAAATCGGCCATTTTGGTTTGAGTCGGCGCTTGATGGGTACGTTAGCTACGCGTACTCAAAGGTTGAGTATGAAACCGAAACCTATACCTACAATCCAGCTCACGACCGTCGACACCAAATGAACGCGCTCGTTCACGCCCAAAAAGGCGAGGTTGGAATGACCATTCAGTGGCAATACGGTTCAGGATTACCGTTTACGCCATCCGGAGGATTTGATGTGTGGTATTTGTTGACTCCCGGTGTGGACGTGACCAAGGAGGTTGGAATTGACCGCATTCTTTACTCTAAACCGTTTTCTGGTCGTCAGCCAACGTACGCCCGGGTTGATGTGTGGCTCGAAAGAAGGATTGAAAAGGGTCGTTACGTGGGGACACTTCGAGCAGGTGCGGTTAATCTTTTCAATCGCGCTAATCTGTTTTATTACGACCTATTTACGTTCAAACGGGTGGATCAATTGCCGTTCTTGCCTTCGGTTGGATTCAAAATTGAATTCCGGTAGGCCTGCCCCGATTGGGCTGTGATCCTCATTGTTCAGTTTGACCCCTCTTGGGAAAACGAAAGAAGGTCGGGCCGATTACATCGGCCCGACCTTCTCCATATTTCGCAAAGCTAATCTCCTAATTCCCAAACACCGAAGCGTCAAGGCCTGGAATAATTCGGAGGGCATTCTCGTAATACACCGCCTTCAACACATCATCCGGTAGATTCATCCCGTACATCCGCCATTGTGCGTGATATTTTCGGTAGTAGGGGAAGTACTCGTCTGCCGTTTCAAACGTGCGGAAATAAGTGTCGAACTCGCTCACTCTATAAGTATCTTTTCCAAACAGGATGCGGTCTTTGTATTTGGTTAAAAACTCCCGCCCGGCAATAGGCTGACGTCCGAACTCATAAATGACGGCCGCAATTTCACTGTACATGTTGGGGTATTTATCCAGTAGTCCACCCAATTTCCCTAAATCGTTTCCGATCCAGCTCATATGTGCGCTGATAAACGTGGTCTGAGAGTGTCTCTCAATGATGCTGTACTGCTCATCCATAATGGACTGAAACGAAGGATTCGTTTCAGGAGCACGGAGCCGGCGCGGATTAAGGTGTAGTTCGAGCCACTTTTCATTGTATTTGTCTTTGGGCTGCCAAAAGTTAGCCGGATCGGCAGAATGGATCAGAATGGGAATTCCCAACTCACCACAAAGAGCCCAAATTGGATCGAGACGAGGGTCGTTAACCGCGACGCGCTTCCCATTGACATCTTTAACATCCATACCGAGGTTTTTATAAACCTTCAAGCCTCGGGCACCTGCTGCTACATCCGTTCTGAGCTGAGCAACGGCATTCTCCGTCCAGCCAGGTGCTCCAACACTATCAAAATCGACGTTGGCAAAGGTCACGAATCGGTTAGGGTATTTTTTCTCCATGTTAGAGACAGCTCCGGCCAAGTTTTCGCCCCAGCCCCCGGAAAGGTTGACCAAAACGCCCATATTCATGCCGTCCATCTGCATAATCAGGCTATCAATGGCGCCCTGGGTCATTCTCGGGGCCTGAAACCAATGGCTATGAACGTCCACAAACGGATATTTTGCACGAGACAAAGGATGCTCTTCAACAACAAGCGTTGAGCGGGGCTCAAATTCTTCAACCGTCATTTTTTCTGACTGTGCTGCAGATTCTTCTTGCGTGGTGCAGGCAGATATGACAAGCAGTAGACACAGGGCGGGAAATATCTTCTTCATAGGGCAGGACTCTCGAGGTAATCCGTCGAACCATCGACAGATGGAAGTGTACATGTTTCCGGATCAGTACGGATCACCTCTTTCTTCGTTTCCTCGTACAAATCCATTAGTCACTTTCCAATTAGGACGATCGCCACTCTCATTGTTTCCACCTGAACAAATATCGCCCTCTAGATCTCAGTTGTTGAGTTCGGAACAGCCATTTCAGGTTGTTTCAGATTTTTTGCCTACTGGAGATCAACCAAAGGCCATCCAAGAGTTGCTGGACGGGCTAAACAGAGGCGAAAAACATCAAGTATTGTTAGGAGCCACAGGAACGGGAAAAACGTTCACGGTATCCAATGTTATTGCTCAGGCAGGCAGGCCAACGTTGGTCTTGAGCCACAATAAGACCTTAGCCGCCCAGCTCTACGCTGAGTTCAAACACTTTTTTCCGAACAACGCGGTCGAGTTTTTCATTTCCTACTACGATTACTATCAGCCGGAAGCGTATATCGTTCATTCCGACACGTACATCGAGAAGGACATGTCGGTCAACGATCAGATTGACCGCTTAAGGCTCAAAGCCACGAGCGCTTTGGTTTCAGGTCGAAAAGATGTCATCGTTGTAGCCAGTGTCTCGTGTATATACGGTTTGGGCTCACCAGACGAATATCGAAAGCAGATTGTCCAGCTAAAAGTCGGGGACACGGTGCAGCGCAACGAGATACTGCATGGGCTTTCCAATATATTTTACTCTCGAAACGACGTTGAATTCATCCCGGGCACCTTCCGCGTCCGGGGCGATGTCGTCGAAATATTTCCAGCCTATTCGGAAACGGAAGCGTATAGAGTAGAATTTTGGGGCGATGAAGTAGAAAAAATCAGCATTTTTGAACCGCTTACCGGTAGGGAAATAGCTGAGGATCGGTACCTAACGATTTATCCGGCCAAGATTTTCGTCACGCCGAAAGATCAAATTGCCAAAGCGATCGCAACGATTGAAGAGGAGCTGCGGTGGCGCCTGGCCGTGCTCCACGACAACGGAAAAATGCTAGAAGCCCACCGACTCGAACAACGCACTATGTTCGACATCGAGATGCTTCGCGAAGTGGGTTACTGTTCCGGGGTAGAGAACTATTCACGACACTTGTCTGGAACAGCTCCAGGAGAGCGCCCCCGATGTTTGCTGGATTATTTCCCGGACGATTTTTTGATGGTGATTGACGAAAGCCATGTTTCGGTTTCTCAGGTCCGCGCCATGTATAATGGCGATCGGTCGCGCAAATTAAACCTTGTTGAGCACGGCTTTAGGCTCCCTTCGGCACTCGACAACCGACCGATGACGTTCGAGGAGTTTGAGGAAAAACAACACCAGGTTATGTATATCAGTGCGACACCCGGCGATTACGAGTTGGAGCTAACGGGTGGTGTATTTGTGGAGCAGGTTATCCGGCCAACAGGCATTCCAGACCCTGAAGTCATCGTTCGACCCAGCAAAAACCAGATTGACGACCTGCTCGAGGAAATTCAGATCGTTACAGCCCGAAACGAACGGGTTTTAGTAACGACCCTAACCAAGCGAATGTCGGAAGACTTGGCCGATTACCTCGACGGTTACGGTATCAAAGTTCGATATCTCCATTCGGATATCGAAACCCTGGAAAGGGTAGAAATTCTCCGAGGACTACGGCTCGGAACGTTTGACGTGTTAATTGGCGTCAACTTACTCAGGGAAGGTCTCGACCTACCCGAAGTCTCTCTGGTGGCCATTCTGGACGCGGACAAGGAAGGATTTCTGCGTTCCGACAAATCGCTGATCCAGACCGCTGGTCGAGCGGCTCGAAACGTAAGAAGTAAAGTGTTGATGTACGCAGACAAAATAACGGGCTCCATGGCCCGAATGATGGAGGAAACGGAGCGCCGCCGCGAAATTCAGGAGGCGTACAACAAGGAGCATAACATCACGCCCGAAACCGTTAAAAAGTCCATCGATCAAATTCGAGAAGGCACAGCCATTGCGGACGAAAGGCACGAAGCAGGCGGACCTTCTTCGCATTATTATGACGGGCCGGATCAGTTAAAGGCCGTAGCGGATCCGCTCATGAAATATCTTTCGGATGATCAAAAACGCGATATGATCAAACAGATGAAGGTCGAGATGTTAGAGGCAGCTTCCAATTTGGACTTTGAGCGCGCAGCAGAGCTTCGAGACACCGTGGCCCAAATGGAGAGCAGTTTTAAAGCTTTCCCATGATGCCCACGCGAATCATGCAACAAACAGGGGCAAAAACGATTTGATGTAAGGATTCAAGTCAGATGTCATTTATTAAAGCGCCTCGAACTATTTCTTACCGACCTAGATGCACAGCACCAATACTATGATTCGAATATTCGCAACAGCAATAAGGATCGTCGCACTTCCGCTTTTTTTATTGGGATGTCAGCCGGAAACCGTAGAAGAAGCGGGTCCGGATGAAGTCCTTTACTTCGAAACTCTGGGAATGGGGCAAAGCGGTACGATTCGGGATACATTAGAGGTGATCTACCGCGACGAAGCATCTCTACAAGCGGCGCTTACAAAAGTGATGCCTTTGGGCACGATCCCACCGGTCGATTTTACCCAGGTGATGGTTGGTCTCATCGCCGTGCCGACGGAGTCTGGAGGTTATGTCGTCGAAGTCCAATCCGTCGAAAAAACGGGTAGCGTTATTTCAGTGAACTACGAATTTGCAACTCCTGGACAAGATTGCGTGACGATTCAAGCACTGTCACTGCCGTTTCAGCTGGTCATCATTCAGCGAAGCGAAGGCGAAGTCTCGTTTACAAGGAAGACGAAACGCTATAGCTGCGCTCTATAATCGCCCAAAAAAGCTCCAGTTTCGGTCGATTTTCTCAACGAGCTGAAATCCTACCGCGGCGGGGGATTTTGAGGCAGCCGGACTACCCCTTAGAGGTCGACCTTCCTGCCGGCTAGCGTAGGATTTTCAACCTTTACGTCGGTTTCGATGCGTCCGTCACGTAGACGAACTATGCGCCGAGCGTGTTGGGCTACATCCTCTTCGTGTGTAACCAAAAGGATGGTGTTACCTGCGGCATGAAGCGCCTCGAACAAAATCATGATTTCGTTTCCGGTCTTGGAGTCCAGGTTTCCTGTTGGTTCGTCAGCCAGAAGAATAGAAGGGTCGTTGACCAACGCCCTCGCAACGGCCACACGTTGACGCTGTCCACCAGACAGTTCATTGGGTTTGTGATCCATTCGATCCTCCAATCCCACATTGGTCAATGCTTTGACTGCCATTTCCCGACGCCTCGCCTTCGAGATCCCCGCATAAATGAGCGGTAATTCGACATTTGAAAGGCAGTTCATACGAGGCAGCAAATTGAACGTCTGGAACACGAAACCGATTTCCCGATTTCTGGCAGCCGCTAATTCGTCATCATCCATCTCACTCACATCCTGACCGTTTAGCACGTAGGTGCCGCTCGTCGGAATATCTAGTGCCCCGATAATATTCATCATGGTTGATTTACCAGAACCGGAAGGGCCCATAATGGCCACGTATTCATTCGGATAGATGAGGATGTTGGCCCCATCTAGAGCCTTCACCGTTTGGCTACCCATCTGGTAAATCTTCTTTACATCTCTGAGCTCAATGAGAGGCTCAAGCTGACTCTTGTCTTTCATAAATCCTCAAATCTAAAAGTCAGCTATTTAATTTTCAGCAATGGTAGTGGTAGGGCGCTTCTGTGGAGTAATGGACTGATTGGGTTCTAAGGTCCGGGAAACCACGCGATACGGTCCTAAGACTACCTTGTCGCCCACGCTTACGCCCGATAGAACGACTATGTGCGTTGCATCGGAAATTCCCGTTTCGACTTCAACTAGCTTGGCCTTTCCGTTGTCGTCGATAAATACCACGCGGCGAAGGTCTTCTTCAGCTTGTTTACCCCCCGTCGTAGAATCCACCATGGTTCCTCCAAACTCTTTCTTCAGTTTGGAAAAATCTCTAACCACCACAGCCTGAATCGGAACTGTGGTAGCTCCAGTAACGGTGTGGGAGAAAATATCTACCGTTCCACTCATTCCTGGGCGGAAATTCGGCATAGCGGTAGAAGAAACTGGCAGTTCGTTGTTATCGAAAACATCGTCAGCGCCTGTTTTGTCGAACGAAACGTTATGTGGATCTAGGATTCGAATTTTCACCAAGAAGTTGGTGATTTGCTCCTGCGTTCCTTGACCTTGAACGCGTGCGGAGTTGGCAATTTCAGTAACTAGACCTTTAAACAATCGGTTGGGATACGAATAGACTTCAACGGAAGCAGTATCTCCAACGGCGACGTTGACCACATCATTTTCGTTGACATCAACTTCAAGTTCCATCAAGTCCAGTTTGGCGACCCGCATCATCTCGGTACCCGTCATCTGACTGGTCCCGACCACACGTTCGCCCAATTCGACGTTTAATACGGATATCGTACCATCGATAGGCGCATAAATCGTCGTTTTTGATAGGTTTTCCCTGGACTCTTTTAGACGAGCTTGCGAAATCTGAACATTGTATTGCGCCGACTCCAGAGATGCTTTAGCCGTTTCGAAACGATTTTCGGAGGTTTCAAAAGCGGAAATAGAAATGGCCCCGCTCTTGTAAAGCGCGTCCTGTCGCTTATGATCAGACTCTGCCTGAAGTAAATCTGCTCTTCGTTGGGCCTCCGCGGCCTTTGACTGCAAAACAGAAGCTTCAGCTTGATCGACTTGAGCTTGGTAAAAATCAGGTTTGATACGGGCAAGGAGTTGTCCGCGCTTCACCTTATCGCCTTCAGCGACAGTCAACGTGACAATTTCACCAGAAACGTCTGGACTAATCTTTATCTGAACCTCAGGTTGAATTTTTCCGGATGCCGTAACAACTTGTGTTACGGTTCGCAGCTGTACATCGCCGAGTTCAACCTCCGTAGCCTCGTTTGAAGAGCCGAATATTCCTGTTGATCTGGCTATAATCGCAACGACTATGACTAGCAGGAATAGGGCACTAGCAATGTAAAGGATGCGCTTAGTTGCGTTTTTTTTCTTCGCCATGATGATAAATGAGCCGTGTGGGTATAAAAAGCGGGTGAGATCCCAGAGGAACTAGTTAAACAATGGTTGACCGGGATCGAGCGTACCGAGGTAATATTCAATTACCCTATGTTGAAAATGGAACTGGAAAAGAGCTTGAGCGCGCTGGCTGGCCGACTCAACGAACCGAGTGCGGGCCTGGGTAAGTTCTACCAGGGTGGCTGCGCCTACTTTGTATCGCTCCTGCTCGACCTGCAACGCCTGATCTGCTGCCTTTAGACCCTTTTCAGTCACTTCAAGTCTTTTAACAGCGGTTTGGTAGTCGAGGTAAGATTGACGCACTTCGATGGCTACGTTCTGCTGCAGGTTTTCTAAGTCCAAACGGGCGTTGGCATACTGAACTTTGGATGCTTCAATATTGCGCTTGGTGTTAAATCGATTGAAAATCGGGACCGACAAGTTCAATCCAATTCGCTCGGAACGGTTGTCTTTCAACTGACCATTAAAGTCGCTAAAACCGTTGGACGAATAGCTGGTACCTGCACTGGTTGATAAACTGAGAGAAGGCAAAGAGCCCGCTTTTGCAGAGCGAATGTTTTGTTCGGCTGCACTAATCGAAAATTCCTGTGCTCGCAGATCGGCTCGTCGTTCAAAAGCAGCTACTAGTAGGTCCTGTGGAACATACGAACGCATGTTTACAGGAATTTCAGACGCATTGGGAGCCACGAAATTGTAATCCAATAAAGGATCTAAATGCAAAACCTGAATCAATCGGGTTTTGCTAACCTGAAAGTTGCTTTCTGCATTTAGAAGCTGAAGTTCGGCACTAGCAAGAGTTGCTTGTTGATTGTACAAGTCAGAGATGGCGCGTGTGCCCACCCGGACGAACTCTTCGATCTGTTCATACAATTTGGTCTGTGACTCAACATCTTCCTTCCGGATTTGGATGTTTTCCTGACCGAGAATCACGTTTAGGTAATTGGAGATCACATTGAAGACGACCGTCTGCCTGGTCCGTTCATTCGAAAACTCCTGAGCTTCCAACGATGCGCGAGCTCCCTTCAAGGAGGCAACATTGGCAAATCCCGCGAACAAACTGATACTCGAGCTAGCGCCCAGGTTGAATCCGTCATTAGATGCGTTGACCAATTTTCCGGTTGTTTGGTCAAACTGAAGACCGTAATTCCGATTGGCTCCTGACGACAACGATAAATTCGGAAGAAAATCCATCCGTTCTGACTGAACGGTCAATTCCTGCAATTCCAAGTTGTTTTGGCCGCGCAGAATAGTCACGTTGCGTTCCAGAGCAATTTGAACTGCTTCATTAAAAGTAACGTCCCGAACCGTTTGTGCTTGAACGGAAGGTGCTGCAAATCCTAAAAAAAGGATCATCAAAAGGGCAGCACGTAAAAAATAGTTAGTAGGACTAGACATCATTTTTTGACCGGTCATGATTCTGTATATATGGGTTCTTCTTGGTTTAGAAGGTGCGTGCGTCTACGGGGGGGCGACTAGCCCAGTTGCAACCTATGTATAAAGGTTTGCAGAGAATCCGTAGATTCTTGTAATCTTGGAATTAATGTTCGAGCTTGATTTTGCACTATTTGAAGCGCGCGCCGCCTCGGAAGTGAGAAGTGGACCCCATAATTCGGACAGGGTCTTAGGTGGATTCTGCTGCGTTAATCATGCGGCTTTTG
>JAQBZH010000005.1 GCA_027622005.1 Bacteroidota bacterium | reverse complement strand
AGAAGACGCTTTCGGAGCTGGCCGCACAGTATGAGGTACACCCGAATCAAATAACAACCTGGAAGAAACATCTCCTGAGCGGTGCTGAGGATCTTTTTGAAAAGGGGCATCGCCAGAAGGACGATCACGAAGCGGAGCTCAATGCCCTGCACTCGAAGATTGGCCAACTGACGATGACGGCTGATTTTTTATCCAAGGCGCTCGGTCGCAGTCAGTAGGCGAGCGCAAGAAGATGATTGATCTGACACATAACCTTTCGGTAGTAGAACAGTGCCGCATACTCGAAGTGAGCCGCTCAACAGCGTATTACCAGAGCACGCGAGATACGGAAGAGGATCTGGCTTTGATGCGAGAGATTGACGAACTCTATCTGGAGCGTCCTTATTTCGGATCACGCCGGATGCGGGCAGAGATCTCAACAGAGGAGCGTCCTCTGAATCGCAAACGGGTACAGCGTCTCATGAGAGTAATGGGCCTGGTGGCCATATATCCAAAGAAACGGCTCTCCACTCCCGGGAAGGGACACAAGATCTATGCGTACTTGCTACGCAAACTCAAGATCGTTCGCCCAAACCAGGTGTGGGCCGCAGATTTCACCTATCTCCCGATGCCGCAGGGTTTCTTGTACCTTGTCGCTGTCATTGATTGGTACAGCCGCAAAGTGCTCTCCTGGCGCCTTTCCAATACCATGGATTCAAACTTTTGTGTGGAGGCTCTTGAGGAAGCTCTCGCGCACTATGAGCATCCTGAGATATTTAATACCGATCAGGGGAGTCAGTTTACCTCAGAAGACTTCACAGACGTTCTCAAAAGCCACAATATCCAGATCTCCATGGATGGCAAAAGGCGCTGGATTGATAATGTGATGGTCGAAAGGTTGTGGCGGAGCCTGAAATACGAAGAAGTGTACCTGAAGGCATACGAATCCGTTGCGGAAGCGCGGCGATCAATTGGCATATACCTAGAATTTTTTAACCAAGGACGTAAGCACCAGTCGCTTGGCGAGCTCACACCAGACGAAGTATATTACGAACATCAAAAACTAGCAAAAGCCGCATGATTAACGCAGCAGAATCCACCTAAGACCCTGTCCGAATTATGGGGTCCACTTCTGAAATAGCTATCGAATTTTCTTCGTTAGATGTTGAGTTTCATCCTTTGTTAAACCTTAGAGGGGGAATTATTATGAACCCAATAGGAGCATTTAATCAAAACCACGACGGTCCGAAATGGGAATTCACCGATAGACCTATATCTGCCACCCAAATGCTTCCAGCCACTTGGAGCAATGCTGGGTTTGGACTGTTTGGCAAAACCTACAGAAACAACTGGATGTTTGGTTATGAAGTTTATCTTTCTGGTGGTTTTGATAATACGATTATAGACAATCAAGAGAGTAAAACATTTTTACCGGCATCAAAAGAAAACGCTGAACGATTTGAGGAATCAGCAAGTGGAACACCGTTAACGACCATAAAAATAGCGATTAGACGTAATCAAATCGGAGAATTAGGTCTTTCTTTTATGGGGGGCATATACAACACATTTGAAGATGATGGAATCGTATTAGACGAAAAACGACGATTGAATGTTTTTGCAATTGATTACAACACCACATTACCTAAAACAAACACCTTTATAACAGGCGAATGGGCATGGATTAATGTCGATGTACCCGAGACATACACTCAGCAATACGGAAACAAACAATATGGAGGATTCTTAGATATAGTTCAGCCGATTCTATCTCGAAAAATGTTTGATTGGGAAAATGCAACGTTAAGTTTGGCTTGCCGATTGGAGTACGTGGATTGGAACGTAGGGAAATTCCCTGAAGCAGGTGGAAACAGGGGAGAAGAAATTTGGAGTATAGTGCCTTCAATAAGTTTCAGACCGACACCACAAACCGTCATACGACAGAATTACAGAATTCAAAGACACACGGACATTTTAAACAATGACCCATCAAAAACGGGTGGTTTCAGTTTTGGAATTTCCTCGTACTTTTAAGAAAAACACTGGCTACAACATTTTGTATAAGCAAATGAGAGTTCAGCGGTTAATTGTGCATTCTACCACGTACCTAACATTTGTGGTTTATTGAAGGGATAGAGCTTTGAAATCCACTACTCCTCATACACTTTCTGTTATTGGTGTGTATTTCTTAGTTTAAAAACGAAATTCATTTTTTTGGAATAAGTCGAGCGTGATGCCATGGCGATGTTAGATGCCGGAATGACCAAGCTGTATTACACGATCAGTGAAGTTGCCCGATTGATCGAAGAAGAAGCTCATGTTCTCAGATATTGGGAATCTGAATTCGATTCTTTGCGACCCCGAAAAAATAGGGCTGGCAAACGGGTTTATACGAAGGATGATATCGATACGGTTTACCGAATCCGACATTTGTTGCGGGACGAAAAGTATACGATAGACGGCGCAAAGCAGATGTTGAAGAAAGGAAAACGAACAGGAAAGGAGTTGTCTTCCAATGTGGAAGAGTTGAAAGAAATCCGGTCATTTTTCGAAAAAATGATTGATCGGGCGAATGCCAACTAAGTTTGTGGGCGCGGGAACTCACCTAGCGTGAGGTAATAGGATGGGTCCTTACTTTTGCATTTCCCGTTGCGGGAATTGGTAGGGAATTTGTTTCGGGATGTAGCGCAGCCCGGTAGCGCACTCGCCTGGGGGGCGAGGGGTCGCAGGTTCAAATCCTGTCATCCCGACAGAATGGAGGAGACAGGATTACCCACCGGGAAATCAGCTCCCCGACAGAATGGAGGAGACAGGATTACCCACCGGGAAATCAGCTCCCGACAGAATGGAGGAGACAGGATTACCCACCGGGAAATCAGCTCCCTAGGGTCGCAACGCCGTCCTTCTAGGACTTCAAAGGTCTTTTCGAAGTAATTCGATTAGACCTTTTTGCATTTCAGACTTATTGCATAAGTGGTCAATTCCGCCGTTAACTATCAAAAGGAAAGTCGCCCTTCAAACTGGCGTATCCCAGAGTTTTAGTTCATTAATCATCAAAAGGAAGACGTTATGAGTATGATGAAGGAGTTTCAGGAATTTGCCGTTAAAGGAAACGCAATAGATATGGCGGTCGGTATCGTTATTGGGGCGGCCTTTGGTACGGTGGTTACCTCCCTTGTTTCCGATATCATCATGCCACCTATTGGCATGTTGTTAGGCGGCGTCAATTTTACGGATTTAACGCTGGTTCTTGCAGAAGCAACCGCCGATACCGCTGCCGTGGCCATCAATTATGGCAATTTCATGCAGACGGTTTTGGATTTCCTAATTGTTGCGTGGGCCATCTTTATCGTGGTTAAAGGAATGAATCAGCTGAAAAGAGAGAAAAAGTAGTTGGTGCGAAAGCGCGGATCTGAAATTTTTGGAGTTCATGGTGGGCCGCATCAATTAATTGATGCGGCCCATTTTTATTGAAAAGGCCAGGATCGACTAAGAACTAAGCGCCCCCGACTTCATTTCGGTAATTGAAAACGCGTAGCGCCCAACCATTGGTCGGATATTTATGGGCGAAATATGGTAGGTTGCGTAGATAACACGTACCTTACTGCGTGCTTTGCAATTAACTGCCCCAACGGAAACCTATTCTATGGCAGATACGGAGTCAAAACTCGAAGCTGGCCGGAGACTGGCTCGAGATCTGCGTTCTATCCGGCGCAGTCGCTCTATCGATATGAAGGAGGTGCTAGATGCGACGCGTCTAGCCGAGGACGTAATCGAACAACTGGAAGACACTGCGCTTCTGGGAAATCCGATGTTCAATCGAGTGTACCTTCGGTCGATGTTTGGAAGCTATGCAGCCGTTCTCGGTATTTCGAACGATGATATGGTCGGGGCGCTCGAAGAAGCACTTTCCGGACAATATGTTGGGTCCTTAGCCAAGAAGTATTTGGGCGGTAAATCGCTCGAAGAAGGGAATATTGTAGCAACAGCTAAGGTCCCAGACAAGGAAGTTGAGTTAAAGGAAGATTCGGCTGATCAAAATACTCCCGGTCTAAAGACGAATCTGCCGGATTCCACTTCAGAGGAACCGGTCGAAAATCCGTCGTCAGAAAAGTCTAAAAGCAAACGAGATAAATCGAAGGCTGCCAATGCGAAAGCAGATTCTTCGCAAAGTGGGGATCAATCGGAATCGACTTCACTCGGCCAACCTCACCCTAAGGAAGAAGAAACCCCTTCGAACGAACCAAGGAGGATGCAGATAAAGAGGAGCCCTGAGCCCTCGATGCCAAAGACATCAACAGGGAAGTCAAAATCAACTGTGCTGTTGCCTAACATGAGTGGCTTTTTAATGCTGGTTGTGGCCGGGTTGGTGTTGATTGCGTTGATTTGGTTTGCTATTTCATGGATTCTATCTCCCCAGACGCCAATATCGGATGTATTAGAAAAGAAGGAAGAGCCGATCCAATCGACCATTTTACGTCCAGAACGAATCGTATTGCCCGAGAAGATCAAGATTGAGTTAATCGCACACGTGGAAGCCCTCGATCCCATTCGGGTTCAAATAGATCGAGACCTCAGGCGGCCTTATTGGATCGAAAATCAGGATACATTGATTTTTGAAATGAGAGAACGCGTAGAATTTGAAAGAGAATTAAACAATACTAGGATTTTAATCTCTGGATTTGCCATTCCCTCAGATTGGTATGCGAGCACGATTCGAGCAGAGATTACCCGTGATCGCACTCAAGCTTGGCTTGATTCCCTCTTTCAGACTGGATCCTTTCCTCCTCGAACCTTTGGTGTAGAATGAGTCTGTTGGAAAGAACACGACGTCTACAAAACAGCTTAAAAAACAAAGACAGAGAAGAATCTGCCGAGTTTTTGATCGATGAGCTGATAGAATCCCTGAACGAACATGCCTTATTGTATCATCAACAGGGCGGATCCATCATTTCCGATGCTGAATTCGATCAACTGTTGAATTGGCTCAGGGAAATGGAGTCGGCTTTTTCAGGCCCTGTTCGACCTGATTCTCCATCACACCGAGTGGGGGCACCCCCATCTGAGGGCTTCGAGAAGGTCAAACATCGCACTTCTTTATTGTCTCTAGGTAACGCGTTTAATGGGGACGAGTTAAGAGCATGGTATGAGCGGGCATTAAGGCGCTTAGAACTCCCCTTAGATTCGAACATCGAACTCGTTTCAGAACTAAAAATAGACGGGCTCGCCTTATCTCTGAGCTACGAAAATGGAATTTTGGTACAAGCGGCAACTCGTGGGGATGGTCAGACGGGTGAGAATATTACTGCCAATGCCAGAACCATTCGCTCTATTCCTCTGTCCTTAAAATCGGGAGGCCAAAAGGTCATTTCTTCCCTTGAAGTTAGAGGTGAGGTCTATTTCCCCAAATCGAGTTTTGACCAGCTCAATGAGTCTTTAGCGTCTGAAGGGCTGAAAACGTTTGCCAATCCTAGGAATGCAGCTGCGGGTTCGCTCCGTTTATTGGATTCGAGCGTCACGGCATCAAGGGACCTAGCCTTTTTTGCGTATGGAACCGGGCCGGTTTCGGAATCAATCGGCGGAAATCATTCCGAAGAACTCCGCGTGTTGAAAGCTTTGGGATTCCAAGTGAATGATCATTTTCTGCAGTCACTAGGAATAGAAGCAGTAATTGATTTTTGCGCCATGTTTGCTGGCAAACGGGATGACTTGGATTACGAAATCGACGGAGTAGTCGTAAAAGTAGATTCATTAGCCCTTCAGGAACGATTGGGAGCGGTTTCGAATGCTCCCCGATGGGCGGTGGCCTATAAATTTCCGGCACGCGAGTCGACTACCATCCTACGCGACATCCTGATTAACGTCGGACGGACGGGAATGATTACTCCGGAAGCAGTTTTAGAACCGGTTGAGATAGGTGGGGTGATGGTCTCCCAGGCAACGTTACACAACGAAGATTACATTCGGGGGAAGGACATTCGAATTGGCGATACCGTCGTGGTTAAAAGAGCTGGTGATGTCATTCCGGCCGTTGTGGCTTCGATCGCGGCGCTAAGGACTGGCACCGAACGAATTTGGTCTATGCCATCGAGCTGCCCCGCCTGTGGCACATTGCTTGTCCGTCTTGAAGGTGAAGCCGACTATTATTGTTCTTCTTCGACGTGTCCCGCCCAGTTTATGCGTCTCGTAGAGCATTTTGCGTCTCGCGACGCCATGGATATTGAGGGGTTTGGAGCCAAGTTGGCGGTTCAATTGGTCACGACAGACAGTCTCACTTCACTTGATGACATTTATAAGCTTACTGTTGACCAACTTTTGCTCCTTGACGGTTTTGCGCTAAAAAAAGCTGAAAACTTGATTGAGTCTATTGCCGCCACAAAATCGCGCCAATTATCTAGATTATTGTTCGGCCTAGGAATTCGTCACGTCGGAAAAACAATTGCTGAATTACTCATAAGCTCGTTCCAATCATTGGAATCCTTGAGCCAGCGGACCGAAGAGGAGCTTTCTGAGGTTGATGGAATAGGTCCTGTAATTGCCAAAAGTGTAGCTGGATGGTTCTCAGAGAGCCAAAACAAGGGATTGGTGGCGTCTTTATCAGGCTTGGGCTTAAATGTCGCCGAAGATGCGCCTGAAGGGCAGGATGGGGATTTGCCATTAACGGGAAAGACCTTTGTCGTAACGGGGACATTACCATCTTTAGGTCGAGCTGAAGCAGAATCTCTCATCAAATCCAAGGGCGGTAAAGTATCTTCGTCAGTAAGTTCTAAAACATCTTATCTCGTATTGGGAGAAAACCCAGGATCTAAAGCGGTTAAGGCCGCCAGCTTGGGAGTTCAAATCATTGATGAGACTGAATTGCTTACTATGGCAAGGGCCTAACTGAATGCTACACACGCTTGACTACGTCGTAATTGCCGTCTACTTGACCGGGGTTGTTGTTTTCGGCATCAAGTCCGGGGGAAAGCAACGGTCGACGAAGGATTACTTCATGGGCTCCAAGGAGTTACCGTGGTGGGCTATATGCTTTTCGATCGTGGCCACAGAAACTAGTACGCTTACCGTCATCGGAATTCCGGCGATTGCTTACGGCGGAAGTATGACCTTCTTCCAAATGACGTTTGGTTATCTCTTAGGACGAATTGTGGTGGCTGCGTTTTTTCTTCCTAAGTATATGAGCGGGGAGTTGCAGACAGCCTATTCGTACCTGGGTGAACGATTTGGCCGTAGAATGCAACGATTATCATCCGTAACATTTTTGGCGACCAGATTGTTGGCCGATGGCGTTCGATTATTTGCTACGGCGATTCCCATTCGAATTATTGCAACAAGTGCGGGTTTTGATCTTGGTTATTCTGTCATAATCCTGGGAATCGGGATAGTGACCGCGCTTTATACGTATGTAGGGGGGTTTAAAGCGGTCGTGTGGATGGATGTAGTTCAAATGGCTTTGTATTTCATTGGAGCACTGACCACAATAGGGTTGCTCTTAATGGCAATGCCGCCTGGATCGTTTGCAGAATTGGTAACAGCAGGGAAAACGCAGATATTTTATTCCGATTTTTCGTTCCAAACCATAGCTACACAGCCCTACGTCTTGATAACGGCCGTTATTGGAGGTGGCATTTTTTCTATGGCGTCTCACGGTACTGACCAGCTCATCGTCCAGCGACTTCTGTCATGTAAGACGCTGAAAGATTCCAGAAAGGCCATTGTTGGCAGCGCACTATTCGTAATGGGCCAATTTGCCGTCTTTTTGGCGGTCGGGGCGCTGCTTTGGTCTTTTTATGACGGAGCCGACGTGCCTGGGTTAGGACTCAGCCGCTTAGACGAAGTGTTTCCGAAGTTTATTGTAGAACAACTACCGATCGGCGTGGCTGGTTTAGTTCTCGCCGGCATTTTGGCTGCGGCTATGAGTACGCTTTCTTCCTCTCTAAATGCCCTGGCATCCTCCACAATGACCGATGTCCTCGGCAGCAGAATTGCTCATTTGAGCCCAGAAAGCGCACTTAAGCTTTCTAGAGCTTTAACTTTGGGGTGGACCGTGGTATTCATAGGGTTTGCTACACTTTTCACCAACATGCAAAACCCGGTTGTGGAACTTGGATTGTCAATCGCTTCGTTCACTTACGGCGCTCTCTTAGGCGCGTTTTTATTGGGTATGATGATGGCCCGGGTTCAGGAAAATGATGCACTTATTGCTTTTTCCTGCAGCATTATCGCTATGATTGCCATCATATTCGGTGTTTGGACGACTGCAGCAGGGGATTGGGTCTTTGTATTCTATCCCGAAGCAGCAGTCAAGACGAGTCTCGGACTTTCTCCGATTGCCTGGCCCTGGTACACCACGTTAGGCGCGTTGATTTCGCTTCTAACGGGATCGTTGCTTTCCGTACGACATAGATAAAAACATGTCATTCTTGCAGAAATTATTTTACGTAAAACCGATCGTCCGACCCGTTGGAACGGGGTTGGAGGCTGGCGATAAATTGTATTCCAGCCCACGCCGGAAGCGAAACGCAATTAAAGGCTTAATCATATTCTCGGTGGTCCTGGCCTCTCTGCTCGTTTTTCCACGCAGTCGACTTTACCAGTACACGGTTGGGCTTGAGGATAGTTGGAAACAGGAAAACCTGCTGGCGCCATTTCAATTTGCCATTCGCAAAGATGAATCAGATTTAGACAACGAGAAAAAGGCTGTTCGAAGAATGACGCCTCCAATCGTTTACGAAGACTTCAGCGCATCTGATCGAGTAATGGCCAAAGCTGATTCGCTCCACAGAAGGATGGATCGGTTGTTTGAATGGTACGGCCAGTATCAATCGAATCGGTCACAGGGAAGATTTGAGGCGGCAGGGGAGGACTCCATTCAATACCTAGCTACTAGAGACAGTCTTTCACTTCGTTTTTCGGACCGGGTATGGCAGGATTTGCTGCAATCCTACACCAATTCGATCCCCGAGTTGGTTTCAACCTCTCGATCGCGGTCAACGTCCGACCGATTGGACCTGATGATGTTGGAAGAGGCCATAGCTCAAAGTCTTGCGCTCATCCAATCAGGGGTTCTCAATATCCGCCGTAACTCGGTCGAATCAACGCATTTGACCAAAAGAGATGAAACGGCCGAGTCTCTGATTTTGCTTTCACAGGTGTTCGATATCGATGAGGCAGTCGAAATTGGTCAGACATCGCTTGGGCGAAAGTGGACCGATCGCCCGACCGAATTCAGTGTGTCGTCTGCCTTTTTTCAGGCAATACTTACTCCCAATTTGATATTTCATGAAACGGAGTCAGAGGATCGGTGGGCAGAGAAAGAAGGTCTCATTTCTCCAACGAACGGGTTAGTCAGAGAAAATGAAGTAATCGTCAGCCAGGGCGATATAATTACTCCTGAAATCCAGCGAAAGCTAATTTCTTTGGATGCAGAGCTGACTTCCAGATCAGGTGGACGAGTCAAGTGGAAAACGCTCATGGGCCAGTTTATGCTGACTGGATCCACCTTTCTGATTTTCTTCCTTTATTTATTTTTGTTTCGACGGCCCATTTTCGATGACAATAAAATGGTGCTCTTGATAGCGCTCCTTTTCTTGGCTGTCATCCTTCTTTATGGAATTGCACTCAGAGCGGCGTTACTAGATATGTACGTGGTACCGGTAGCGATCGTGGCGATTCTATTGACGGTTATTTTTGATTCTCGGGTGGCGTTTTTTGGGGTTTTGACGCTCGCCTTTTTGGGTAGTCACTTCCTCAGTTTCAATTTTGCGTTTACATTTTCTACTGTTTTTGCCAGTACGCTAGGTATTTTTAGCGTTCGAGATATACGAAACAGAGGACAGTTTTTCATTAGTGCCAGTATCGTGTTTCTGGGATACATGACCGTAATGGCGGCAACCTTTCTATTGCAAAACACTCCGCTCGAACGATTGCAAGATGAGTCGATTTTCATTCTTATAAACTCCGTTCTTTTGCTCTTGGCCTATCCGGCCCTTTGGATTTTTGAACGCATGTTTGGGGTCATAACTGACCTAACCCTGCTGGAATTGTCGGACACCAATCATCCCTTGCTCAAGGAGCTCAGCTTAAAAGCACCAGGTACATTTAATCACGTGCTTCAAGTAGCCAATCTGGCTGAAGCATCTGCAGCCAAAGTCGGTGCCAATGCACTTTTAACAAGAGTCGGCGCGCTGTATCACGATATCGGAAAGATGGTGAAGCCGGAATATTTTGTTGAAAATCAGCGGGGCGGAATCAACCCACACGATGGCTTAAAGCCACGGATGAGTGCATTGATCATTGCCAGCCACGTTAAAGAAGGACTGGATTTGGCAAGAAAGTATCGTTTGCCAAAAGAAGTAGTTGACTTCATACCGATGCATCATGGCACGACGCGTATTGAATACTTTTACCACCGAGCCGTCGGGCAGCGCAAGGAGGGAGATTCGCCCATTGTTGAATCCGAATTCCGATATCCAGGCCCTCCGCCATCTTCCAGGGAAACAGCTATTTTGATGATTGCTGATTCGGTTGAAGCGGCCAGCAGATCAATGGTTAACCCAAATTATCGTCGGTTGCACGCATTGATTGAATCCATTGTAGACGCGCGTCGGGAAGACGGCCAATTTGATACGACCAATCTTACTTTTGCCGACCTAACCATGATCAAAGAATCGCTCTTAAACGTTTTGCTGGCTGTTTACCACGTACGCGTCAAATACCCGGGTGAAGAGCAAGCCGCGGCTCTTCCGGAAGAAGCAGATTCAGGGAATGACACCACGGATGCGCTCGATGGATGATTCCGCTAATTTTAAGGCTAAGCGGACATGCCTTTTAGCTCTCTCTAAAAAAGGACGGACGGCACGTTCAGCGCCTTGTGTATAGACCATCACATCGCATTCTCGAATCAAAGACGCTAAATACGAATCTCCTTCTTCCACGGAGACAGCAACCACAGGGCCTGCCCATCGGGTCAGCGAACGGAGTTCTGTAGTTAGCGAAGCCACTGCGTCCGAGTATCGAGTTACCAAACCCAAGGTTTCCGAATCCATCATCCGGGAAATTTGACTCAATGCATCTTCATCCAATTCATAGGCGATGCCAATCACATCGGAGCGCATCCCCATCGAAAGGACCTGTTTGACGTTTCGAAACGGCACGATGACCAGGTCGGCGTCCGCATGTTTGCCAAGTTCATCCAGTGAGCAAGAATGGCATTCTCTTTGAAATGCACCGGCAATTTGGATCGCACAAGCCTGACCGAGTTCTTTATAGGGAGCTGCAACGACAATTTTTGAAGTTGACTCGGAGGCGTCTAGTTGTTGGAGCTGCTCTGCAAACAAGTATTCGATTTCTTCTTCATCCAAACCAAGACCCACAGCCTGTCTAAGGGCGTTCGAAAGCAGGCTGGCTCCGCGCTCCATGCGTTCCGATTTGCTCAGCGGCTCTGCATTCTGAACAACGTAGCCGCTTCCTGATCGGGCAACAATGATACCCGCTTGAGCCAGATCCAAATAAGCCTTACGAACGGTGTGAAACGAAATACCAATGTGCGAAGCTAACGTCCGCGTGGGAGGCAGTTTATCCCCCATGCGATAATTCCCATTTCCAATCTTAAACCGAATCGCATTAGCAACTTGTGTATGAATCGGGATTTCGGATGATCGGTCGATCTCAATCATGGCGCCTCAGCTGCTGCTCCCAAACGATAAGCTGTTTGGAGATGATTCAGGAGAATCGACCAATTTGGCCAGTCAGAGGATGTAAGGACAAACTCTTCGAGTCCAACGGTGACCGTTAGCCCCGAAGCCATGGGGCGTAGATCGATCAATAATTTCCATTCAGGCCCATCCGATGGCGAACTAGCACCGAAAACGGAACGAAAGGCCACTTTTTCGTCAGAAATAAGGATTTCTCCAATTTGACTGCGGAGCCGTAACCACGTCCAAAAGAAGGAAACTCCGAGAGCGATCGGAAAACCGATGTAGAGTACAGACAAGACAGAAAACCCTTGCAGCATACTTACCAATGTGCCAATCATCAGGGGTAGCATGGCGACGCCCAGAGGCGTAACCATTTCCGTTCCAAACAATGATCTCCTGGTTCGACCTTCGGGATGGAGTTTCGAACGATAGACTGAAATATCGGTAATCGAATCTGGAGGCACTATCGGGTACCAAATGCCCTAGGTAACGCGATGTCTATGGCTGTTTTTAGACCGGGGTTCGCCTTCATGACCAGCGGAATACTGTTGATTAGCGTTGCCACTGTTGCCGTATCGCCAAAAATACCACCCTTTACCAATAGGTTCATTGGTGGATCACTCTCGGCCACGACTTCATCTCTCGGGTTTTCGGCACCCACGAACATTTTCAGGTCTAGGGTTATGAGGAGCTCGTCCCCATCGTATCCATAAGCATAATGATGAATACCTGCTACTTGACCCTTTTCAACGGTCAAAAATGGAGTTTCAACACGTTTAGGGGAGATTACCGGGTCTAATTGTTCGACAATCTTTGTAATGGACCAACCCATTCCATCGGCAATCATCCGAATACTTTCTACCAATCCAATGTGTCCAAACATCCCGGCTGCCTTTTTCTCGGCAAACGCCTGTTCACTAATTCCAGCTCCGACTTTCTGCTGAAGAGGTAGTCTTCTAAGGCCCGCGTTGACTTCGCGGTTAACAGTTATCGACTTAACGGAATTACAAACGCCGATAGCCATCATTGCGAGTGCATCCATGGCGTACCCAGGATTTACGCCTGTGCCTAGCAACGTGACCCCATTTTCTTTCGCCACTTTATCTAACTCTGCCGAAATTGCCGGATGGCGATGGTAAGGATAAGCAAGTTCTTCGGTAGAAGACACCACATTGGCCCCGTGAGAGGCGCAGAGGATCAGCTGGTCGTACATCCGCGCCAAAAACGAGGAAGTCGTATGCAGCACAACATCCGGCTTTGTTGACGACAGAACGGCAGCGGCATCGGAGGAAACCAAAACTCCCGTTTTAGTGGGTAGTCCCAAAATATCGGCGACGTCTTTTCCCACTTTCAATGGATCGATATCGATCACACCAACCAATTCGATGTGCTTGGTTTTCGAAAGAACGGTTTTCAAACATGACACGCCAATGGGGCCAATGCCATACTGTACAACTTTTACACGCTGGTGCATATTCGTAAAATTAAATACTGAAAAATGAGTTAAAGGGCGATATCGGAAGGATCCGCTTGGTGAAACGGATAAGCAAAGTGTTTGGCTGGTACGAACGTTTCTTTGATTGACCGGGCCGATGTCCAACGGGTCAGGTTCAGTAAAGACCCGGCTTTGTCGTTCGTGCCGGAAGCGCGCGCGCCACCAAACGGTTGTTGGCCGACCACGGCGCCCGTGGGTTTATCATTGATGTAAAAATTACCCGCACAATCATTTAACGCATTCGTCGTCTGAGCGATAACTGCCCGATCCTGAGCGAAAATGGCTCCGGTTAAAGCAAATGGCGACGTTTTGTTGAGTGTATCCAGCGCTTCAGCGTATTTGGCATCCTCATAAACGTGAATGGTTACGACCGGACCAAAGATTTCCTCACACATGGTGCGGTAGGCCGGGTCTTTAGATACCAAGACGGTCGGCTCTATGAAGTATCCTACATCATCCGAAAAACCACCGCCATGCAGAATTTCGACGTCGGGTGATGTTCGGGCGTGTTTGATGTACGAAGTGATGCTGTCGTAGGCGGGCCTGTCTATTACAGCGTTCACGAAGTTGGTGAAGTCTTCGATCGGGCCCATTTTGATCTCGTCCAGCTGCGCAACAACCGAGTCCCGAATGATGGGCCACAACGATTTAGGTACATACACTCTCGAAGCTGCTGAACATTTCTGGCCTTGATATTCAAAACCACCCCGAACAATGGCCGTGGCGACTGCAATGGCATCCGCACTCGGATGGGCCATGATAAAGTCTTTTCCGCCCGTTTCTCCTACCACTCTTGGATACGTCTTATAGGTATTCATATTGTTGCCAATGGTAGCCCACATATGATTAAACGTACCCGTCGATCCCGTAAAATGAAGCCCCGTGAAGTGTTCGGATGAAAAAACCGAATTTCCGACCGTGGAGCCTTTACCCGGAATCATGTTGATGACGCCTTTCGGAAGACCGGCTTCCTCAAACATCTTATACAGATAATAGGCCGATAAGAGTTGGGTCGATGATGGCTTCCACAAAACCGTGTTACCCATCAGAGCGGGGGCAGTCGGAAGGTTGCCTGCGATCGACGTAAAGTTGAATGGAGTAACCGCAAACACAAATCCTTCAAGAGCCCGGTATTGCACGCGATTCCAAACGCCTGGAGACGAAATGGGCTGATCGCTGTAAATCTGCTCCATAAACCGAACATTGAAACGGAAAAAATCAATCAACTCACAGGCCGAATCAATTTCAGCTTGATAAGGATTTTTACTCTGACCGAGCATGGTGGATGCGTTAATCACATCCCGGTACGGGCCGGCCAATAGTTCAGCCGCCTTCAGGAAAATGGATGCGCGGTCTGACCAATGCATGTGCATCCAGTCGTGTCTAGCGGATACTGCCGCCGAGATAGCCGAATCTAATTGAGGAGCGCTACACTGGTGAGCTACACCTAGGACGCGTGCGTGCTCATGAGGAGCCAATACCTTAATCGTGTCCCCTGTGCGGACCTCATTCCCACCGATAAATGCTGGGATATCAATCTGTTCTCCCTTCATTTTTTTGATCATGGAACGGAGAGAAGACCGTTCGGGTGAACCCGGTGCGTACGAGCGAACAGGTTCGTTTACGGGGTTCGGAGTTTTTGAGAACAGATTGTTCATGGCAGAAAAGGTTGAATGATTACCGCCCGGACAGCGTCGTTAAAGGCTTTAAATCGGCTGAATTTCGCCGAATGGGTATTGGAATTTACGCACCAGAAAAGGTGTCCCAAACCCGTTCTCCAAAACTTCTATTCCAGTTCGAATTCGGCACAATTTTCCGGAATTCAGAAAGCAATTCCTTTGTTTTCCAGTCCAGAGCCGCTTCAAAGACGGTCCGTTTTGGCTCAAGAATAGCATTTTAAATGCGAATAAAGGCCATTTATGCCCGTGAAAACGGCTTTTTGGGGTCTAGTAGACCGTTCCATCGGTTTCAGGCACGAAGTTCGCCTAAAGAATCCATGAACAAACCTTTTCGATTACCCCGGTTATGCCGGGACCACTGTTATGTTTTCTAAGCAGAATCAACCGAACCAACAAAATTCCGTCGACGCCCGTGAAGCCGTTAAAAAGCAACTGTTGCGATCCTTGATGCAACAGGTTGTCGACGAAGTGTCAAAACTGGACGAAGCATCGTTCAATGAAATGGTACAGTCCGTCGTTGCAGACGTCGATACAAGCTCTTTGCGCGCTCGCGTAGAGAACCAGATCGAATCTAAGTTTGAAAAAAGCTTACAAGATCTTAATTTGGATGCTCGTATTGGTGAAACGGAGGACAGATTGTCCCTTTCGGTTCAAGAGCTCCTTGATGAACGGGTTGGATCGTTGGCATCTGACATGGTTAAGGTGCGTTTGGCTGATATCAATCTTCACACCCTCCAGCAAGATTTAGAGTCGCAAACGAGGCAGGTTCTCGAAGAGAAACTGTCTACGATCGACCTAGACAATATAGTTGAGGTCAATAAGGACGCGTTGCTGGCAGATATTGAAGCATCCCTTCAGAAGAAGACAGCTGAAATTTCAGAAGGAGTTGTCCACGACTTTCAGTCCAACCTCAACAATCAATTCGCGCGAGTCGCTGCAAACATCGAGCAACAAACAGCAGCCACTTCTTCGGAGATGATTGCTTCGTTTCAGAAAGAAGTTGAGAACCTGTTCGAATCGGAAACTAAAAAAGCCTCGGATTCGGTTTTAGCACAACTTGAAACCAGGGTAACCGAGGTCGAGCAGCAATGGAATGAATTGAGTGCTACTAGACTCGAGTCTGGCTTGGACCGTGCTCGTAAGGAAGTTGTATCTCGGACCGAAAAAATCATAAAGAAAGACAGTTCAGGTCTTCAATCCGAAATTACACAGATTATTTCTGACGAGTTCAAAAAGAACTTCGAGACTGTAGATATCGCGAAAAGCGTATCTGAACACAAGGCGAAATTACTGGAAACAGTCGCAAATGACTTGAACTCCCAGGTTCGAATGGAAGCTGATGCTATCGTAACCGAGCAGATTTCAAGCTTCGATGTTTCTGGTATTCAAAAAGATTTAGACCAAAAGGTCTACGAATTGGTCAATGAAAGAATTCAGGCAGTGGATTTTGATGAGATCGTCGAATCCAACAGAGCTAAGGTCGTTTCCGAAGTTGACCAATCACTGAAAGCAAAAGCAGTAGCCACTTCTTCGGAGATGATTGCTTCGTTTCAGAAAGAAGTTGAGAACCTGTTCGAATCGGCAACTAAAAAAGCTTCGGATTCGGTTATAGCACAACTTGAAACCAGGGTAACCCAGGTCGAGCAGCAATGGAATGAATTGAGTGTTACTAAACTCGAGTCTGGCTTGGACCGTGCTCGTAAGGAAGTTGTATCTCGGACCGAAAAAATCATAAAGAAAGACAGTTCAGGTCTTCAATCCGAAATTACACAGATTATTTCTGACGAGTTCAAAAAGAACTTCGAAACTGTAGATATCGCGAATAGCGTATCTGAACACAAAGCGAAATTGTTGGAAACAGTCGCGAATGACTTGAATTCCCAGGTTCGAATGGAAGCTGATGCTATCGTAAGCGAGCAGATTTCAAGCTTCGACGTTTCTGGTATTCAAAAAGAATTAGACCAAAAAGTCTACGAGCTGATCAATGAAAGAATTCAGGCAGTGGATTTTGATGAGATCATCGAATCCAACAGAGCTAAGGTCGTTTCTGAAACAGACCAATCGCTGAAAGCAAAAGCAGAATCGATTACCAGCAGTTTGATCAAGTCGATCAAATCGAGCTTTAATAAGAAGCTAGCTGCCGTCAGTAAATCGGAATCAACAGAATTGACCAAGCAATTGAGTCAGTATGTTGCCGATGCATTGATCAAAGATGCTCCAACAGTTGAAGTTGTCGTTGAAAACGCATCAAAAGCGGTTGTCCAAGATGAAAAATGGATTGAGACTGCCAAGAACCGAGTTACGGCTGAGCTTGCTCAAAGGCTGGGAACAGTTGCTAAAACGTCCATCGAACAGTCTACTGAAACGATCTCTGACGCAGCCAACCACGTATATCAAGATTTCGAATTGATTGCTTCCTTAGTAGAAAACGTCAAGGGCCGGGTCGTCGAACAAATCGCTGAACGTACGCTCGCGCAGCTTTCCGATGCTGATCAAACAGCTAAAGCGGCGACGGATCACTTCGCTTTCGAACACGACTCATTGATATCCGCGATCGGAATTCTGCGGACCAATGTGCTTAAAGATGTTGCTAACCGGACCCTGGTCACTTTTGGCGATGCCGAAAGTATTCAGGAAGATGCCCGTAAATGGGTGAATGAAGGAGACTCATTCATTCAGCTGGCGGTTGCCGAAGTAGTCAAAACGGCAAACCAGGTCATTTCTGTGCTGGTCCATCAACAGATGTCAGATACAGAATCCGTTGTTCGCAAAATCGCTCCAGAGTTTACGGCGGATACGATACAGATTAGAAATGCCGTCAAAGCAAGCAGACAAGAACTGGTCTCCCGTATTACCGACTTTGTAAAAACAGAGCTCGAAGACACGGATAAAGTAGCCCAAGATTCTTCAGCCCAAATAATGGACGATCATGAGGCTGTTCAAAAGGCCGTTAGGCTGACCGTTTCTAAAATGGTTGACGAAATTATTAGCCTTACTGAGACGCGTTTACACTGCACGGACCGAATTTCAGAAGAAGCCCGAGGCCGAATGCCGAAGGACATCCCGACTGTAGTTCAAGCCGCGGACGTATTAGAAAATATGCTGCTTTCTGAAGTAGCCGCTTATGCCACCAAGCGTCTATACGAAGTCGGATTAGCTTCTGAAAAAGCTTCGGCTTTCCTGAAAGCTGACAAAGAAATAGAAGCCGTTAGAAAAGCGCTCTCGAATAAGATTCTTGAAGCAATTGCTAGCGATTCGACTGCTGATCTTGCCGATACGAATGCCGTTGCCAAGCGTGCATTCCACAAAGTGGATATGGAAACAGTCGCCGTTGTTAAAGCGATTGATCAAGTGCGGGACCAATTAGTGGCCAGCATTGCGGAATCAGCATCATCCAGAATTTCGGATGTTGCCTCCGTCGTCACTGAGTCCCGGGCGTTGATCCCAGCTACTCATGCAAGCATTATTGGTGCTACCAATAAGGTTTACGATATGCTGATTCAAGATGTAGCAGATAAATCCCTGGCATCCGTTTCAGAATCCGACAAAACGGCAGAAATCGTGCTGAGTCGTGTTCAAGAAGAAACAGAGGTAATTAGCCGCGTCCAGGAAATCGTTCATGATCAAATGATCGAAAGACTGCTAGCCCATGCGCTGCAAGAAATTAAAGACAAAGTGTCTGATGGTTCTCACGAAGCCGAAAAGGCGTTTTTCAAAAGCAGTCTCAAGGTTTTTGCAGAACCCGTCGCGCCTTCCAATATGAACCAGCCATTGGTAAGTGAACCTTTAGTTAGCGAGCCATCGGTAAGTGAACCAGAAGTTTCAGCGGTAAACGCAGAGCCCTCGGTATCGCCAACGCAGGAAACAGTCGCATCGATAGCCCCTGAGCTCTTGGTTTCGATCGAGCCTGAGCCCTCGGCACCAGAAAGTGCCGAGTCCGATCAGCCCGTGAGCGCAGACGTAGCTCCAGAAAGAAATCCAAATGACTGGACCTTGCTTTCGGATATCCAAGAGTCGCCAAGGAATGAATCAAGTTCGGTTGATAACAATCAAGATCAGTCTTCGCTCGACGAATCTGATAATGTTGACGTGGCGCCTTCAGACTCGACACCTACGCCGAAATTGTGGTCAGTTTCAGAATTTACGGTCAACAGTCCTTCTACCGTAAAAACCCCGGCTGGAGATGGATCCAATGGTCTGGCTCCAGAAATCGCCGAAATCAGAAAGAACCTCAATGAACCTACATTTTATATGTACGGAATCGTTTCGACGAATCAGGTCGTGGACTCGATGTTTGCTGGTATCGAAGGCCTTCAAGAACGTTCGGTAGTGTACTCATTGCCTTGTGGAAATTTGACGGCTATTGTCAGCAAGTTAACTGATACAGCTTTTTCTCCTTACGTGATCCGCAAGTCCATGCGGGACAACGGATGGTTGAAGGATCAGGTTCGTCACCACGCTGGTGTCCTCTCTGAGGCAAAAGGATTGATGACCATCATTCCGCTTCGCTTCGGGACGGTCTTTAGTTCGGAAAATGGTATTCGCCGCTTCGTTGAAACCCAACGATCCAAAATGCTGGATACGCTTTCGCGGCTCCAGGATAAGAGTGAGTTTGGAATTCGCGTCGTTTGTGATGCAGAGCGTCTGCTCTCAAGCGCCGAGTTCAAGGGAATCGTCGATCAACAGAAATATTCAAAAGATGGTGGCTTTTCGCTTGACGCGATCATGGCCAATGTTGCCCGACGTATCCACGCTCCTCTCAATGACATGGCCTCTGAGGCCGTTTCGAAAGGAGTTCCAGCCGCTCAAACCGCTGAGAATATGATCGTAGCTTTGAATTCAACCTACTTGGTGCCCGTGGTAGGCGAAAAGAATTTCAGAGCCCGCGTCACCACTCTAGCTCAGGAAATGCGGAATTTCGGGGTTACGATAGAAGTAAGTGGTCCTTGGCCACCGTATCACTTCGTTGATGTTGATATGGGAGGCTCCGAGGAATATTTCATGTCAGAAATTCCTGCATAGATTCGTAAGAATCGAAAACAGGGTTTGTTCAACGCTGGGCCTTCGGACTTTGTCCGAAGGCCCAGCGTGTTTGTTTTTGTCGGATCTATTGCGCATTCACGGGGGTAGGAAGGCACTCAACATTTCATGTAAATCGACTTGTCATTTAAAATTGAGTCATTTATAGCCCGTCGTTACCTGAGAGGTGCTGAAGGGCGTTCAGAAGGACGTCAATTTCTCAAATTGGTGACCTATATCTCCATTGGAGGAGTGGCTGTAGGTGTAGCCACTTTGATTCTGGCGCTATCCATTGTCCGGGGATTCAGTCAAGAAATACGTTCAAAAGTGATCGGATTCGGGGCGCACGTTCAGGTCGAAAGCATGCAAGATGCCCCTCTCGACGATTCTTCGGAGCTCGTTTCGCTGGTTCAAAGCATGGATGAGGTAGAAAGCGTTTCGCCCGTCATTCAGGAATTTGTGTTGCTTCGCAAGAGTTCGACCGACGTGGAAGGGGTCTCGATTTGGGGGACTACCGAGGTTCCAAGCTTCGTTTCGACGTCCATTGTTTCGGGTGATTCCAGTTTGGGCCCAGATTCACTCGGAAGACCAGGAATTGTTATTGGGATGAAGCTCTCTCGACTCATGTCCGCGACCATTGGTTCGACGATGACAGCCTTTTCGGTCAATCATGATTCCGAATCCTCTACGTTATCGCCACCTAGAGTCAGTCAATTCGTGGTGCGAGGCATTTATGAAACTTCTCTCGCGAATTTCGACGAGCTCTATGTATTTGTCGCTCTAGATCGCGCGATTCAATTATTAGACTACAACCCGGATCAGATCACACGACTCGACGTGCGGGTACGCGAAGGCGTGGATTATACCGAAGCAGCCAATAAAATTGATCAATCGCTTACTTTTCCGTCCATTGCACGTCCGATAACAGACGTCTACCGCAGCCTTTTTGCCTGGGTCAAGTTGCAGGAATCGATTATCCCGCTGGTTATTTCGATTATCGTTTTTGTTGCCTCCATCAACATTATCGGCACTCTTTTGATGATCATCCTTGAAAAAAATTCAGAAATGGGCGTTTTAGCCAGTTTAGGTGCCACTGCTAAAACACGTCGAAGCATTTTTGTGCATTTGGGTCTATATGTGGGGGTGACTGGTGTCTTAATGGGGGAGATCCTGGCCTTAATGTTTGCCATCATCCAACTCAAGTTCAATGTGATCCCGTTACCAGCCGAAGCCTACTACATGAAATACGCTCCGATTGAGTTAAGTATTGTTGATTTCGTGATGGTAGCCGTTGCAACCACGATCCTGTGTGCTCTTTCTTCGTACATCCCAGCACGGTATGCCGCGCGAATCGAACCGCTACAAGCTATTCGTTCGAGATAACGAAGGACTTAAAATGACTCTAAAAACCAATTAAATGACGGAAAAGACGCTTAAAACCTTGATCGTAGGGGATAAGGCCCCAGATTTTACTCTTTTCACGGATTCCAGATCGACTTTTGAGCTTTCAAAAGCGATTGCAGGTTCACCTGTCGTCTTATTGTTTTTCCCCGCTGCTTTTACAGGTACCTGTACGACGGAACTTAACGAGGTCAACAACGATCTGGAGTCTTATTCGCCTGCAACAGTTGTAGGGATATCCACGGATGCGCCCTTTACGTTGACAGAGTATAAAAAGGTCAACGGGTTTACCTATTCACTTTTAAGCGATCACGATGCAGAAGTCTGCAAGGCATACGGTAGTAAATACGACCACGGATTCACCGGGATGAAGCTTGATCGCATTGCCAAGAGATCCGCTTTTGTAGTCGATCAGTCCGGAATTATTCGGTACGCTGAAGTTCTCGAAAACGCCTCTCACGTTCCAAATTTAGTAGCCATTAAAGCCGTATTGAGTGCCTTATGATTATTGTTACTTTACGTTTTTTCGCTGTATTACGAGAGGCCTTCGGAGCCGGAATCGTCGAAGTTGAATTGGACGCCGGCACTACGGGTGCTGAGCTAATAGAGCTTTTGGCTGCCAACAATGACGACTTTTCTGCTTTGCAATCCGTTGTGCGCCTTGCGGTTAATGATGAATACGTCGAACTTGGCACCATCCTCGCTGATAAGGATGATATCTCCTTCATTACCCCAGTATCAGGTGGATAATTTCGATGGAACCCTTTTGGATCGATATTGCTGAGGAGTTGCCTTCAATTGTCGAAGTGTATTCGTTTCTGAACGCGAGTCAAGGCGGCGCAGTGTGCGTGTTTTCGGGAATCACTCGACTCGAAACCAATGGCCGAACAACGGAAACCCTTAGCTATGACGCCCATAAAACCATGGCGCTCAAGGAGATGAAGCGATTGGCCGAAGTGGCCTCTTCAAAATGGCCCGTCCTCAGATTGGTAATGCTTCATCGGACGGGAAGCGTCCGCGTTGGAGAAGCGAGCGTCTATATTGGAGTGGCCACCGCTCACAGAGGCCCTTCCTTTGAAGCGTCCGAGTTTTTAATTGACGAGCTTAAAAAAAGCGTTCAAATTTGGAAAAAGGAGGGGTTTCAGGACGGAACGTCGGAATGGGTTTCGACTACTTGGTCGGACGAAAAAAAGACGGATTAGATTAATGCGGCCTCAACCGCTTTTAAGATGCGCTCGATCGGCTTCTGATCCGTATTAGGTGCGAAGGATTTTCCTGTTACCTTTTCGTACAATTCGACATAACGAGAAGCAATTTCCACTCTAAACGCGTCATCTAGGTCAGGAAGCACTTGATTTTCAAGCCCTTGAAAATCATGATCCATCAACCATTCCCTGACAAATTCTTTGGATAATTGCCTTTGGGGTTCATTCCTGGAAAGCAATTCCTCATACGAATCTGCATAGAAGTAGCGAGAGGAGTCGGGTGTATGAATCTCATCGATTAGAGTAATTACGCCCTGAGCATCTAGACCAAATTCATACTTGGTATCAACCAAAATAAGTCCCTGACGCGCCGCACATTCCGATCCGCGTTTAAAAAGGGCCAATGAATAGGACTCTAATTCATCAAACTGGCGCTCCGTCAAGATTCCTCGCCGAATAATATCCTCCCTCGAAATGTCCTCGTCGTGACCTTCCACCGCTTTTGTAGCCGGCGTTAATATGGGCATCGGGAGCTTGGAGTTCTGTTGCAAACCATCTGGCAAATTCTTTCCGCAGAGCGTGCGAAGTCCGCTTTTGTAAGTCCTCCAGGCATGACCGGCTAGGTATCCCCGTACAACGAACTCAACAGGAAATGAAGTGCATTTTCGCGCAATCGTTACGTTAGGATCTGGAATAGCAAGGACATGATTTTGGACGATGTCTTTTGTCTGATCGAAGAAATAATGGGCAACTCCATTGAGCACCTGACCCTTGAAAGGAATGGTTTGGCGCAGAATATGATCAAAAGCCGAAATACGATCGGACGTGACGAGAACTAGGCGATCGCCGATGCTATACGTGTCCCTGACCTTTCCTCCGTAGCGCGCTCCCAAGTGATCGAAGTGAGTAACCGCGACCGTTGCGCCTAGCTGTGATTCAATAATTCGTTTATTCATGCTAAGTAATTAGAGGGTAGATGCCCGTATTTCGAGTTTTGGTTCGACTAAGAGCCGTTCCGGAGGACCAATGTGTGATCCCAAGATTCTATCATGGAGCCTTTTAGCGGCTGAAAAGCCCATGTGCTGTACGCTTTGATGAACGCTAGACAATCCGATGTACCGGCTGGTCTTAATATCTCCGTTACCCATAATCGCGATGTCAGATGGAACGCTTAGGCCGGCTTCCTTAACGGCAGCCAGCGCTCCGATGGCTTGTACATCGCTGCTAGCCATGACTGCGGTGCACTTGGGATGATTTTGCAAGATGATATTCATGGCATCAAATCCATCTTCTTCGCTAAATCCCGCATGATAAGTTGGTTTCCCCGAAACCACTTTTTCCGGATCGAATGCCACCGCGGCTGCTGCCAGCGCCCGTTTATATCCTTCAATACGTTGGGATTGTGTTTCGCTGTCTACAGCAGAGCGAATTAAACAAATTTCGGTATGCCCTTTACTAAGTAGATGCGCCACAGCCATTTGAACGCCTTGGACCTCATCCCAGTAAAATGAATCAAACGTCGGATAAGCATGACCTACCAAAACGATGGGCGTCTGAATATTTTCTAATTCCTCGTACAGTTCCAAGCCACCTGACGGCCCGCATACGAGTAGGCCCCGTACAGCTCCGCGATCTAAAAAGGATTTAAGGGCACCAACCATATCTTTGGACCCAAGATCGCAGATCAACAAATCCAGCCCCGGCTCACGAATGTAGGCGCGGACGCCCTTAAGTAATTCATTTTGAAACGGTGCGGTAAAGGAGGGCATAGCTACCGCAAACGAATGATATTCTTGTTGCGCAAGAGATCTTGCCGTTCGACTCGGGTGAAACTTTAAGTGTTCAATAGCTTGGAGTACTTCCGACCTGGTTCTGTCTGAAACGTCAATCGAGTCGTTGATCACGCGCGAAACGGTGGAAATAGCTACTCCGGCACGACGCGCTACATCGTATATGGTCACAGAGGTTGATTCACGGCGGGACATAATTATCGGGAATTGATCAGTCCTAAGATAGGAACGTCCGCCTTAAAAATAGCGTCACAAGGCGCCACGGCTTGACGCGGTTGGTGTATATTTTGTCAAAACAGAACTCCGAATGTCAGCGCTCGAACTTAAATCCATTTCAAAAACGTACCCTGGGGGCATCGAAGCTGTCAAGAACGTGTCGCTTTCAGTTCGAGACGGCGAGTTCTTGGTTTTAGTCGGACCGTCCGGATGTGGGAAGAGTACTATTTTACGGATGATTGCGGGCTTGGAAGACCTTTCCACCGGGGAAGTACTAATTGGAGAAAAGGACGTAACTGAATGGGCCCCAAAGGATCGAAATGTGGCCATGGTGTTTCAAAATTACGCCTTGTACCCTCACATGACGGTAGCCCAAAACATTGGGTTTGGCCTAAAGCTAAGGGGCGTGAGTAAGAAGAAAGCAGCCGTTATTGTTGAGGATACGGCCAGACTGTTAGGATTGGAGTCAGAACTTGACCGGCGGCCTGGAGAATTGTCAGGAGGTCAGAGACAACGAGTGGCCCTTGGAAGGGCAATTGTTCGGAATCCAGAGGTGTTTTTGTTTGATGAGCCACTAAGCAATCTAGACGCTCGCCTGAGATCTTCCGTCCGTTTGGAGATTATGAAACTGCACAAGAACGTAGGTACTACGATGGTGTATGTGACCCACGATCAGGTCGAGGCAATGACGATGGGAGACCGGATTGTGGTGATGAACAGAGGAGAAGTGTTGCAGCTCGACACACCACTTAACGTTTATAATGAACCTGCGACTACTTTCGTTGCCACATTCATCGGGAGTCCTCCGATGAACTTGTTTGCCGCCGAAATTGAAGTAAGAGGTAAGAGCACCTTTCAAATCGTTGATCTCGAACTCCGAATCGACCTCAGCAGTCAGGGCTGTTTTGGAGTTGGTTCCGAGCCTTTAACTTCCAAAGTCAAGCTAGGTATTCGACCAGAAGACATTCAGGTAGCCGAAAACTTTGATACGGATACCAATCGACACTACACCATGGCCATCGAATGTGTCGTTGAACTGGTCGAACTACTCGGGAATGAAGTAATCCTACATCTTAATCGAAAAGGAGTCATGTTGGTCGTAAGGACCCTTTCTCATAACGTTCCCCTTATTGGGTCTAGAGTTTTCGCGCGGTTTTTGGAGGACCGCATTTCGATATTTGACTCGGTAACAGATAAGCGTCTGTTTCTGGCGAAATCGTAACAGTTGGACGGCTTGCGCTACTCAAATCTCCGCGCTAAAATCTAAACTGAGATGGTTGTCCCGAACACCACGGAGACAGGAAGGCGTCAGGCAAAACCGGTACAATAAGTCATTGACCATGATTACCCCACACGAACCGAGACCAGGAAGCAAAACGGAATTAGCCATTCCGATTGAAGGGATGACGTGTGTCGCTTGCGCATTGAGAATTGAGAGAAAGCTACAGAAGGTAGAGGGAGTATCTTCGGCGACTGTCAGCTACACAACCGAAGAGGCAATAGTAGAGGCCGACCTCACAACCTTAACCGCAGCCGACCTGATCAGGGTGATCGAACGAACCGGATATGGTGTTCGGAAATCGGTGGCAGAAACACGTTTATCAGGATCGGACGCCGAAGAAAAGGCTGCATCACTGAGTGCTAAGTTGTTGACCACCAACGGGATAGTCGACGTAGAATCCGTTTCAGCAGGAGGGGAGGTTAACCTAACGGTAACGTATGTTTCGGGTATGATTTCCGGTACTGACCTTCAGAAACTGTTGGAGGAGTTTTCGGATTCGAAGCTGGAATTGGCCGCGTCCGATCGTTCAGATGAAGGTCCGACGGATCGGTATCGAAAGACACGAAGGCAATTCATTTTTGCCACTGTACTCGGACTTCCACTAGCTGTCTTGGCCATGAGTCATGGGTATTTTCACGTACCCAACGAACACCTTATTCAGCTTCTGTTAGCCACTCCGGTCGTGCTCTATTCGGGACGTCCGTTTTTCGTCGGTGCGTGGAAGGCTCTTCGACATGGAGCGACCGACATGAACAGTCTGGTCGCCCTTGGGGTCGGTTCTGCCTATGGGTATTCACTTGCCTCCGTCCTTTTTCCGGATGTTATTCAGCCATTTAGCAACGGAATGCCCGAAGTTTACTTTGAGGCTGCTGCGCTTATTGTAGCTCTCATTTTGTTAGGGAGATTATTGGAGGAACGAGCCAAAGGGAAGACAGGGGAAGCCATCCGAGCGCTGATCAAGCTCCAACCAGACACCGTTACAGTGGTTGATAAGGAATCTGAATACTCGCTAGAGGCTTCCAAAGTGGTTCTGGGAATGTTGGTTCGGGTTCGACCTGGCGAGCGTATTCCGGTCGATGGACGGGTAGTTACCGGGAGCAGTGACGTTGACGAAAGTATGTTATCCGGTGAGCCGCTTCCCGTTAAGAAAGAATCGGGCTCAAGGGTCTCTTCGGGCACCATGAATACGACAGGAGGGCTCATAGTCGAAGTTACGCGCGTTGGGAATGACACGATTCTCAATCAAATAATAGCTCTGGTGCGTCGATCGGCAGCTTCAAAGGCGCCCATTCAGAATTTAGCGGACCGCATATCGGCCGTTTTCGTCCCCGTGGTGCTGGTGTTAGCTCTAGTTAGCGGTTTGATTTGGTTCATTGTCGGACCAGAGCCCGCGTTAAACTACGCCCTGGTCCGGTTTGTCACCGTTTTGATCATCGCATGTCCATGTGCACTCGGATTAGCCACCCCAACCGCCATCGTGGTTGCGACTGGAAAAGCAGCTAAAAAAGGTATTTTGATTAAAAATGCTGAAGCTCTTCAAAAGGCTGGCCTGGTTGATGTTTTGTGCCTGGATAAAACAGGTACGATTACACGTGGAAAACCGGAAGTAACGTCTGTTATAGCTGCTGTGGGCTCATCCGTTGCCGAAGTACTAGCGACTGCCGCGTCGGTTGAAATGCATTCAGAGCACCCGTTGGCCTTGGCTGTCGTAGTCAAAGCGAAGGACGAAGCTATTATCGTAAAACCGGCCTCCGATTTTATCGCAGTCGTTGGAAAAGGTGCTTCAGGAATCCTCGCTGGCCAACCGGTTCTCGTGGGAAGTGTGGCATATTTGACTGAAGGAGGCATTTTGGTTCCTGAAACGTCGTTTGAAGGCGCCGCAACATCCGTTTTTTATGTGGCGAAAAACGGGCAGTATTTGGGCGCGATTCAAGTTGGAGATGCACTCAGGTCGACCTCGATCACAGCCATTCAAGGACTTCAGAAAAGTGGAATACGGGTGGTCATGTTAACGGGGGATTCGAAGGAAGCAGCTAGTAAAATAGCGTCACAAGTAGGGATTTCTGAATATCACGCGGGATTGTTGCCCGCCGACAAGGTGCGAATCATCAGCGAACTCCAAAAAAGCGGAGCCAAAGTGGCCATGGTTGGGGACGGCATAAACGACGCTCCCGCGTTGGCTCATGCGTATGTCGGTTTTGCGGTTCGGAGTGGATCGGATATTGCCATCGAATCGGCCGATGTAACCCTTATGTCCAGCGATTTGTCGTTGATTGCGGACGCGATCCGACTTTCTCACAAAACCATGCGCACCATCAAACAAAACCTCTTTTTTGCGTTTGTTTACAACGTAATTTGCATTCCTGTGGCTGCCGGTGCACTGTTTCCTTTTTTCGGAATCGTGTTGAGCCCCATTATGGCTTCCGCTGCGATGGCGCTTTCAAGCGTTTCGGTTGTGAGCAACAGTTTAAGACTCAAAGCGGCGTAGGACGCTCTATGAAACCAATGAAACACGAATTAATCCTTCAAGGAATGAACTGCGGACACTGCGTAAAAAGTGTCCGAGAAACCTTGGAATCTATCATTGATCTCGAAGTCGCTTCGGTTGAAATTGGCAGGGCTGTCGTGGAAGCCTCAGATTTTGCGAAAATTGAAACAGAAGTGAAAGCCAAACTGGAAGAAGAGGGATACCCCGTCACCGAGGTGAAAGCCGCTTAATTTGGCGGAAGGCACCGTCAAGACCCCAGTCTACGTACTTGCTAGCCCGGGTACCTAGTTGCTTAAGTGCTTACTTTCCAAGCGCCGCTGACATTTCCTCACTCGAAGTGAATTTAATTCGGGGCCGCCCTGTTGCTTCACCTTTTTCCGATTCAATCCGATCCAGTTCTAGCCAATCTGCATAGGAAAAAGAGGCTGGCTGACGACTTTTGATTAGGGATTGAATATCACTTTCAGTGGGCGAAAAGTGCTTGCCGGCCGCTAGATCCTGCAACATACAGGAAACAGATTCGACAGCGTCCGGCTTATTGGTCCCTATCACCCCTGAAGGTCCTCTTTTAATCCATCCTCCAGTATAGCAACCAAGTAAGGGATCACCGGATTCTGAGATCACCCTGCCATTTTCATTGCGAATAACACCCCAATCCTCCCGAAAAGGAATACCCGGTAGCGCTTCGCCGCGGTAACCGACACTTCTAAAGACCAATCCAACAGGCCATTCGAACTTTTCATCCGTCATGGAGGATGATAGGCGGCCCGACGCCGACCGCTCAATTTTATTTCTAACCACACTCATGGAACTGACCCCACCGTCCTCTCCGGGGTGCAATGCCGTAGGTGAAACCAAAAAACGGATGTGACAAGTGCGGGAAGCTCCGGGCTTTGAGCCGCCAATCATTTCCTTTAGGACTTCGATGGTTTTTTCAGTCATCCGGTCCGGGTTCTCTTCAAGTGCTTTCGCGCTGTATTCGTCTAGAGCCATTTCTTCCGGCAAAGTAACGGACGAGGCATTTTCCAGCTCGCCCATCTCCTTGATTTCCTTGAGAGAAAATGCGGCTTGAGAGGGTCCACGACGACCCATCAGAATGACATCTTTAACTTTGCTGTTAGCAAGAGCTTCCAGCGCGTAGTCTGCGATGTCTGTAGTCTTTAATTCATCGACCGTTTTACAAAGAATACGCGCCACATCAACGGCCACATTACCGACCCCAACTACGGCCACGCGTTCCTGGGACAAATCAAAAGACAAATGTCGGAAGTCAGGGTGTCCATTGTACCAAGCTACAAATTCGGTAGCCGAATGACTTCTGGGGAGATCTTCACCGGGTATATCCAATTTTCGATCTACTAACGAACCCGTGGAAAAGTAGATCTGATGGTAATACTTTTGGAGATCGGCGAGTTGAAGATGCTTTCCAAATTCGACATTGCCAAAAAAACGAAAGCGCGGGTTGCTAGCGGTCTTATCAAACACGCGCGTCACGGTTTTTATTTTTTCGTGGTCGGGGGCTACGCCCGAGCGGACCAAGCCGTGAGGGGTCGGTAACCGATCAAAAACATCAACGTGTGCGATGCAATCGAGTTGTTTAAAAAAGTGCTCAGCCGCGTAAAAGCCGGCAGGTCCTGCTCCAATTATGGCGATGCGCCAAGGATTTTGCTCGGTTCCTAATGCTGACATACTAATGGGGTTCGATAAATTATGACCAAATGTAGCGTTGGGGGACTGAGGCATCAAGCATTCGCAGAAGATGATGGAGAAAAGGAAACAGTGATCTACTTTGAGGGGTAGTGCCCATACCATTATCCAATCCGTGGGAAAAAGGCCGCGCTTCGTTGAGTCAATCCAATTGCAACAACCTCGAAAATCGCTTTTCTCGGAGGCGTATTAGTCGCTTTTGGCTCGCTTGCGCCTGCCATTTTGTACTTCTATTGACCCTTAGCCTAGGGTTGGCGCCGTGGGTCAAAGCACAGGATATCAAACCAAAAGAATCCGAATTTGAATCGAAGAAGTGGCCTTTGCCCTCGGCCATTGATACGCTGGTGGTAACAGGAAGCGGGCCGTTCCTAGTTCGGCCTTATATCATCGCAGAAACGTTACAAATCCGGGTCAGGGGAAGCGTGGTTCCCCCTGAAGAATACTCACTCGATTTTGCTCAGGGATTTGTCACTTTTTCGAACGTTCATCCCGATTCGGCATTCGTTTTTGTAGCGAGTTATCAATTCGTACCAGTCGAGCTTCAATCCGAATACCATTTGTGGGAAATGGTAGACCCATCGGAAAATAAATCAGATCCAGGTAAAAGTGCCGCCCCCAATCCGCTGAGTAGACTTCAAAGCAGCGGATCTATTACCCGGGGCGTTCTTTCGGGAACGGGTCGCGATGCCTCGGTTGAGTCTGGTCTTCGTTTGGAAGTTGAGGGGGAGATAACTGACAGTATTTCCGTACGGGCCGTTTTGACAGATGAAGACACACCCATTCTTCCCGAAGGAACGACCAGCAAACTCGAACAATTCGATCAGATTTTTATCGAATTTGCTTCCCCTAAAGGAAAAATTGCACTTGGCGATCTCGATGTCTCGATGCAGGAGGGAGAGTTCAGCCGGGTTAAACGACGAGTTCAAGGAGTCAACGTCTTATCCAATGCAGTTTCGTTTTCCTCGCTGTTGGTCCCAAAAACCTCCTTTCAGGTTTCAGGAGCGACTTCCAAAGGCAAATTCAGATCACAATTTGTTACCATAATAGAAGGAGTTCAGGGACCCTATCGCCTCGAAGGCGAGACTTCTGAACGATTTATATTGGTTTTACCGGGCACCGAGCGGGTCTACGTTGACGGACAGTTGTTAGAACGCGGCATCGCTTCGGATTATATCGTTGACTACACTACGGCTGAGATCACCTTCATGCCGACCAGATTGATTGCTCCAAATGACCGCGTCCGTGTTGAATTTGAGTATACAACCAACCAATTCTCCCGCAGTTTTCTTGCTGCCGAGGCGTCTGCTACGATTGGAGGTCGAAAGGAGAAATCCAACTTCAACTTCGGAGTCTCGGCCATCCGCGAAGCTGACGGAGATAGTTTCGCCGAAGAACTGGGTTTCACTTCACAGGATTCGTTGATTATAAGGGGGGCAGGGGATCAGATTATCTTTGCAACAGGTGCTACCGAGGTAATTTTTGACACGGAAGCGTTTTACGTCCAGTATTTCTTATCAACCGGTTTTGACGGTCAATTGGCCTTTGTCCCCGTGGAGAGAACACCCGAAAATGATGAAAAGGTATATCGGGTGACTTTTACCCGCATTGGGGAGGGAAAAGGCTCATACAAGCGTTTGGGGTCTAGTTCGAGCATTTCGAAGACCAACGGCATCGTCTACACTTATGTGGGATTGGGGCTCGGAGAGTATGACGCAGTTCGTCCTCTTACTCCGCCAAGCTCAAAGGAAATACTTGACCTTCGTTTGCAATCAAAAGCACTCCCGTTTGGCGAGTTCAGAGCCGAATGGGCTACTTCACGAAATGACTATAACACATTGTCCTCCATAGACTCGGCGGACGACGAAGGAACGGCCTCATCATTTCGGTTTGCGTCCACTTCCGTTGCGTTTGGGAATTATTCGGCAGTCGGTAAGGCCGATTTTACTCGGCGAAGTGCCAACTTTTCTACGTTTGACCGGACCCGAAGTATTGAGTTTGAACGGGATTGGAATTTGTCTTCCACCAATTTAGACCCACTTCAAAGCGTGTTAATTGGCACTTCCGAAAGCGAATATGGAGCAGAGTTAGCAATTATTAGAGTCGATTCCAGTAAGCTCAGTTTGGGATACGACGTTTTATCGCTGGGAAACGTACTTAGCGCGAGTCGAAAGCGCTTGTCACTGCTCGTATCCGAAAAGAAATGGCCTGAATTTCGGGTGAATGCTCGTCAGGTATCGAGTGAAAATAACCGGTTATCGGCACGCGGCGACTGGCATAATATCGTCTCCAAAGTATTGAAGGGGCGATTGGGTTCGCTTATTTCTACCTATCTGGAGTGGGAATCCGAACGGTTTTCGGGGGACCAAATGGAGTTGACCGAACCCCGTTTGAGGCTCGATTTTGACGAAATAAGATTAGGAAGCCAACTTGGGCGAGCGAACAACCGAGTAACCCTGTTTTTTGAACAGCGATTCGAGAATGAAGAAGAGGCCGCGAGAGAAAATTCGATTCAAACCCTTCAATCCAAATGGGCATTTCAAAAAGACGCTGACTTGAGAGCGAGTGCTAGCGTGGGCTTACGGCGAGCGCGGCAAAATTCGGGTCGATTTGCGAATTCCTCTCCCAATCAGACGGCGTTATTGTTGGGAACTGACGGGGACTGGCAAATGAGTGCCCAAAATCGATTGTCCTGGCTCTATCAGGTTCAATCAGAACAGACTTCGCGGTTACAGGAAATCTACATTCGGACCGGACAAGAGCGTGGTGAGTATGTGTGGGAGGATTTAAATGACGATGGTGTGATTCAGATCGAAGAATTTATTCCGGAGACCACGCCTAACGAAGGAGAATATTCTGTGACCTATTTCCCCTCCGATTCCCTGGAATTTGTCACTTCTTTAACGGCCAATGCACGTTTCAGCAGAGCGGGAGGAGGGTCAGGTAATCGCTTGTCTCGTATTGGTTTAAGCTCGGTGGTAGAGGTTTTGGAAAAGACCCGTGATCCGGACAGAAGCAACGTTTATTTTTTGCAACTAGATACTTTTCGTTCCAGGGATTTTACGGTCAACGGGAGGTTGCGAGCGGGGCAGGAGATTCGCTTTTTGCCTTCTAATACTCGTTTTGATTTGGACGTGTCTGGTTCGGAAATATGGGCTTACACCGATTTGGCTTCGGGCGAACAACGGACCAAAACAAGTGAAGTGGATGCGCAGTTTGTATTTCGCCCAAGACCTGAATGGGTGCTTACCGGCCGAATAGCTCGTCGTATCGATTATTCAAAAGCCGGTTTTGCGTCTAGAAACTATGATATCGAAGGCTTAGAGTTTAGTCCAAGCCTTTCTTTTCGACCAAAACGTGAATGGTCCATCATCCTTGGAGCCGAACTGGCCAATCGAAGAGAGAGAAATGAAGGAACGAAAGCGTTTGCCGTTCAAATACCATGGACTATTCAATATCAAAATGGCGCAAAATGGACGGCCAGAGCTCGCATAGAAATGGCAAACGTACGGATAACAGGGACCTCGAAAGGACTTCAAACCTTTCACCTGACGGAAGGACGCGGCGCAGGGGCCTCCTGGCTTTGGGGCCTAACCTTTAACGCACGCCTGACGGATGTGCTGACGGCTACTTTTGGGTATGATGGCCGGGCTCCAAATAAGAGTGAGACCATTCATACCGGGCGGGTTCAATTTACCGCGCGATTTTAAGTCCTTATCCCGACGGCCAATTCAGAACTTAATCAGGATCAGCCCACTCATCGTATCGAACCCGTTTTATATCAATTCCAGCGTTCGCTAACTTTTCTTCTACTCGCTCATATCCACGGTCCAGGTGATAGACCCTTAAAACTTGAGTTTCCCCTTCTGCTATCATGCCAGCCAGAACGAGAGACACACTGGCGCGAAGGTCAGTACTCATCACTGACGTGCCTTGAATTCGCTTTCCACCTTCAATAACGGCTTCATCTCCAACCACAATAGCATTCACGCCCATGCGGTGGAGCTCCGGAATGTGCTTAAAACGGTCTGGATAGATCGTTTCGTGGACTTTAGAATTCCCGACTGCTTTGGCAAGAAGCACCGTCCATTGCGCCTGAAGGTCGGTTGGAAAGCCTGGATACACATCCGTGCGGATACTAACAGGCCGCAATTCTTCTGGTGCGGTTACCTGAATCTTATCTCCATTAATGATTAATCCAGCACCGGTTCTCGTAAACGATTCTAAAAACGCTGTCCCGAGATGCTCTGGATTCGCATGATGGATGGTGATCGGCTTTCCTGGCACTCCTGAAATGGCCGCTGCGATCATAAAAGTACCCAATTCAATGCGATCTGGGCAATTTGTATAGGTAACGGGCTCCAATCGATCTACGCCCTGTACGTGCAGGGTGCGAGTTCCAATACCATCTATCTGTGCTCCCATCAGCCGCAGCATCTGGCAACACTCTACCACATCGGGCTCAATAGCAGCGTTTTCTAAGACGGACTCTCCCTTAGCGAGAACGGCTCCCAAAAGGACATTGATTGTGGCACCAACTGAAGAGGGTTCAAACCTTACTCGACCACCTGAAAGTCGTCCGCCGTTGGCACGGGCAACGACATATCCGGCGTCCAGCTCAACCGTAGCGCCCAACGATTTCATCCCCTCAATATGCAAATCAACGGGTCTAGGGCCCCAGTCACATCCTCCTGGAAGTGAAACACGTGCTTGGCCGGTCCTTCCAAGTAGCGCGCCGAGCATGTAAAAAGACGCCCTCATTCGCTTTACTAGCTCGTAGGGCGCTTCAGGCCGGTCTAAACTCGCAGCATTGATAACCAAACGGTGCTCTTCGGGACTGCCTATAACAGTTGTTCCGGTCACTTCGATTACTTTTCTGAAGGTTGATATATCCTTCAAATCCGGGATATGGTTGATGGTCACCGGTCCGTCTGTCAAAAGACCAATAGCCATCAGCGGCAATGCGGTGTTTTTAGAACCACTCACGTGTAAATCACCGATTAACGGCTGACCTCCGCGAACGACGAGCTTGTCCATTCCCAAATAATTAAATGATTAGCAGAATTGTGCCGGCCTTAAGGTAGGAAAGGATCAGGCAAACCGCTTCGGCGTTTGGTTAAACGCTCAACAAAATCAGAATATTCTCCAATTAGTCGATCGAGCATTAATGCGCTATGAGCCTGTCTATTTAGACCATGCTGCGACCTCTCCCATGTGGCCAGAGGTACTCGACGCTATGATGCCCTATTTGACATCCGAATATGGCAATCCTTCGGCCGTATATGGTCCGGGAAGAAAGGCTCGTCACCAGGTAGAAAAGTGCAGGGGGGAGGTAGCTGAATTACTGGGGGTAGGTCCTGGAGAAATCGTATTTACTTCGGGAGGAAGCGAATCAAACAACGCCGTCTTTCATCAGCCGGCTTCCAGCGTGCTCACGAGTCCAATAGAACACGAATCAGTACGGGAATGCGTCAAAAGATTGCCCGGATCAATCCCCGTCTTGCTTGCGACTCCAGAATCAACGGGCGCGATTTCAGTAGCTGAGGTTGAAAAAATTCTCCGGAACCACAGCCGTCATTCGGAGCTAACTCCGCTGGCTAGCTTCATGGCCGTAAATAATGAACTGGGTACGTTTAATCCTATTGCAGAGCTTTCGACGGTTCTTAAAGCACGGGATTATCTGTTTCACACAGATGCAGTTCAAGCTGCTGGAGTTCTAAATTTGGCGGAATTGACACCTTTTGTGGACTTCATGACGCTTTCTGGGCACAAAATGGGTGGCCCTAAAGGCGTGGGAGTGTTGATGATTAAGGCAGGTACCCCATTTACATCGTATTTGGCAGGGGGAAGTCAAGAACAAGAAAGGCGGGCTGGAACGGAAAACGTGGCAGCCATTGTTGGTTTTACGCGCGCGTTAGAACGAACGGTTCAGGAAAGGGCGGAAGCCACCTCTAAAATGCAAGTCCTCCGCTCTGTCTTAGTGGATGGTTTAACACAGCTACTTCCTGATAACATTCGATTCAACTCGCCCTTGGGCTCCTTGTCTTCACCCCATATCATCAATTTTGTTTGTCTAGATGAGGACGGAGAGGGCCTTGATGGGGAGATGCTCATTTTGGGTTTGGATATGAATGGCGTCTTTGTCTCTGCCGGCTCAGCGTGTTCGTCGGGGACCTTGAAAGCGAGTAAAGTGCTGACGACGCTTGGAATGAGCGAAAAAGTGGCAAAAGGAGCCATTCGAGTTTCCATTTGCAGTCGCACTACGCTAATAGAAATCGAAGAGGCTGTGGTCCGAATCGGCCAAACCGTTGACCGAATGCTCAAAGTTAAAGCGTAGTCTGAGAAACTTCGAGCTCGATCAATTCCCTTCAGTTTATTCCGCTTTTCCGTGAAATGACAAGATCTGGGGTTGGAAGCCCTCACAGAAGGGAATATCTTGGCATCGATCAAATTCCTCTTACGGCTAAGCGACCATTTAGACATCTATGCATTCGGACCTACAGCAAGAAGAAATCGGTGCCTTCAAAACGTTAGAACAATTTATCATTGAGCAGCAGGGTACGTTTGATCATTCATCAGGTGCTTTTTCCAGATTGTTGCGTGATATCAGTGTAGCGGCGAAGCTGGTGAATTGGCACATGCGTCGAGCTGGAATTGTAGACGTGTTCGGAAATACGGGCGAAGTGAACGTCCAGGGCGAAGTTCAACAAATAATGGATTTGTTGGCGCACAAAGAGTTCGTTCGCGCCTTGAGAAGGGGTGGCGAATGTTGTTTGATAGGTTCAGAAGAGCATTCTGAAGCCATTCCCATTCGTACCGCAAACGAAAGCGAAGGAAAATACATTGTGTTGCTCGATCCGCTGGATGGTTCATCCAACATTGAGGTAAGCGTTTCCGTAGGTACCATTTTTAGCATTTATCGGTTGCCAGAAGGTGTCAAAGAGGCAACACTTGAATCTCCTTTGCAGCCCGGAATTAAACAAATAGCAGCAGGGTATGTGGTCTATGGAAGTTCAACGATCTTAGTCTATACGACAGGTCAAGGGGTCAACGGATTCACGCTCGATCCATCTATCGGAGAATTCTTATTGTCTCACCCCAATATTCGGACTCCCAAAAATGGAGCCATGTATTCGGTCAATGAGGGCAACTATGAAAGTTTTGATCGGGGGCTAAAGAAGCATATAAAGTGGATGCAGCAAGAGAATGGAGAAGAAGGGCGGCCGTTTAGTACGCGCTATATTGGCTCATTCGTCGCTGATTTTCACCGTAACCTACTTAAAGGTGGCCTGTATATTTATCCTGCCACGCATAAAAGCCCAACGGGTAAATTGCGTTTGATGTATGAGGCTAATCCATTGGCCTACATCGCCGAGCAGGCCGGCGGAGCAGCTTCTACAGGAACAAGTCGAATCCTGGAGGTAGTGCCAGACAAGTTGCACCAGCGGACTCCGGTTTATATCGGTAGCGAGGAAATGGTTCGAACCGCAGAGGAATTTTTGGCCAGAGAAAACGGCGCTGGTTAATACCTGGAAAGAGTGAACCTATGAGTACGTTTACGGCTTTCGCTCCAGCGTCGCTTTCCAATCTGGGTCCTGGTTTTGATTCAGTAGGGGTTGCTTTAAGCAGATGGGAAGATCAGGTGACTATAAAGTTGACCAGGAAGCCTGTTTATGAGGTCCATTACGACGCTAAAAGTGCCTGGGTCGGGACAAACGACCCCCTTAAGAACACGGCTTCCGTTTCGGCAAAACATGTTGCGCAGGCATTCGGCTACAACCAGGGAGCGTCCATCTTAATTTGCAAGGGTCTTGGTGCTGGTAGCGGTCTTGGAAGTTCTGCAGCAAGCGCCGTGGCAGGTGCCATGGCAATGAACTCGGCGCTAGGAAATCCTTTTACCAAACAAGAACTGATCCCATCTTGTTTAGCTGGAGAAGCGGCCGCTTCAGGAGCGATTCATGGAGATAACGTAGTACCCAGCCTAATGGGCGGAATCATATTTTTGGATCCGGATCGTCCTTCCGACTTTATTCGTTTAAATACCCCAAGGGATATGCATTTTGCGGTGATTCTACCCGAATTAGAGGTATTCACCCAACAAGCTCGCGAGTTGCTTCCGGATCAAATAACACTCCGAGAAGGCGCGGTTTGGGCATCACGACTTGCTCGGTTAGGTCTTGCTTTTGCCAAAGGGGAGATTGAGCAAATCGGGAAATTGATCATGCAAGACTCGATCGTCGAGCCGATCAGGGCCGGATTAATCGGGCCCTATACCGACATTAAGCTGGCGGCGCTTCAGGCAGGAGCTTTGGGATGCGCCCTCTCAGGGTCCGGACCAGCCATGTTCGCGGTCTGTCCATCAAAAAGTTCGGCAACAAAAGTAGCTAAAGCGATGAAGAAAGCCTGTTCGGGGCAAGGGGTCGGTAGTATCGCGCAATCGGGAAGCGTAAATCGTGACGGAGCTTACCTAGGATAGTCAGATGATCAAATCACCTCTTTCACTGGTTAGTACTCGCTCGCCTGATTTAAGCGAGGAGCGAGTCGCTGTAAGCCTTTTAAGCGCTGTAGAAAAGGGCTTGGCTGAAGATGGAGGTTTGTATATCCCGAAAAAGGTACCCAGGATAAATTGGGCAGCCGTTTCGAACTCTTCGTTTCATTCGTGCTCCGTTTCATTCTTGGAGCAATGGCTCGGAGGCGCCCTTTCGACCAAAAAGGTCGTCGAACTCGTCGAACAAGCGCTCAACTTTGAGGTCCCACTAAAACCACTGATCCCCACATCCCTAAAGGGTCAGGAAGGAGTCAAGTCGTTCCAAGAGCAAATACACGTTTTAGAACTTTTCCACGGCCCAACGCTTTCGTTCAAAGACTTTGGCGCGCGAACCATGGCTTTTTTGCTGGGGGAGCGCATCAGAGAAACGGGGAAAAGCGTCACCATTCTTGTAGCTACTTCAGGTGACACCGGCAGCGCCGTAGCGGACGGCCTTTCCGGAATGGAAGGGGTTCGCGTTGTTCTGTTATTTCCAGCTTCACAGACAAGCCGGATTCAGGAGCAACAACTGATCGTCAAGCGGACGGGCGTCTTGCCGCTGAGGGTAAAAGGTAATTTTGATGATTGCCAGCGGTTGGTCAAGGGGGCATTTGAAGTCCAGCGATTGCAAGATTTGAATCTATCAACGGCCAATTCGATCAATATTGGCCGGCTCATTCCACAAATGCTGTACTACGTGTGGGCCGCGAAAATGCTTGGGACGCCTCACATCTCCTTTGTCGTTCCATCTGGAAACTTGGGAAACTTAACGGCTGGGGTAATGGCTCATTTGTCTGGAATGCCGGTATCTCAATTCGTAACGGCGCACAACAGTAACGACTTCTTCTCGAGATATTTGTCCGATCCAAATGCCTCACAAACTGCGTCCATCCGGACCTTGTCAAACGCAATGGATGTAGGCTCGCCTTCAAATTATGAACGGCTGTTTGCCTTATTAAGCCCAGTGGAAATGCGGGAGCTTATTACAGGAATGTCTTTTTCGGATGATAAAATGCTTGAGACCATGTCTAGAGTCTATTCCGAAACGGGGTACGTGGCAGATCCGCATACATCGATTGCATTGGCTGCAGCCTTTAAACTCCGTGAAGAAGCGGGATCACCTTCAAGAATCGTTGTCTTATCAACCGCGCATCCAGCTAAATTTCCTGAAACAGTGGAGTTGGCAACTAAATCAACGGTTGAAAAACCAATGCAGTTAAAAGAGCTGGAAACGAGGCCGACGTTCGCCATCGATCTAGATCCTTCTCAAAAGGCATTAACCGACGCGGTTTTATCGCACGAATGGAATCGTTAGGGTCGTTTGGTTGTCCTTGTTGTCTTTGACTACCAATTCGAGTTGATGGGATCCAGACGGCACACTTCCGTCAAATCGGTACACGATCACTGCATTTTTGGCATCGTATTCAAATAGGACCCAGCGTCCATCGATTGTACCAGAGTAAGACCCGATTCCGCTCAGATTATCGGCAATTCGAACGCGAATCTCGCCGACGCGTGACAGATTCTGATTTGCAACCAGGTTCAATGGACGAATGGTTGGTCGCTGGCTGTCGGCGCCGACGGCAAACCGATCGAAATTGCGAATGCGCCCGCGAATTACCCCCTGATCATAGGTCCCGCCGATCCACGAAATGCTGCCGTTGCTTGCAACTTTAACAATACCTGCTTTGCTCTGTAAATCTTCTGGGAGCCGAGTTGGAACGATTTCGAGCGTTACCCAAGACTGAATGGGTACATCCGGCGAATGAACGACGTGGATGTTGGAGTAAATATTAGTCGCTTTAGTCGATTCAATAGCCCTATAGGAGAATCGACCCGATTCGTACAGGGCCCCAGTAGGGATATTTACGGCAATTTCCTCTGCGCGATATGAAAAATCCTGATCGAAAGGTAAGGTAAAAGCCGTTTCTTCCGAATTGGAAACAGTCACGATCGTTGGGGTCGGCTCGATCCCGGTCACCATAAAATCAAGGGACGACTCGTTGCCATGTGCATCGGTCACGCGATACTGCATAGCATGCTTTTCCCCGCTTACTAGAGAAAGTATGCCACGACGGTCGCTTTGATAAATCGGTAGATTATTGCCGGGCAGAATAAAGCTTCGCTCAAACCACCGTCCTGATTTTCGCCGTTCTGCAAAATCGTGGTGTGCGTTGATATAGCGCATTTGATCGAACAAAATCTGATCCATCGTTGACTTGAAAACGGTCGAACCATTGTCAGTCAATTGAATCGTGTAAAATCCCAGACGATTGGATGAGCCGTCGTGCTGATCTTGACCTTGAATGGCAAATCCGACGTCGCCAGCAGCTTCAATTTTGTCAGCAGCGGTAAAAACATGTTTTCCGTTAACCAGCGAGGCTTCAATCGTGGTCGATTGGCCATAAGTGATTTTTTTCCATCCACCCGTTTTTCGGTCTCTCACTCGCACCAACGAATTATTCCCTAGAGCATACACCTTTATTCTAAAGATTCGGGGTCTGATAGAATCCTTAACGTCAAAACCCCACAAGAGGGGATTAACGGGAGCGCCGTTTGTTTCATCTCGGACTTCGAAATGCAGATGTGGTCCCGCCGACCCGCCCGTATTTCCCGATAAAGCAATATCGTCTCCCTTCAAGACAGGAAACTGATCTTTGTTGGGAAAATACTCGGCTTCAAAGGACTGCTTTTCATACTGCAAGCCCTTCATATACTCCTGAATATCTGTTCTAAAACCATTCAAGTGACCATAAACGGTCATGTGTCCATTCGGATGAGAAACATAAAGCGCGTTTCCATAACCTGATCCGGAAATCACAATCCTCGATATCCATCCGTCTGCAGCGCTATATACCCGAAATCCGGTTTTTCCTTGGGTTTTTATATCCAGACCACCGTGGAAATGATTGTTTCGCATTTCTGCAAAACCTCCGGACAGGTACAAGGGAATTCCAAGCGGGGATCGAAAATAGTTGTCGGGATATGGATCCGGATTGGCGCTTCCTAAAAGAAGAAGCACCAGGACACAGGCTAAAATGGATCGGAATTGCATCGGTATTAAACGGTAGTGGAATCTCAAAATAGCAACCTATAAAATGTTTTCCTTAAAGTAATAGCCGTTTTGTAACCTCAGTTACTCCACATCAGCTGGAAAGTTTTTTAATGCCATTTGCGGCTGAATTGTTGCCGACGGATAGAGCTACTCGTCCGCCAAAAACGTTAAGCCGTTATTGCGGATCATTTGCAAGTGAATTTTACCGTGATCGAGGCTCGTCTGAATCTAGGATTTGTGCTCGACCACCGGTTTCCCCGACACCAATACTTTTCCAATGAGATCTCGTCCAGCACTGTAAACGTAGGCGCTCAAGATTTCGTCGGCGGATCTGTTTTGGCTTAGCGGATGATCTTCGAGCAATTCAACAAAATCCGCTTGGGACCCTATTTCAATCCGACCCACCCTTACGCCCGTAGCGGCGCGTCCGCCTTCGAGAGCCTTTTGGTAAAGGCGAGTTGCGGCGCTCAAACTGCCGTCGAATTTGAACGCATTGCGCTTCCGCGAGAGTATTCGCGCTTGGTAGTCGATAAACCGAATCTCTTCGGCCGGCGACACACAGACATTACTGTCCGTTCCAATAGCAAAATTGCCACCTTTACCTACAAAATCAGCTAAAGGAAACGCCCCGTCCCCGAGATCTCCTTCTGTCGTGGGACACAGGCCTACCGTTACTCCTGATTGTATGATAGAATCTAATTCGGCTTTTGAAGCGTGGGTAGAGTGGATCATGCACCAGTTTGAATCCACATTGAAATTCCGAAATAGCCACTCAATCGGCCTCATACCGGTACCTAACATACATTCGGTAACTTCTCGGACTTGTTCTGACACGTGGATATGTAAGGGGGAACCAGGGGCTTTTGACTCTCGATGATCTAGTAAATCCGAGAGCGCATCATAACCTACAGCGCGAAGAGAATGAGGCGCATAACCAACCGTAACAAGCGGTTCCGATCTTGATACATCCATTAAATGATCCATCAACTCAAGGTAGACCGACGTATCGAGCACAAATGGACGTTGGTCGAGCGAAGCCGGACGATCACCGAATCCTGCCTGTTGGTACAGCACGGGGAGCAAGAGCATCCGGATGCCTGAGCTTCGACTGGCCCGCATAAGGGCTTCTGACATGTAGGTCGCGGTCTCAAGATCTTCTCGGTCCTCGGCACCGTGTGCATATTGAAATTCAGCGACTGTTGTGTATCCGTTTTCTAGCAACTCATGATATAAGGCGTTTGCGCACTCAAACTGCCCAGTTGGGGTCAATTCCGCCACATCCTTATACATACCCGAGCGCCATGACCAGAAATCGTCATCGGATTTGGTAAATCGCTGCGTTCTACCAACCAGTTTTCGCTGAAAAGCGTGAGAATGAATGTTGATCATTCCCGGAATCGCCACATTCAGGGTGTGGGTAACCTGGGCATCGGTCCAGGGACCGAGTGAACAAATGGAGCCCGTTTCATCAATACCGATTTCAACGCGTTGATGCCAGCCATCAGGTAGCAACGCCCAGTTCGTTCCGATGGTAGTTACAGGACGTGAAAGTGTCATCGCCAGAAGTCCTTGAGGGTGTTCAACGCCTCAATATAGGTAAACCAAATCTTTGCCCTTAGGCTTCGGAGCTCATCAACCGATTTATCACATCTACAGGACTGACGCCTTCGGCTTCTGCAGTAAAATTGGTCACGATTCGGTGGCGAAGCACAGAGACGGCAATATCATTCACGTCCTTAATGCTAGGGGTTAAGCGTCCCTCAAGTGCGGCTGTGGCTTTGGCGCCCAAGATGAGAAACTGAGAAGCTCGGGGGCCGGCTCCGTAATTCAGATATTCCTTTACGAATGCAGGGGCGTTTTCGCCTTTGGGACGTGTTTTTGTCACCAACTTGACCGCGTATTCAATCACGTTATCAGCAACGGGAATCTGCCGAACCACTTGTTGATACCTTTGAATATCTGAAGCGGTCATCACAGTGCTGAGCTGAGGTTTGGATGCACTTGTCGTTTGGCGGACAATGTCCATTTCTTCCGCGAAAGTTGGATAGTCCAGCCACAAATTAAACATAAAACGGTCCAATTGTGCTTCTGGCAAAGGATAAGTCCCTTCTTGTTCGATGGGATTCTGCGTAGCCAACACGAAGAAGGGTTCAGGTAAGGTGTACGTGTGGCCTGCTGCCGTTACGCGATGCTCCTGCATAGCTTCAAGAAGCGCGGCCTGCGTTTTGGGAGGTGTTCTATTGATTTCATCAGCTAGGACCACGTTGGCAAATACGGGTCCTTTCACAAATTTAAACTGCCGACGTCCGGTCGTGGCGTCTTCTTCAATGAGTTCAGTTCCCGTAATGTCGCTCGGCATCAAGTCGGGGGTAAACTGGATACGGGAAAATTGAAGGTCGATAGCGTCTGCAATCGTGTGAATTAAAAGCGTTTTTGCGAGACCAGGTACGCCGACCAGCAAGGCATGACCGCGGCAAATCATGCTGATAAATATCTGGAGAATGATGTGTTCCTGTCCGACAATTACCTTTCCGACTTCGGATCGAAGCGCTTTATAACCGGCGTGAAGTTCTTCGACCGTTTCGGGGGATGTTTTAATTTCCATCTAGGACAATAAGATTAAGAGTAAGAAGTCGGGGCCCAAACATACGTGTGGCCGAAGGACCATCACAAATTAGTTCTTGGCCAGAGAATCGCGGGCTTTTCCCCTAAGGTCGATATAAACATCAGCTTTGAGATCCGCGAGCCATTTTTGCATGACATCTGATTGTTTGAATTCCAGAGCTCGTTGCGAGATCAATTTGTAATCAGTCGAAATATCTACGCGGTGTTCGGGAATTCGCGCCTCAAGTTTCACGATGTGAAACGCTCGGCGCCCATCGATCAGCTGTACTTCAGAAGGCTCAGAAATATCACCTACCTCCATCGTTAACAACGTTTTTTGCCATAAGGCTCCCAGAGCCTCCAGATATAAATTGCGCTCGCCTGACTTGGGATCGGACACTCGTCCACCCGTCGCTTTGGAAGATTCCTCTTCTGAATTTTGAGAAGCCAAAACAGCGAACGAAGCACCGCCGGTCAAGACAGAATCTCTCATTTGGGTTAAAAAAGAGATCGCGGGGCCCGAATCTACTTTTCGCTCATCAAAAGCGACCAAAATGTGGTTATAGTCGATTCGTTCACCTCGCCGAGCATTCACCCGAAGAAAATGAAGACCAAATTGCGTTTCAAATACTCTCGAATAAGCACCAATGGGGGATCGAGCCGCAACGGCTGCAAATTCGGGGACCACTTCTGACAACGACATGTCTTCGTAAAGACCTCCCTTCTCCGCAGAGCCTGGGTCATCGGAGAAAAGCTCCGCCATGTTTTCCATGTCGATTACGCCCGCAATCACCGAGTCGCGAATGGCCGTAATAATCTCCGTCGCTTCATCCCGAGCTACTTGGGTCACTACGGGCATCCGAACCAAATGGGAAACACGCACCATGAGAGGCAGGGTGGGCAAAGAATCCGTAGGAAAAGAGTCAAACCAAGCCCTCACATCCGTAGGAGTGGCCTTAATTCCATTGACTTTTTGCCGACGAAAATTCTCAGCCAAAATTTGGTCGCGGTAATCCTCCCGAAGCTCGGCTTTAATTTCGATCACTGTTTTACCATACAGGTCTTCCAGCCTTGCTTGACCGCCGACCTGGGTTTTCATGGCATCAATCCTTGAATCCAGCCCTTGATCGACCTCTAAATCGGTGACCACTAAGTTCGTATCTCTTTTGGCGTGGATGACCAGCACTTTTTCGTTGATCAACTGATCGAGGGCCGATTGCCACAGTTCGTCAGAGTAAACCATCTGTTGTCTAGCGATCAATCCAAGAACATATCCGTCGACTTCAGACTGAAGGATAATGCTATTCCCAACTACGGCAACAATTTCATCCAGAATCTTCTGGTCCTGCGCTGCTGCCTGATTTTTAGGCAGGGTTGCTCCGAGAAGGATTAGAAATGCAGCAATACGTAAAATTAGTCCAGTTTTCAGAGCGGAAAGATTCATACCAATGGGATAAAACGGATGATAATGCGCAAAATATTAAGCCTGGCGTTAATCCCGACTGGTTCTACGACTTCTAAGAAAGGATTTTACGAACTAACGGATGAGGTTCGCGAAAAGTATTTCAATTGCTTGTTTCTCGGGTCAATTTGACCTCCAATTCGTCACGCGCCAAGGCTCGAGTACGAAGCTGTTGAACCTGTCGTCCATACAACTGTTTCCTGAGCTGAATAGAGACTTTAGCCCGCAAATCATCAACAATCAACTCCATTGCGGGGACACTTCCAGTCTCCATTCTGCGAATGAGTTGAAATATGTGATAGCGGCTGCCATCGTTCACTATGGGAAGCGTTTGTCCCGGTGATAGTTCGGAAATAGCCTCAACCAAGCCCGGAATCGCCGAAAATAATTGACTTTGAGGATAGTAGGTTTCAGGATTCGGGCCATCTTCCCCGTAAATTGCCGCTAGACGAGCAAATTGGGCCTTTCCGAGCGCACCCGTTCCCATTGCAGCGACAGAGCGGCGGAAAATGGCGGCGGAGTCGGGAGAGGAAAAAGCTAGATGTCTAATTTGAACAAAGGGTTCTCGAAGGGTCAACTGATCCCGGTTTTGCTCATAGTACGTTCGGATGGCATCGTCACTCGGCCCACCCTCGAGGTCCTCGGTTGTCATTTTGTTGACCAAAGCGCTAATCAACACCGAGCGCTCATTATCCTCTAGCAAACGCCGAACTTCAGGATCTTTACGGAGGTCTTGACTAAGCGCCTCTTGGTAAAGCAACTCATTTGTAATCCAACGTTCTACGATCTGGGAAACGGCATCTGCAGAATCCAGAAAAGCCGATTGATTTTCGAGCGACCGTTCGATATCGGCCATGGTCAGATAGGAAGAACCGACTTTTGCGATATAATCCTCCGGACCCGAATCACTGGAGCAACCAATGAAAGCAGTTAAAACTAACAAGCCTGCTAGGTTTCGGATGAAGGGGGCTACGGTCATGGCCTATTTGGTGACGGCAGAAGTTGGGAAATTAGCCTTCAATCTTTCGGGAAATAGTTGAACTTCGTATTTCGATCGTAGGCGAATTAGTAGCAAGCGTTCAATTTCACTTTGAAACTCATTGAGCAACACCGACCGGGCTTCGTCAAAACTCATCGGATGAGCGGGGTCAATTCCAGCATGAGCCAGAGCTATGAACCCTCGATTGTAGGGCGTTGAGTTCGTGATTTGTCCCGGTTGGAGGTCAAATACTTGGTCGTATATAGATCCCGACTTCTCTTCGACATACGTCGTGTCGATACGAATCGCCAAATTTGAAACCCCTTCGGCCCATGTCAGCGCATCAGCCGCGGACTCCTGTCGGTATCTGGTGATAACCCCATTGACCAAAGAATCAGAAACCGCCGAAAAACTTAGAACTCGAATCCGATCCTGGAACGAATATTTGGCCTTGTTGGATTCATAAAACGCTTTGATTCCGATAGAATCAGTCGAAGCTGCGGTCCATACCGAGTCCTCCATCAACCGAAACAAAACCAATCCGTCTCGGAAATCCTGCATTGTACGGGCGAATTCGGGTTCTCGAACCTCTAAAACCTCTATCTCGTGTTGGATGGCCTCGCCGTCAAGAAAGTCTTCTGCTATGGTATACAGGCGAGGCTGGGGCCTTCTGGCTTCAGGTATTTTGCCAGAAGCGATAAAATTTGAAAAGTCCGCAATGGTGTATTCATTGGAGCCGAGCTTCAGCAAGACATGAGACGAATCGTTTAAAGAATAGGTCTTTTGAACCAACATCCTAAACAGGGAATCCTCACTAAACGATGTCCCCCAAAGATTTAGCCTAGTCGAGTCTACCCAAAATCCTAGATCATTTCTCAACTCGACGGCATATGCTTTTTCCGCCGCCGCAGCCCTCGGCAATCGGCTGACCTGACTTTTTAAGCTTTCATATTCCTCTTGAAAAGTGCCCAATTTTACGATTTTAACTACTTTGATGAAATGGTAACCAAAGGAAGTTTGCACGGGGCCAACTACTTCTCCTTCCACTTGGATGTCAAATGCTGCATCTCTAAATGAAAAAGGGAGTCCGGCATCATACGAGATTACGCCCAATTCGCCCCGTTTTTCTGCTGACTGACGATCGTCCGAAAACTCATTGGCTAGGTTTTCAAAAGTCTCACCTGCCGCCAGTTTGGAAGATACCTGAGACAGCCTTTGATCTAGATCAGCGGCATCGGCCGCGGCCGGGCCCCTTGGACGCAACATGATGTGTGCCAATAGCCGGTCATCCGGCATGGCCCGCCGGTCGTTCACCTTTAGAATGTGATATCCGAACTGTGATCGGAAAACGGGCGAAACTCCGCCAACTGGTGTGGAATAAGCTTGATTTTCGAATGCTTCAACCATGCGACCGCCACCAAAAAACCCCAAACTTCCCTGGTGTCCAGGAGTGCCAGGAGCACCTTTAGCGCTCGGATCATCAGAGTAATTCACGGCAAGCTGTCCGAAATCCGCACCAGCTAATACCGAATCACGAAGGCTCGAAATCATGGTGTAAGCTGCCAATGTATCCGTGGGGGAGGCATTTTCGGCAACCGTCAACAGGATATGGCTAGCGTCTACCGCTTCCTTCCGGCGATCATACATCTCCTCGACGAGCGGCTCAATCACTTTCCGTTCTAGTAAAAATGGGCGAGCTAACTGCGTGCGGTACTGACCTATTTCTGCTTCAAGGTCCGGCAATTTATCGTAACCGGCTTCTTTGGCCTCGAGTACCTTTACTTTAAAATCGACATATCGGGTTAGAAAATCCTCTAAAGCTTCCAGCGAGTCGTAAGGGGCCCCTCCGATACTGGTTGAAGTACGACCGAATTGGTAAGCAAATTCTTCCGGCGTGATGGCTTCACCATTTACCATGGCAAGTGGAAGGCCGGCGCCACTATTGTTCTGCGTAGAAGTTACGTGTGAAGAGCTTGAACAGGAGGTCAATCCTAGCGTCAGAAAAACAAGGGAGGCTGCGGCCGTGCGAGATAACATCATTATTCTTGAGGATGGCGGCGGTCAGAGACCAAATATTTTTGAAAATGGGCTTTCATTGAGGCGCATCCACGCAAAGCTAGATCAAATGGTTCCAAATTGGTTGATTTGGGTGATGATATACGTTTACAAACCGCCAATACTCAAAGTGTAAGCAGGCAACTTTACCTCGGCAGGTGTGTCATATATGAAGTAACAGCTAAGGAAGGCCCGGTTTTCAAGAAAATTCGTCGAGCCGCTAGGGTATGATTATTAATTTTCATCATTCATGAACGAATACACGCTGATAGAATCGTTTCAAGCTGGTGACGAATTTGCCTTTGTAGGTATCTATAACCGTTATAAAGGCCCTGTTTTTTCCTTCTGTTATAAAATGCTTCATGATTCGGATTCAGCCGAAGATGTGATGCAGGAAACGTTTTTAAGGATATATGAGAATCGGGACCGTCTGATTAAGACCAGCGCGTTTAAATCGTGGCTATTTACGATTGCCCGCAACCAATGCCTTAATTCCATTCGGAAAAATGGGAAGCTTGAAGGCTTTAGCGACGAAAATGCTGAATATATCGTGACGCTCGATACGCCGTTTTCGGAAATGGAAAAGTCTGATCAAGTTGAGTTTGTTACCCATTTTTTGAACTCGCTAAAACCGGATTACCGAGAGATTCTGATTCTAAGAGAGTACCAGAATCTGACCTATGAAGAAATAGGTGCCATTACCCGTACTTCCGTAAGCGCTGTTAAATCAAGGTTATTTAAGGCCCGGAAAAAACTAGCCGGTCTGATGGAGTCCGTTTTAGAAAAGGAGCAGACTACAATAGTTCAGAAGAAACTTAAGATTTCAGAAGCGGCGCCCCGGCAATCAGAGGCTGCGGATCCGTTCAAGATCGGTGAAGCGATCAAAAAGGGAAAGGGGATAAAAAATTGAGTACTTCATCCAATAAAACTCACGAGCGATCGGACTTTGATCCGTTCGAAGAAGACCTAAACCTTTATTTGGACGGGGAATTGCTTCTGTCCAAACAGGCTGCCTTGTTTGAGCATTTGGCTCACGATCACCAATTACGGGGTCAGATGGAGGCCGTAATGCTCTTTCGTCGCATGAGTCGAATGGAATATATCTCGCTTCCGCCATCGGCCGACGATCGATTTTTCCGCCGTTTGTCGGATTTGAAAGAGATTGGGGAGAAAGTGAATCGGGCTGAAGATCGGCAACCACTCTGGCGAGCCAGAAGTTCTGTTTCTGTTCGTTCGGCACTTGCGGCAATCACCGCCGTATTTGTGATCGGCTTGTTGCTCCCGATGTCTGGCAATTCTTCAACCGGGTTCATCGCTCAAGAAGAAGAACAAGTAGCTTTTGATTCTCCTAATACGCGCGTTTTGCAATCTTATATCTATGTGTTTGAACCGGGTTTGACAATCGAGGCTGAATTGCAAGACGAAGCAAAGCTTTCGGAGTAAGCTAAAGTGGGATAGGCTTTTCAGGCTAAAAACAAGGGTTATTAGCTCAACGCTGAGGCTGTACACGCAGTCGTTAACCAGATTACCGTGCTATTGATTGGATTACAGGGAAATCCTCATTTGAAGCCCGCGCATTGTGGTATCTTGATTCGATTCCGGTTTTCTGATCAATTATCAATTTCATGCGCGTTCGCTTTGCACCCAGTCCGACAGGATATCTTCACATAGGCGGTCTTCGCACGGCTCTCTACAATTTCTTACTTGCAAAAAGGCACGGCGGAACGTTTTTACTTCGTATCGAGGACACCGACCAGACTCGATTTGTCGAAGATGCAGAGCAAGATATTTTCGATAGCTTGACTTGGGCCGGAATTTCTTTCGATGAAGGCCCCGGAAAAGGAGGCTCTTTCGGACCCTACCATCAATCTGCACGGTCTGCGCGGTACAAAGATGTCGCCGATCAGCTTATTGGGCTAGGCAAGGCTTACGTCGCGTTTGATTCTTCGGGTGAAATAGAAGCACTAAAAGAAAAGCTTACCTCGCTTGAAAATCCGAATCCTCGATACGATTACGCGACAAGGTCTGAGATGACCAACTCGCTAACTCTTTCAAAAGAAGAGACTGTTCTGCGGATGGGGAGAGGGGACGAGTACGTCGTTCGGCTTCTCGTCCATCCCGGGAAAGAGGTTTCGTTTATCGACGCCGTTCGAGGCCAGGTTACGTTTGTAAGCGACGCTGTTGACGATCAGGTTCTGATCAAGTCGGACGGATTGCCGACCTACCATTTGGCCAATATTGTGGATGATCACGATATGGAAATCACTCACGTTATTCGCGGTGAGGAATGGCTCTCTTCAACGCCTAAGCACATCTTGTTGTACGACGCTTTGGGCTGGACCGCTCCGCAAATGGCGCATCTACCATTGATTTTGAGCCCATCCGGTGGAAAACTTTCAAAACGGAACGCGGAAAGTGAAGGCATTCCTGTTTCGGTTAAGCAATATCGTGACAAGGGATATGAGCCCGAAGCACTCGTCAATTTTTTAGCCTTATTGGGCTGGAATCCAGGAACGGATCAAGAATTGATGACCGTGGACGAAATGGCCGCCGCGTTCAGTCTCGATCGGGTTGGCCAGGCCGGAGTTCAGTTTGATCTTCAAAAGTTAGCTTGGTTCAACGAACAATACTTACGTGGGCGAAGCCCCCTTTCAATTGCCCAAACCATCTATCCCGCAGCCGCGGATCGGTATCCAGGCGTTTCCTTGGAGTTTGTCGCAGGCGCCGTTTCTTTGATGTTGGAAAGGCTTTCATTTGCGTCGGACGTTCTAGATGCAGCCTACCTATTTGAAGATCCAAATTCGTTTGATGAAACTGCTGTTGCAAAGCGGTGGAAGGAGAATTCCGGACCTTTATGTGCTTCTTTCAGCAAAAAACTTGGCACGATTTCCCCTTGGACAGCAGAGTCTTTACAGGTTTGTCTTAAAGAATTTGTTGAAGAAAATGGAATTGGCATCGGGGAGATCATGTTCCCAGCTCGAATGGCCCTTTCAGGACTCCCTTCGGGCCCCGACCTATATGCCATGATGGCTCTTTTAGGGGTCGATTCAGTTCAAAGAAGGCTTTTGCGCGCTTCGACTTCCATCGGCGTTTAATTGTCGGTCGATCGGGTCATCTACACGTCCCGTCGAAGCAGCCTTTGAACCAATTGATTTGCCGCCACAAAAGGGTGGATCAGTCCCTTTTTTGCTTGTGCAAGGAATTCGTTTTTTTCCTCGACTCCGTCCGAATCTCGAATCAAGAATTGATTCAAAGCGTGTTGTGTAGCTTGATCAAACCAGCTTTCCAATTGCTGAATTCGCTTCTTCGAAATGGCTCCGCTAGCCATTCTCGCCCCGATTATTTCGTCCAATTCGGTCCAAAGATCGGACAGCCCGGTCTGAGTTACAGTTGAAATCGGCCAAACCGAAGGTGGTCTATTCGAACCATGTAACAGATGGAGCGCAGAAGCTAATTCTGAGGCAAATTGCTTGCTTGGCTGTTCGGCCAGGCCATCCGATTTATTTACCGCAACGATGTCAATCACTTCCAAAATACCGCGTTTAATACCCTGCAATGAATCCCCACTGCCTACCATCGTAACGAATAGGACGATGTCGGTCAATGTTGCAACATGCGTCTCTGATTGCCCTATACCAACTGTCTCTACGATAATTCGGTCGTATCCGGCCGACTCGCACAGAAATATGGTTTCCCTAGTCATTTCGGCCACCCCACCTAAAACGCCCGAAGTAGGAGAAGGACGGATAAAAGCTGCGGGATGACGACTTAAGTTGGGCATCCGGGTTTTATCACCCAAAATGCTTCCGCCTGTTCGATTGCTGGATGGGTCTACGGCTAAAACAGCCACTCGGTGGCCTTTTTCGATTAAATGCAGGCCCAAGAGCTCAATTAAGGAGCTCTTTCCCACGCCAGGTGCACCGGTAATCGCGATTCGGACGGATTTGGAGTCGACTGCGCTTTGACTGGCCAACAGGGAGAGTTTTTGCTCCAGATCTTTCGGGTGATCACTTTCCATCAGCGTAATCGCCCGGCCCAGAGCTCCCCGATCGCCCATGGTCAGTGCAGCAAAGAGTGGATGCGCTTGATGGGTCATTTTAACGGACCCCCAACTTGGCTTAGCAGAGTGCTTAACAGTTCGTTTGCAGCAGCGGGGATTACGGTTCCTGGTCCAAATACGTGGGAAACCCCGGCTTCCACTAAAAATGGGTAATCATTTTCCGGGATGACGCCGCCCACCACCACCAGGATATCCGGCCTTCCAAGCGCCTTCAATTCAGCAATGAGAAGTGGAATCAACGATTTGTGACCCCCGGCCAAACTGGAAATTCCGACCACGTGGACGTCGTTTTCGATGGCCTGAAGAGCGCATTCCCCGGGCGTTTGAAAAAGCGGGCCTACGTCTACATCAAAGCCCATGTCTGCGAATGCGGTTGCTATAATCCTGGCCCCACGATCGTGACCATCCTGGCCAAGTTTCGCCACCAAAATGCGTGGTTGTCGTCCGGTTGCACGTTTAAAGGATTCTGAAAGCGAGGTCACAGCGTTCACCATGTTATCATCCGAAAACTCTTTGGAATATACCCCGGTAAATAGAGTTGTTTCAGCTTGATGTCGACCAAAAGAAGCCTCAAGTGCGCTTGAAATTTCACCCAAGGTGGCTCTCGCTCGGGCTGCGTCTAAACAAGGCTCCATCAACGGCAATCCATCCGTGGCCGCAGCCAATGAAAGCGCCTCGAGGCTCTTTTTAACAGCGGCCTCGTTTCGAGTGGTCCGAAGCCGTGTGAGGTTTTCAATTTGAGTGTTTCGAACAGCCGTATTATCCACTTCACGGACGTTAAGCCTTATGGACTCCGCCCCACGGTAAGCGTTAATCCCTACAATCACGTCCGTTCCGGAATCAATTCGAGCTTGTCTTCTGGCCGCCGCTTGCCCGATTCTCTGCTTTGGAATCCCTTTCTCGATTGCTGCGGACATTCCCCCGAAGCTCTCAATTTCGTCCATGTGAGCTTTGGCCTTCGAAATCAATTGGTCGGTCAAAAACTCGGTGTACCAACTCCCTCCGAGAGGATCAACGACGTTTGTGATATCTGTCTCGTGCTGGAGGATTAATTGCGTATTCCTGGCGATTTTAGCCGATTCGTCGGTAGGAAGCGCAATCGCTTCGTCGAGGGCGTTGGTATGCAACGATTGTGTGTGACCGAGAACGGCGGCTAAAGCCTCGACGGTCGTTCGACCGACATTATTGTACGGATCCTGGGCTGTCAGCGACCAACCTGACGTCTGGCAATGGGTCCGAAGCATCAAAGATTTTGGATTCTTCGGGTGAAATGGAGCCATCAGCTCCGACCAAAGAGTTCGAGCCGCCCGCAATTTGGCGGCTTCCATAAAGAGGTTCATTCCGATCCCAAAGAAGAAAGAAATCTGGGGCGCCAAATCGTCGATATCTAGGCCTTCCTTGAGTCCCGCCCGAACGTATTCGAGTCCATCGAGCAAGGTGTACGCTAATTCGAGGTCAGCCGAAGCTCCCGCCTCCAACATATGATACCCACTAACGCTAATAGCATTAAATCGAGGCATTCGCCGTGCCGCAAAACGCATAATATCGCTGACAATGCGCATCGACGGTCTTGGCGGGTAAATGAAGGTGTTTCGAACCATGAACTCCTTCAAAATGTCGTTTTGAATCGTTCCAGACAAGTTTTCCGGACTAACACCTTGTTCTTCGGCCGCTACCACATAAAAGGCCATGATCGGTAGAACCGCCCCGTTCATGGTCATCGAAACACTCATTTTATCCAGCGGAATGCCTTCAAATAGCACTTTCATATCCTCGACAGAGTCGATCGCTACCCCGGCCATTCCGACATCACCCATAACTCGCATATGGTCGGAATCATACCCTCTGTGAGTAGCCAGATCGAACGCCACCGAAAGGCCTTTTTGACCTAAAGCTAAATTTCGTCGATAAAATGCGTTGGATTCCGCTGCCGTAGAGAAGCCGGCGTATTGCCGAATCGTCCAAGGTCGTGCGGTATACATACTCGCATAAATTCCTCTGGTGTACGGGGAGGATCCAGCCGTTGACCCGAGATGCCGAAACGGGGCGTAATCGACGTGTTTTGGAACGTAAAAATCCTCCTGACTTTTGTAGCCAATCGTGCTTGGAGCCGGCGGCAATCCGGCGAGACGCGAGTGTTCGTTTAGAATAGGATAAATGCTATAGTCGGGCTTTTTCATGATCCTGTTCTTGAAATCCGGCCATTTACATCCAGTGTTGACGGAACTGGGAAGACCGGGGCAAGATTTTTCGCCGTTGGATTCCCATTTTCCGTAAAGTGCGTAACTCCAACCTGCACGCGCTCCGTTTTTCCCCTCTGGTGTCGGCCTCCCTGTTCAAAATTGGTGCGGTCAGCAGGTAGCAAACGATCGTCGAGAAGAGTTGCAACACCGTTCGGACTGTGCGCTCGTAATTCTAAAAATAAGTCCCACCCAGACTTGATTAGGCGAGCCGTGAGATCTTCGATGGAATACGAACCGGCCAAAGGATCGGCTACCTTGTCCAGATGACTTTCCTGACACCATAAATGATATAGATTTCTGGAGAGTTCAGCAGCTTTGGGGTCGCTGTGGCCCATTTGATAGACATTCCAAGGCTGAATTGAAAGGAAATCAGCGGTTCCAAGCATCCCCGCCAACCCCGCCAGAGAATTTCGAACCATGTTATTTTCAGGTTCAAAAGCGCTCAGCGTAACAGCGGAGGTCACAGCCATCAATTGATACGAAGGGGGGCTGTCGCTGTGGAGCGCCCAAAGATGATCGAGCAGGTGGCGAAGAGCGCGAAGTTTAGAGGCCTCCGTTAAAATATCCGTTCGAACGGCAACCAGTATGTGCTGAGGGAACGCTCCGGACTCAAAAATCCGCATTGCCGAATAAAGCGCAAGCGCTAGTTGCGTGGTAGCTCCGGCTCGCAACGCGTCCCAACAGAACACATCGACTGTGGGAGAAAGTGCTTCAAGCGTGAATGAAAGAGCGCCCCCATTGGAATTGGGCCCATCTTCCGCGGGTGTATGGGCATCCAGATGGGTATGAGTTCCTATTATCCGAGCAGCTGTTTCGTCGTAGAGTAGATGGACGTCCGATGCAGTGGGGAGGGAAGAAGTGAAGGGGGAGACCCAAGTCAAGCGGCCTGCATTGCCGGTTAAATACAGGAGGCCATCCACTCCCGACTCGACCATATTCAAATAGCCGATCTCAGCGTCTTTTTTACAGGCCATCAGGTGCTTGGAAGACTCGGAATAAGCCTCCATAGCAACCAAAGCATCTGGAAACCAGATTAGATCTTGGGCCTCAAGTTTTCCCCCGGATTCGGTTCGGACAAGATCTCCCCACATAGGCCTCTGTAGCGTCTAGAATAAAAATCAGGTTTTAGAAACTACGAAACTGTCGGACGAGATCGAAAAGGACAATCCCAATCGCCACAGATACATTCAGTGATTGCTTCGCCCCGTACTGCGGAATCTCGAAGGCTAAATCACACAGACTAAGCAATTGGTCATCAACCCCATCCACTTCGTTGCCCGCAATGAGGCAAAGGGGGAAGTCCTGAGGTTTCAACAATTCTACCTTTGAAGGACTGTCTGTAAGCTCAAGCGCCGCAACCGTATATCCTTTGTTCTTTAACGCTGAAATGGTCTCATAAGGATTTGATACCTGTCTCCAAGGCACAAATTGTTCGGCTCCCAAAGAAGTTTTGTAAACGGATTTGTTTTCCGGCGTCGGTGTGTATCCTGACACCAAAACGTCTGCAATACGCGCCCCATCAGCTGAACGCAAAGCTGAGCCTACATTGTGTGCCGAGCGAATATCATGTAGCAATAGTGAGATGGGGTGTCTTTTGGCATCCGGAAGGTCCCCGGGGCTCAGTCGCTCAATTTCAAGATGTTGGAGTTTTCTGATAGCCATGTAAAAGTGGAGCCGTTGGATTCCTTGAAGGCAGATTCAATTCACAGAATACGACCTGAAAATTTATTGGATGGGGTGGATATTGCTTCTAATTTCCCAAATAGCACAAATTTCTTCAATGAAAGAGAGGATATCCGAAGCGTGATTATTGCCATTGACGGTCCTGCCGGGTCAGGAAAAAGTACAACCGCTCGCGAAGTAGCCCGGAGGACGAATTCGCTGTATATCGACACCGGAGCGATGTACCGGGCGGTCGCCTTATTTTTTCTGGAAAATGGCCTCCAAATCGAAACGGGCGATATAGGCGGGATTTTGGCAGACGTATTGGTACGCCTGGAAGCGTCGGATAAAGGGGTAAACGTTTTTTTAAATGGTACTAACGTAAACGAAAAAATACGTAGCTCTGCGGTGAGTGAGCTCAGTTCGGTCGTTAGCAGAAATTCAGATGTGCGAAATAAAATGGTCTCGCTTCAGCGCGAAATGGCCCGAAAATGCGTGGAAGGAGGTGGGTCAGTTGTAATGGAGGGACGCGATATTGGAACAGTCGTGTTTCCGGACGCGAATTTCAAGTTTTTTCTGGTCGCCGATCCGAAAATAAGAGCCCAACGACGAGCTGCTCAGCTTCGGGAAAAGGGTGTGGAAGCCAATGAATCCGAGTTGTACCAGGAGATTATAGATCGAGATGGAAGGGATGAATCTCGAGCATTGTCGCCGCTGAAAAAAGCTGAATTGGCCGTTGAAATTGATACTTCGCAGCTGTCATTTGAAGAACAGGTGGATAATATAATCCGGGTAATTAATGGGAACGGATAGGCTTTAAGGGTGTTTTATCGATTCTGGGCCAAAATGGCTCAGCCCAATTTGCACATGGGAAGCAATCTGGGATTTCGATGAATTAAACCCAAGCCCGCCGAACGATTCCCATCTCTAGCGGTTCGGTTGTTGGCTTTCGTGTAGCAATATGGCTGATGATCAGCAGAAAGATGCTCAGGAAAACGAAGAGATTGTCGGTAATATCGATGTTTCTGAGTCCCCTGAAGCGGTTGCTACAGAATCTCTTTCGGATGCCCCTGTTGAAGCCACGGCAGAAACAAAAGTGGAATCCGTTGTCGAAGAGCCTGTAGTAGAAGAAGCCGCCCCGAGTGCGGAAGTGGAAAGTACCCCTGAAGTCGAGGAATCGGCTGAAGTTTTGGCCGAAATGCCGGCTGAACTTGAAGTGGCGGAAACCGAACCTGAAGTGATCTCTGACGATTCCAATATGGATGTTGTTGGAGATGATGTGGACGAATCCGATACCGTTGTCAACGCAGAAGCGTCTGAAGACGATGGTGATGAAGATGCCGATGACGAAGAGGAAGAAGTTGCTGAGTTTGAAAAACAACTTCCTTCTCCACCTCGGTCTGGCATGCTTGGATTCACCGGGGAAATAACCGGTCAGGTATACAAATTAGAAGATCTAGACAAAGTCATAGATCCTGAAGACTGGAATGTGGGATTGGATGATCTCCGCAAACTAGTCGAAAAAACCTTGACCAATGTTTCTGAACACGAAATCGTATCAGGAAAGGTGGTTAGCGTTGGTGAAAAGGACGTTGTAATTGATATCGGCTTTAAATCGGACGGTATCGTATCTCGTAGTGAGTTCGGTGCTGATCTAGAAGCCGGTCAAGAAGTTGAAGTTTACCTCGAAAGAATTGAAGACTATCACGGTCAGCTCGTTCTTTCGAAGACCAAGGCAGATACGGTTCGCCGCTGGCGCCGTATCGAGGACGCCTTCAATAATGAAGAAGTCCTGGAAGGTTTGATTGTTCGTCGTATCAAAGGCGGTATGATTGTCGAGCTTCTAGACGGAATGGAAGCATTCCTTCCAGGATCTCAGATCGACGTGCGTCCAGTACGCGATTTCGATGCGTATCTCGAAAAACGCATGGAGTTTAAGATTGTTAAGCTCAATCCAACCAACGAAAACATCGTCGTATCTCACAAAGCGCTGATCGAAAAAGATCTTATGGCGCAGCGCGAGAAGATTTTGTTGACAATGGAGCCAGGTCAGATTCTGGAAGGCATTGTCAAAAACATCACCGATTTCGGTGTGTTTATTGATTTGGGTGGTGTTGATGGACTTCTGCACATTACGGACTTGTCATGGGGCCGCGTTTCGCACCCATCAGAACTCGTCACGTTAGATCAGAAACTCAATGTTGTAGTCCTGGATTACGACAAAGACCGTCAGCGTATTTCGTTGGGTCTCAAGCAGTTGCAAAAACATCCTTGGGAAGACATCGAAGCAAAAGTGGCTGGCAACCAGCTCGTCGAGGGCAAAGTCGTTTCCATTACGGACTACGGCGCATTTGTCGAGTTGGAAAAAGGGATCGAGGGACTTGTTCATATCTCAGAAATGAGCTGGACAGAGCATATCCGTCATCCTTCGCAAATGGTCTCGCTTGGCCAGATTGTGCAAGTCAAGATTTTGAATGTGGATTCAGAAGGCAAAAAGATTTCGCTTGGAATGAAGCAGCTTGAGCCCGATCCATGGGAAAACATTGCGGAGCGTTACCCCCCCGGAACAGTTATGCGCGGCAAAGTTCGCAATATCACCAACTTTGGTGTGTTTGTTGAGATTGAGCCGGGTATCGACGGATTGGTACACATTAGTGACCTATCCTGGACAAAACGGATTCGTCACCCCTCCGATATGGTCAAGAAAGGACAGGAATTGGATGTCGTCGTTCTGAACATCGACACCAAAGATCGTCGTATCTCCTTGGGCCACAAGCAGGTTGAAACCAATCCTTGGAATACGTTTGCTCAGGTCTATTCAGAAGGATCTGTTACCAGTGCCAAAGTTGTTCGTGTCGAAGACAAGGGTATGGTAGTTGAACTTCCGATGGAAGTAGAAGCATTCGTACCTGAACGGGAGTTACCTGCTGGGACGAATCTGGCTGATTTCAAAGAAGGAGCAGCCATAGAGAATCTCTTTGTTATTCGCTTTGACGCCAATCAGAAGGAAATTGTGCTTAGCGCGACAGAACATGCACGCACCCAGGAGCGCGCAGAACGTCAAGCTGAAAAGCGTGAGCAAACCGAATCTCGTAAGCAAGAAGCACGCGAAATTCGTGAGTTCATCGAAGCAGAATCTTCTACCAGTGGTCCAACTACCCTCGGAGAACTTTCGGGATTAGCTGCGCTCAACGCTCAGATGGAAGAGCAGGAAGCCGCCACTCCAGCAAAGGCAAAGGCAAAGGCAAAAGCGAAAGCCGAAGCTGAAGCGGAAGCAGAGGTTGTTGCGGAAGAAAAGCCGAAGAAAGCGACTAAAGCAAAGGCGAAAGCCGATGAAGACGTTGCCCAAAAGGAAGCTCCTACTGAGGCCGACGCCGCTGAATCCGAAGTCAAAGAAGACTAAAACTATTTTCGAATGGTTTTTGAGAGGGGCGACATGTGAACATGTCGCCCCTCTTTTCATATACAGCAGGTATCTGGGTAAAGCGCTACTGATTGCTCAAACGGAATGAGTTGATTAACTCCCAGAAAAGCGGAATTGAGTGAATCAGGAATAGAAAGGAAGATTGATCACGAATCAATGCGTTCGTTGCAAAGAGGAGGAAAAGAAGAAAATGGAAAAAAGAGAAATGAGTTCGATAGTACCCGATTGGAAAGCACCAACGCCTAAAGAAGAGCAGTTAAATCGAGTGCTTCTCGAGAGAACTTCGGGCAAGACGCATATGCTCCTAGAACGCTTGCTGGCTGACGAGGAGATCAATTTATATCATAGCTACGCGAACGTCGTGTCCGTTCGAAGGCTTGGATACAACGATCATGGCCCGGTTCACGCGCGCATCACTACGTATAATGCGTTGAAAATATTGAAGTTATTGCACGAAGGTGGAGTTGAGACGAGCCTCGAAAAAGAAGAGGTCAGTGACTTTGAACAATCGCAGGTCGCGGTTGCGTTAGGCTGCTTCTTGCATGACACAGGGATGGGGGTTGCCAGAGAGCAGCATGAATGGCATTCAATCAACTTGATTGACCCGATCGTTGTGCGCTATTTGGAATGGCTTTATCCCAAGGATATGGCTGCTCGAGTTGTTGTTCGTTCACTAGTGCACGAAATCATTGTTGGGCACATGGCCCATACACGCATTCATTCGATTGAAGCTGGAACGGTGTTAGTAGCCGACGGAACGGACATGACTAAAGGACGGTCCCTTATTCCGTTCACCCTGCAATTAGACCCAGAAGTGGGGGATATGCATCGGTATTCGGCCAATACCATTTCGCGTGTTGAGATTGTCAAAGGCGAGAACAAGCCGGTTAGGATTTCCATTCAAATGGACAACGCCACCGGCCTATTTCAAATAGAAGAGGTCTTGATGACTAAAGTAAAAGCCTCTCCCATCATGAAACACCTTGAAATCGAGGCCAAAATAGACAATCAAGAACCCAGAATGTATTTGAAATAGGCTTTTCGACAATCGTGTTATACCTACCGGCCAAAAAGCGGAGGCCCAAGAGAGAGGCGCGTCATTTACAGCAGGTCATCAAAAGGGTCGATTAGGGCATGCCTTTACCCTGTACAATTTCTTGTGCGGATTGAAACGATCGATTTCCAGCTAGGTACTCCGCAACCGTTTCCCCAAAAAGGGCCCCAAATTTGAACCCGTGACCAGATCCGCCAAAGATCTGCGTGCCACCTTTACCTGATTGCAATTGGATGATGTGGTCCTTGGTACTCTCGTAGAAGCAAAGACCGAAACGCGTTGGATGACTATCGTTTGCTTGGGAAGTGCCATTGCTACCGATTAGGGATCCAAAATTGCCATGTAAACGGGTTTCGATTACACCCTTCAATGACGCGATTTCTTCGGGATGAATCGTTCTAGCTTCATACGGATGACCCTCTAATCGACTGATGTGATCTCCGACCTTGGCAGGAAAAAGATTCGATCCTGGGACATAATAAAATCCTGCGTTGTCTCCAATATCTAAGATCATCGGGCACCCCTGTTCAATAGACGCGGTACCCGAAACGGCGTCATAAAGGGCATATACCTGCCGAAAGGCCCGGATCTCACCCGGAAAAAGGTACCCATGGCCCGCTCCTAGCGCACATACCACGTGGTCCGAGCTGTACTGTTTCCCCGCTCGATCGGTGATATGACCTTTGCTAACTGAGGTTATATTAATGTTTTCCCGTAATACGACGCCTTTGGAACGCAAATATTGTCCCAAAGCCTCTAAGATTAATCCGGATCGAAGAACGCCTCCTGATTTGCAATACAAAAGCTCCTCTTGGTCCCCAACTCGGAGCCAGGGAAGACGCTCCTTAGCCCTTTCCACCGACCAATCTTCCGTTTCAACCCGTAATCGAGCGAGCGTTTTTCGTGATTGAGAAATCCATGGATCGTGTTTAGGTCCAAGTGCCAAAGCGCCCGTTTCGATGTAAAACGATTCACCAAGAAGCTCCCAAAGGCGTTCCCAGGCCTGCAGCGCCCCAGGAATCAATTGGGAATATCCCACTTGGGGCCCGTAGGCATGTCGGATTAATCGATGATAATCATAGCTAGACGCTAGCGGATTCGGGATCGAGCTTCGATCGAAGACTTCGACCCGATGTCCCCTAGCAAGGAGTTGAACGGCAGTGCAAAGTCCATAAATACCTGCTCCTACAACGGTCACGTTCATGATTTCGTGTAGTTGGTGTAGGCCAAAACAGCGGCTACAAGATCTTCCAAACTGTATCCTACAGATTTAAAGACGGTTATTTCATCGGGGGTCGTTCGTCCTGGCTTAACGCCAGCGCATAGTTCACTTAATTCAGATTTTACAAGGTCGAACGTCCATGGACCTTCCTTTTCGGCTTGAATCAGATCTCCGGCTTCAAGGCGGGCACCAATCCGAGTGTCTACGTGGACATTTGCCCGTTCAATCAGCTCGGCATCTGTTTCTCGCATCGTCGAAAGATAAGCTCCGACTAGATCCACATGCGTTCCAGGAGAAACGTGACGACCCTTCACCAAAGACTCGTAGGATAGTGTGGCGCAAGAGATTACGTCGGCTTTTTCAACTGCTACATTCAAGTTAGAAGTGTACTCAAAATCACATTTACCAGCTAACTCCTGTCGAAGCCCTTCAACCCGATCCGAAGATCGGTTCCAAACAATGACTTTGTCAAAGCTCCGAACGGCAGTGTGTGACCGTATAAGAGGGGCAGCCAAAGCGCCCGCACCCACCATCAAAAGGGTCTTTGAATCGGTCCGGGACAAGTACGAAGAGGCCAGTGCCGACGTGGCAGCCGTCCGAATGGTTGTCAGCGCTGAGCCATCTAGCATGGCTAATATTTCACCCGTAACACCGTTCTTCAAAATATAAGAAGCATCCACGACTGGCTTGCCTAAATCAACGTTTCCTGGAAACACCGAAGCAATTTTCACGCCCACAAAGTGCTCATTCCAGGCTGGCATTAATAACAGCGTAGCGTCTTTTCCGGATGATTGCTGAACCCTGAGGTGCTGCCGGGCAGGCACATCTGGATTTTCGGCAAAGGCCTTCCTGAGCGCCGAGACCAAGTCTGAGTAAGGCAGATGCTCGGTTATTTGGACCTTGGAAAGGAAGACCATGGGTATTTCCGTACTAATTTGCGGTGGAGAATTATTCCAATGAAACGCGGGAAGAGAATTGTAGTATCCTACAATGAAGATAACTAAACCACATTTTGAAGGCGCATGATCCGCTCATAATGGAAAAGAACGACAAATTGCACATTATCAATTTTGCTGAAGGATCTAAGGTTCCGTTTTTGCGCGGCATCTTAACCAGGTCCCTGCAGAAAGCCGGCTTGCCGTTCGAGAAAGCATATGCTGTAGCTTCTAGCATTAGGAATAGTTTGGCGGATGTTCAAGAGATTTCCAATACCGACCTTCGTTCTACGGTTTGCCTGTATTTGGAAGAAAATGATTTTGATCAGTTTGTTGAAAACTATATCAGTCAGACCACTGAATATCCACAAATAAAAGTGATAACTGGAGATGGATCAGAATCTCCGTTTTCAAAGGGCCAATTGGCCGATTCGCTCGAGATATGTGCTCTACCGCGAGAGGAAATTTATCAAGTCGCGACGGCTATTGAAGCCGAGCTTGTGGCCGCGGAGCGCGAGGAAATAACGTCGCGAGAAATCACCGAACGAGTTTTTGAACTCTTAGAGATCTATGCCGGATTGGGTGTTTCTGAGGCCTATCGGAGATGGGTGAAATTTTCTCACACCGGCCGCCCTCTCATCGTATTGGTTGGGGGGACGAATGGCAGCGGAAAAAGCTCAATCAGTTCGGAACTGGCCCATCGTCTCGACATCGTCCGGACGCAGTCCACGGATATGTTAAGGGAAGTGATGAGGCTCCTAGCCCCGATCCGCTTAGTGCCTACGCTTCATACGTCTTCTTTCGATGCCTATCTCCAAATGCCATCGGTCAGCGAGACCTACAAAGCGGAAGAAATGATCCACGGATATTTAACCCAATCCAATCAAGTAGCCGTAGGAGTGGAAGGGGTTTTGAACCGAACCTGCAACGAACAAGTGTCGCTGATTATCGAAGGCGTTCATCTTCACCCGCAGATAATGGATCAGATTGTAAGAGAGACCAATGCTTTGGTTGTGCCTGTTTTACTGGCCGTTTTGAGGCCTAAAAGCCTTCAAAAGAGACTGGTAGGAAGGGGACAGGTCATTTCGTCGCGTCGATCGTCGCGTTACCTGGAAAACTTCAATAAAATATGGGATTTGCAGACCTATTTGGTTTCTCATGCTGACGAATACAAGGTTTCAATCATCAACAATGAGGATGAGGATGAGACGATTCGTCAGATTATGTTACTGATCTCGGAGAAGTTGGAATCGGCAGAAGCGTAGGCTCACGCGAATGGGTTCGAAGACTCCTTTGAGGCGTGCTGCAATGAGGGCATCACCCAAACTTACCTTCGATATAGTCGGCTGTTTGTTGGTGGTCAGGCGTCACGAAGATATCCTCCGTCTTACCGTGCTCGACCATTTTCCCCATCAACATAAAGGCGCATTCGTCAGAAGCCCGACGCGCTTGAGCCATGTTATGGGTAACGATTAGGATCGTGTATTCGCCTCTGAGATCCCAAATCAAGTCTTCGATTGCTGCTGTAGCTTCGGGATCGAGTGCAGAACAGGGTTCGTCCATCAAAATCACTTTTGGTTTGACTGGAAGCAATCGCGCAATACAGAGCTTCTGCTGCTGCTCCAAGGAAAGGCTCAGGGCCGAATGATTTAATTTATCCTTTAGGTCATCCCATAAAAGCACTTCTCGCAGCGACTTTTCGACCAACTCATCTTCGACGGAAGCAGCAACTCGGCCCGGATTTTTGAGATGATATCCGAATAAAATGTTCTTTCGAATCGTAACAGGCAGCGGATTTGGACGCTGGAAAACCATCCCGATTTGGCTTCTTACCTGCGTTTTATCCACGGTAGGCGCATAAATATCTTGCCCCAATACGTGGACTTGTCCTTCGGTACGAACGTATCCAAAACGCTCGTTGATACGGTTTACACTTCTTAAAAGAGTGGATTTACCGCAGCCGGAAGGTCCAATAAGGGAGGTGACTAGACCTTGTTTGACCTTGAAATTGACGTTGAAAAGCGCCTGGAAAGACCCGTACCAAAGGCTCAGGTCAGTGGTCTCAACCGCATTTTTCGGTGTTGAATCGTTTGAAGGATCGTCTATATGATGTTCCATTGAGATTACTTCACCAAACGGATTTTCATTTTTAGAGTTATCAACCAAAGCGACCCTCCACATAATCTGTGGTTCGGGAATCGGAAGCTTTCCCATTAAAAATATCAACGGTGCGCCCGACTTCTACCATTTCACCATTCAGGAAAAAGCTCGTCCGGTCTGCCAAACGTTCGGCTTGTTGAACCAAATTTGTCACCAAAATAATGGTTATTTCGTTTTTGAGCTCCCTTAGCACTTCCTCAATCCGCATAGTCGTAACGGGATCGACGGCAATTGAGAACTCATCCAACATCAAAAGATCAGGATCTTGAGATAGTGCCCTCGCGATGGTGAGGCGCTGCTGTTGCCCTCCGGAAAGGAGTGATCCCAATGACGAAAGGCGATCCTTGACTTCATCCCACAACGCGGCACGACGCAAACTCTTCTCTACAATAGCGTCGAGTTCTAGCTTTCGGTGTATACCTGCAATTTTGGGCGTAAATGCCACATTTTCGTAAATGGACAAGGGCAGCCCAGTTGGAAGGGGGAAAACAACCCCAATTCGCCTACGCAAGGAATACAGATTTCGCCATTTCGCAGTATCGTACCCTTGGAAACGGATATTTCCGGTGGTCGACATACCCGGCGTCATGGCATCCATTCGGTTTATCGCCTTGAGAAACGACGTTTTTCCGCTGCCCGAAGGTCCAATGATGCCGAAGATCTCATTTTTGACCACATTGAGCGTCACGTTACGCAAAGCGGTTTTTCCGCCATAGGCGACGCTGAGATCGGAGACGTCAAGAATAAGTGAGTCTTGTGCTGACCCTTGGAGCGTTCCGTTCATATTACCACTTTTTCTTGCTACGAAAGCGAACCCTAAACCCGATGGACAAAGCGTTCATCAAGAGAACCAACATGATCAACAACAGAGCTACCCCATACGGCAGGCTTTCAGGCACATTTGGCACCTGGGTCGCTACTACGAACAAATGAAGCGAAAGCGCCATCGTCTGATCGTAAACACTTTCCGGTAAAAAAGGGAGAAAGAACGCAGCTCCTGTAAACATAATCGGAGCGGTTTCGCCGGCTGTGCGCGACACCTCCAAGATGACTCCCGTCAATATTCCGGATACCGCATTCGGGAGCACAATTTTTCGAATGGTTTGCCATTTAGTGGCCCCCAGACTCCAGCAAGCCTCTCGAAACGCATAGGGAACGGCCTCCAGGCTTTCCTTTGTGGCTACTATGACGACCGGCAAGGCCATAATGGCTAACGTGAGGCTTGCAGCCAAAATACTAGTCCCAAACTCCATGAATAGAACAAAAGCGCCGAGTCCAAATAGCGCGTGAACAATCGAAGGCACCCCAGCTAGGTTGATTATCGCCAAATTGATGATCCGGGTCAATTTATTGTCGCTGGCGTATTCGCTCAAATAAATGGCTGCAGCTATGCCCAGTGGGACGGAAAAAACGAGTCCCAGCGAAACCAAAAAAATGGTCCCCATTAAGGCCGGGAAAATTCCACCCTGAGTCATCCCTTTAATCGGAAAGCCGCTTATAAACTCCCAGGTAATGGCCGGTCCGCCGCGAATAATGAGAAGGGTTAAAATAATGACGACCGGAAGAATCAAAAGGGCAGTCATCACCAGAAATAAGGTGCGCCATCGTCCTTCGATCCGGTCATTGCGTACGTTTTGACTGGTTTTTGAAAACATATTTATGACCTACGAATGCCGCGGACTACTCGATCCGCCGTTAGATTGATAACAAACGTGATCAAAAACAGAAAAATTCCCAACGTGAAGAGAGCGCCGTAATGATTCGATCCTACGGCCGTTTCGCCCAATTCCGCAGCAATGGTCGCGGTCAGTGCCCGGACAGAGTCAAAGGGACTCCCAGGAATGTTAATGGAGTGCCCACTTGCCATCAATACGGCCATTGTCTCCCCAAAACCGCGACCTATTCCCAGAAGAACAGCTGAAACGAGCCCATTTTTGGCTGCGGGCAGTACTACTTTTCGAATGACCTGCCATTTGGTAGCGCCCATGGCCTCTGCGGCTTCGCGATACTTGTCGGGCACGGCTTTCAAGGCATCTTCGGCAATGGTGGTCATAATAGGAGCGGCCATTAGCCCCAAAATGACTCCGGCGTTTAGCACATTCAATCCGATCGGCACATTAAACAGTTCAATGATAACGCCATTCATTATAGTGAGGCCGATAAAACCCCATACAACGGAAGGAATTGCCGCTAACAACTCAACCATAACTTTAAGCGTTTCCCGGGTTTTCCCCGTCGCAAACTCACCAATATATATGGCGGCACCTAGCGAAAACGGAATGGCGATGAGCATGGCCATCCCCGTTATGCTGGCTGTTCCGACAATTAGGGCGAGTGCTCCATAGGTCTCTTTGGCTACGGATGTGGGGCGCCAGTTGATCGAAGTAAAGAATTCGACTATGTCAAATCGATCAAGGATAAAAGCAAAGCCTTCTTTAAAGACGAATACAAAAATGCCAACAATGAATATGATGGCCGAAATACCACCAACAAACATCAGCGCCTGTGCTAATCGGTCAACATACCAAGACAGGTCCCGCTTATCTAAAACTTCCCCAGATTTGGACGATTTAGAGCTCATGCGTTTCGCTCTGAATTTGTTCCAGGACCCCGGACCAATAGAACGAGGGCTTCCAATTGTTCGGATATAAATCGGAAAAGGCCTTCGGTGTCGCTTCCTTTTGGGGTATTCCAGCGAACAACAGCACGTCCGTAAGGAACCTTGGGCATGAACTTTGAAACGTCATCATCAATGCAGACAATAACGTCAGCGCTTCTCCAGTCCGTTCCATCCACCAGCAAAAGGCTAGGATCAAGACCACTTAAGTCCAGTCCTTTTGCCTGGCACATAACACTAATTTCGGGTTGAAGGCCAGATGACGGCTGACTTCCGGCGCTTTGTGATATGATCCGATCAGTATAGAACTTTCGGGATAGGGCTACCGCAATTTGCGTGACTCCGGCGTCGGTCTCATCCAAAAACAACAATCGGAAAGGACGCCGTTGCTTGGTCTGGCCCGTCATTGTAAAAACGACCTCTTCACACACGTTTTTGGCCTGATCGCTGACCCGTTCAATCAAGTTGATGATGTTTAGGTTTGCGAAAAGATCTTTCCTATCAATATCTGCTTTGTCAATCGCGACAAGATCTCCTAAAGCGGTAATAAACTCCCGGTCAACTCGTTGAGCAATTGAGCTTGTTTGGGTTGCGAGATCAGCGTCTTGAGCTTCATAAGCTCTGATTGCGCTGGCTAGCATATCAAGAGCGTCGTACGCCAATGATTGTAGATCATTTCGAAAGGCTCCACGTGGTTCCGCTTCCAGATGAACGGATTCCTTCGCAATCGTAGATGCGTAATCACCCAATCGTTCCATCAATATGATGGTGCGTAGAGAGGACGAAATAAACCGCAAATGCCCCGCAGAGGGGAGGTGCTTGGCAATAAAACGATGGCACTCCAGATTTAACCGATCCACCGATCGGTTGACCGGATGATCTCCCAATATCGTTGCATACGAGAGCTCATCATTTCGATCGAGGAGCGCTTTTACAGCGTTGGTTAGTGCCGCATGAACGTCTTTACCGAGCTGGGAAATTCCCGTCCGAATCGAGTCAAGGTCAGATTGAAGACGTTGTTCGTAGTGAGACATAAGTTTAAGCTTTTTCTTGGGACACGAGCGGTTTACTCGAGGAAGCTCTTTATTGAACCGATGCCGCGCAGTCAGGCGTTGAGACCGGAGCATACCCGATTTCTTGAATGATACATTGCCCGGCATCGCTAAGAATCCAATCGAGGTAGCTTTTTACGGCTCCTTCAGGCTGATCGGCCGTATACATGAATAACGGGCGCGCAATAGGATAGGATCCGTCGATAGAAGATTCTATGGTGGGAACCACGCAAGCACCTTCAGCCACTGACGTTACGCAAGGCATTTTAACCTCGTGTGTCGCATAGGCCAAGCCGCTATAGCCAATGGCACAAGCCGTATTCATCACCAAATCAACCACATCCTTCGATCCGTGCATATCACGCGATCCGTGCTTGAAATCTCCGCTACCCAACACGGCTTCGCGAAAATATTCGTACGTACCTGAATTATTCTGGCGACTGACGCGAATGATTTCGTCGCTGTCACAACCAGGAACAGTTACGCCTAGCTGCGACCATTTCTCAAAAGGTCCGCCTTCTGCGTATATGTTCTTTATTTGTTCGATCGAAATCTCATTGAGCGGATTGTCTGGATGGATGAAAATGGCTAACGCGTCGTATCCAACCACAAATTCCACCGGCGAATGGCCACCCTCTTTAAGAGATGCGGTTTCCGACTCTTTAATTTGACGGGAAGAGTTTGCGATATCGACCGTTCCGTTGAGCAATGCAGCAATTCCAGTTCCAGAACCACCGCCCGTTACCGCAACAGCAACTTCGGAATTGACCGTCTGATACGCTTCCGCCCAAGCCTGAGCAACGTTTACCAAGGTATCAGAGCCTTTATTTTGAATAACGGACCTTGAAGAACCCGCCTCAGGGCGTCCGCAGCCAAAACTAACTAAGGCAATCATCAGGACGAGTAGGAGAGAGTGTTTGGATTGCATATTCGTTGTTGTCATAGTAGGTGATAAAAGATGTTTTCCTGCTTTAGAAACTCGCGATTACGGTCACTCGACCGGTAAGCGTCGCATCGTCGTTAAAATCGTCTTTGTCGAATAGGAGGTTTGGCACAATTTCGATCCCTTTTTCGGGCATAAAACTATAGCCTAAAATGAGCCAGCTGTTCTGAGTTTCAGCGCCCAGATTGTCTCGACCGGACAAGTCGAAGCGGGCGATAAATTGTTGTGTTTCGCTGACACGGTACCTGCCAAAAAGGGAAGCCCCAAGTCTCGTGTCTCGGTCGCTGGAAGCATCGATCTCTTTTGGATTTACAAATCCTTCGACACCCAGTTTTAGGCTTTCAAAAGAGTATCCTAAGAAGACGTTGCCGGCCAAGGAGCTACCGCCGTCAAAATGGTAATAGTCTCCACCGAGCGTCAGATTCAGGCTTTCGTTAGGGTAGAATTCCAGTTGACCATATAGTCGTTTGAATTTATCGGATTCCGCTTTTCCACCCGAATTATTCGCAAACATGAGCCCGTATTTTACTCGGCCGTCCTTGGTAACTGGACCACTCAAAGCCAGTCCCATATCTCTTGAGGTAGCAATTTTAGCACGGTCCATGAGGGTTGCTTCGAGACCTCGGTAGCCCCATTGCTGTTCAGAAACGAGCCACATGGGAGGAGGACTTACTCCGAAAACGACATTGTGGCCTTCGCCCACGGCGTTTTTCCAGCGGATATACAAGTCTTTGATGAATGTACCCGGTTTTCCGTTGGAAATAGTACCGTCGTCGTTGGCTTCCAATCGAATTCTGGCATCGAACGCGTCTGACAGTTTAAAATCAGATGTAAAGTTGACGCGGCGAAAGTCGAATCCGTTATCGCCATCTTTGGCTCCCTCGGGAGAAGAAAACGTATAGGCGTAATCCGAAAAAATGGCGCCACTTAGTTTGACCGTGACCTGGGCACGAGCAACATTGGCGGCCGAGAGGGTAACGACTAGGGCTGTACAAATCCACAGTGAGGACTTTTTCATTAGAGACTCAATAGTAAAATGAGGGTGACTATCCTTTTACTTGAGCACACACAATTCCTGAAGGAAAAACGTGTTATTCAATAGGTGTTCTTTCGCTATCACGAGCAAAAGATTTCCAATAGTACATACCCAATGTTATGCTATTGTTACCAGTCCGAGCGCAATTAAGGAAGTTCTATGAACAAACAATCAACTAATCCTGAACGTTGTCAATCTGGGCCTTTTGTAGCTTGCCGCTATAGTCCACGTAAACAGATTTCGTTTCTGTGTAGAACTCAAACACTTCCCATCCGCCTTCACGGTGCCCGTTGCCGGTTCCTTTAACACCACCAAAAGGCATGTGAGCCTCGGCGCCAATCGTAGGGCCATTGATGTATGTAATACCTGCTTCGATATCGTGCATGGCTCGAAAGGCTGTAGCGACGTCGTTGGTATAGATGGCTGAAGAAAGTCCGTATTCAATGTTATTAGCAACCCGAATAGCTTCTTCGTACGAAGAAATTTTGATCACTGACAATACGGGGCCAAAGATTTCCTCTTTTGCGATCCGCATATTGGGGGTGACATTCGTAAAGATAGTGGGTTCAAAAAACGTCCCGTTTTCGACATTTTTTCCGGTTGGGCGTTTTCCTCCTATTAGTAGCGTAGCGCCTTCTTCCTGGCCTACCCCGACGTAATATTCGATCTTATCAAGGCCTTTTTTGTTGATGACAGGACCCATTTCAGTCGATTCCTCATTGCCGTAGCCTATCCGAATCGCTTTCGCTCTCTCGGCAAGCCGTCCTACAAGTTCATCATGCACACTTTCGTGGACTATTAAGCGAGAGGTTGCCGTACAACGCTGTCCCGTGGTCCCGAACGCGCCCCAAAGAAGGCCATCAATCACGAGGTTGAGATTAGCATCTGCCAATACAATCATCGGATTTTTCCCACCCATTTCGAGCGAAAACCGTTTGTGCATGCGTCCACAGGTTTCACCAATCTTTGATCCGGTCTCGGTAGAGCCCGTGAAAGAGACTGCGTTGACGTCTGGATGCTCAACCAAGGCTCGCCCCGTCATGCCACTACCCTGAACGAGGTTCACAACTCCAGCCGGAAGCCCCGCATCTTCAAACACCTTTACCAAAAGCGCTCCCGAATGAGGGGCTTCTTCACTCGGCTTAAAGACAACCGTGTTGCCGCAGGCTATGGCCGGGAATATTTTCCAGGTCGGTACCGCAACGGGGAAATTCCATGCCGAAATGATGCCGCAGACGCCGATCGGACGACGAATCGACATGTTAAATTTGTTGGGCATTTCGGATGGAACCGTATGGCCAAACAAGCGACGTGTCTCAGAAGCCGCGTAGTAGGCCGTGTCAATAGCCTCTTGGACATCTCCTTTGGTTTCGAAAAATGGTTTTCCCATTTCACGGGTCATCTGGAAAGCCAGTTCGCTCTTACGCGCCGTCAAAATATCGCCGATTCGACGCAAAATATCGCCGCGGGCTGGGGCGGGCATGCTGCTCCAAGACTTGAAGGCTGATCTGGCTGCTCGGACGGCGTCGTCTACATCTTCCACGCCAGATTCCGGAAATAAACCAATGACATCGCTGTTTACAGCAGGATTGATGTTCTTAAAGGTGGCGCCAGTTGCCCCGTCTTGCCAAACACCGGCAATGAAATTCTTATTTAAAACGGCCGTCATGGGAGTGGAATTCAAGTTTGAGATTGATTTTGGTTCAAATTAGGTAGTCGAAGGAGGCCGTTCAAGCAAAGATTCTGCGCGGAAAATCAACTTTGGTCTTAAAAAGAGATTGTATATTTAGGAGCTGAGTCTCCAAGGGACCTCTGAGGTTGGGTTATCCACCTGAAATGCGTAAGTAAACTTTGTCTGATTTAACATATTCACCATGCTGAACCTGTCTAGTAGACTTTCTGACCGAGTAAAAATTGTTCCACCTTCGGGCATTCGACGATTTTTTGAAATCGCTGCTACCATGCAGGATGTCATTACGCTCGGAATCGGTGAACCTGATTTCGTTTCTCCGGAGCCCATTTTGAAAGGCGCTCGCGAATCAATTACTAAGGGACTAACTGGCTATACGTCAAATGCGGGTATCGCGCCGCTAAGAGACGCCATTTCCGAGGAAATTGACCGTTTGTATGGCGTGAAATACAATCCTGCAAACGAAATCCTGGTCACCGTTGGTGCCAGTGAAGCGATTCAGTTGGCTATGTTGGCCCTGCTCAATCCTGGCGATGAAGTGCTCATCCCAGAACCCTGTTTCGTTTCGTATGGTCCTACGGCCATTTTTGCCGGGGCTACCGTAAAATATGTCCCTACCTCGGTCGAAAACGATTTTCAAGTGACCGCTGCGGACATTGAAGCACGAATCACCCCTCGAACCAAATTGCTGTTCTTGGCTTATCCGAGCAACCCTACGGGTGCTGTTTTGAGGAGAGAGACGTTAGAGGAAATCGCGCAGGTGGTGGAGAAGTACGATCTATTGGTTCTTTCGGATGAAATTTATGACCGGTTGGTTTACGGATCAGCCTACGAATCAGGACACACGTGCCTTCCATCTATTGACAGTTTAAGAGAACGAACGATTCTTCTCGGCGGGTTTTCGAAGGCGTATGCAATGACGGGCTGGCGGGTTGGTTATGCTTGCGCCCCTAAACCGATTTATGATGCGATGTATAAGCTGCATCAGTATATCATCATGTCGGCACCCACTGCGAGTCAATGGGGAGCTTTGGCTGGACTCAAAGAATGTCAACCGGACGTAGAAAGGATGCGTCAGGCATATGATGCTCGTCGCAGGAAAATCGTTGACGGGTTTCGATCGGCCGGAATGCCCACATTTGAACCAGAAGGGGCCTTCTATTGCTTCCCGGACATTACTTCGACGGGGCTATCGTCCGAAGAATTTGCTCAAGAGTTGCTCCAGGCAGAACACGTAGCCGTCGTTCCAGGGGACGCATTTGGCCCTTCAGGAACCGGATATATTCGGTGTTCCTATGCTAATTCAATGGAAAACATTGAAGAAGCCGTACGTCGAATTGTTCGATTTGCACAACATAAACAGGCCGAAATAACCGTCTGAGTGAGGCAAAACCCGTGACTAAGCTATACATATTATTATCTATTGGAATTGCACTCGCCTTGCACCTGTTGGTTGGCTGGCAATATGCCATCGTGGGCTCGGTCATTGCAGGTGTCACGTTTAAAGAACATCCTATCATGGCAGGAATATTAACCCTAGTAGCAACGTGGGGCGGTCTCGTTATTTACAGTTATACTGTTGCCCCCGAAGAAACCACGGCCATGGCCATTGTAGTGGCTGCGATTTTTGGTGATTTACCCCCGATAATGACCGTCTTAATCACTATCGGGGTAGCAGCCTTGATCGGCGGCGTCGGTGGTTGGTTAGGCTCGGTTCCTTTAAAGAAAAAACAACAATAGAGAAGTGGGATTTGCCACTTATACGATCAGATTATGATGGATAAAGAACAATTACGAAGCTTGTTAGAGCGTGTGGCCACGCTCGGGAGGTATCTTTGACGTTGAAACCAGGATCGTCAAGAAGAAAGAATTAGAAGAGAAGCGGCTGGATCCCTCATTTTGGGATTATCCTGAGGACGCTCAAAAGGTTGAAAAGGAAATTTCGGTCGAAAAAGGATGGATTGAAGCGTGGTCTACGGTCAATTCAAAAGGGGAAGACGTTCAGACTTTAATCGAGATGGCCTCTGAAGAAGGAGAAGACCTGGAAGCCGAAATTATTGCGGAATGTGCTGAATTAGCGACATTGGTTGATGATCTCGAACTGAAAAGTTTACTGAGCGACCCCGACGACCATCGCGATGCTATTCTAACCATCCATCCAGGTGCCGGTGGCACGGAAAGCAACGATTGGGCAGACATGCTATTGCGAATGTACACCCGTTGGGGTGAGCGCCATGGCTATACCATGCAGCTTTTAGAGCATCAGGACGGGGATGTGGCCGGTATAAAAAGTGCCACTTTGGCACTGCGGGGCCCTTTTGCCTATGGCTATTTAAAATCAGAATCCGGGGTTCACCGGTTGGTTCGTATTAGTCCGTTCGACTCGAGTGGCAGGAGACACACTTCGTTTTCTTCGGTCTTTGTTTACCCAGAGATTGATGATACAATTGAGATAGAGATCAAGCAGGACAATCTGGAACTACAGACCTTTCGCTCTGGTGGTGCTGGTGGTCAGAACGTGAATAAAGTGGAGACGGGGGTTCGATTTATCTGGACGGGTGACCTTTCAAATGGTGAAAAGGCCCGAGTGGTGGCTGAATGCACAGAAGAAAGAAGTCAGCTCCAAAATAAGGAACGCGCTCTGACCATGATTAAAAGTCGGATATATCAACTGGAAAAGGACATTCAGGAAGCCGTTAAAAACGCCGTGGAAGGGAGCAAGAAAAAGATTGAATGGGGTTCACAAATTCGATCTTACGTGTTTCAGCCCTACACCATGGTCAATGACCACCGGACGGAAACGAAGTTGACGGACGTTCAATCAGTCATGGATGGCGATCTGGAAATCTTTATTAAAGCGTACCTCACGCAATAGCGCTCGGTATGTCAAAAACTCGACAACAGGTTGATTTTTTAGTCCTTGGAAGTGGCGCGGCTGGACTTTCGTTCGCCATTCAAGTGGCGGATTTTGGAAGCGTGGCGGTAGTCACTAAGGATTCGGCCTCGGAAAGCAACACGCAATATGCTCAGGGCGGTATTGCGGCGGTGATGGATGCGGCGGATAGCATTGAAAATCACGTACGGGATACATTGACCGCCGGCGCAGGACTGTGCGACGAAAAAGTAGTCAGGACCATTGTCGGAGATGGACCTACCGAAATCAAACGCCTTATCGATGAGGGCGCTGTTTTTTCCAGCAGCAATGGCAGTTTGCACCTGGGAAGAGAGGGCGGCCACGGAAAGAGTCGCATCGTTCACGCTGCGGATTCAACGGGGGAGGTGGTCGAAGAATCCCTTCTGGAAAGGGTCAAAAAGCATCCGAATATTCAGATGCTTGAGCATCACTTCGCTTTAGAACTTATTACTGACCATCATCTGGGGCAGCACGTGTCCAAGGTCAGACCCGATATCAAATGTTTTGGAGCCTACGTTTATAACGAGGGGGCTGATGCCGTAGAAACCTGGTTGGCCAAAATTACGATGTTGGCCACCGGTGGGGCAGGGCAGGTGTACCTGCACACCACTAATCCGTCGGTAGCAACGGGCGATGGGGTGGCCATGGCCTACCGGGCAAAAGCGAGAGTCGCGAACATGGAATTTGTCCAGTTCCACCCAACCACCCTCTTCCATGACGAAGCCAAGTCGTTTTTAATATCCGAAGCGGTTCGAGGTGAGGGCGCAATCCTTCTTAACAAAGGGGGTAATCGGTTTATGGCGGACTATGACCCCAGAGGAGAGCTTGCCCCTCGGGACATCGTAGCCAGGGCGATTGACAATGAGCTCAAAACACGAGGTGACGACCACGTTTGGCTTGACATCTCTCATAAGCCTTCGGCGTTCGTGCAGACTCACTTTCCCCGTATTTATAGCCGCTGTTTGGAGTTTGGTATAGACATCACCAAAGAAAAAATTCCCGTCGTTCCGGCCGCGCACTATATGTGTGGCGGCGTTTTTACCGATGTAAACGGGCAAACGTCCATAGAGCATCTATTAGCGTGCGGAGAAGTGGCGTATACAGGATTGCACGGCGCGAATCGACTCGCCAGCAATTCCCTCCTAGAAGCGTTGGTTGTTGGGCATCGATCAGCCGTTCGCGCCGTTGAACTTTCGAAAACGTCTGGGTGGAGGCACGAGATTCCAGACTGGGATGATAGTGGTACCATTCACCCCGTGGAATGGATCTTGATTTCCCACAACAAAGACGAACTCCGTCGGATTATGTGGGATTACGTAGGTATCGTTAGAAGTACCTTGCGATTAGAAAGAGCACGTAGACGAATAGACCTATTGCATGAAGAAACAGAAGTCTTTTATCGTCGATCTCGGGTGTCGATAGGTCTGTGTGAGCTCAGAAATATGATTGCGGTCGCTCACTTAGTTATCCGAAGTGCCTCAATTAGAAGGGAAAGCCGTGGATTGCATTATATCCCTGATTTTCCTGAATTGGTCGAAAATGAGCGTAGAATGACTTTAATATGAAGATTCAGGGATTGATTATTCCCTTGAATCGAGTGTATATTATTGGTCGCGGATGAAAGGGGGGCTATCGGCCGCCCTTTTTTGTTCGCTGAGTCTCTAGATTTTCTGGAGATCAGAGAATTGGAGGTGGATTTTGTTGGCGCCCGTCCGAGCTTCGGACCGGGCGTTTTTTACAAAAGCACTTTTGATTCGAACAAAAGTTATTGAACGAACGGAGATACGGTTCTGGAATCAGTCCTTTTAGAAACTAACCACCCGATTTCGCTGGATGCCAAAATACAGGCATTAGCAAGCGAAGTAATCTCTCGCGACGATCTGTTTGTCGTGGGCGTTGCGGTGCGTGGTTCTAAAGGAGCCAGACTCATCGAAGTATTTGTAGATGGGGATCAAGGAGTAACCATTTCTGAATTGGCTAAAATCAGTCGAAATCTGGCATTTGTGCTTGATACCGACGATCTCATTCCAGGAAAATACTTACTCAATGTTTCGACACCTGGGGAAGAAAGATCTCTTCTTGTGGAACGACAATTTGTCCGGCACACGGGGAAAAGTCTTCAAATACAATTAGTTCATGAAGATGGGAGTAATCGCATCGAAGGAGAAAACCTCGGAATGAGTGACGGCGTTCTGAAGTTGAAGGTTTCTGACTCGGAAATTATTGAAGTGCCTTTGGACACCATTTCAAAGGCAAAAATTAAGCTTCCCTGGTAGGGCTGCTAGGCCAAAATGGCTTTAATGCTGATCATTAAGTAAGGAAATAATGCAGAATTCTGATCTTGTTTCTTCATTTGCGGAAATCGCAAGAGAAAAGGGAATCGATCGCGACTCCCTCCAGCTTATTGTGGAAGATGTTTTTAAGGCGATGATTCGTAAACGGTACGGATCGGATGACTCGTTTGAGATCATTCTGAATCCGGATCACGGCGACATGCAAATTTTGCATATTCGCGCAGTTGTCGAAAATTGGGCCGTAGAAGACCCTGTAACAGAAATTGAAGAAAAAGACGCTCAGTTGGTTGATGGCGACTTTGGAGTTGGCGATGAAGTAGCCGAGGAAATCGAATTTAAAGATTTTGGTCGCAGAGCCGTACTTACGGCTCGTCAAACGTTTAGCCAGCGTATCCGAGATATTGAAAAAGACAACATTTTTGATCAGTACCAAGATCTCGTAGGAGAAGTCGTTGTCGGGGAATTATACCAAATGCGTCGTCGCGAAATCCTGATCATCCATAGCAAGACGGAATTGATCATGCCTCGCCACGAGCAAATTTATCGGGATCGCTTCCGGAAAGGGGATATGATTCGGGCCGTCGTCAAAGAAGTCATTCGTGATAATGCCGGCAATCCATTGATCATTATCTCCAGAGCCGACCCCGAGTTTATGGAGCGGTTATTTGAACTTGAGGTCCCTGAAATTGATGAGGGGATCGTTGATATAAAGAAAATTGTGCGGGAGCCCGGCGATCGCGCTAAAGTTGCGGTTTTTAGCCATGATGATCGAATTGACCCAGTAGGGGCCTGTGTCGGTATGAAGGGATCCCGGATTCACGCCGTTGTGCGAGAGTTGGGTAACGAAAACATCGACGTAGTTCAGTGGACCGATGACAAAAAAGAGATGATTAAGCGGGCATTATCGCCTGCAAATCCGCTCACGGTGCAGCTCAACGACGACCTCAACCCTCCAAGAGCAAAGGTGGTTGTGAGAGCAGACGAAGTTAGCCAGGCTATTGGACGTGGCGGTATTAACATTCGGCTCGCTTCCGCCCTGTGTGGCTATGAAATCGACGTTTATCGGGAGATTGCAGAAGAGGAAGAGGACGTTGAAATCCAGGAATTCTCCGATGAAATTCGTGACGATGTTCTACAAAAACTGCGCGATATTGGCTGCGACTCGGCCAGAGCCGTCCTTGAACTTTCGAAGGATGAGCTCATTCGCCGGACCGGAATGGCTGAAGAGGACGCTCAACACGTGTTGAAAGTCATTCGGACAGAATTTTCTGAAGAATCAGATTCTAGAGAGGACAAAGTGGAATAGTACACCTTCGGCCTTAAATCCTTTTGTTCTCTAAATCTCGACACATGTCAACGATCAATAAATTTAAAAAAGTCCGTCTTTTTCAGCTAGCCAAGCAGTTCAACGTTTCGGTTGATGCTTTGGTAGATCATATGCGCGCTTCTGGTCATAAAGACGCGCTAGCTGGAACGGGAATTAATGCCTCCATCGACACTGAAGAGGCATACGAGGACCTTCTTGACTATTTCGCTGACGATCGAGTCCAAGCCGAGCGCGTTCAAAAGAAGCGTGCGGCCAGAAGAGAAAGTGATGGCGAAGGAGCGGAGGATACCCCGGCGGTTGCTGTGGTAGTTGAAGAATCAAAAGAAGAGCCAGCGCCAATCGTTGTTATAGCTCCTGCCCCCGAAGCAGTGGTTGACGTACCTTTGGTAGCCGAAGATGTTAGTGTTCCCGAATTGGTCGAAGACGTCGTCTCTGCAACACCGCTCGAAGAAGCAAAAATCGCAGCGGCTCCGGTTGAATTGACCGTAGATCCTGCTCATGAAAAAGCAGAGCTTGAAGCCGCGAAAAAGCCAGATTCGGATACCACGGATGACGAAGCAGTGGTACCAGTCGTAGAAAAACCAAAACCTACTCCTGCAAAATCCGCAGCCCCGGCGCCGAAAAAGCCAGCTCCAGCAGTCGATGAAGATGATGATCTTTTGGAAGACTCAGATGACGATGACGTAGAAGATGGCGTCGACGACGACCAATTAATTCTGTCGCAAGTACCTGAAATAGTACTCTCGGCTGATCGGTACAAGCTGACTGGTACGACCGTTCTAGGTAAGATCGATCTTGGAGCAGTCGAGGATTCTGAGCCAGGCGCAAAAAGAAAGCGCAAACGCAAGCGCAAGAAAGTAGCAGGGACGGTCGAAGCGGAAATTAAGATTAAAGGCGAAGCTAAAGCTCCCCTCGTTAAAGACGATTCGAAAGTCAAAGGAAAGGGTAGCAAGAAGAAAAAAGGGCCAGCCGTTGACGAGAAAGACGTAGAAGCCACGTTGCAAGAAACTCTTCGCGAACTGCAAGACGGAGCGAGCCGTGTTCGTCAAAAACGCCGCCGTCAACGTAGAGATACAAGGGCGGAAGAGCGTGACAAAGCCGAAGCCGATTTGCAGGAAAAGTCAAGTACGCTTCAGGTTACCGAATTCCTTTCGACTGGCGAATTGGCAAACTTGATGGATGTTCAGGTTACGGAGGTAATTAGTTCGCTTTTTGCTGCCGGTATGATGGTTTCAATAAACCAGCGCCTGGATGCCGATACGATTACAATTGTAGCAGATGAGTTTGGCTTCGATGTGGAGTTCATTACCGACTTCACGGCTACCGATATCGAAATTTCCAAAGACAAACCTGAAGACTTGCTACCGCGCACACCTGTCGTGACGGTTATGGGTCACGTTGACCACGGGAAAACTTCTTTGCTGGACTTCATCCGAAAAGCGGACGTGGTTGCCGGCGAGGCCGGGGGCATCACCCAGCATATCGGGGCTTACCAAGTTATCCTTCCGAGTGGAAAGCATATTACGTTCCTAGACACGCCGGGTCACGAGGCATTTACTGCCATGCGTGCTCGCGGAGCGCTGGTTACTGATGTCATCATTCTAGTGGTCGCGGCTGATGATGCGGTCATGCCTCAGACTGTAGAGGCGATCAATCACGCGCAGGCTGCCGGCGTGCCAATGGTTGTAGCTATCAACAAAATTGATAAAACCGGTGCCAATATTGACCGGGTTATGCAGCAATTGGGAGATAAAAACATCCTCGTCGAGCAGTGGGGTGGCAAAATCCAGTGTGAACTTGTTTCTGCCCATACAGGCCAAGGGATTCCTGAATTGTTGGACAAAGTGCTGCTCGAAGCGGAACTGCTCGATCTGAAAGCCAACCCAAATAGAAATGCGGTAGGTACGGTTATTGAATCAAGACTCGAAAAAGGCCGCGGAAACGTGGCAACGGTTTTAGTTCAAAATGGAACCCTTAAAGTGGGTGATCCTTTCGTAGCCGGCGTTTGTTTTGGGCGTATTCGGGCCATGTTTGACGAGCGAGATCGCAGGGTTTACGAAGTGGGCCCCTCGAGTCCCGCCTTGGTTATCGGACTGGATGGTTCTCCAAGTGTAGGAGACTCCTTCATTGTGATGGATGATGAAAAGTCGGCAAAAGAGATTGCTTCTAAGCGTCAGCAGATCCATCGCGAACAATCCATGCGCCAACGTAAGCACATTACGTTGGATGAAATCGGTCGACGCCTCGCATTGGGTCAATTTAGAGAGCTCAATATCATCGTAAAGGGGGACGTTGGTGGATCAGTTGAAGCCTTGTCCGATTCGTTGATGAAGCTCGGAACTGAGGAAGTAGTGGTTAACATTATCCATAAGGGAGTGGGAGCCATTAATGAAAGCGACGTGGTATTGGCCTCTGCTTCGGACGCCATTATAATTGGTTTCCAGGTTCGCCCGATGTTGAGCGCGCGTCAAATGGCGGAAAGAGAAGAGATTGATATTCGACTCTATTCGGTCATCTATAACGCGATAGAAGAAGTTAGAGATGCTCTCGAAGGCCTCCTTTCTCCAGATAAGTCGGAAAAAATCAACGGTGTAGCCGAAGTTCGGGAGACCTTTAAAGTACCTAAGTTGGGTATGATTGCGGGTTGCCACGTGATTGAAGGAAAAATTCGCCGTCCTGACAAGATTCACCTCATCAGGGATGGTGTCGTCATTTACGACGGCACGCTCGCGTCTCTAAAGCGGTTCAAGGACGACGTTCGCGAAGTGCTGAGCGGATATGATTGCGGTATAGGCATTGACGGATTTAACGACCTTAAAGTCGGGGATCAGATCGAGTCTTACGAAATCATTGAAACGAAGCGACTTCTTGAGAGATAGCAGTTCGCGTCTGGTCCTCTTTTTCTGTAATCGTCATGAGTATTCGAACGGAGCGTGTAGCGAGCCTTTTTCAGCGTGAAATTGCGGGTATTCTTTCAGTAGAATACACCGATCTATTACACCCTATGGTCACGGTCACCGGTGTTCGCGTGACCAATGATCTTTCGATCGCTTACGTCTATTTATCTGTGATGGGGGATTCTGCACCTCAAAAGAACGCGGTACTGGCCAAATTGAAGGATTTTACGCCTAGGATCCGAAAAACACTTGGACAAGCCATTCGCCATCAAGTAAAAAGTATCCCAGAATTACGCTTTTTCCTGGATGAGACGCTCGAAAATGCGCATCGGATGGAAGAGTTGTTTGGTAAAATCCAACAGGAAAGAGGAGCTAGGACAGGGGAGTTTGACGAGAGTGAGGAAGGATCTGAAGTCGTAGAAGGCACTTAATGGCTTTGATACCCGATTTGGAAAGGGTTCCGATTATCGGATTTGGGGAAGAAATAACCTCCTGGGATCCGCTGGTCATTCTAATCGATAAGCCAAAGGGATTGACTTCCTTTGATGTCATTCGCCGGCTTCGAAGAATATCGCCCATTCGCAAAATTGGTCACGCCGGAACGCTCGATCCCATGGCCACCGGTCTTTTGATCTGCTTAGCTGGAAAGGCTACCCGTCTCATGAACCATTTTATGGGGCAAAAGAAAGTATATACAGGCGTTATTCGTTTAGGAGAAACGACGCCTTCTTACGACGCAGAAACTGAAGTTTCAGAGCACCGTGATGCTACGGGTGTTGAAATGGAACACATTATGTCCATTTTGCCGCAGTTTATTGGTAACATCACCCAGCAAACACCGGTTTACTCAGCGGTGAAGGTTGGCGGAGAGAGGTTGTACAAGAAGGCCCGTCGTGGAGAAAAAGTGGTATTGCCTTTTCGGCATGTAACCATAGATCGGTTTGAAATCACTTCAAAGCAAGACGCGGACGTTGGATTTGTCGTGGAGTGCTCAAGTGGCACGTATATTCGTAGCTTGGCACATGAAGTTGGCCAGGCGTTGGGAGTCGGGGGCCATTTGGTGGCTTTACGTAGAGAATCTTCCGGGGTATTGTTGGCATCCAATGCATGGCCGTTGGAGTCTTTGTTGAAGCTTCAGACTTTGTCAACAAATGAAAGTTGAGTTTCCATTCGGAGAAATAACTGGTAAACGCACTGTCGTAACGGTGGGGTGTTTCGATGGGGTTCATCTGGGTCACTTATCCATTTTGGATCGAGTTAAAAGCCTTGCCCAGCAAAATGGACTCATCTCTTTGGTGGCTTCTTTTGATCCGCACCCACGGGCGTTTCTTTATGGCCAAGGGCCTTTAATGTTGTCTCCGAATGAAGAACGGACCTCATTATTGCAGTCGTTAGGGATTGGAGCGCATGCCCTTATAGCGTTTGATGGAGAATTAGCTTCCATGAGCGCTACGGATTATGTCGAACAGATTTTAATTGGAAAACTACACGCTAAGGGGATTGTAATAGGGTATGATCATCGATTTGGGCGAAATCGCGAAGGAGACTTAGATCTGCTCAAAGCGCTTGCGGCTAAGCACGAATTAATTATAGAAGAGTGTCCAGCGCGGGCTGTAGACGGTGCTAAAATATCCTCATCAACTATTCGGGATGAGATTGGAGCGGGTAAAGTGGCCGCCGCAGCAAAAGGGCTCGGACGATTTTACAGTTTCGAAGGTTCGGTTGTCCGAGGTGATGGTCGGGGGAAAAGCATCGGGATACCTACAGCAAACATTCGACCCAAGTATGACGTGAAATTATTACCCAAAAATGGCGTTTATGCGGTTATTTCAGAAGTTGAAGGGATTTCCGGTCGTCTTAAGGGTATGGTGAATATTGGTACGAGGCCTACTTTCAATAACGATACAACGGTGACCCTAGAAGTAAATATTTTCGATTTCGATCAAGACATTTACGATCGTGAAGTTCGTGTTGAATTTGTTGAAAGGATTCGAAACGAAGAGAAATTTGCTTCCGTCGGGCACCTAATTGAGCAACTTAATAAGGATCGCGAGCGTTGTAATCGGTTGCTGAGTGAAATGCTCTAGCAAATTTAACGTAAAGGCATTTCGCCTTTTAGGATAGGATTCGGTTTCGATTTAGCCTCCATACTAGTCGAAGTACGGGTTCTTCTTTACGATGGTATTAATCTAAAGAGGTTCTCACGTGATAACAAAAGACCAAAAATTAGAACTGATTGAACAGTTCGGAAGGAGTAAATCAGATACGGGTACAGCCGAAGTGCAGATTGCAATCTTCAGTACTCGAATCAAAGAATTGACGGAGCACCTGAAAATTCATTCGAAGGATCACTCAACCCGTCGTGGCTTGTTAAAGCTCGTTGGTAAGCGGCGTAGACTGCTTAACTATCTGATGGAAACCGACATCGAAAGGTATCGCGCTGTCATCGCTGAGCTAAATATTCGTAAGTAACGTCATGCGGCGCGTTCGAGAATCGAACGCGCCGCAATCGTTTATTCATACGCCTTCCAAAATCTTTTCCGGGTAAGGCGTAGACTGGCGGAAACTTGAAATCAAAGAATTGTAACTCATTGTTACACATCGCTTTTCGAGAATCTGCTTTATTGTATGTGTAGGAAAGGAAGAAAAACAGACAATTGAACATGTCAGTAGCAACAATCCGGGAAATAGAGTACGCACCCGGTAAAGTATTATCGATCGAGACGGGCCGTCTCGCTAAACAGTCCGATGGAGCCGTAGTTGCTCGAATCGGAGACACGATGGTAATGTGTACGGCTGTACTCGCGAGAGAAGTCAGAGAAGGACAAAACTTTTTCCCTCTCACCGTCGACTACCGCGAAAAATTTTGTGCCGGGGGTAAAATTCCTGGTGGATTTATCAAAAGAGAAGGGCGCTCAACAGACAAAGAGACGCTTTCTTCCCGTTTGATTGACCGGGCACTTCGCCCTCTTTTCGGGGATAACTTCTTCAACGAAGTACAGGTTATCTGTAGCGTAATTTCTGCGGACGATGAAAACGATGGGGACGTAATTGCCGGCGTTGGAGCTTCAGCAGCATTGATGCTAGCGGGTGCACCATTTGATGGCCCGATTGCGGAAGTTCGTATTGGACGTGTGGATGGCGCATTTGTAGTGAATCCCACACTAGCAGAGCTTAAAGACTCCGACATTAACCTAGTCGTTGCTGGAAAGCGCGACGCCATTGTGATGGTAGAAGGGGAGATGGTCGAATGTTCTGAAGAGGATATGCTTGAGGCGTTGTCCGTTGGACACGAAGCCATTAAAAAGCTTTGCCAGCTTCAAATCGACCTGGTTGCCGCTTTTGGAGCCAAAACTTTTGAATACACACCGATTGGCCTTCCAGAAGGTGTTGTTGAAGCCGTTCGCACGTTTGCAGCCAAACGTTTGGAAACACACATCTTAAAGCCTTATTCCAAGGAAACCTTTTACGGTGGCATTTCGGAGATTAAATCCGAAGTCGTCACTCATTTCTTGGGTGAAGGAGAATCCGCTGTTTCCACAACGGAACAAGGATGGACTAAATCAGACATCAAAGAAGCTGTTGGCAAGGTTGAGTCGGATGTTATGCGCGAACTTATTCTTCGCGATGGACGCCGTATCGATGGCCGTGGTCTAACCGATGTTCGGAATATCTGGAGCGAAGTAGGTTATTTGCCTCGCGTCCATGGTTCAGCCGTATTTACACGTGGCGAAACCCAGGTTATTTCCAGCGTTACGCTTGGAACTGGAAAAGACGTTCAGTCAGTAGATCAGATTTTTGACACGAAGGCTAAGTCGTTTTATCTCCACTACAGCTTCCCTCCATTTAGCGTCGGAGAAGCTAAGTTTTTACGCGGTCCAGGCCGTCGTGAAATCGGACACGGAATGTTGGCCGAACGTGCCCTTCAAAGCATGATTCCGCCACAAGATGAGTTTCCATACACCATCCGCATCAACGCAGACGTACTGGAATCCAATGGATCGTCTTCCATGGCAAGCGTTTGTTCAGGCTCTATGGCCATGATGGACGCTGGTGTTCCGATTCGCAAAGCCGTTTCCGGTATTGCGATGGGTCTGATCAGCGACGGTAAGCGGACGGCTGTTCTTACAGACATCCTGGGTACCGAAGATCATTTGGGCGATATGGACTTCAAATTGACTGGTACCCGCGATGGGCTAACAGCGTGTCAAATGGACATTAAGATTTCGGGCCTAAGCCACGAGTTGATGTCTAAAGCGTTGCACCAGGCGAAAGAAGCTCGCTTGCACATTCTGGATAAAATGGAAGAAACCATTGCAGAATCACGCTACGATCTTTCTCCATACGCACCTAGACTTACCCAGATCACCATTGATTCCAGCTTTATTGGAGCGGTCATTGGACCAGGTGGTAAAGTTATCCAGGGCATTCAGCGCGAAACCAATACCGTCATCGAAATCCGCGAGGAAGACGGCGTGGGTATTGTAGTAATCGCAGCCAAGAACGGTGAAGACGCTGAAGCAGCGCTCGAAATCGTCCGAGGTATCGTAACGGTACCTGAAGAAGGACAAGATTACGAAGGAACCGTCCGCAAAGTGGAAGGCTTCGGTGCGATTGTTGAAATCCTACCAGGCAAAGAAGGTTTGTTGCACGTTTCTGAATTGGATTATGGTTACGTAGACAACGTCCATGATTATTTGGAAGTTGGGGATAAGATTAAAGTTCAGTTGATCGAGGTTCGGGACGACGGCAAGCTTCGCTTTAGCCGTAAGCCTTTCCTCGAAAAACCAGAAGGATATGAGGAACGCCCACGTGAACGCCAAGATGGCGGTGGACGTGACGGTGGTCGCGGTCGCGATGGCGGTCGTAGTGGCGGTGGTCGCGGTCGCGATGGCGGTCGCGATGGCGGTCGAGGCGGACGTCGTTAATCTCTCCAGTCTACAAAGGGCCTATACCCTGGAAAAGCGGAGGCCAATTGGCCTCCGCTTTTCTATTATAGTTCGACCGGCATATCGACAATAACAAAACAAAATGACCGATTCTTTTCAAAAAACCGTTCTTCCAAACGGCGTCCGTGTCATCAGTGAGCACATTCCTTCTGTTCGAAGCGTTTCGGTTGGCGCTTGGATTTCAGCAGGCAGCCGGGATGAAACCGATGCAGAAAGTGGGATGTGCCATTTCATTGAGCACATGGTTTTTAAGGGCACTGAAAAGAGAAGAATGCACCACATTGCACAAAGAATGGAAAATGTGGGTGGTTATCTAAATGCCTTTACGTCGAAAGAGTACACCTGTTTTTATGCCCGGTGCCTCGATGAGCACCTCCCGAGGGCTCTAGACACCATCATTGATCTCGTGCACACACCCACGTTTCCGGAAAAGGAAATCGAGAAGGAAAAGGATGTAGTTGTGGAGGAGATGAAGATGTACGAGGACACACCGGACGATCGCGTGTTTGATCATCTCGACCTCTCGCTCTACTCAGACAATCCCTTGGGCAGACCCATTATCGGCACGGAACAGTCCGTGCGTGCATTCACTCGTGACGGCTTGATGGATTTTCTTTCCCGACACTACAGCGAAAGCAATATTATCATCGCCATTGCGGGTAATGTCAATCATAAAAAAGCCGTCAAACTGGTTGAGAAGTACTTTTCGAAACCGGCCACTGCTCCTACGAAAGGTGAAAGAATCACGCTCCCAGGCTACACCCCGACTCATTTCACAGAAAAAAGAGCTGTTCAACAGGCGCACGTTATTGTGGGGACGCGGGCTTTCGACGTTCACGACCCACGCCGCGTGGCTTTGTCCGTGTTGAATACTATTCTGGGAGGTGGGATGTCGAGTCGTCTCAACCAAAACATTCGGGAGCGATTCGGTTACTGCTATAACATCTATTCGTTCAACAATGTGCACTCAGACGTGGGCGATTTTGGCGTTTACATGGGCACTGATGCATCAAAAGTCGATCACTCGGTCAAGCTGATCTTTCGGGAGTTTGATAAACTGCTGAAAAAGTCCGTTTCCAAAATCGAACTAGATCGGGCCAAAAGTCAGGCCAAGGGATCCATCATGTTGGGTCTTGAAAGTATGGGTAGCCGGATGATGAGAATTGGACGTCAAGAACTCTATTATCAGCGTTATTTTTCACTAGACTCCATTTTAACTATGATTGAAGATGTCAAAATGGATGAAATTGTCGAGGTAGCAGAGGAAATACTCGATCCTTCGCGTTATTCTGTAATCAAAATATTGCCAGAAGCAGAAGCCAATTAAATTCAGGCCTTTTATATGAGAATTTTAGTCACCGGAGGAGCGGGTTTTATAGGTTCTCACATCACAGATGCGCTTGTTAATCGTGGTCATGATGTTCATGTGATTGATGATCTGTCCGGCGGCAGGCGGGAGCAGGTAAACCCAAAAGCAACGTTTCACCAACTGGATATTCGGGATAAATCAATTGGCGAGCTCTGGAAGACACACCAGTTTGAGGTTATGTACCATCTGGCGGCTCAGATGGATGTTCGTAAATCGGTCGCAGATCCGGGATATGACGCTGACATCAACATCGGTGGACTTTTGAACCTGATGGAATCGGGTCGAAAAAACGGACTAAAGAAGGTCGTGTTCTCTTCAACGGGTGGGGCCATTTACGGTGAGCCTGAGCGCGTTCCACAGGACGAGAGCCATACCCTTCAACCACTTTCACCCTACGGCATTACCAAACTTTGCAGCGAAAAGTATCTCCATTTCTACAAGGAGTCTTACGGCGTCGAATATGTGGCTTTGCGTTATGGAAACGTGTATGGACCGCGCCAAAACCCTCACGGCGAAGCCGGTGTCGTTGCCATTTTTTGTGAGCGGATGCTCGATTCCAAACAACCCACGATCTTTGGAGACGGGCTCCAAACGCGCGATTATGTATTCGTTACAGACGTCGTAGCAGCCAATTTGCAGGCATTGGAATTCAGCGGGTCAGACATCTTTAATGTGGGGACCGGCGTCGAAACCAATGTTGTTGAATTGTTCAGGACATTAAGGGACGCAATCGCACCCACGATGGCCGAGCTATATGCCGCGGGCAAGCCAGGCGAGCAAAAGCGTTCGGTATTGGACTATACGAAGTCAAAGCTTGTTCTAGGATGGACGCCTCAAGTGGAAGTGACTCAAGGACTTAGGCTTGTTGCAGAGTGGTTTCAAGAACGTAGAGATACCTAAATCGGAATGTATCGAGTTCGATTACAACAATTTGAAGGCCCTCTCGATTTGTTGCTCTTCTTTTTGCGAAGAGACGAATTGGATATCCAAGATATTCCAATCGCTTCGATCGCGGACGAGTTTCTGGCTTACGTCAAATACATGAAAGAAGTGGACCTCGATGGGGTCGGAGACTTCTTGTACATGGCTGCTGTCTTGATAAGCATCAAGGCAAAAATGCTGCTTCCCGGTCAAGAAGTAGATGAAGATGGGGAGCCAATCGATCCACGGGCCGAACTGGTTGAGCGCCTCTTAGAATATATTCGTTTTAAGGAGGCTACCAACTCGCTCTCCGACCGCTACGAAGATCGAAGTCTGCATTTTGACCGCGGAGCCGCATCGGCCGTGGATTTGGATGCGGCTAAAGGAGAAGAAGATTTGGTCGAAGCGACCGTTTTTGATCTGATTTTGGCCCTTAAACGAGTACTAACCCAAGCCCCGGATGAAGCGTTTCACGAAGTAAAACCCGAATCGTACACGCTTCAGCAGCAAAGGGAGTACCTTAAATCGGAATTGAAGGTCGGCGAGCGCCGCTCTTTTGTGGATTTACTAGCTGGAAACTCCAAACAGTTCGTTATTACGACGTTTTTAGCCATTCTTGAAATGGCAAGGCTGCAGGAAATCGATATCTTTATTGCAAGTGAACCGAACGATTTCTTTATCCAACTAACGGGAGTGCTTGCCGAATTGGAAGAGGATTTTGAAGGCAAAGGTAAACAGCAGGCCGAATGAGCGAAGATCACATCGAAAATACCACAGGTAACATTCAAGGGTTGGGCTCGACCAGGCTGGAAAGTGCGGTGGAGGGCTTGATTTTTGCTTCCGATAAAGCCGTTTCGGCAGCCATCTTGGCGCAGACGTTTGCAGAAGCTACGGGAGAAGATGCACCAAGTAGTTCAGAAATTGAAAGCGTCATAAACCGCCTGAATGTGCATTATAAGCGAACAGACCGGGCATTTCGGATAGAAAAGTGGGGTTCGGGATATCGTTTTGCCACAATTACTTCCGTAGCGCCATTCATAAAAGCACTTTTTGTGACCGACCGGCAGCGAAAACTCTCGCGGACGCTCATGGAATCGCTGGCCATTTTGTCTTACAAGCAACCTGCAAGCAGGGCTGAGCTGGAGTTCATCAGAGGAGTGGATTGCGACTACGCATTGAGAAAACTGCTGGAATACGGACTTATTGACGTTGTAGGGCGTTCGGAATCGGTCGGAAGACCCTTGCTTTACGGAACGACTCAGCGCTTTTTAGAGTTATTCGGCCTCCCATCTATCGCAGATCTGCCAAATTTGCGAGAACTGGAGTCCATTTTGGATGATCCGGCGTTCCAGAAGGAAAAAGCACGGATGTTGATGACTTCTACCGCTCAGTTACCGTTGAATGTCGACGGAACGATTGGAACAGAAGGTCCACTGGGGGAAGAATTGGAGATTGATGAAGAATCGTAAGACGGATAGTCGTTCTGTAAAACAGCGACCAAGAAAGAAAGCTGACCCCAAAAAGGCCGAGCCTGGAGCACGACCGTTTGAGTTTACGCTGGATCTCAGCGAGCCCGTACGTATCAATCGATTCATTGCCCGGAGCGGCATTTGTTCGAGAAGGGAAGCCGACGAGTTGATTCTCCAGGGAAAGGTCTCCGTGAACGGTACAGTCGTCACTGAAATGGGCGTAAAAGTTGCCCATGGAGACTCGATTCAGGTCAACGGCAAGCGCATTGTACCTACCGACAAGCAATACGTCTTGTTGAACAAACCCACGGACACCATCACGACGACTTCGGATGAAAAAGGACGCCGCTCGGTGATGGATTTAGTCGAGTTTGAAGAGCACGGGATGAAAGGCATGTTTCCTGTTGGACGCCTCGATCGGCATACAACGGGCGTTTTGCTTCTGACCAACGATGGCATGCTCGCCCACCGGCTTACCCATCCGAGTTATGAAATCGACAAGGAATACCTCGTTGAAACCGTCGCCGTCGTTTCCGATAGCGATATGGGCCGGCTGTTAGAAGGTATTGAACTAGAAGACGGAATGGCCAAAGCGGATCGCGTTGAAAGAGCGGATCCCCACGTAGGCAACCTTTTCTTACTTAACATCCACGAGGGCAAAAATCGGCAGATTCGGCGTATGTTTGAGGCCCTGGGCGCGGAAGTCAAGAAACTCGAACGTATTAGATATGCCGGCCTAACGGCCAAGGGCGTACGGAAAGGAAAGTGGAAGCGTCTAACCAGAGATGAAGTCACGATGCTGTACCGCAAAGTAAAATTATAAACGAAAGACGCGCATGCAATCCGCTGAACGCAAAGATTTTAGAGACGGGGCCGAGCTTCACTCATCCCACCCAAAATTCAAGGGTGAGGGGCTGACCTACGACGACGTTCTGCTCATTCCCGCCAAATCGGATGTAATGCCGAGAGGGGTTTCGACAGCCACGCAGCTGACAAAAAATATCACCCTCAATGTTCCGGTGGTTTCTGCGGCGATGGATACGGTCACTGAGTCGGATATGGCGATCGCGCTCGCCCGCGAGGGCGGAGTAGGGGTGCTTCATAAAAATATGAGCATCGAACGTCAAGCCGCGGAAGTTCGCCGCGTGAAGCGATCCGAAAGCGGAATGATCATGGATCCTATCACCCTTTCGCCTAGCGATACGGTTGCAGACGCGCGTGCTTTAATGGCCCGGTTTTCCATTGGCGGCATTCCGGTAGTTGATCAGAACCGCATTTTGCAGGGAATTGCAACCAATAGGGATCTTCGGTTCCAACTGGATGGTGCGATTCCAATCTCACAGATCATGACGCCGGTTCCGCTGATTACAGCCCCGGCAGGAACGACGCTTGAAGAAGCAGAAGTTATCCTTCAGAACCACAAGATTGAAAAACTGCCCGTAGTGGACGCAGAGAATCGTCTGACAGGTCTGATCACTTTTAAAGACATTCAAAAAAAGAAGCAATTTCCGAATGCTTGTAAAGATCAGCACGGCAGATTGCGCGTTGGAGCTGCTGTCGGAGTAACGAGCGATACCCTCCAACGAGTTGAGGCGCTGGTTCAGGCAGGTGTTGATTTTGTAACCATCGACACGGCACACGGACACAGCGTTTTTGTCCTTAACATGGTCACTTCGGTTAAAAAGGCATTTCCTTCGCTCGATATTGTGGCAGGAAACGTGGCTACGGCCGAAGCCACGTTAGACTTAATTGATGCCGGCGCCGATTGCGTTAAAGTCGGAATTGGGCCGGGATCGATTTGCACGACCCGCGTTATAGCCGGCGTTGGCGTTCCTCAGCTAAGCGCCGTCATTGAATGCGCCGAAGCAGCCCGGAGTCGCGGGATACCAATCATTGCAGATGGTGGTATCAAGCAAACGGGGGACGTACCGAAGGCACTTGCCGCGGGCGCCCACAGCGTCATGATTGGGGGCCTTTTTGCCCGCGTCGAGGAAAGTCCCGGGGAAACCATTCTATACGAAGGCCGGAAATATAAGAGCTATCGTGGTATGGGGTCATTGAGTGCGATGCAAGCGGGTAGCAAAGATCGGTACTTCCAGGATGTCGAAGATGATATCAACAAACTGGTACCCGAAGGTATTGAAGGACGCGTACCATACGGTGGATCGCTGCACGAAGTCGTGTATCAGATGATGGGTGGCCTCCGATCAGCCATGGGGTATTGCGGTTGCAACACCATCGCTGAATTGTATGATAAAGCCCAATTTGTGCGTATTTCGGCTTCATCCTTTTTAGAATCCCACCCGCATAATATCGCCATAACCAAGGAAGCGCCGAATTACAGCACCCGGTCATGAGTGCGAAATGAGCGTACCCCGAACCGAAAAATTACGTAATAAGGCAACTCTATCGCCCGGCGAAGCCCTTTTGGTGTCGCGCGATTCGGACATTCGGTGGTTAACTGGGTTTTCAGGATCAAACGGAGCGGTACTTATTACCGATTCCGAGATCCACATTTTTACGGACGGCCGATACGGCGAACAAGTAGTTGCTCAAACACAGGGTTGTTCAATTCACGTAGAATCTGGATCAGCCCTTGGTAGTGCCACGGCCTTTGTGGCTTCGATGGGATTGCGAGAAATACAGTTTCAGGGCGATCATCTATCGTTTGAATTGGTACAAAAGCTTTGCAAAGACCTTCCGAAATTGATCTGTCGGGAGTCCACGGTGTCTTTCGACAAATTGCGAAGCGTCAAGGACCCAGCGGAAGTCGAGGCCATTCGCCAAGCGCTCCGAATCACCGAAAGGACTTTTACCGAATGTCTTACCCTCATTGAGGAGGGCATCTCCGAACTGGACTTGGCAGCTGAAATTGATTATCGCCAGCGAAAACTTGGTGCCGAAAAGAGTTCATTTGAAACGATTGTGGCTTTTGGTTCGAGGACGGCCCTTCCACATGCTCGGCCTGGCCAACGGCGACTGAAGAGGGGAGAGCCCATTTTGGTTGACTTTGGCTGCGTCTTTGGCGGTTACGCTTCAGATATGACTCGAATGATACATTTCGGCGAGCCAACTCCTGACTTCTTATCGGCTTTTCAATCGGTTGAACGGGCCCTACATGCAGCCTCAAAACAGGCGAGAGCGGGAATCACTGGAAAAGAACTGGATGAAACGGCACGGGAAATTTTCAGAGAGTCGAATGTAGAACCGTTCTTTTGCCATAGTCTAGGGCACGGCGTTGGATTAGACATTCACGAGTGGCCTTCCGTTTCCTCAAGAAACGAGGACCTACTTCCGACGGGCTGCATCATTACTATCGAGCCGGGAGTGTATTTTGAAGGACGATTTGGTATTAGAATTGAAAACATGGTCTGCTTGAACGAACAGGGCTGCACAACTTTTAACGACCTAGATACAAAATTAGTTGTTTTATGACTGATTCTACGCACTTTATTCCGTTTACCCACCCGATTCGACTGTCGGAATCCGAAGCGGAGGCACGATCCATTGAAGTGTTTAATACGTTCGACGGTCGCCGGACGGTTCGCGACTTCAGCTCAAGACCAGTACCCATATCAGTCATTGAAAACTGTTTAAGAGCAGCCTCAACAGCACCTTCTGGGGCCCACAAACAACCCTGGCATTTTGCAGTCGTTTCGGATCCGGCAAAAAAGAGGGCCATTCGGATAGGTGCTGAAGCAGAAGAGCAGGAATTTTATGGTGGAAAAGCGCCACAGGACTGGATTGAGGCGCTTCGGCCTTTTGGAACGGACGCCGAAAAGCCGTTTTTGGAGACGGCACCCTTTCTCATTGGCATTTTCGCCCGCAATTATGACGTTTTGGAAGATGGTTCGCGGGCGAAGAACTACTATGTCGCGGAGTCCGTCGGCATTGCAACGGGCATGTTAATTTCCGCGCTGCATCAATGCGGTCTAAGTACCCTGACGCATACGCCCAGCCCGATGGGTTTTCTGAATGAGATCATGGAGCGGCCGGCCCACGAGCGGGCCATTATTCTCCTGGTCGTAGGATATCCATCCGAAGAGGCGAAAGTCCCTCTTTTAAGACGCAAGGAGCTTCACGAATTTGCGACTGTTTTGTAATAAATATGCCCAACGCCGCTAAAAATCATGTGCTGGTCGTTGCTTACTACTTTCCGCCGATGGGCCTGTCTGGGGTCCAACGAATCGCAAAGTTGGTAAAATACCTTCCTGAGAATGGCTGGCGAGTCACAGTATTGACGCCTGAATCGGCTTCTTATTTTGCTTTCGATGATGGACTGCTTGAAGAACTGGAAGCCAACCCTGAAATCAATATTGTTCGAACTTCCAGCCTGGATCCTACGCGAATCCGAACTCGCGAAAATCGGTCTACGATCTCTTTTCCAGAAGAACGATCCCGTCGCTTACTTAGCAATCTCAGCCAATGGCTGTTACTTCCCGATAATAAAATAGGTTGGAAGCGATTCGCGACGAAAAAAGCTCTTGAATTGCATGCTTCTGATCCATTCGAACTCGTTTATACTACGGCGCCTCCCTACACCTGCTTTTTAATTGGCGCCGAAGTGGCTCGGAAAACGGGCAGACCGTTGGTTGTCGATTATCGTGATGATTGGGTAGGAAACCCTAGGCATACGTACCCGACCTCATGGCATCGTAAAAAGACAACAAATTTAGAACGAATGGTATTAGGCCTGTCTTCGCAGGTATTTGCCATTAATCAAACAATTTTGAATGCAGTAAAGAGTCGGAATCCCCACGATAATTGCTCCTACTCCGTTGTCCCACAAGGATTTGACCCGGCTGATTTCGAAGGCGCTGAAACGACAGCCGCCTCGTTATCTGGCCCTAGAATGACGTTTTTGTATGCTGGGATGTTTTATGACGCGCAGCAACCAGATTCGTTTTTACAAGCGGCCCAGCTTCTTTTTGCCAAACGGCCAGAACTAAAGAGCCAAATTCGATTCCGTTTTATTGGGATATTTCCGGAGTCCAAACGCGCACTTATTCATCAACTGGGGTTGGATTCGGTAGTGGAATTGATTGGATATGTGGACCACAAAAGTACCATAAAGGAATTGCTGGGATGCGATGTCGCGTGGATGATTATTGGCCGACAAAAGGGCGAAAAAATGATCTCGACGGGGAAGCTATTTGAATATATGGGCTCCCTCAAACCCGTTTTGGCCCTCGTTCCGGATGGGGAAGCAAAACAAGCGTTAAACGGCTATAAAGCGGAGTTTGTGGTCAATCCAGATGCTATCCCGTCCATTTCGGAAACGATAGAAAAGCTATTTGAGACCTGGCAATTGGGAGCACTTCCTATCGGCGACCAAAGCCACGTCAAACAATTTAATAGAAAGCTTCAAGCAGCGCTCATCGCTAGCGAATTCACTGCCATAATTTCGTAAATTGATTCGTAGCTAATAATTCATAAATCAGCCAAACGAAGCAGAATTTTCGAATGAAGGGACTCGGAGAGACGTTTAAATCGATTGAAATATTCAGCACATTTGAAGAACTGGAACGCGTCGTAGACGAGGTCGAGGCATTTTGCGCCAGTTGTTTCTCGAATGAAGACAAGGTCTACACCGGTGTTCTCTTGGCGAGCGAGGCAATTACTAATGCCATTGAACATGGAAACGCTCTAGATGCGACAAAAACCGTCTTAATCGAGTTTAAATCGACTTTAAAGGCGGTTGAAATCTGGGTGGAAGATCAAGGCCCAGGATTCGATCGAAGTAAAGTTGCTGACCCGCTTGATGCGGAACACCTACTCGCTGATGGCGGGCGCGGCGTTTTTCTGATTGAAAAACTGGCTGACGAAGTCAAATACGAAAAAGAAGGCCGGCGGGTCGGGATTATCTTTAACCGGTAGCCTAATCGCCTGGAGTTGTCCCCAAAATTGCCTTTGTTGGATCCTTTTCGTCCACATCGATCCAAACCGCCTCCGGATACCGTTTGAACCAGGTCAACTGACGTTTAGCATACCGTCTGGAGTTGCGCTTGATCAGCAAAACAGCTTCTTCAAGGCTAGTTTCGCCCTTCAAATATGGAATCAGCTCCTGGATCCCTATCGTGCGAAATGCATTATCTTCTAGGTTAGGATCCGTCTCCAAAACCGCTTGAATTTCCTCTATCAAGCCGGCGGAAATCATATCATTCACCCGTTCATCGATTCGCTCATACAGCCGTTTTCGCTCCCGGTAGAGAACAAATAGCTTAAATCGATGCGTCGGGAGGGGAGAGGAGCCGTGAAAAGACGAAATAGGCTCTCCTGTCCCCAAAAACACCTCCAACCCCCGGATGAT
>JAQBZH010000035.1 GCA_027622005.1 Bacteroidota bacterium | reverse complement strand
CGGCCCGCCCTTACAATTACAAATACAGTACGAAGAGAGGAATCTACTTTTCCTCTTTTTTCTTCGGCCCTGGCACTAAAACTTTGTCAATGAGGCCATACTCGGTGGCTTCCGCAGCACTCATCCAGTAATCACGATCTCCGTCTGAAGCAATTTTTTCAGCCGTTTGACCGGTGTGCGCGGATAGGATCCCGTAGAGGCTCTGCTTCATTTTCATGATCTCACGGGCCTGAATTTCGATATCGGAAGCTTGTCCCTGCGCGCCGCCAAGTGGTTGGTGTACCATGATGCGGCTGTTTGGAAGAGCTGCTCGCTTGTCTTTCGTTCCAGCGGCTAACAAAACAGCACCCATGGATGCGGCAAGGCCCACGCAAATGGTGGACACATCGCACGAAATAAACTGCATGGTGTCGTAGATGGCGAGACCGCTATCAACCGAACCACCTGGTGAGTTCACATAAATGTTAATGTCTCGGGCTGGATCTTCTGACGTCAAATACAGAAGCTGAGCAACCATGAGCGTTGCCACGTTATCATTGATGGGCGTTCCCAACATGATAATGCGCTCTTTCAACAAGCGGCTGAAGATGTCGTAGGCCCGTTCACCTCGACTCGTTTGCTCGACAACCATCGGTACGAGCTGCGAAATGGGAGTACTCGAAAGTCCTCCGCTGTAAATGCTGCTCGGCATGGAGTAGCTATTTAGACTCTTGGAGAACTTGAGGAAATCTTCAACCATCGGAACAGTACTTATTTTTGTACAAGAATGCCGTTCGGCACGAGTGTGGTGTCGAACCTATCCTGTTATCGGCTGGTTCCTCCGAAGCCTAAGAAGGGACCAAGGGTATTTATTTTCGGGCGAGACTCTCGACTGAAATGAGAAGATTAACCCTTCTTCATCTCCTTCTCGTACGCATCTTTATCCTTATCAATGACCTTCAAGTTCTCGCCTAGGAACGCAAAAACTTTCTCGGACACGATGCCCTGCTCCATTTGATCCATGAGCTGCGGCATGGATTTGTAGTAGGTCTTCATCATGTCGGCTCCAAAGCCTCCCTGGGCTGCCATTTTTGCAAAATGGGCTTCATGGTCGTCTTCGGTTACTTCGATGGCCTGGTCAGCAATAATCACGTCGCGGATGAACATCCACCGAGCCTGGCTATCAGCCTGTGCACGGCGGCTGTTTTTGAAGCCTTCAACGTCAAAGCCCGGTGCCAACTTCTTACTCTTGTTTTTGTCAGCAGCGTCTTTAAGGAAAGCTTCCAAATACATCTCGATAACGGAGTTTGGAACCTCAAAATCGTGTAGTTCAATCAACTTTTCGATCACATCTGTTTGAAACAGTTCGTTCGAGCGCTGATCCCATCCCGAGATGAGCTGCTCACGGATCTGGCTGCGTAGGGCGACGGCATTTTCAACCTGATCGTTGGTGACTTTTTTGACCATCTCATCATCCAACTCAGGAAGATCCCGACGTTTGACTTCGGTGAGCGTCACTTCGTAGTGGCGATCGTCGTGACCTTTCATTCCCGGGAAAGTCACTTTCGCTGACTTACCCACTTTCATCCCAGTGACCGCTTTTTTGAGCTCCGGGATCAAATTTTCATCCGAAAGAAGGAAGGGAACGTCCTTTTGAACCTCGCCCTGCGGTTTTTTACCTTTTTCATCGAGGCGCTGCATGTCGACCATGACATACGAGTCTGCCTTGGCGGGGCCATCCACTGTGGTTAATTCGGCGTGCTGGCCAAGTAGGATCTCGATTTCTTTCTGGACATCTACATCCGTCACTTCGTGTACTAAACGAAATACTTTAGCCTTCGAAAGGTTTTCCAGACCAAAAGTTGGACGTACTCCGAAACGAACAACGGCTTTTAGGTCGCCTTCAAATTCGTATTCGATATCGGTTATGACCGGTTGACCAAGCACGTCGTAGTTTTTGTTATCCAAAATTTCGGCTTTAAACGTGCGCTGGACAGTTTCCTCGGCGATACCGTAGGCCAGAGACTTGCCGTACATCTTCCGAACCATGGCGGTAGGTACTTTACCAGCGCGGAAGCCCTTCATCGTGGTACGACTTTTCTGCTTGTTAATGGATTCGTCAATTTCAGTGGCTAGGTCAGCCGCTGCGGCGATGATCTCGAGATCGTACTCGACATCCGTAATTTTCTTGATTTCCGTCTGCATAATCGTAAAAAACCGGGTGGGTGACCTCAAAACGAGGTCCGGGAAAGGCCAAATGGCCCGTCAGAGCAAAATTTGCCAGAGCAGACGATCAACCGAATGAACGCGCTTTGGTTCAAGCTTTTCCTGCTGTGTTGGGATGGAAATGGTTGTTTTCACAGAAACTCTGTGCAACAGCTACTAAAAATCAAGTCCCACGCTGATGTACGTATTTCTATCGCCGAACTCTTTACCATTGAAGGGCCACGCGAAATCCAACCGGACAGGGTAGCCCAAAAAGAGGGTCCGAATGCCGAAGCCAGTACCAACGAGCAGGTCGTCGTAACGTCTTGGGCGGCTTTCAGTTACGCCTGATGTGGATGAATTAGACCGCTTGGCAGAGGACCGCCCGCCCCAAACGTTGCCCACATCCGCAAAAACCTGCCCTTGGATATTGTAGAGGGGGATGACGGGAAGTGGTCCGGGCAGTAGGGCAGCCACTAACGGGAATCGAAACTCAGCATTGATAACCGAAAAATGCGATCCGTTGGCCGCGTTGATGTCGAAACCCCTGAGCGGCATAATGGGGGTAGCAAAAACAAAATCAGCCACATCGTCCAGAGGAAATCCGTTTAAATCGTCAAAATTCCGATTTAGCCAGTTCTGCACGCCCGAGGTGTAAAACACTTGCTGATAGGGTCCAAAGCTCGATCCTGCTGATAGCCGCATGGCCCAGGTGTACCGCGCATTTCCAAATGATCGGTACAAGCGGCCATCAAATAGGACCGTCCCAAATCGGATGGATGAATCCGTGAAACTAGTGGGCGCGCCTGATAGGGAAACGGCCACGCGTGAACCACCAATCGGATAGGTAAAGCCAGGAGTGGTGGTGTCTTTCGTGTAGGTGATGGCCGAAACCAGCAGCGTGCGCGAGCTCGATGGCCGGGTTACATCGGTTACGTCGGCTTGATTGACGCCTACAATGCCGATTCGAGCGTCCAGCCTGTGGAATTTATCCAGCGGAAAACTCGCTTCGATGTGCGCGCCGTACTGTCTGTAGCGGTAATACGTAGGGTCCTCGATCGTAAAGTCAGCAAGCAATCTCGACAAATGAAAAGTCGTGAGCGACCAGTCGATTCGCTTTGGAAGAAAATGGTACGATAGGGAGTAGTCTGAATTGCGCAGATCGAGTAGCAGGTTCGTGGATACAATAATCTTGTGATCGCCCAGCATATCGCTGAATTCCATCTGGGTGATGCCCTGCACCCCGTACAAAGCGTCATATCCTGCCGCTCCATAGACGATATCGGGTGAAAAACGGAGTTTGTAGCGCTGAGGGACGTAGTTGCCTGCATCATCCACAATAGCCATCATCTGAATGGATCGGGCTGGCAATAAGTCGTTAAGATCCGCCGGGTCGTCCGTTCGGGTGAGGGTTTCAAAATCGACTTGGACACCCTTGGTGAAGGAGTCAGTCGGTAATTCAACCGGTTTTCGTTCTAATTCGAGTACCAATGCCAGGGAATCGGCCTGGGCCGCCGGTATAATCAAATCTTTTAAGGCCAGGTGGACGGGTTGATTGGGGAGCAGTCTTTGGCGCCCGCGCGAGTAGGGTACGCCGTCGTAAGCATCGCGAAGGAACGGGTTACCCTCCAACCGGGCGCGGCCCGCCACAGCGAGCGCGGGCGCCACCCTAAAATCGGTTTGATCGACGCGCTGCGCCCACACATTGGGCATCAAAGGATCCCGCGGTTGGGACCGTTCAAACGGCTTTTGGATGGTGTAGATGGTCGGCGTCCCGTGTTGCAGAGATACCACCGCTGCGATATCATTCTTAGATGCTACCGCCACCTGTAACACTCCCACGTCCAGATCCGTCAATGGCCTAATTTGCCCGTTTACCAGGTGTTTTTCGTACAGATTTGGAACCCCGTTACGATCACTGATATAAATAATCCGATCCGGATCCCGGCCAAAACGCGCGCTTTTATTGGACCACATCTCATCCATAGTCAATCGACGGACAAACCGCGATTCCTCAGTCAGCAGGTACAAATTGGTTTGCTCGTTCAGATTCTCCATCATCCGAACCGATTGACTCGCGGCCGTTCCAATCTCGGTGTTGGCGCCGCGATCTGAATGGAATACGATAATGTCTCCCGCGGGACTCCACGCGGGCTCTAAATCCGAAAACACGTCATTGGTCAGATTGACTATTTCTTCCGTGACCAAATCGATTCGGTAAATGTCACTCTGGACGCCGTTGGTGGCGCTGACGGCCATTTTCTTTCCATCCGGACTCCAGGCGAGCGATAGGATTTGCTCCAGCCCGGGTGTTTCGATTCGCCTGGTAACGTTCGTCATCACATCAATCAATGCAATCGATTCCGTATTTCCACTTCGTACGGCGACGGCCAATTGCCTCCCGTCTGGGCTCCAAGCAAGACCGGGGGAAAGAATGGGTACGGCCTCAAAATCTCTGGATAATTGGCCCTGAACGAGTCGTTTTATGACCGATCCATCCGAAGTATTCGCTATATAAATGTCAAACAATCCGCTGGTCGTGGTCACATAAGCCAGTTTATCACCCAAAGGAGAGAGGGCTGGACTCGTGTTATAAAAACCGTGTTTGCGGGTAATGACTGCTTGGGCGATTTCCTCAAGTGATTCTCTCGCAGTGACTTCCGGGAAATACACTTCTCGTAGGGCGCGTTGCCACCTTAGGCTTAGCTCCTCTAAATCCAGACCGGTCGAGCGCTCGATGGCCTGCTCCACCGACCGCGAATCCTCAAGGCGCTGCAAGATCTCCGCGATCTTTTCTTCGCCATACTGCTCCGCGATGTAATCGAAGACGCTTTGACCGCCTCGGTACGCATAGTATCCGTACAACTGATCGATCGGAGCCAGCTCGTCCTCCAAAATCGCTTCGCGGATGAACAGGTCAGAATTGGTGTCCCATCCGAGCGCCTGATACTCTGCGAGTCCCTCTCCAAACCATAGCGGGATCCGCATTTTGGTGCCTGTTTGAATCAGGGACTGGATGGTCCCGCCATAATAAACCTCGTTCATCACCGCGTGAACCAGCTCGTGATGGACCACGCGCCGAAATTCCGAATATTCCCCTCCAAACGGGATCGCAATCCGGTTTTTGAACATCTCGGTAACACCGCCAATCCCATCCGTATAGGTTGGGAGATCCACCGCATTGGTCACCGCAAAATCGCCGTGATTAGGGTAGACAATGATCGGAATCCGCTCTTCTGGGGCAAAATCGAACAGTTTGCCTAGGGATGAAAAAGCTTCCTCAGCCGCGCGCGTCGCAAAATCCGCGAGATACTCGCCCTCTCCGTAGTAATACACCGTGAAGTGCTCACTCTGAATGTAAAACCACTCTCGATTCTCATAGTGCACTTTGTTCTTCCCATAGCGGAAGTACTGGGCATTCGATGTCCCAGCGAATGCAAGGCCAATAAGGCAACCTATTAATATGAAAGAAAACCGCCGTTTCATTCAGTTCCAAACCGTTTGCGTCGTGGAATAGATCCCAACAAAGGTATGAATACACCATTTCGGTGTCCTATTCAACTAGTTCTAAAAGAAGGTTCAACTTATTTAAAAAGGTAGTTGAACTTGTTAATAAAGTAAGTTGAACGTACTTTTATATGGAATATTTCAATGCAACGATTCTTTCTCAGCTATTTTCTGCGCTTGGGGCGTATCTGGAAGCGAGTGGAATTCAATACAAAATTGTTGTTGTTGGTGGCGCAAGTCTAGCAACATCAAACCTGGTTGAGCGAACGACGAAAGACGTTGATGTGATCGCAAAAGCCGAAATCCAAAATGGGATTTTAGTTTTTTCAAAAGCATCTCCGTTCTCAGAAGATTTTCAATTGGCAATCGAACGGGTGGCTCGAGAATTCAATTTGCCCAGGGATTGGATGAACACCGTGATTGACAACCAATGGAGATTTGGACTTCCCGATGTTCTTTATCACGACATTTCATGGCGAGACTTTGGCCCGTTGGCAGTTGGAATGGTTGGAAGAAAGGGCCTAATTCCACTTAAATTATTTGCATCGATTGATCAAGGTCCTCAATCAAAACACTGGCAAGATTTAATCGTGCTCCAACCCACGGAAATAGAACTTGCCCAAGCTGTCGATTGGGTAAAGACCCAGGACGAAAGTGACTATTTCAAACAATTTGTTGATCAAGCAAGTGAAAAACTCAGAATCGAATTGGGGGGACCTTGAAAACAGGGTCAATAACATTGCCATAGAAATAATATGGAATCAATGGGCTCACCTGAGTTCGATGGTAAATCCTACTTCTAGTCGGGAATCAGTTCAAGTGATAGATCCTGAAGCACTGGTTCTCGCGTCCATGGCCTTCCAGTCATCAGAAAGGCGTATTTCGGAAATACTCGATTGGTGGGCGGCAGTTGGGACCCCGCTCTTAAGCGTTCAGAGAATGAAAGCTTTGGCATCGAGAATGGATGGGAATCATCTGCTTTCGGAGTTTGCCAAATTAGCATCGCGATTCGGTTACCGGAGTTGGGTAAAGTACGCTGACAGTCAAATTCAATCCCCGACCGGTTTTCAGGAATTGGACTTGTCGTTAAAGGGATGCTCGACATTATTACTTAGGCTTCGCGCAGCATTTGGAGTCGGAGCAAAGGCAGATATTATTGCTTTGCTCATTGGGATGTCAGGAAGGGAAGTCACCGTTTCGGCCATCAGTACCCATCTTGGCTACACTCAAAAAGCGATTCGAGACGCGCTGAAGGATATGACCATGGCTGGTCTAATAAGGGAATCGTCCTCTAGGCCGGCAACTTATTCAGCCAACAGAAAGCCTTGGTTAGAACTTCTTCAGCCAGGGGATGAAGGACATCGCCACCATCCCAAATGGGCTATGTGGAGTGAGCTGTTCCGTTTTCTTTATTCAGCTCAACGAATTTGTTTGGCCGCTAAAAAAGGCAAGCTCAATGATCATTTAGCGGCATCTCAGGCTCGTGAACTAGTAGTTGAGCACCAAATAGCTTTTGAATATCACGACATATTCGTTCCTGACGGTCGTGAATACCCAGGACTTGAATACGAGCGGGCCTTCCGCAAGGTGGTTGAAAATTTGGAAAACTGGGTTAAGTCTGGGGACTAACTACTAGCACCAGATTTTAAAATGCTCGGAACTCTTGAAACCTGCGCTCAAGTCTTTCATCGGGCTTGAGACTGGCCACCAAATATTTGCTAGGTACAACCGCATGAAAATATATCAGCGGAACAGATTCAAGCATGGCTTGGCGAAGGCCTGAATTATCGCGGTGGTTTGGGTCGGAACCTCGAAATGCATATTGTAATAGACCAGAATTTTGATCAAAAACATCTTCGTATGGTCCCGTATCAGAAGTGCGAATCGTTAGCGGCACGTCCAGCATTCTGGGCTTAAATATTCCCTGTTGACTTACAAGATGAATAATTTCCGATTCATATTGGAACCCAAACTTAAGGTCGTTCCAGCTTAAAACATCGCCTTTGATTTCTATGGTTCGTTTGAGCCATTCAAAAGCAGCAGTCCGCACCCTATGATCGTACTGGCTCACCAATTACACGTACTTCAGCCACCTAATCAGCTCCTTGAGCGTCGGCTTTTTGCCGTAGGAGAGGATGCCGATTCGGTAGATGCGAGAACTGACCCAGATGGCCCCGAAAAAGGCGCCTACCAGCAAAGAAAACGACAAGGCAATTTGCCAGAACGGGACGTCAATCATCGCAATCCGAACCACCATCGGGATGGGGGCTGTAAACGGAAACAGAGACAAGACTACTGATAATGTGGAATTTGGTGCTTCCAGAACGGCCTGAAGGAACATGATCGAGATGATGATGGGCATCATGACGGGTAGCATGAGACTTTGGGCGTCTTGCTGTTGCTCAACCGCGGAGCCAATGCCTGCAAAAAGCGTGGCATAAAGCAGGTATCCCATCAAGAAATAAAGGACAAACCAAACGAAGACTTCAGGTCCCACTTGCGGGATGACGAAGCCAGAAGCGGCCAAAACATCGGCCTGAGAAGCTGTAGTGGGCAGATCCAGATCGCCCGGAGTAACGAACATGCTCAAGATGGCACCGGAAAACATCGTTCCGGCAGCAAGTAACCCAGCCCAAAAAGTCATTTGGACCAGTCCCATTGCGCCAATTCCCAATACCTTACCCATCAAAAGTTGAAACGGCTTCACAGAAGAGATGATAATTTCAACCACGCGACTCGTTTTTTCCTCGATCACGCCCTGCATGACAACCGAGCCATAAACCAACATGGTGATGTAAATCAAAAAGCCCATGATGGCCCCAAGTATGGCATAAGCAGCGGAACTGCCTTGCTCTTCTCCGTCTTCGGACAGCTTGATGGACTCGACGGACACGTCCGCCGTAATAATGTCATACACCTCGCGGCTGACCGCCTGCTCCTCCAATCGGGAAACTCGTACAACATCTTGGACAAGTCGGGTTAGATTGCTCGAAAAGACATTAAGGCCTCCGCCTTCTGTCGAATAATACCGCGCAGCCTCATTTCCGCTTATCAAACCTGGAGGAAGGACCAAATAGCCGGTTATGTCCTCGTTTAACACCTTTTGTTTGAGCTCTTCTTCAGAGGACCCACTAATGTCAAAACTCAATTTACCGTCAGGATCTTCCAATTGACTTGCGATCTGGCCCGTATGATCGATCACAGATATGGTCTTAGGCCCGCCATCTATTGAGGAGGCAATTACAATTCCAAATACGGTGAAAAATCCCACTAACATGATGGGACCCAACAGGGTTGTAACTACAAACCAACGTGTTTTTACCCGCTTCAGGAATTCGTTTTTAGCAACAAGAAAGATTTTATTTCTAGACATGGTCGTCTGCTCTATACCGATAAAGTGGATTGTCTTTTTTCCTGCTCATTGACCGCAGTAACGAATATTTCCCGCATTGGAGGCTCTACCAGCTCAAATCGAGTGATGTTGTCCACTTGAGGAAGCGCAACCTCTAAAACCTGTTTGGGCGTCGTACCTGACAATAAGCTGAATTCGGCATGCCGGGTACTCCGTGAGCTTACCCGAATGCGATGGGAGGATTCCAAATCATCTAAGAAAGTATCCGAACCAGCAAAATCCATCAAAATGGTGTTCTTGCCAAACTGCCGTTTAACGTCCGAAAGAGCCCCTTTTACGATGATTTCGCCCTTCGAAATCAAGCAAATATCGTCGCAAAGCTGTTCTACCTGCTCCATGCGGTGCGAGGCGAAAAGAATGGTTCGCCCCTCATCTTTGAGTTCCATGATCACGTCTTGAAGCAGTTCGGCGTTAATGGGATCAAGGCCGCCAAAGGGCTCATCCAGGATCAGAAGCGAAGGATTGTGCAGAATCGTCGCTATAAACTGGATCTTTTGCTGCATCCCTTTCGAGAGCTCATTGGTCTTTTTACCCACCCAGTCAAGAGCCCCGAAGCGATCGAGCCAATACCTGATCCGCTCTCTGGCTTCGACCTTTTCCATCCCTTTGAGCTCAGCGAAATACATGAGCTGTTCGCCCACTTTCATCTTTTTGTAGAGGCCCCGCTCTTCCGGGAGATACCCCATTATTTCCTGGGATTTTTCGCTCACCAGGCTATCCCCGTACCATACTTCGCCTTCGTCCGGCATCGTAATGAAGGTAATCATCCTGATAGAAGTCGTCTTTCCGGCGCCATTTGGACCTAAAAGGCCTAATATTCGCCCCGGTTGCGCCTCAAAAGAGACATTGTCGACCGCGACGAACTTTCCGAAGCGTTTGGTTACACTTTGGACCTTTAGAATCGGCATGGATTATTGGGGCGTTGTTTGCGAGTAAAATGAGATATCATCAACAAAAAGTTGATAAGGGCCGATAATATTTGAGTAGATGGCTATATGAGTTACATCTTCTCCGGTCCAGATTTTGGGGTTTCCGAAGCCTTCTTGTTTGAAACTGCTAAACGGAATCCGAAATAGGTTCCACTCCTCCGTGGCTTCGACGTAGGAGTTATAAAAGTCGAAATCGACAATGGAGCCCGTTCCAATTTGGATGATGTACGACCCGGGAGTCCCGCTCATGGAGAGTTCGAGCCCGTTGTAGGCCGTGACATTGGTAACCGTTTTACGGGATGGTTTGGTGATATCGCCCATGGCTACTTTGGCTCCGGAAACCTTATCACCCGTAGATCCAAAAGGCCGCATTCCTCCTACTGTCAGCTGATAAATGGACGAATTTATCCCGCCGGGTTCGACGAAGATGGTCGAATTGGTTTCACCGCCCCCCGAAACAGAAGCCCACTCGTAGCCGAGTTCGCTAAATCGATCTCCGTCGTCGAAATCGTCTACCTTGCCGTTGAGCATGGGAACGCTGGAAGTCTCTGGGCCGCAACCCACTAGCATGACAAACGCGAGCCATATGATGCGCATAATCAAACCTACAGTAAGCTTCTGGTAGATGCGGGTATCAAAATCAGATACTCCGGTCGAAACATATCCTCGTGAACCCCGAATTGTCCGGTACCCCGAAAATCGACGGCCACAAAGCCATCCGCCATGTTTTTTACTTCGCCAATACCATAAAAGGCAGGATGGGGCCCGTAATATACCAATTCGCCTTCATCAAATTCACGCGTAAGACGCGCTCTTCGATGAAAAGCAGGGACTGATGGCAACAGTTCCAGGCGGTATGAAATTTCGAGGTTCTTCAATCAAGATGATGAAAGGCTTCATTGGCAAAGACAAGTAGAAGATATGGATGGGAAGCCTTTTCGGCTTGGTTCTAGAATTGACTTTGTATAAATTGCGCCACCCGTACCCCCCACTCCTGATCAAAAACAGTCCATGAATCCCGAACAGAAAATGACCGACCGCCAAGTCGGACGAAACGCGGACCTTTTCGCCCAGAAAATCAGTGGCTATCCAACTGCCGGGGAGCGCTACGCTTACATTCGAATTTTGATTTCGATCATTGAGCAGGCCCATCCAGAGTGGAATCAAGCACCTAACAAGGATCAGCAAATCGCTCATCTGGTGTTTCACATGAGTCACGGAGGGGTTGAGCGGGAAGAAACGGCCGAAATCGTCCGGCTTCGGGACGAAGAACGCGGGTTTACGAATCATTTGCCGCGTGCGGATGCTTAATCGGCCGCTTGGCTGGGCGCTCCGTGTTTTCCGGGTGTTCCAAGGGGCCCCCTACCTTACACGTCCTGGGATTCCAGACCGGGCTACCTTACGCGTCCCGGGTTTTCTTTGATGAAAGAAGCCCAGTTTTTCGAATGGGATTTTTGAGTGTCCCCGCCTCGATTCACGTGGCAGAGCGCAACGGCTAGTGCATCGGACGCGTCCATGGTAGCAAAACTCCCAGCCGTCATCGATAACATTGTTTCGACCATATATCGAACCTGTTCCTTCGAAGCGTTTCCGTTGCCAGTCACGGCCTTTTTGACTTCTTTTGGGGTGTATTCGGAAACGGGAATTTGATGATTGAGGGCCGCCAGCATGGCCGTCGCCTGCGCCCTCCCGAGCTTGAGCATAGACTGCGGGTTGTTGCCAAAAATGGGCATTTCGACCGCGCAATAATCTGGCAAATGTTGCCCAATCAACTCGCAGACGGAATCGTAAATCTGTTTGAGTCGGAGCTGATGATCCGTGCCTACACTTGATGCGCGAATCACCCCGGAATCGACCAAAATGGTTGCCCTTTGCTCGATACGAATCACCCCAAAACCGGTGATGTTGGATCCAGGGTCAATGCCCAGAATAATCATGGCTAAGACATGGCCTCGATCATGGCATCGTCCAATTCGAGAGTGGAATACACAGCTTGCACATCCTGGTGTTCTTCCAGCAAGTCGATCAATTTCATTACCGCTTTGGCTTCGCTCGGCTCCAGCCGCGTGGTGGTCGTGGGAATGCGTTGCAATCCAGCTTCCATGACTTTGATTTTCGCTGATTCGAGTGCTGCGTTCACTGTACCGAAGGACTCAATCGGACACGTCACCGTGAATTCGTCGCCTTCCTGAACAAGATCTTCAGCGCCGGCTTCCGCCACCAATTCAAAAAGGGCCATTTCATCGTTTCCCTCTGCAGGAATGGTGAATATCCCTTTTCGTTCAAACTGAAAAGCCACCGAGCCATTTAGACCTAACCCGGCGCCATATTTTCCAAACAAATGTCTGACGTCTGCAACCGTTCGGTTGGTGTTATCGGTTAGGCCTTCCACAAATATGGCTATCCCGGATGGTCCGTAGCCTTCGTAGGTAGACTCAACGTATTCCGCGCCTTCAATTTCGCCCGTACCCCGTTTAATGGCCCGAACGATATTGTCTTTCGGCATGTTTTCCGATTTGGCCTTATCCACGGCGGTAGCCAAACGCGGATTCATACCCACCTCGCCACCGCCTTCGCGGGACGCTGTCATAATATCCCTCGTGATGCGAGCCCAAATCTTGGATCGGCGCCCGTCAGTGACCGCTTTTGCGCGCTTAATGGTTGACCATTTACTGTGGCCTGACATACGGTACTAAAAAGTTAGATGACTCATTTTGTAATCCCAGAATATACGAACGCATTGAAGCCCCGGTTCGGCTATTGAGTGAGAATTTAGTGGGCTTTGACCCGGGTCGGGAGAGTGTCACTCGACGAACTTGTTTGCTTACTGGCTGTAGCCGACATGATCTGGTGCATATCTACATAATACCAATGGCGCAGAAAGCAACACAGGAAAACCACATTATAATATGATTTGTCCGTATTAATTTGAATAAAATGAAGTTTAGGAGATAAAAATCACAACATAATGTGATAACGCGTAAAAATTACGGGTCATCGTGTATAAACCAGTTGATAATCACACTATAGTGTGATTATCATTGCGGAATACGTATAATTGATGTATGTTTAAGTCAAAAATCACACTATAATGTTAGTCAGGCAAATCGGGGAAACCATAAAAAGCCGAAGAAACGAGTTGGAAATCACCCAACCGCATTTGGCAGAGCTAGCTGATGTAAGTACCAATACGCTGTATAAATTAGAACGAGGAAAGGGTAACCCTACGCTAAGTGTCTTGACCAAGCTTGCAGATGTATTGGGATTGGAACTGCGCCTCGATGTGAAACGGCACGAAAGTCAATGAGAATTGCGGAGATATATCGAAATGGAGTCCTTGCTGGACGGCTTGCGGAAGTAAAACGTCATCAATTTGTGTTCACCTACACTGAGCAATATTTGGCAGATTCCTCCCAGCCCGCCGTAAGTCTATCCTTACCCAAAACACAGAAGGAATACAGAAGCGAAGGCCTTTTTCCATTTTTTTCAAATATGTTGAGCGAAGGAGCGAACAAAAAATTACAAAGCAAACAATTACGGATCGATGAAGAGGACGATTTTGGTCTTTTGATGGCTACAGCGCAGGTAGAGACAATCGGTGCAGTAACCGTTAAGCCTATCGAAGCAACGTGACATTAACGGAATTGAAATATTGTCCTGGAACGTTGGCGGAAGGGTATACCACTTATAGTCCGGTGTGCCTTAAAAAAATGTTCGGCGGTAAAAAAATAAGTCACATTTTGCCTTATGAGCCGACAACAGGCTCCGAACAAGTGGCGCAACTATTCATCGAAAACCGCAAACGCATTTCCATTTCGGGCGTGCAGGAAAAATTGAGCATCCTGTTGGATAAAAAACAATTGCGTTTGACTGAGCTGGGAGAACACGGAACCCATATTCTTAAGCCAATACCTAGGGATGTAAAATTTGTAGATCAGGTTCCTGCGAACGAGCACTTGACTATGCAAATAGCTCAACAAGTTTATGGAATAAACACCGCCGAAAATGCGATAGTGTTTTTCAAAGACGGCACACCGGCTTATCTGACAAAACGATTTGATATAAAATCAGGAGCAGGAAAATGGGGTCTAGAAGATTTTGCGACTCTCGCCGGCAAGACAAGTGAAAATGCTGGGCCTAATTATAAATATGATTTCAGTTACGAGGAAATGGGCGTTCTAATTCAACAGCATGTTCCTGCCTGGAGGATTGAAATCGAAAAGTATTTTTCTCTGGTGATATTCAATTATCTGTACTCAAATGGAGATGCCCACCTAAAAAATTTCTCACTGATGGAATCCTCCATGGGCGATCACTTCCTGAGTCCTGCCTATGACCTACTTAACACTTCGCTTCACGTGAATGATTCGGATTTTGCACTCAGTAATGGACTCTTTCAGGATGATTTTAAAAGCGAGTCGTGCAAGAAATCCGGCCATCCTTCACGCCTTGATTTTTCAGAGTTTGGACGAAGAATCGGCATCACAGAGCGAAGGGTTGAAAAATTGATCGCTCCCTTTTTAGAAAGGCAGCCTTTTGTGAAAACGCTTGTGAACCGGTCATTTCTAGGGATTTCCACTAAAAAAGCCTATTTGTTGATGTTCAATACGAAACGGAACTACCTAATTCATTAACCGGCGCGCAGGCGCAATTAAGGAAGCGCGTCCGCCGCTCCATCGAGGGTGTCTCCGCCCACAGCCTGACATTTTGTCGGAACATTAACAGTAATATCTGAACCTGGAGCGGTATCTTAGGTTGAATGAGTCCCTTGTCCCCGTTGCAGACAAATCGGCAGAGCGATTCGGATAACGCAAGTGGGGGAGGAGACCGGACTTTTTGTTAGTGTATTCAACCCCATTTATCCTAGACTTGCTGTGCAGCCCACGTTCGACATTCCAATTTTAGATGATTTAGACGCGCCCAAGCAAGTTTCGGCAACGGCTTTTGGTAAGAAAATGGTCTATCTGGAGACGTATGGCTGCCAGATGAACGTTTCCGACTCGGAGATCGTGGCATCCGTTCTGACCAAAGACGGGTACGGCCTTACTAATGACGTGGACGCGGCCGACATTGTATTGATTAACACCTGTGCTATCCGCGAAAACGCGGAGCAAAAGGTTCGGCGCCGTTTGGTAGAGCTTCGCTCCCACAAGACCCACGTTAATCCGGACTTAAAGCTTGGCGTTTTGGGCTGCATGGCCGAACGCCTGCGCGAAAAACTGCTGGACCAAGAGAAATTGGTTGATATCGTCGTTGGCCCAGACGCCTACCGCGACCTACCTAATCTACTCAACCAGGCGACAGACACCGGTCAGGCGGCGGTAAATGTCTTGTTATCCAGAGAAGAAACGTACCAAGATATCGCGCCAGTCCGGTACGCGTCCAACGGGGTCTCGTCGTTTGTGTCGATCATGCGCGGGTGCGACAATATGTGTTCGTTCTGTGTCGTCCCTTTCACTCGCGGACGCGAGCGTAGCAGGCCGGTAGATAGCATTCTTGACGAGTGTAAAACGTTGGTAGAGAGCGGTTTTAAGGAAGTCACGGTGTTGGGCCAAAACGTGAATTCATATCGGGACGAGAAGCTAGGAAGCGGGGTAGATTTTGCCGAATTGCTGTATCGCATTTCTCAAATATCACCCGAATTAAGGATCCGTTACTCCACCAGCCACCCCAAAGATTGTTCAGACGCTCTCCTACATGTTCACGCCGAGCAGGCAAACGTGTGTAATTACATCCATTTGCCGGTTCAGCACGGCAATACGGATATGCTGCAGCGCATGAAACGGACGTATTCGCGCGAGCAGTACCTGGATTTAGTCGATCGCGCTCGAAAGATTGTCCCTGGCCTTTCGCTGTCAACCGACGTCATCGCCGGATTTTGCGACGAAACCGAGGAAGAGCACCTCGATACGCTTTCGCTCATGGCACAGGTTCGGTACGATCACGCTTACATGTTCATGTATTCGGAACGTCCCGACACGTACGCCGCCCGAAAATACAAGGACAACGTGCCTGAAGAGGTCAAAAAACGCCGTCTTCAGGACATTATTAAATTGCAATCGGGCATTTCATTGGAGAGTAATCGGGCTGAAATTGGCACCGAACATATCGTTTTGGTGGAGGGCGAAAGCCGCCGCAGCGATCAGCAATTGTCGGGCCGGACGGACACCAACAAGATGACGGTGTTTGACCGGATGGATTTTGTCAAAGGCGATTATGTCCGGGTGTTAGTGACCGATTGCACGTCGGCCACACTGCTCGCCAAGCCGCTAGGCAGGACCTAAAGAGGGTTTTTCGAATGGATAGACAGTCCATGCAGGAAAGGTTTGGCATCATTGGCACTTCCCATGGGGTGAAGCAGGCCTTGGATCGGGTGCGCCTCGTTGCCGGAACTGAGATTACGGTTTTGATTCAAGGCGAAAGTGGCGTTGGAAAAGAATTGTTCGCCCAAGCACTACACGAAATGAGCAGGCGTCGCCACAAGCGAATGTTGGTCATGAATTGCGGCGCGATGCCCGAGGGGTTGATTGAGTCGGAGCTTTTTGGAAACGAAAAGGGTGCATATACTGGGGCCGTGGAGCGCCGACAAGGCTATTTTGAAGAGGCCGACGGGTCGACCATATTCCTGGATGAAATTGGAGAAATGCCCTTAAAGGCCCAGGTGCGGCTCCTTCGGGTTTTGGAAACGGGTGAATTTAACCGCGTGGGATCTTCTGTGGTTTTGAAATCGGACGTTCGCGTCATCGCGGCGACGAATAAGGATTTAGGCAAAGAAGTCGAAGCTGGCCGGTTCCGCGAAGATCTCTACTATCGCCTCAGCACGGTGCTTCTACACGTACCGCCGCTTCGAGAGCGCCGAGAAGACATTTTGCCGATTTTTGATCACTTTCAACACCGTTTCACCCAAAAATACAATACGTCGGCGCCCCGTATGGAGGCGAACGCGAGGGACTTATTGACGCGGTATCGCTGGCCGGGGAATATTCGAGAACTGCGTAATGTGGCCGAGCAAACAGTGGTTTTGCTACGTGGCAATGCGATTTCAGAAGAAGACATTCGGCCGTATCTCCGGGGGGTATCCGCCGGGGGCTCCGGCGTAGGCCTGGTTTCCATTGGGGGCGGAACGAGTTCTTCTGAGGAAGGAGCCAGCGCCCGGGAGCGGGAGTTGATCTACCGGATTCTGGTGGAACTCCGGGTCGAGGTTCGGGAACTGAAAGAACAAATCGCACTGTTGGTGGCAGCTGGTCGTAGTAGCGGGTCGACGGAAGCAACGGTCGTGCGAGATCCGGGAAGGTTATTAGTGGTACACGACGACGCTCCAAGTCATCACGCGGATTTTATAGAAGAAGCGCCGTACGAATTTGAATCGCCGGGTGAAGTGGATTCCGCGGGCGAAGGTGAAGCGGCGGCGCCCGAACCCGAACCCGCGAACAATTTGATTTCCCTTGACGGCGACCTCCCAACCCTTGAATTTGCTGAGAGGACCCTCATTTTGACGGCTTTGCAGCGTTATGAGGGAAATCGGAGGCTGACGGCGGAATCGCTAGGTATTAGTGAGAGAACGCTGTACCGTAAACTAAAGGATATTGAAGCAACTGAGACGGCCACCGCTTGATATGAAGCCACTTTTCACCCATTGGATCGGAGTTTTCGTGATTGCGAGTGCCTCATTCGTAATTGCGTCCGGATGCAGCTACTACAGCTTTACCGGCGCTTCTATTCCCGAACATTTGGGCACTGTGGCGATCCCCTTGGTTGAGGACAACACGATTTCAACCGTGTCGAGCCTGGATGCCGAAATGACCCGGTTGATGATTGATCGATTTGTCCGGCAAACACGCCTATCGCTCGAAACCAATGAATCTTCGGCGGATGCTTTGCTGTCGGTCGTGATTTCGCGATATGAAAATTCGCCAACATCCGTCTCGGGTAATGAGCAGGCCACCCGCAATAGAGTTTCGATAACCGTAACGGTTCGATATCAGGATCAAGTTCAAAACAAGGAATTATTAAGTCGTACCTTTTCGGCGTTTGAAGAATACGATCCATTTGACCCTAGCCAAGAAGAGACGGCAGCGTTTGCTGCTTTAGAGAAAATCGCCGACGATGTGTTCACTGCAGCCACATCGAACTGGTAAACTGATTCATGTCGATCCCAGAAATCACGCATATCGTATCGCTTCTTGAAGGTGGGAAAGTGGCCGAGGCCCGCCCCATGCTCGAACAATTACTAGGCGAGGTACCCCAGCACGTGAGCGCCCGGGTCGTGCTAGCACGTTTGTTGGAGTCCCAATCAGAATTTGAAAAAGCCCTTCAGCACTGGAAATGGGCGGCATACTATTGCCCAAACAACGCCGTTATTGAAAAAGGTCTGAGCAAGGCCGTACTGCACCAACTGTTTTCGGGTGATGGAGGGGTAGCGCGCCGTGAGCAACCCATTTCCGGTGGGGCACCTGTAGTTGACTCGCAGCCGATTCCTTCAGCGCCCGCACCTGGGCATTCTTCCGCGCCGGGACATTCTCCTGCCCCCGGACATTCGGCTCCCGCACATTCGCCCACCGAAAGAAAAATTTCGCCGCCGGGAGCCCCCGTCCTCGAGTATCAAGATCTCGATCAGCTCATTCAGGAGTTAGAAATGGCGCGAATCGTCCTCGATCCGGACGTCAGAATGATTCCACAAGGGGAGTTGGAAACTGAGATTGATGATGTCGTGTCGGAGACCCTGGCCCGGATTTATGCCAATCAGAAATTCCACGAAGAGGCTGCTCAGGTTTACGAGAAATTGGCCATCCAGCGCCCAGACAAGGCCGAAGAGTTTTTACAAAAGGCGCAGGAATTGAGGCAAAAAAATGTGGTCAAGGATAGATAGCCCTGTTGATTCCTCTTCCAAAAAGCGAATGGTGGTTGGATTGATGTCTGGCACCAGCCTTGATGGAGTGGACGTTGCGATTGTACAGCTTCGAGGGTCTGGAAACCGACTTGAAATCGACGTAAAAGCGTTTGAGTCCATTCCGTATCCGCTGGAACTGAAGGAGCGGATTCTAAAAAATACAGAGCCAGTTACCTCATCCGTAGCTGAAATTGCCACGTTGAATGCAGAGTTGGCCTATGTGTACGCGGATGCAGTCAAATCAGCTTGTGTAAAGCACAATATTCCGCAAGAAAGCCTCGAATTGGTCGGTTCTCATGGGCAAACCGTCTATCACGACCCAAATCCGACGGCCGGAATCGCTTCTACACTGCAAATTGGAGATCCAGCGGTGCTCTCGCACTTGTTGCACCTTCCAGTCGTGGGCGAATTTAGGCAAGCAGATATCGCATTGGGAGGGCAAGGCGCTCCCTTAGTACCCTATTTTGATTGGGCGCTTTTCACGAAGCCGGACGAAAACAGGGTTTTACTTAACCTAGGGGGCATTGCCAACCTATCTATTCTTCCAGCCGGGTGCCGTCGCGATGACGTTATCGCCTTTGACACCGGACCTGCAAATGTGGTGATCGACTCGTTGATGAAGCATTACACCGGTAAGATGTTTGACGATGGGGGGCAGTTTGCCCTCACAGGCAAAGTCGATGCCGATTTGCTTGCTAAGCTCCTCGAAAATCCGTATTTCGCTCGACCAGCTCCCAAATCGACCGGGCGAGAGCTGTTTAATGCCGCGTATGTGTCCGATTTGGTATTGGAGGGACAAAAAAGAGGTCTTTCAGATCGCGACGTCGTAGCTACCTCAACCGAGCTGACCATCACGACCATTTTGGAATCGATGGCGGGGACCCGACCGGATCGATTGATTGTTTCCGGGGGAGGCGTGCACAACAAAGTTATCATGGCTGGACTTTCGGCAAGATTACCGCAAACCAAAGTTGATTCCATCTCGCAGCACGGGATCGATCCTGATGCCAAAGAAGCCATTTGTTTTGCCGTGTTGGCCTACGAGGCGATGAACGGCGTTTCCACGGGGATGCCTTCCGTTACCGGTGCTAGTGAGCGCGCGTACTTAGGAAAAATTTGTTTTCCACCTCGTACCCGGGCAAGCTTATGAACGTAGCTCCAAACGATGGCGCTGTATTTCTGACCGTGATTGAGCCCACTTCGTTAAAACTCGTGGGATTGAGCGTGATTACGCGAGGTGGGGCATCAGAAGGCCCTGTTTTCGGCCAGATTCAGGCTTTATGGGCGCAACTTCGAGCCCGGTTGAACGAAATCAGCGGACGGGTTGGAGCCGATAGGTATGCGCTTATCACCGGAGATTTAACCGAGCAATTACCAGTTTCGCGTTATTATGCACTTGTAGCCGTCGACAGCTTCGAAGGCGTGCCCGCATCCTTCGAAAAAATCGACCTTTCCGGACGGCGAATGGCCAAGTTTACCCATAAAGGCACCCCTTTTACGGTTGGTCAAACGGCCCTAAAGGTGATTAATAGCTGGATTCCATCGTCCGGAGAATCCATTCAGCACAACGAAGAGTTATGCATCATCAGTCCCGAATACGATCCAGCGAACGCTGACAGCGAATTTGAATACGGTGTTTTCATTTAGTCCTCCTCATCCAGTCTTCCTCATTCAGTCTTCCTCATCCAGTCTTCCTCATTCAGTCTTCTTCATCTACTAAGTCCTTCGCATGAGTCAAACTTTCACGCCACTATCCACCCTGGGAGAATTCGGCCTTATTCAACGCATGTCGGAAAGATTGGCGGGCGTAGCGCGATCATCCAGGTTGATTGAAGGTATCGGCGACGATGCAGCCGTATACCAGGCTTCTGAAGGCCTTCTCCACGTTATAACGACCGACGCACTGATCGAGGGCGTCCATTTTGACCGGACGTTTATTCCGATGTCGTTTTTGGGATATAAAGCCATTTCTGTGAATGTGAGCGACGTGGTTGCCATGAATGCGCGACCTCTGTACGCCACGATTGCGCTCGGCGTCCCTCGCAACATGTCCGTGGAAATGGTAGACAGCCTCTATGACGGTTTGCAGATCGGCTGCAAAAAGTATGGAATGGAATTGGTCGGGGGAGATACCAGTACGTCCCACGCCCTCTATATCTCGATAACGGTTGTAGGCGAAGTCGCCGAGCAGGATGTGGTCTTCAGAAGAGGAGCCAACGTGGGGGATTTTTTGTGTGTTACGGGTGATGTAGGAGGTGCGTATGCCGGCTTAAAAGTATTGCTGGACCAACGCCAAGCTCTCAAAGATATGGGCGATCAATACGAGCCCGACCTCGATGCGCACCAATACGTTATCCAGCGGCAATTGCGCCCCCATGCTCGGCTGGATATGATTGAAGCCTTTAAAAAGGCCGGGATCAAACCGACATCCATGATCGACATTTCGGACGGTATCGCCTCCGAAGTCCATCATATTGCCACCAAAAGTGGGGTAGGGGCCACCGTTCGCATTCCGGCATTGCCGTTTGATCCAGAAACAAGGGCCGTTGCGGATCAGTTTATGGACGATATCGATGCTTACGCCCTTTTTGGGGGCGAAGACTACGAATTGCTGTTCACCGTCGATCCTTCTCAGGTTGCCCTAGTCGATGCCCTCGAAGGGTGCTCCGTCATTGGCAATATTGAGGAAGCTACCAAAGGAATTCGGGCGTACAGTCCGGACACCGGCCTCATGCCGCTTCACCCGTCGGGATACCAGCATTTCAACCCTGACAGCGAAAACCTTGACGTTTTAGGGCCGGACCATTTCCAAGATTCAAGATCGTAGAACGGGTTTACATAGTCTCAGAAAGGCTCCGATTCAACCTTATTCATATCTCAAGCATTGAACCGGATTCATTCGGGACGCTCGAAAGGATTGAAAACTGACCGTTCCTAGAGCGCAAAGCAGCGCAATGACGCCGGAAAGGACAATGGTCAACAAATTAATTTCGGTGTGATAGGCAAAATCATTTAGCCAGCGATTCATTATCAACCAAGAAACCGGAGCCGCAATCGTGAAAGAAATGACCACCAGAGTGGCAATTTCTTTTGACAGCATGGTAACGATTCCCGCTGACGAGGACCCGAACACCTTTCGAATACCGATTTCCTTTGTTCGCCTTACTACGGTGAATGTCGTGAGGCCTAAAAGCCCAAGGCAGGCGATCAAAATGGCCAGCCCGGTAGCCAACGAAAAGACGCTGGTGAAACGGGTTTCGGCTTGATAAAAGTCCTCTAATCGACTATCCAAGAAGTTGAACTCCCAAGGACGTTCGGGGTCGAATTTCCGCCCGATAGCCTCCAGTTGTTCCATTACTTCCGGAACGGGGCCACCAACAAGCTTGATCGTGAAGTAGTCAATAGATTGAATAGGATTTCTGTGGAATCCCAGAATCATGGGGCCAATCTGTTGGTGGAGCGACTGGAAATTGAAGTCTTTTACGATTCCCACCACAACCGGTACAAAGGGACTGTCTGGAAATCGACGTAACAGCGAAGCACTGGAAATAGAAACAGGATCGCCTATCCCCAAATTCATTGCTTTGGCTGCCGTTTCGTTGATCAAAACGGAGAGAGAATCCGAAGTAGTCTCCATCGATAGATTTCTGCCTTCAATCAATGTCATGCCGTACGTGTCCAAAAAGCGATCGTCCATCCCAAGAAAATGGGACCCAACAATGGATTCCGGCCCAGAATTGCCGTTTCGGGCGTCTATTTGGGCAATCGGCTTCCAATCCCCCGGTACTCTGGATGATACTGTTACATCCCGAACACCCGATACGGCTCGATATTCTGTCAAAATCGTACGGAAGTCGCGTCGGACGTCACCCGAATTAATATCCACGATGAGTAGTTGATCATCCTTAAATCCAAGGTCTGTCTCCTGGATGAACCGCATTTGACTCAGTACAATCAAGCTCGATATAATCAGTCCTATTGAGAGTGTGAACTGCGCGGTTACGAGAACCTGGCGTAAGCGGGGCGCTCCAGCACGTGTTTCTGGACGCCCTTTGAGGGCCGTAACGGTTCCGGCTGATGCGAGAGATATGGCCGGAAAGATGCTAGAAAGCATACCTATGCCAACAAGCATGAGCACGATTACACCCAAAAACTGGATGCCAAATGTGCCGAACAGCTTTAACGATTTACCCATTACAGCGTTGAAACCGGGTAGCGCCACGTTGGCAAGGATCAAAGCTAAAATGACCGCGAGAAAGATGGTAACGAAGGATTCACCAAAGAACTGCCGCATCAACTGGCCCCGGTGGGCTCCAACCGCTTTGCGCAGCCCAACTTCCTTTGCTCGCTTCATGGACCCAGCCGTGGTCATATTGGTGTAATTAATGACCGCAATTAGGACGATTAGGGCCGCGACTAGGCCGAAAATCCCGATGATTGCGAAATTGGCCTCATGCGCATTGTCCTCGTTTTCGATACCTGCTGACCCAAAGTGGACTTCCTTTAGCGTTTGGATATTCGGCGTTGTTGTGGAACTGGCATCACTTTCCAATCGGCGAGAAAACAAGGCGGCCAATTTGGATTCCACATCGGGGATGGAAGCTCCATCTTTGAGCCTTAGATACGTGATCATTCCGCTGTTTTCCCAATCAGCGAGTACTTCAGCAGCTGCTTCGCCCATGCTAGACATGGAATAGAGCAAATTGAAGGATAAATGGGTGTTGTCAGGGAGGTCTTTTAAAACCGCTGTTACCGTAAACGTACCCCTCCGCTCGGCCTCAAGCTCTTTTCCGAGGGCGTCTGTCGTTCCGAAATACTTGATGGCGGCCGACTCGGTCAGGACTACGGTATTGGGGTCCGTGAGGGCTGTAGCAGGATCACCCGTTAAGAACGGTAGATCGAAATTTTCGAAGAATGCGGGTTCAGCGAAGTAATATTCTCCTTCGTAAAACTGGTGGGTTGAAGTGGTGACGGCTCCACGTCCAAACAGACTCTGGCCAAGCAGGCGAACATAGCCTTCAACTTCTGGGATTTCGGCCATCGCCTCTGGCCCGACGGCCGCTCTAGTATACCCGTCTATTCGTGTAGTGCCATCCCCATTTACCACCGTTTCGACCACTCGTACCAAATTGTCGGACTTCGAATACATGGTGTCGAAGGCCAACTCGTTTTGGATGAACAGGGCAATTAATAAAAAAGCAGCCATGCCGATGGCTAGCCCGCCGATGTTGATCGCTGCAAAAACTGGATTTTTGCGAAGCGAACGAATGGTCAATTTCAAATTGGTACGTAACATGTAAACACTCCAGAACAGTTGTTCAAAAAGACGTTCAGGGAATAGGCGAAGAACCTGAACTCGATACCAGCGGCGGGCTTTCGGGTAACCCTCGGACTTCGCCATATGGTGAAAGGCTTCCTCAAAATCGCCAACTGGGGTTTCCCAGTCGTCATCCAAAAGCCAACTGAGAACCCAGTTGGAAAATCGGGGAGGGTGCGGGGTAGATTGGTCTTTCATCGTCACACCTTTAAAATGGCGAAACTTGGGAGACCTTCCCACATGGCGGCCTCGATAGAGTGCAGGTGGTCCAGCGCCTTTTTGCCTTCCATGGTGAGTTGATAAATGCGCTTTTTTCGCCCCCCTCGGTCGGGCGTCGAGTCGCTGAGCGTCGAGGTGAGGAGTCTTTTACGCTGCAATCGCTCAAGCGGCGTAAAAATAGACCCGAGAGACCATGAGTACCCGGTCAACTTGGAAATCTCATCTTGAATGGCAAGCGAATAGGCCTCGGATTGCAATCTCCAGACGGCCAAGAGGACAAATTCCTCCGAACGGGTCAACAACTTGAGCATTCTCTTACACCTCTTTTGAGTACTACATTCATCAGAGCCGGCCTACGTCTTTTCAAGGATCCTTTATAGACGAGTTCCAGCTTATGGAATATATCCTACGGGCGCGCAAAGATATGTTTCGTTATTTGGAAGTCGATTTTTGCAATTAATTTTCGAACGCACAAATTTGGGTAGCGTCTGTCCAAGCCGTGAGCCAGGCTTTGCGTTCCTGTGTACGGACAAGCCAGGTCGGATCGTCAGAACCAATGGGCGATCCAGGCGGTGTAGTTACAGGGACGGGCCGCTCTTGCACCTGATAGGGCCGGAAAATGTAGCGATCAATTTCGTCCAGCGTCGCGAAACGGTGAGCACGGGTCTGATCATCCACTTGGTCGGCATTGTCGGTTAGCCAAGTGTGGATATCTCTCAAATGATACAGAATGCGAGCTTGTGCCGCGGGTGCCTGGGAGGGTGATGAAGCGGCGGAGAGTAATTGATCCACCCAAACCTGCTGCGTAAGTCGCTGCAATTCGGCTTTGTACCCGTCGCGGGGGACGTCTTCAAGCCAAATCTTTTCAGTGACCGTTACCAAAACGTCCAACAATTCAGGAAGAGTGGTATCAAAATCGTTTTGGTACGTCAAGCGAGCCATTCTGTCTGAATGAAGCAAGAGGCCAAATACTTGTTGCGCGACGACAGCTGCCGGCGCATAAGGGTCAAAAATGAGGCCTGTGTGACCAGAAAACAACTCACGATGCGAGCCAAATCCCGGAGGACGCGGTGGAATCTGGGTCCGAATTTGATCGGGGAGAGCAAGCGCCTCCGGAGTCACGGCCGAAAGGAGTGCGTTGATGGCTGATCGCTGATTGCCGGTTGAAACGGGAGTTGGAAAGCTTTGACTATCTCCACGAAGGTTGTAGGTGTAACTAACGCCTCCAATTAATTTTGAAACGGCTTCAATTTGATACCGGTGCCTGAGATACAATGGCACCAGAACCTCTTCGAGCGTGGCCATTGGCTGATCGGGTCGTAAGCTGCCCACGCCGAACCGTTTGAGAGCGACTTCTCGGACCATCATATCCAATTTGAGGGCCTCGACTACATTATTACCATTATCCCACAAATGAGCTTCCGGATGCGCGCCCCCTTCCGCACGGGCATCCCCATCGGTTATATATCCCAATCCCTGAGAAACGTATTCATCAATTAAGGAACGAAGCGCTGTTTTTTCGTCCATCTGATCCGGAAAATCCGAATAACCATAGCGAATGGTAAACGTATCCCATGCGCCGATTCCCTCGTCGTAGGCTTCGTGAAGCAAAATTCGCCCATCCGGATCCAGCTTGGCAAGCGGAGCGGGGTAATCCATTACGGACGCCCGATCATTGACAGAAGCGGCAAAGTTATGCTGTATGCCGAGCGTATGGCCTACTTCATGGGCTGAAAGTTGTCGGATGCGTGCGAGCGCCATCTCAAGCATGAGGTCTTTACCCGTCATATTGAGCTGGGAAGAGGGTTCAAATTGATTGAGTAATCCTTGAGCGATCAAATAGTCCTGTCGCACTCGGAGGGATCCCAACAATACATGTCCTTTGAGTATTTCACCGGTTCTAGGATCCGTGATGCTCGAACCGTAACTCCACCCACGAGTTGAGCGGTGCACCCAATTAATAATATTGTAGCGGACATCTAATGGGTCTGCTCCATCAGGAAGTACTTCTACTTGAAACGCGTTCCGGTATCCGGCCGCTTCAAAAGCCTCATTCCACCAGCGAGCTCCTTCCAAAAGGGCCGTTCGAATCGGCTCTGGTGTGCCGTTGTCTAGGTAATAGATAATAGGTTTGACCGGATCGCTCACCGCGGCAGAAGGGTCCACTTTTTCCAAGCGGTGCCGAGAAATGTAGCGCACCCTCATATCAGAGCCAATGGGCGAAGAGTAATCCAAAAAGCTCGGGCCAAAATAACCCGATCTAGGATCATTTAATCTGGGCTCGAAGCCGGGTTCGGGAAGCTGGATAAATGAATGGCGCTCACGGAGCGTGAATGACCCTGCCAGCGAAGCCACTGATCTAACGATTCCACCTGGCGCATCAGAAGTTAACGTTAGCATGGCCTCCATTTCGGTATTTCGGGGAAATGCTTTGGTGCGCTCTTTATATGGAGCAGATCTGGAGTCATCCACCTTAAAAGATCCTTGACCTTGACTTCTCAGCGAATCTGCTGCACCGTGTGCATCCCGAACAACAAATGAAGTAGCGTCGACCAGAACTCGTTCGCCCGTCTGGGCTGCTACTGCAAAGCCATACATCACCCCGGACGCGAACGCGTCTTTGACCGATTGTTGCTCCGCGACGTTGGGAGTAATAGCAACATAGTCCAGATTCGGAACGACCATAAATACTTTAGGTCCCCGGCGCTCAAAATGAACAATGTAGGTTCCTCCTAATTGATTGCGGTCCAAGCCGATATCGTTAGAGCCAAGACCGGCCGTGAGCGAAATTTGATACAGAAAGTCT
>JAQBZH010000082.1 GCA_027622005.1 Bacteroidota bacterium | reverse complement strand
GGCTATCGGTGGAAAAAATCACAAGCATAAACGAGTAGTCGAACAAGACGACAACACAAACACCAAGCCTCATCGTGGTCGGCGGTGGGGCTTGGTTGATGGTTACACAAATTCGACCCTGATGCTTTGTGGAATTCCATCCCCTTCAGGCCCCGAATGCTCAATGGCTTGCAGCCGCGGGTGGCAAAATGGTGCTGCCTTCACCGCGGCTTCCAGCCGCATCTCGTCAGGATTTTTGGAGTCACGCATTATTGATAAGATAAATTCTAGCGGCAGAATTCCATCCGCCATGACCTTTTGGCGCAATGCCGCGTTGACCTTGTTTTGAACCCCTTTTTTACGTCCGGCACCGGGCCGTTTTCCACCATACATGGCATTCTCCTATTGGCTCAATCTTGATATTTTTTCAAAATTTTCGTTTCTTTGTTCTTCCAATTTCTCACGTCCATTAGCCATGAATTTGTGAATCGCTCCCCAGTGCCACGGTAGGGGACCTGTATACACCGGGAAATCACAGGCTGGTCGATCCCGACATTCACGGAGGCTCGTTTCTTTTCCGCAATAGGGACAACTCATCCAACCGCCTCCTCAATTTTGGTAATCCACGCTGATGGAATGTTGGTCCGCTCTTTCGTCACACCATGTTCCGTAATAACAATCACAGCTACCTGAACTTCAGACACTTGACCAGAACACACGCCAATGAGCGGCGAGTGCCACGTGACGATAAATCCAGGTTGTATGACGCGAATCTTGTCGGGGGCTTTTGCTAAGAGACTGTCCACCTGGTCTGGTGGAAGGTCGATAGTCTGGCCAGCATAAACTTCAGTGATAGTACCTGCTGAGCGAAGACGTAAGTTTTTGAGCGCCAGAACAATCACAATTCTATCTCCTCAAATTCCCCATTTTTCTCAGCTCTCACCGACGCTATTTCATGTTCCTGCGAATTCGGCACCTGCTCGAAATCTATGAGTTCATGGGAACAAGCATCCGCCCTTTGTTTATAGTCGGTTTCGTCGTTTTTAGCGTTCTTGTTCCCTTGTACCCATATGTTATGGGGAACAACGAAACAAGAATATTTGAAGGGGTCGCCCTTCCCGCCTTTTCCATGGCGTTCGACCTCCTCCCTCTCCACTAGGTTTTTCAGGGCAGACCGCTTCAACCCGGTTCGCCCCTCTATGGATTCCTCGATCAGTTCCCGCAATGCCGGAACCTCCTGGGATTTCAGGAAGGCAATGATTTCTTCTTCAAACCGTTTGACCTCGGTATCCTTCCTGGATCCACCAAGGCTAATCGCCTTAGACTCCTCATCCCATTCCAAAACTGTTTCCTCCAGGTCGATCCCGTAACGGTTGATACTCTGAAGGGTGCGATATTTGTCTGATCTCTTTTGTATAAGGCAGGTATCGACGGAGCCAAAAATTGCCGTGGACCCCAAAAGATTGTCGCCTCCATCCCGGTCACCTTTGCCGTTGTGGTGAACAAGCATCAGGTGTGCGCCCGATTGCCGTGCTAGGTGAATGAAGGGGTCAATGGCTTGATTCACTTTGGCGTAGTCGTTCATGTCGGAAATGCTCGTTACCTTGGCCAAGGTGTCCAGGACAATCAGCTTGGGCTGAGCGGTTTTGACCAGGGCATCGATCTCTTCCAAGAAGTCCTTGGGGGCCTTCCCAATGAAAGAAAAAACTTGATCGTCGGGTGTGGCACCTAAGACCCTAAAATGTTTTTTGACTTCGCCTCGCTTTTCCTCAAAGGCGCAATAGAATACCGGTCCCAGTGTGGTCCGGAATCCTAAGAACGGTTCGCCCCTTGATATAGACAGACAAAGGTTCCGAACCGTGGTGGACTTGCCCGCCTTCGGCTTTCCTCCAATCACCGACAGACCGCCAGACGGCAACAAATTTTCAACAAGCCATTCGGTTTCCTCGTCTGGTTCATTTAGTAGGTCTGCCATTGACGTAAGGCGAAAACCTGCCGGGTGCGCTTCAGGCATCCATGATTTTGCCGTCTCGATCAATTGGTGTAAGACCTCAGCCGTTCCTCCTTTCTCAACCCATGCTGTTAAATCTTTGCCAGAGGGTAGGCGAAGTAATCGCACATCTTTGGCAATCCCATTCACACAGTTGGCGATTTTTGCAATGTGTAGCAGTCCAGGCTCGTCTTGATCGGGACATAGAACGACGGTTTTATGTCGAAGACATTCAGAAAAGGCGGGGTTCCATTTTCCTGCGCCCATTGGATTGCAGGTGGCCGCCCAGTTTTTTGGAAGCCCTAGGGAATACGCGGTTTCAACATCCTTTTCACCTTCGAGAATCAATATGGAATCCGCGTGTATGATTTCGGGTAACCGATACAAGACAAATCGCGTGTTCTTCAGGTTCCAGATCCAGCCCCCGTTGCCATCGGGTCTCCGCTGACGGAAGTCTTTGGGTTGGTATCTCACAGTTTGGAACAGCAAATTTCCTTGCTCGTCTACGTAATCATAAGCGTCGACAATGTTTTTCTTTTGGCCGGACTGTGTCCCATGTAACCCAAAAATTTCTTCAATTTTAGCCCTCTGCTCTGAAAACGTTGAAAGGTTTTCCACCTTGCCCACAACCGCGAAAATGTCGTCCTTTTCAAAACAATGTTGCGAATGACAAGTGAGACGGTCCTTCCAAATCGTTGCTGAAGGATTCGTGTCTCCGTTGGTATGATTGCTGGATTGAAGGCATTTGAATTTTTTACCTGAGCCCTGCATTGTTCTTCCGTAGTAGCTCAAAAGTTTTTCCATAGGAACTACGGCCTTAATGTCTTCTTTATTCATTGTGGCACCTCGATCGACAGGTCATTGATCAGGGCTCTGATGTCCTCAACTTTCCAGGCAGTAATGCGTCGTCCGAGGGTTCGGATTGGTGCAGGGAAACGCCCGGCCTTGACGCCTGCCCACCACGTTGATTTTGAGACAGGAATCAGGGCTGGAATCGGGGGGGTTGCGTGCCTGTCGCCGATAATCTGCGGGAGCCGAACAAAGCCGGATTGGGGAAGTTGCTGGATTTCATGAACCATGTTTGCGCCTCCTGAGGCATTGTTGAACATGGCTCATTTTGGCAGAGAAATACTTCAGGGATAATTGGCAATCATGAAGAATTTAACCCCCTAATTGCCAAGGTTATCGGGTGAGCAATTTCGTAATATCGGCTACTTCGTAGGAGGTTCCAAAGATGGTATTTGCGGCTGTGGCCGTAACGGCGTGTAAGGGTTTCCAATACATAAATTTATTGTGCCCGGCCATTAGGCGGATGAAGTGAATGGCACGAACATTTTTTCCGGATTTTCCAGACATTGGTTCATCAATAATTTTTCCTACGGCCCGCTTCGCGGTTCGCTGAATTAACTCCGACACCTTCAGCTTCTGTGTTTGCGTCTCATCAATCCTTTGCTGGTTGGATTCTCCAAAATCTTCGTAAAGATAAAACCCATTGAATACGGTCCCATCGCTAAAGATCAGGTGTCCATCAAGTTGATTGTGTTCGAGTTCCCACGCCAATTGATTAGCCAAAGTGGTAATCTTGCTTGATAAAGCTTTCCTCTGTTTTACGGGCAGGTAGTGGAACGGAGGAAGTTTGCTAGCCTCTGCGGCATGTTCCAAAAAGATCCATACCCACATCCGCTCCTCAATAGAATCTACCATTTTCTGTCCCTTATACATCTTCTTAATAGGGTTTTGCCGTTCGAGGGTTCGCCACATGTCAACCAGTTCTGGCGAATTCGCTTTAATTAACATCGCCGCAAACTCGTACAGATCATGCGAGGGATTGCCAAATAAAAAATTCTTTACGGCGACTACATCTGCCGGCAAGTCTTTCATAGGGTTCTGTTCACACCAAATTCACGGGAGTGAGAATGCTGGGCCAATAGAGCATTTGGGATTTGTCGGAAGAAGTCTTTGGTGGAGTAGTGCCGGGCCATGCGCTCGCTCCTCGGCTTAAGTGGCGGGATGCATTTGGATTACATCGGACTTTACAGTACAGTACAGCATATTCATAGTACATGCGCTACCTAAGGGGGAACCATGGCATCAGCCAAGACAGCCACGCTGACATTTCGTATCGAACCCGAACTCAAGGAAGCCGTGCGCATTGCTTCTGTCAATGAGCACCGCTCCATCGCCAACATGATTGCGGTGATGATCCGCGACTATTGCGGGCGGGTTGGGGTTGAGATTGCCGAGCCGAGCGCGCCGATTGCTGAAATCAAGCCAGCAGCCAGGACCAAGAAGAAAAAATGACTACTCTCGACACGCTCACCCCCGGTCTTGCACTCACCGGGCTTGACCCCACCGGCATCGGGACGGTCGTTGCCGTGGTGCCGATTGCTGACGATGCGGTGCAGGTCATCTATCGCACGTCCGATGGCGGCGTCAAAGAGCGCCTGCTCAATCGTGCCGATGAAGCCACCCTATCAATTGCCACCGTTGAGAGGCCCTGGTCGTTCGGCGGCGATGGCGAGGCGTTCAAGCTCACCGTCGAAGCCAAGCGCATCGACCTCGCGTTCCTGTTCGATCCCATGATGGCCGTCCACACGTCCAACGTG
>JAQBZH010000034.1 GCA_027622005.1 Bacteroidota bacterium | reverse complement strand
GCGCCCTTAGCCGTTTTTTAGCGAATCAAGGCTAGTATGATCGATGGACGGTTTGTATAGTGTCGCACTGGTTTGGACCCGTTTTACGTACAATGAATCATTCGAAAGAGATATCATCCAAAACCGATATGGATCTTCGGGCCGGCCCACGAATCGTCTTTATGGGTACTCCCGAATTCGCAGTTCCGTCGCTTAAGGCGTTGGTGGACGCTGGATTTAAGCCTATTGCCGTGGTTACCGGCCCGGACAAAGCAAAAGGTCGGGGCCAAAAAGTATCTTCCACGGCGGTGAAAGTGGCTGCCCACACTCTTGGTATCCAGACTATTTTGACGCCCGACGACGTAAAGAGCGAATCGTTTTCTCAAAGCGTCAAAGAACTTGCCCCCGACATTATGATCGTTGTGGCCTTCCGAATTCTTCCGGAAAGTGTTTTTTCGCAAGCAAAACAAGGGACGTTTAACCTACACGGATCGCTGCTCCCAAAGTATCGAGGCGCGGCCCCAATAAACCGTGCCATTATGGCCGGGGATGAGGAAACGGGTGTAACTACTTTTTTGCTTCAACAAAAAGTGGATACGGGCAATATTCTGATCAAGCGAAAAATGACCGTCGGATTAAACGAGACTGCCGGAGAAGTACATGACCGGATGAGTATCTTGGGCGCGGGTGTTGTAGTAGAGACGGTTCGACTGATCTTGTCGGGCACCTATGTAGCTGCAACCCAAGATCACAGTCAAGCTTCTCCAGCTCCGAAGATATTTCGGGAAGACTGTGAAATTGATTGGACGAAGCCTGCGTTAGAGGTCCACAATCACATTCGAGGTCTTTCTCCTTATCCAGGCGCGTTCACCCATTATGATGGAAAACAGTTGAAGGTATTTTCATCCGTATTGGGCCCCCAAGCGTCATCGACCACTTCGGGCCAAGTACTCGCCAACGAATCAACTCTTCTCGTCTCGTGTGGGTCGGGAAGTCTGGAACTTCTAACGGTTCAGTTGGAAGGAAAAAGGGCCCTGTCTAGCGCTGAGTTTCTTAGAGGAAACGAAGTGGCCATCGGCAGTGAGTTTGGTAAAGCCTAATATGGAATCCGACAAAGACGATATTAAGCGTTCACCTCCCTCTTTCGTTCGGCCATTCCTCTATGCGCTGAACCGTATGAAGGCCAATGAAAGCCTGAGTCCGGAGCAATACATTGATCAAGCCAAACGCCTTTTGGAAGATCGATTGGGTAGCGCAGAGCTACCGCCCCAAAGTGCTTTTTCGCACGGTTCGGTGGGTCTCATGGCAGACCACACCCATTATTTTGACGGATTTGCGCTAGCACTTCGAATGCGACAAGGCGTCGCGATTGCCCTACGAACCAATCAATTACGTCAACACCGCTACGTATTAGACGGTGTTCCAGAAGTTATATTCAGTGAAGAATCGTCCCACGATGAGGCTTCACTCGCAAGCCTGTTTCTGTCGATTCTGGCTGTAGTTGGTTCCCCGTCCGAGGTGTTCTACGATGTGTCGTTGGTCGGATCCATTCCTACAGGACTCGGTGCTTCCTTTCACGCCGCGTTGGCCGTTTCGTTGGTTCGAGTACTCAATGATGTTGGATCCAAAGAGGTATCCGAGGCAAACGTTCGAACACAAGCTCATACTGCGCTTGAATCCTGGTATGGGAATAGATTTAGCCCCGCTTATGTGATAGGTGCATCGGTTGACCAAACTGAACCGTTCATTCTGATTGACACCAAAACCTTTAGTCACCTACCGATCGATATAAATTCGGAATCCGGGCTGAGCTGGGGAATCGTTGAATGGTCCAAAGATTGGGCTTCTTCCTTTTCCACGGCTACTTTTCGAAATGAAATCGCGGACCGAACGCTAAAAGACTTGAATACATCAGGATTTAAACATGTTGGTTCACTTCGAGAATTAGAGCACCGAGACCTTGAATCTGCCATGGATGCAGTTCCTAAGCGGAGTCGTGGTCCGCTTCGGCACCTCGTTACCGAGAATCGCAACGTCCAAAAACTGATCGTGGCATTAAAAAAGTCGGATTGGCAGTTTTTAGGCGCATTAATGATGATTTCTCAGGCATCAAAAGCGGCGGATTGGAGTACCACTGACCCTATTCACGAATTGGTTACCGCGGCAGCGGAAACGGCGGCTTTGGACGGTACATTTGGGGTCGTTCAGTCTGGAGAGGGCAAATGTATGCTAGTCTGTGGCCAACCATACTCACTGCCAGCTTTTTTAGATAGAATTAGAGAAATTGCCTCGGCGCATACGACAGAAGAAGTTGAAACGTTTATCATCTGAATTCCTTAGAGAGAACACGAGAAAATATGTCTGAATTTGATATTTCAGCGGTAAATAGCCGCATTTCGGAAGAGAGCGCTTTTGTTGATGATCTTCTTAGAGAAATTAGTAAGGTAGTCGTAGGGCAGAAATACATGATCGAGCGGCTGTTGATCGGGCTGCTCGGCGATGGACACGTTTTGCTAGAGGGCGTCCCAGGATTGGCCAAGACGCTCACCGTCTCCTCATTGGCATCTGCCATCGGTACCGGTTTCCAGCGCATTCAGTTCACTCCTGACCTATTGCCTGCAGACCTTTTGGGTACCATGATTTTCAATCCCAAGGAGGGCAGCTTTTCGATCAAAAAAGGCCCCATCTTTTCGAATATTATCCTGGCGGACGAAATCAACCGGTCTCCCGCGAAAGTCCAAAGCGCCCTTCTAGAGAGCATGCAAGAGCGCCAAGTCACCATTGGGGACACCACGTTTCCTCTTGAAGCGCCGTTTTTGGTGTTAGCTACGCAAAACCCGATTGAGCAAGAAGGTACCTACCCCCTCCCGGAAGCCCAGGTTGACCGCTTTATGATGAAAATCAAGGTAGGTTACCCCTCCCGCGACGAAGAACTGGAAATCATGCGCCGGATGGCCAAGACGGGCGACAAACCCACGGTCAAAGCAGTCGTTACGCCAAAGCAAATATTGTCTGCGCGAGCAGTCCTCAATGCCCTTTACATTGACGAACGCGTCGAGAGGTACATTGTCGATCTGGTTATAGCCTCGAGAGATCCGGAAAAAGTTGGTCTGGGGGCTTTGAAGCCGCTTATTGAATATGGGGCCTCTCCAAGAGCCACCATTAACCTTAACCTGGCTGCGCGCGCTCACGCATTCCTACAGCACCGTGCGTACATTACGCCAGAAGATATCCGTTCCATCGCAATGGACGTCCTCCGACACCGCGTGGCGGTTACGTATGAAGCCGAAGCGGAGGAGATCAATAGCGAGGACATCGTCCAGCGCATTTTGGATACCGTAGAAGTACCCTAGGCATTGTTCTGAATATGGGCCGACAACAAAAGATTTTTAAAAAGGAATCCATCACCGTGGCGTTCATTGTTGAACAGCTCAACACGGTGGTTGGAGCCCCGATAAAGGCTCTTAATTCGGTTGATTTAGACAGTCGGTTAGTGACGGAAAGCAGCCTCAACCGACCCGGTCTTGCCCTCGCGGGTTACCTCGACCTTTTTACGTATCAGCGTATTCAGCTCCTTGGCAACACGGAATGCCGATTTCTAGCTCATCTTGATGAAAAAGGGCAGGAAAATGCCTTCAACAACCTGCTAAAGTTTCCCATTCCCTGCATCATCATGACGGAAGGGAATGTTCTGGTTGATCGACTGATTGAGCTGGCCACCAATGCAGGAATTCCGTTGTTTGTGACAGCGGTTCCGACGGTTGAGTTCATGGTGGTACTGCGGGAATTTCTGGGTGATCAATTCGCCATGCAGCAGTCCATTCACGGCTCGCTCATCGATGTGTATGGCATCGGATTGTTGATAGTAGGTCCGGCTGGCATCGGCAAGAGCGAGGTCGCTTTGGACTTGGTTGAACGCGGACACCGACTAGTTGCCGACGATGTCGTTATGGCCACCCACAAGGAAGGCTCGGTGGTTATGGGATCTGGTACTGACTTGGTTCAGCACTTTATGGAAATTCGTGGCCTCGGACTGGTTGACGTACGCGCCATGTTCGGCGTACGCGCCATCCGCTTCCAAAAGCGCATCGAATTGGTCGTAAACTTGCACGTTTGGGATCCTGACGAGGAATACACCCGTCTGGGAATGGTCGACGATACCTTTGACGTCCTTGGCACTCAATTACCTTTGGTCCGCCTCCCGATCACGCCGGGAAAGAACGTTACCGTCCTTTGCGAAGTGATCGCCATGAACCACCTCTTGCGGCACTATGGATACGATCCAGCCAAAGTGTTCGCCGAGCGCCTAGCCGATCGGATTCGGAAGAAGGGATCTAGCACAGACATTGGGAAGGGTGTTGAGTATTTCGAACACGATTACGAGTGACGGGTCCGCGTCCCTCGTAAAACTGAAAGAATGGGACATTCTTTCGACGCCTTCCTCGGGCCCCAGCCCCTTTTGAGGGGTCTTGGTTTTTAAGGGTTTCTTTAGGGCACCTTGATTGGACTGAACGGGGTGTTTTCACCAGAACGATTTGAGTAGGACACCAGTTGGCCCCCCGCCCTTTTGGATTAAGTTGAACGGCAACGAGAAGGTGCGCATAGTGTGATATCGCTAACCAACATCTTCCAAAACTTCCGTGGAATCCATGTTATACACACAACATTAATGGTCTTGAACTTTAGGTACATATGATCGTACATTAAGCCAAACGGCATAATGCAATAAGCCAAGTGGCTCCCTATGGCAGCGAAAAAGATCAGTCTTTCAAGTTCTAGACCTACAGGACTAGGTACTAAACGTAGTTCTCCACCTTTGAACAAGTTCAAGGTGAAAAGCAGAAGTACCCATTTTTTGGATTGGGATTTACCTACGGCAGCTAGCCGTGTAGCTGAAGGACTTCCAACTCAGTCACTTGAAGATGTTCGAGTAGTACTTGATCTGTCTAAGAGGGAATTTGCTGATGTTATTCAGATCTCAGAGCGAACCCTAACGCGCCGGCAAAAGGAATCGGTTTTACCGGCGGATGAATCTGACAGAGTATTTCGTTTTGCTAGATTGATAGAGTTTGCAACCTTGGTGTTGGGTGACGAAAGTGAAGCTCGAGAGTGGATGAAGGAACCGAATTATGCTCTCGGCAACTCTACACCTCTTCAATTTGCGAAAACGGAGCCAGGAGCTGAACTCGTCGAACAACTCCTTGGCAGAATTGACCACGGCATACCCGCTTAGGATCGGCCAGTGCAAATAAAGGTATGGCGCATATCCAATAAACGGCATTATGAATCGCTTTTTTCGGGCGTCGGAGCAGAGTCGTACGGTGGGCGCTTCAATAGTCCTGGAACTAAGATTGTTTATACTTCTGGTTCACTTTCGCTGGCTATGTTGGAGTTACTTGTTCAAGGGAACGAGAGAGATCGTTTCACAGGATTGGTTGGAGCAAGTGCTACCTTCGACAGTGAAAACGTCATACAAATTGACGATTCTGAACTACCCAAAGACTGGAACGCGCGGCCGCCTAAATCTTCTTCTCAACTGATCGGAGATGACTGGTTTATAAAAAGGAGCTCGTTAGTCCTCCGGGTTCCAAGTGTAGTCGTACCAACTGAACACAATTACCTCATCAATCCTCTGCATCCTAACTTTAAATCTATTGTTTTTGGTAAGGTACAGGATGTTGAAGTTGATGCACGGCTGGGGTAGGATTTTGTTGTGTGTTTACCATGGACATATTACGGACTCGCACGACTGGCTGAGACGGTTTGAAACGAATACTTTCTGGAAGGAGAGTGCTCGCTCGCTGAAAATCCCCCAGCCGTTATGCGCATTACATTCGTGGTAAGCGAAACTACTTGCATCGGCTTGTCGTGAGAGAACCTTGTGGCCTTTATAGTCTAGCCTTTAATCAAATCAAGGAGTAATTATGAAATACGTATACGGTCTTATAACGCTGGCTTTGATAATTTTCCTAAGCGTTGAATCGTCCTCAGCTCAGTCTAGGAAGGGATTCGAGGTGGGTATCGGTCCCAGTCTTCTTGTGGCCAGTGGCGATGGCGAATCCGATTCGGGATTTGGGGCTCATCTTACGCTTGCCTACGGAATCGGTGAACGGTTTACCATTGGAATCAATGGCGCTGCAGGGATCATTAGTGATGACGAGGTAGACGATGATGTCACGGCTTCAGTCGGAGGGATTTTTGGTAGATATTACTTCGGGTCACCGGAAAGCTTGGGACGAGCATACTTTACGTTTGGTGGCGGCCAAGGGAGTTTTGAAGCGAAGACAGAAGGAGTCTCGATAGAGGTTTCTGGCCCTTCAGGAATGATTGGAGCCGGATATGACTATATGAGAGCAGGGTCGAGACTCGGTTTCTTCGGTGAAGTGAACTACAACGTAGTAAACTTTGACGAAGTGACCGTTGGCGGTTTTACAATAGACGGGCTTGATGTAGATGTCGACTATATAGTGATCGCAGCGGGTCTTCGATTCAGACTTCGATAGGCATTAGCAGGATTTTTATTAGAGCTGGGCAGCACTTTGTGCTGCCCAGCTCTTTTTTTGTCGTGGCTTTTTACACCCAATTCTGCCTATTTCCTGTGGCGCTTGAACGGATGGGTAAGCTGCTTCAAGAAGCTGGTCGGAAAATCAGTTCCAACCCCATACTTGCTGGGCCACTCACCCTCTGGTAGGTAGTAGGTACCGAAAACTTTATCGATCAAAGGAAAGTGGACGGCGAAATTCTTACCGTAGGTTTCCGGTTCGTTCGAGTGATGCCAATGATGGTATTGAGGAGTCACCAGCAGGTATTTCAGCACGCCGAAATTGATATTCGTATTCGAATGGATCAAGATCGTTTGAAAGGCCATGAATACGATGTAAACCCCAAAAGCTTGCGTGGAAAACCCAAACACGTACAGGGGAATGAAGGCCATTGACCGGGTAAGAAGGGCATCGACAATATGAATGCGTGACCCTGACAGCCAATCTAGGTCCTTGATTGAATGGTGTACCTCATGGAATCTCCAGAGCAATGAACTAGCGTGAAATGTCCGATGAACGGCATATTGAACTAGGTCGGTACAGACTAAAGCAGCGACCACTTGGATGATGAGTGGTAGTTCAACAACCCAAGCTTGGATCTCTAACAGCCCCATCCATCCGAAGAGCAAAGTTGCAGGTTTCTGCACGGTTACGGCCATTAGCTGAATAAATAGATGGCTAATGGCAAAATAGGTGAGATCGGTTTTCCATTCGCTCCTAAGTGTAAGTTGCTCTTTTCGCCGTGGAAAAATGCGTTCGATCGGGATGAAAATGACAGCTAGGATGAGCAAATCAAGAATCAACCAGTCCAGACCTATTTGAAACGCTTTGTCTTGATATTCTTTGATTTCGACTTCTGATCCGCCCAAGAGAATCGCAATCGTAGAAAAAAGGATGCCCCACCTTGCTGGTCTGTTATTTCTTGTCAGAACGAAGCTCAACATGCCGAATAAGAACGAAAGAATAAGCGTTCCCATCAATACTTGGCGTAATACATCGACCGGATAATGCTGTCGAAGTTCAGGTGTCGTTAGGTATTCCGGAAAAAGGAACACCATTACGGCCAGCAGAGAAATCAGCCCGAAACAAAAGGAAACATAGTTGCTGATTTTGCCTTCCCACAGTACAAAACCGCCATCTTGATTTAAGGTCATGCAATGTCAGGCTCCACGGATTATGATCTGGGAGGTGGTTGAATGGCTCTCCCTGAATCAGAAAGTCGTTCTGACATTCCACTGTAAGCGGCGAACGAAAAAAGTATAACAAAAGTTAGCTTGAAAGACTCTTCGATGATGATCGACAGAGTAGTTGAATCTTCGACAACGGAATCCGTGACTGTGTGAAGGGTATAAAAGCCAAAGCCCAAAGCCAGCAAAATCATCATCGCCTTGTGGTTTTTGACACTAGGAAGAAGTAGCCAAAGAATTGGAATAGCGGCCAAACCGTAACCAATGACAATCACATCGTTCCAGTTACGAAAAATGCCGGAATCGAAATAGTCTTCGAGCAACCAGCCAAGTTGTTCATGAATCTGAAATACTTCGTCAATTGACAAAAAGGCGAATCCAATCGCCAAAATGCTCCATGCGCGAATTGATGCCTTGTCGCTTTGGTCACCAAGCGATCTCCCTACAAATGAAAAAGCGGCTGCACTGGCCAGAAAAAACGAAGACAATACGGTAATGAGGCCATCCTCTTCGACGAAATGGTAGTCGAAATCGTCGTCGGAAGGAGTAAGGACAAACGCAAGGGCGATAAGAATCAACAAGAGGACGGCTACTTTCAGCAACGTCCCTTTTAAAGCTGATATTTGGAAAAACACCCAGCCAAAGCCGATTTTTATTCTGTTATTGGTAGCGTTTTCCATGGGTTGCGCTGAAATGTTTTGACGGTTTCTGAAGGGTATTAAAATATCGCGTAATGATCAACCGAATGTCACGAACTCCATCTGCTAGTCCTGTCGATTCATGGCGATGGCCTGTTAAGGCATTTGATCCTTCTCCCTTAAAAACGACTACTAGTTCCAAGTACTAAAAACCAAATCCCACGTTTTAGGTTGGTAGCAAGATTCATCATCACAAGGTTCAGCGTCGCATGTGCGCTCGCGTGCTTCGCGGAATTCAAACGGAGTACGCCAGGCTTCGGACGAATACGTTACGAGCATTCCGCACTGACCTGCTCCGGCGTATTTGTAAAGCAGATGGATGTAACCCCCACCGAGGTCGTCTTCATCCCCGTATATAATTGCTTGCGTTACGTATCCAACGGACACGAATGATCCGTCTTTGTTTCGCTCAAAAAATTCCAAAGCGTCATATCGCAGGGGCATTGGTCCGTCCGAAGACATTGGCATGGCCTCCCATTCGACCACCAGCGACATTGGATAGCCATGGGCGCCGGTTCCGGGTGCAGCGCCGCAAGGGATTTCTATGACGTTTGCATATCCCCCGGTGATTCGAGAAGGCTCGTTAATTAACTGATCCTTTTGGGAAAGCATCATTTCCTGGCATTCATCCAATTCCGGTACTTGGCTAAGGATGGATTTCAGGAATGTCGCATCAGATCCGACATTGTGTTCAGAAGTGGAGTTATCTAGAACAGATTTGTCGTGTTCTGAATTCGCATTTATGCTATCGGATATAGTAGAATCTTCTGACTTGGTGCTTTTATCACCTGAAGAGGCGCAAGCTGAAAGAAGAAGGACAAGAGTCACTAAGTATTTCAAGAGATTATAAGTTTTCCTATTGTTGAGTGCCTTAGGTCAAAATAGGAATCGCCCCGAGCGTTTGAAACGGCCTGTTGTGCTTGCTTTCAATCGGGAGCGCGCGCTCTGGATTTTAGGGTCACTAGGTGCTGCTCTTATAGAAATTCGGTGTCTGAGTATTCGTCCAGACCGTCACGACTCCTTCAAACTTGTAACATTCCCCGACTTTGGCTCGTTCAGTGCACAATCAAACCCCCAAGACGATGATAACGCTTCGAATTACCTGGAAATATCTGCTCGCATTTTACTGTGTCATCATGCTTTATGTGTCATTGCATGAACTGGTACACCATTTTGCAGGCTTTGCGGTGTGTGGCGGGGTCTGGGGATTCAAATCGTTCAACTATTTCGAAACGGCCTGTGAAGGATCCGGTTGGACGTACCTAGCGACTTACATGGGTCCTATCTTCTCCTTTGCTGCGATGTGGGCAGGTGCCTACCTCCTAAAGCAAGGCAAAACACCCTACCGCAGTCATTTGGGCTTCGCGTTAATTTTCGCTCAACTACCCGCGCAGCGAATGATAACCCCGTTTTTCAAGATGAATGATGAGTTCTATGCTTCGTCTGCATTGTTTGGAGATACACCCTTAGTTTACTGGAGCGTACTCCTAATCATTTGGGCGGTGTGTATCCCGCCATTGGTCGTCGCATATCGCAGTATCGAGAATCGAAGAGCTTGGCTCTGGTTTGCCAACTTCTTTCTTCTTCTGCCCTATATCATTTGGGGCCCAGTTTTTGGCGGATTAGAGTACTTGATGGTTGGTAGGGGTTTTCTGGACCAAACGATTTATGGCATTGGGCTCCTCTTTATTATCAATGAAGTGGTAACCATTGCTGCGTATTGGCGGTTTAAACACTTCATTGATCCATTCAGAGAATAGTTCTTCCAGTGGTTGAAGGCGGCCGGAAACGAACGCCGATCTCAGAGCTTTGCCCTGTTTCTATTTAGGCCAGACAGTTTTCTTACCTTGCTTTTGGGAAGGCACATTGATCGCCGTAAATCCTCCTTTCTCGCGGCATTCTATTTGAATTGAGAGTCTTGCTCACATGCTGGCACAAATTATTGAGGCTTCGTGGCTCTGGGGACTGATCGCTTCAATCCTATTTACGGGTATACTAATTGTGCATCACGTTTGGGGCCCTGGCCCAAAGGTGCGAGATGAAAATGGGAAACGCCAAAAAGTTGAGCCCAGATATCGAACGATTCTTGGCCTTGAAATGCTTGCAATGGTTTCATCCACATTAGTTTGCGCATTCCTGGCTATCGATCAGCTGCTTCTCACACATCCAGATGCAGGCGCCCTTACTCAGTTTGGAACAGCCTATAGTGTGTTCTTTATCATCAATCTCTGGGATTTGGTCGTGATTGATTGGGCTTTGGTGGTTCGTTTTCGACCAAAATGGTTGATTCTACCCGATACCGCCTATTTCAATACCGTGAGTCCACACGCGAAAGGATGGGTTGTCGGTAATCTATATATCTTGCCAATTGCGGGATTAGCTTATTTACTGACCATTTGGGGATGACCATTGATCAGGTCCTCCTTGACGCAAATCCACTCGCTTAAATTTGCGCGCAAATGGCCGCTAGCTATCGATGATTGTGCTTTATTGTGAAGCAGAGAGAGTCGACAAGGTCTTTCTATACTGACTCTCGATCCAATCGGTCACGCGCTTATCGGGAAGCAATCCGATGTAGTCAGCTCTATAAGTAAGACCCTCGAACACTTCCGAATATGGTCCGAATCCAAATAGACGAAATGGAACGATAATGACCTCTCTGCCCTCGGCCGTTTCTGATTCCAAAAAGCGTCGCAGATCTTTCTCAACCGCCTCTCGCTTTCCGGTCCAATCCTCCCTTAATGTAGATACTCTAACCGAATGAAAGTTAGCAGAAGTACGTACTGAGTCAGCTAGATCATTCATTTTAGAAAGCCAACGTTCATTTTCGTCGTCATCTCCGGGTCCGTGGCCAATTATCAATACAGATTCGCGTGCTGGTGCTAAACTGAGATGCAATGCTCGGTCGGCAAGGATTCCCCCGAGCAGTGGTGCATCAAGAAGTCCTTCCTTATTCAACGCAATAGGAACCGACAAATCAAGGATTTTGGGTTCATGCATGAGATGTCCTTTCGGTGGATTTGGACTCAGGTTGAATGCATACTTTGTTTCCTCCAGAAACGATTCGCCGGAAACGAACAGCCTTACGACCGCGATGGACTCCACACCCCGCAAGATCAGACTGTCGACGGCTTGCTGAAGAGTTAATGGATCGGCCATTCCAAAAGCGATTGAGACGGGGATTTCAGCATGCAGTGGAACCAGTGCATTCTCCACGGCCTTATTCCATTCTTCAGATCCACCATGCGCCATAATCAGCAATCCCACTTTGGAATCCGAGGATTGTGAAAACGCTGGCCACGACAACAAACAAAGGAAGCAGATAAATAAAAGGCGCATAAAATGCATTTTGAGGCGATTGAGGTTCTTATTTAGAATCAATCTAAATAAGGAATGGAGACAGAACTGTGCATTTATAAACAAAACCGCTAATTGGAGCACAAAGGAATGGGCTCTAATCAATGCGGAAGTCAACCTCAAATGGCCATATCTACACTCTTCTAAGGCAATTTTTCCTTACCGAATTAAATCCAGTTCGATGTGCGAAGGTAGTCCTGCCGTTCGGTGAACCCGGTGTTCCTGGGCCTGATAGTCCCCAGCCTTGGCGAGGAAAATATTGGGCACAAAGGTTTGCGGATTGCGGTCGTGTACCGGAAACCAGGTACTTTGAACGTGAACCATCATCCGGTGGCCCTTTTTGAACGTGTAGGCCTGTTTGTGGAGATCGACCGTAAATTCCATCGGGGTGTTGGCAGGGATTGGGTTCGGCTCTTCCCAGCTTTTCCAAAAACGACCGCGCATGATTTCCCCGGTAACCATTAGCTGATAGCCTCCGAGCCAGGGCCGGGGCATCATATCATCCGGAAAAACATCGATCAGCTTCACCACCCAGTCAGCATCGGTGCCCGTTGTGGAGGCAAACAGTTTAGCGACCACGTTGCCGGCTAACGTAACGTCTTCCGTCAGTGGTTCAGTTTGATAAACAAGCACATCAGGACGGCCTTCCACGAGGCGTTGGTCTTCTGTCATCCAGGGGCTCCATGCCGATCCTCGAGGGTCGTAGGTCCACTCGATGGGGCGTTCGCGGTAAGGAATCGGAAATGCCGGATCGCTGATATATTTGTCTGACCCGCTAGCTTCCGACGGAGCATCAAACGACAATTTTCCGTTACCGTGAAAATACAGATTCGTTTTTACGGCATTGACAGGCGGCCACCGGTCAAATTGCTTCCACACTTTGGCCCCGGAATCAAATAGATTGGCCTCCGGAAAACGACCCGTACCTTTGTTTTTTAGCCAAAATGCGAAAAAAGGTGCCTCGATTTCCGTGCGATAGTAGTCGCTCGTTGGACTATCCCATTGCGGAAGCCCTAAGGAATCCCCGGAGTCCGTGAACCATTGACCGTGCTTCCAAGGACCCATGACGAGAAGGTTGATATTGTTCGGATCGTTGGTTTCCATAGCTGCGTAGGTGTGTTGGGCGCCCCACATGTCTTCTTGGTCCCACCAGCCACCAACGGTGAGCGTAGGAACCGGTGCCGCAGTCAAACGAAGCGGTATAGCGCGTCCCTTCCATTCTTCGTCATAGTTCGGATGCTCGACAAAAAGGCGCCAAGTAGGCCAGTCCCACGCTCCAACTGAATCGGCTAGAGCACCCAGGGTTGGGAAAGATCGGTACCAATCGTAGGTGTCAAACCGACCGGGGTTGGGCGGAATACTTTCATCTGAGCTGGCTTCCATGCCCCAGGCATACTCGAGGCCATACGAAAGCCGAAACGCGCCCTGATGAAAAAAGTCATCGCCCATCCATCCATCGCCCATCGTGGCCTGAGGACTCAAGGCTTTGATAGCCGGGTGAGGGCCAAAGGCTGTCGCATTGGTCAGGTAACCCGGGTAAGAAACTCCGAGTTGTCCAACGCGGCCATTGTTTTTAGGTACGTTGGCCAGTAGCCATTCGACCGTGTCGTGGGTGTCAGATGCTTCATCGATACACGAATCGTCCCGGACCTCGCATGCCGCCCGGTTCATGATGAACTCACCTTCTGACTCGTATCTGCCTCTAATATCTTGCAGGACAAATATATATCCCTCTTTGATGAGCTCGCGGAAGCCGTACATCATGCCTGAGGTACCACCCCAGCCTGCGGTCCCGTATGGAGTTCTGGACAGAATGAAAGGGAGTGGTTCACTTCCCGGACTTTTTGGCGTCAGGATTACAGTAAACAAAGCCGTACCATCGCGCATCTCAATTTTGGCCTCCGTACGGTCAAAAACGGCATCTATTTCTGGCTCGGTTTCAAGGGCAACTGGGTCATTAGTACAACCGGCAAAAAGGACAAAAGAGGATAGGATTATCCAAACGGAGGTAGATTTGACGTTCATAGATTTGCTCAAAAGTCGTGTAAAGGCCGCTCGGCGCAGGACTAGATAAGTTTGCCACGACAACATAATCATTTTTTGACGCTAGTTGAAAAACTAGTTACCAATCGGGGGGGCCGCGCTCCCCAAAAGACCAAAAGGGTAAGGGTCTGCGTCCTTCGGAAAACGTTGAAACAAGACATTTGAAGGAAGGCTAGTGTCGTGAGGAAGACGTTGAAAGAATGAGCGCTCCCCAAAAGACCAAACGGGTAAGGGTCTGCGTCCTTCGGAAGACGTTGAAAGAATGTCCCATTCTTTCAGTCTGACGAATAATGCTATCCTGAACTAGGCTACGAGCGTCAAATCCGCCTTCTTCCCATCAAACTTAACGCCAACCAGCTTAGATACACCCTGTTCTTGCATCGTAATGCCGTACATCCGATCAGCAGCCTCCATAGTCCGCTTGTTGTGCGTAACAAGAATGAATTGGGTCGAGTCTGAAAATGTTCGAATCAAGTGCATGAAGCGGTCCACGTTGGCATCGTCAAGCGGCGCATCCACTTCGTCCAGAATACAGAATGGACTGGGCTTTACGAGGTAGATCGCGAACAATAAGGCTATGGCGGTCAACGTCTTTTCGCCTCCAGACAACTGAGCCAAAACGCTCGGTTTTTTTCCTTTGGGTTTGGCCACAACCACCACATCGGATTCCAGTGGATCCGATTCATCTTGCAAGGAAATATCGGCCGAAGCTTCGTCCCCAAACAATTCGACAAAGAGCTTTTGAAAGTTTTCTCGAATGGCTCCAAACGTGGTGTTGAAGCGTTCGGATGCCGTTACGTTTATTTCGTCGATGGTGGTCATCAACGTGGCCTCGGCCTTTACTAGGTCAGCAAGTTGAGACGTCATGAACTCGAGCCGGGTACGTTCCTCTTCAAAAGAATCTAGGGCTAGAGCGTTAACAGGCCCCAGATTGCGAATCTTAGTTCGCAGCGTCTGGACCTCTTCCTTAGCTTTTCCACGGCTAAATTCCTCTGGAACCTCAAAGTCATAATTGGACAAATCAATTTCAAAATCTTCCTGAATACTAGCTACCAGATCTTGAAGTCGTGTTTCCAACTCGGCCTTTCGTATGGCCCGATTGGACTCCTCCCGCAGGGTCGCTTCTCGGTCCCGGCGTAATTCTCGTAAGCGCACTTCTTTTTCAGAAATCGCCACTTTGGTCTCCATCAGACTGTCTTTCGCCTTGGAAACGGTTTCGTCAAAACTGTTTTTAGCATCCTGTTTTGCTCGAATCTCATGTTGAAGTTCGGAGGAGCGTCTTTCGAGTTCGATTTTCTGAGCGGAGAGGCGTTCTACGGATTCAATTCTCTCGGTAGATCGTAATTCGAGCCGGTTGAGCTCCTCTTTCGTTCGGATGACATCTCTTCTCAGATTATCTAGCCGGTTGCGGGTCTGAACCGCGGTTATGTTCGCTTCGTTGAAAAGACTAAATGCTTTCCGACTCGCTTCTTCAATGCCAGAAAAAGCGGCTTCGGCATCGGTTCGCTTGTTTTGAAGCTCCGCCAATTTCACGGTAAACGACTTCAAATCGGCGTTGGCTAAAGCGAGCTCGGCGTCCGCGGCCTCCTTTTGTCCAGTCAATCTGGCAATGCGACCTTCAATTTCAGCTCTGCGATCTTTCAACGTCTCGCGCTCATAGGCCGTACGAGAAAAAGTCTTTTCTTGAATGGCATATTCTGAAACCCGGCGGTCAAACTCCCCTTTAACGGTCGCAAGAGCGATCGCATCAAGCTCCGCTCTGACCGAATCGAAGCTCTTACTAGCCTTTTGCAGCGTTTTATGAGTCATTCCAACGCGCTCACGTGCTTCTTCAAGTTGCTCCTTTCGGCCTAATCGGGCTGAGGCCGCGCTGCTACCTGTCGCCTCGCTTCCGCCGTGAAGCGTTCCATGAAGCCCGGACCACTCGCCCCGTGAAGTGAACATTTTTCCGGGTATTTCGACCGGTAGATCCTCGAGGGAATCGACCAGATAGCAACTAGCAAACAACAGCGGAATCAAGTTCGAAAAGGCATTGTCCGTCACGCGAACTTTCGACCCTAAAGCTGTAAACGACGCATGCGGTTTTTGAGGGCTGGTTTTAGGGAGTCGCTCCATGACCAAGAAAGTAGCTCGGCCCTTATCGTGTGTACGCAGACTTCGAATGGCGGCCCTGGCCTCGGCTTCTGTCGCAACCACGACGCAAGAAGCAAATTCCCCGAGCGCCGCGTCAACGGCAATCCGATGGGATTCGTCGCAGCTTAGCACATCGGCAACCGTCAGCATCTTCTCTTTAGTCCAATCTTTCGCACTGGCCAGAAATTGCACCGGCTCCGAAAAATCGTCATAACCCGAAAGCAATCCCTCTAGCAAGGAACCCTCGGCCGCGGCCGCGTCGTGCGCGCGTTCAGCTGCCCGCATTTCCTGCCGAACGATTTCAAGCGCCTTATTAAGGTCGACAATCTTCATTTCGGTGGCGGCCAGCTCATTTCCCGTCGATTCCTTAAAACGAAGGGCGTCTATTAAGAGGGATTCCTGGGCCGCGTATTGGGTGTCTATATCTGCAGCAGAGGCTTCTAGGGATAGCAGTGCCGCTTTTCCCACTTCTAAATCGGCAATTGAAATTTCAATCCGACTGGATAGTCGGTCAATCAGACGCTGACGGTCGGTCTTGGAGTTAAAAGCGTTGCGTTCGTCCAGCCTCAAATTGTGAAGCATGACCTGATGCTTTTGCTGCGAAGTCTGCGCCTCTTCCTTGATCCGTTTGGCATCTGTGAGTTCGCCTTCCGCTTTTTCCGCCGCGGGTAAAACGTCGGACATCTCTTTTTCCGATCGATCCAGAAGCCCGACTAGTGTCTCTTTTTGACCAAAGGCCGCCGCCCGTTCCTCTTCGAGTCGGGTCAAGTCCCTAGAAATTGCTGACAACCGTTCCGTACCTAAACGCAAATCAGATTCCAACGCTCTGAGCCGTTCCATGTGGTCGGCCAGTGCTGATTGGGCGTCAGTCACAACCTTTTCACGGCTCACATGATCTGTCCGAAAAGCTTCGTATCCGGCCTCCTCAGTGGCTAATTTGGCCGACAATTCGGATCCAGTATCCGAAAAACGCGCAATTTCCTTCCTGATGATATCCGTTTCCGACGCCAACTGCCGATACTCGATCCCTGCGAGCATCAGTTCCAAGGCGTGAAGGCGAGTTTCGTATTTCTTATACTTTCCCGCCTTTTGAGCTTGTCGTTCGAGCATCACCACTCGCTTTTCCAACTCATCCGTCAGATCCCGAACGCGGTCAAGGTCGGACTGCGTCCCCTTCAGTTTTCGAAGCGTTTGTCCGCGCCTGATTTTGTATTTGGTGATACCTGCGGCTTCTTCAAAGAGGTGCCGCCTGTCGATCGCATTGTCTGAAAGGATTTCCTCAATCATCTTCAGCTCGATGACCGAATACGCGCCGGCCCCCATTCCCGTATCCATAAACAGATCGGTAATGTCTTTTAAGCGGCACTGCGTTCCATTCAGAAGGTATTCTGACTCGCCCGAACGGAACAATCGCCGCCCAATTGTTACTTCACTGTATTCAATCGGAAGAATGCCTCGGGTATTTTCGATGGTCAATAGTACTTCAGACATCCCCAGAGCGCGTCTATTTGAAGTGCCGTTAAATATGACGCTATCCATTTTGTCGGAGCGTAGAATACGCGCGCGCTGTTCGCCAATTACCCAGCGAACAGCATCGACAATATTGGACTTTCCGCAGCCATTCGGTCCAACTACGACCGTGACTCCGGGAGAAAAATCGACGACCGTGCGGTCGGCAAAACTCTTGAACCCATGAAGCTCAAGCTTGCTTAAATACATCGAAAGATTGGTGCTGTGAAAATGCTTCGACCAACTTCCAATAAACCCCGTTTATAGCCGTTTTGCAAATCAAGTTATCAACAAGTAAAAGCACGATGGAGGAGGACGTAACTCGAATAAATAAACCAGTTAGAACGAAAATATTTATACGAACTGAAGATATAGCCGTTATTGCACCGATTTTACTGGCCGTCTAACCACGAAGTCCATCGATCTCGGACCGCCCATATTTTTTATCCCTCCCGTTTCGTAGACTATCTGAAGTTTCGCCAAACCCAGAAACAGGTGATCCCTATGTCCAATGAGGGAATGGTTACCCAACTTATTTCGGCCCATCGCAACGGCGATGGCCTCGCAGGAGACCGGCTCTTCTCGCTCGTCTATGATGAGCTACATGAAATGGCGCGCAAGCAGCTCAGATTCCGGAACCCTGGGGAGACGCTGAACACAACTGGACTGGTTCACGAGGCGTATTTAAAACTTTTTGATCGGGAGGAAAATGGTTGGAATGACCGGGTTCACTTCTTTTCAGTGACCGCGCGCGCAATGCGACAGATATTGGTGGATTATGCCAGAAAAGTCAGGGCAGATAAGCGCGGGGGAGGGGCCCATCACACCGAGATCAATGCGTCCATCATCAGTGATTTTAAAGGCAGTGTTGATATTTTGGAGATGGATGATGCTCTAAAACAGCTGTCCGAATTAAATCCCAGACTGGCCGTCATTGTCGAGTGCCGATTCTTTGGAGGCATGTCTATCGAAGAAACGGCTGCTTGGCTCGATGTTTCTACGCGTACCGTCGATCGAGATTGGCTAAAAGCTAAAGCCTTTCTGTACATTGCGTTACACGGTGAATAACTTTAGTCGGGCGAATAACTTTTGCCGTTCGAATAACTTTTGCCGTTCGAATTCCCCTCCTTTGTTTGATGTAGTGCCCCCTCGATGAAAAAGGTAAGTCCAGATCAATGGATGAAGATTGAAGCTTTGATGGACAAAGCTCTCGAAGTACCCATCGAGGAGCGCGAGGGATTAGTTCGAAAGGAAGGTGGCACGGATAAAGCCCTTGTTGAGCACGTTTTGGAGATGCTAGCCGCGGGGAACAAGGTCGAATCATTCCTCGAATCCTCTAGCCAGTCCCATTTGCACGATGCCTTGGCCAAGATGGCCTCGGCAGTAGCAACAGACGAAACGGAGTCCGATGAAGGCCGCATGGTCGGACCCTACCGTCTAGTCCGAAAAATCGGGCGGGGTGGAATGGGGCAGGTTTACTTAGCCGTTCGCGATGATGAAGCCTTTAAACGCTATGTAGCCCTTAAAGTCATCCGAAAGGGAATGGACTCCGAGGACATTTTAAAGCGGTTTAAGGTCGAGCGGCACATTCTGGCCAGTCTGACTCATCCAAACATTGCAAGGCTATTAGACGGCGGATTTACGGAGGACGGACAGTCCTACTTTGTAATGGAGTACGTGGATGGAGAGCCCATTGACAAGTACTGCGATGAACATCGGCTGTCTCTTGACGAAAGGCTCAAACTCTTCGAAAAAGTAGCATCTGCAGTGCATTATGCGCATCAAAACCTCGTGGTCCACCGGGATTTGAAGCCTGGTAATATTTTGGTTTCCACGGATGGTTCTGTGAAGCTGCTGGACTTTGGTATCGCTAAGTTTTTAAATCCAGATCTGACCGGGTACACCCTTCCGATGACCAGAACGGAAATTCGGGTGATGACGCCGGAATACGCCTCCCCCGAACAAGTGCGTGGAAACTCAGTGACCACCGCATCGGATGTTTATCAGCTCGGAATCCTCCTGTACGAGCTATTGACTGGGCATCGTCCGTTTACATTTGAAACGAAGGCCCGAGGGGAGATTGAGAAAATCATTCTGGAAGTGCCGCCCGAAAAGCCATCCACGATGATTTCAAAGGTTGAAACCCAACCTACCAAGATGTTGAGCCCGGAAACCGTATCGCACCAACGTCGGACGCCGCTCGAGAGGCTTCGCAAGCAGTTGTCCGGAGATCTCGATCACATTGTGTTGATGGCTCTTCGAAAAGAGATGGACCGGCGGTATCAATCGGCCGATCAGCTCCTCCAAGATCTCCAAAATTATCGAGCCGGGCGGCCAGTAATGGCCCAGGCCGATACGTTCAAGTATCGCACCACCCGTTTTGTTCAAAGAAACGTGCTGGGAGTTGTGGCAAGTGCAGCCGTGTTTTTGGCGCTCTTAACCATTACGATAGTGTCGTTTACGTACGCCACCATTACGGCTGAACAACGAGATAAGATTGCGCTCGAAGTTCAGAAATCGGAAGAGGTTAAATCGCTAGTACTGGGTCTTTTTGAACGCGCCAATCCGAATTATTCAAGAGGCCGCGAGATTTCAGTTCGCGAACTAATCGATCAAAGCGCAGCGGAGATGAGGGCCGAGCTGGTTAATCAGCCTGGAGTCCTCAGCGAAATGTTGGCTGTCCTTGGGATGGTCTATTCTGATTTGGGTGAGGCAGAAGCCGGTATGCCCTTGATTGAGCAGGCGCTCGAGCTACAGGAATCGATGGGAAGTGAAGATTCTCCGGAATTAGCCCAACGATTGTATGCGATGGGGTACATTTTGGACGAAGCTGGAGAGGTCGAGCAGGCGAAGCAATTTCATGCCCGCGCTTTAGCCATGAGACGGCGTTTATACGGCGAACAAAACTTGTTGGTAGCCGAAAGTCTGAATGAGTCGGGAGTGGCGCTTTATTGGACGGGTAATACTGATTCCAACTTGGTCGTCTGGCAACAGGCGTACGACATTCGAAATGCACTCCTAAAAGCTCCTCACAAGGATTTGGTGGAGTCCCTGTCCAATCTGGCGGCCGTCTATACCGATTTGGAAGACTATGGCAAAGCCGAACAGTTTTATCGAGAAGCCCTCTCCATGCTGAGGGACATGGATGCCGACAATAGCCCGGATTATGCATCCAACCTACACAATTTCGGGACCATGCTGATCGATGTGGAGGCCTTTGATGAAGCCGAAACCATGTTGAAGGAAGCTATAGAACTCCGAACAGTCATCTTTGGCGATCGACATGAGGACACCGCCCGGTCAATCAATTTTCTAGGTCGGCTCAATGTAGCTAGAGGTACACTGGTAGAGGCCGAGCGACTTTTTCTGTTGTCGACCCAGATTCACATTGAACAAAATGGGGAAGCGTCCTTCGTAGTAGGAAGAGACTATGAGGTGCTAGGGGATCTCTATGTGGCAAAAACGGAGTGGAATAAGGCCATTGACTACTATTCGAAAGCCGCAACCGCCATCCGCCTGAGTTCGGGTTCAGATGCAGACCGATTCATTTTGATTCAGGGGAAGATCGGTGAACTGTATGAGTCACTAGATCGACTGGCCGAAGCAGAGCGGGCTTTTCGCCAGGCTCTGCAATCATATTCGCAAATGGAGGGCGTCGAACCAGGCCAAATAGCCGTCGCAAAGCTTCGTTTGGGCCGAATTCTGCTGAAACGAGGTAGTAAAGAAGAAGGGCAAACCCTCCTTTTGGAAGCCAAGAAGGCATTTGAAAACGAAGCGTCCCAGTTCGAAGAGCAGCTCACTGAGGTCAATGCTCTCTTGGCACAAAACTAAGCGGGAATCCACCGTTGATCGCGAAAGGCCTATTTTGAGTCTAGGGATTTTTTATCCGATTCCGACTTCTTTTTCCCTTTGGTAGAAAGTGTTTCAAACACCAGCCCGTCGCCTTTAGGCGCCACGCCGATCTTGATGGTGTCGCCCGGTTCAATCCAACCAGAAAGGACTTCTTCGGCCAGTTTATTGGTGATTTCGCGCTGAATGACCCTTTTGAGTGGCCGGGCACCAAAAATAGGATCGTACCCTGCATCCGCGATGAAATCGCGGGCTTCTTTGGTTAGCTCTACTTCCAACTGATTGCTGGAAAGTGCCAAACGGCGCACTTTCTCAAATTGGATATCCACGATTTTTCGAATTTGCTTGCGCCCAAGGGGATGAAACGTAACGATGTCGTCGATGCGATTCAAAAATTCCGGACGAAGTCGCTGTTTGAGGAGCACCATCAAATCAGCTTCCAATCCCGTTTCTTCTTGAGCCGAAAGTTGTCCCTTGGCGGCTTCCATCCTTGCCTGAATAATCTCGCTACCCAGATTGGAGGTCATGATGATAATGGTGTTTTTGAAGTCGATGACTCGGCCTTTATTGTCCGTCAATCGACCATCATCCAAAACCTGCAACAAAATATTGAAAACTTCGGCGTGAGCTTTCTCGATTTCGTCCAGCAACACCACCGAATAGGGCTTCCTTCGAACCTGCTCGCTTAGCTGGCCACCTTCCTCGTATCCGACGTACCCGGGAGGTGCTCCGACTAGCCGACTCACCGTGTGGCGCTCTTGATATTCACTCATATCAATCCGCACCAGCGCGTTTTCGTCATTGAAAAGGAATTCGGCCAGGGCTTTGGCTAGCTCAGTTTTTCCTACCCCAGTAGATCCGAGGAAAATAAAGCTGCCAATGGGCCGTGTGTCTTCCTGGAGGCCAGCGCGGCCGCGACGGACCGCATTGGAAACTGCAGACAGAGCCTCTGCCTGGCCAACAACGCGTTTTTCCAACGTTTCTTCGAGTCGAAGTAGTTTAGCACGTTCGCTTTCCAACATGCGAGTTACTGGAATTCCAGTCCATCTTGCCACGATGGCCGCAATATCCTCAGAATCAATTTCTTCAGAAAGGAGCGCGCCCTGTTTCTGAATATCTTCTAGCTTTCGGGTGGTAGCCAAAATAGATTCTTCTAGCGCGGGAATCTGACCGTACCTCAATTCAGCCACCCGACCATAATCACCTGAGCGTTCGAGTTTTTCAGCTTCCATTCGAAGGATTTCAATATCCTCTTTAGCCTTTCGAATGGTCTGGATTAAGTCTTTCTCTTGGTGCCAACGAACCCGAAGGGCCGTTCTCTTTTCGTCCAGGTTGGCAAATTGTTCGGCGATCTGGGCTAGTTTTTGGTCGTCCTTTTCGCGTTTAACGCCTTCTCTTTCAATTTCCAACTGACGAATCTGGCGTTCGAGCTGATCCAGTTCATCGGGCATGGAATCGATTTCAATCCGCAATTTAGCCGCAGATTCGTCGATTAAGTCAATCGCTTTGTCAGGTAGGAATCGATCGGTGATGTATCGGTGGCTGAGCTCGGCGGCCGAAACCAGCGCTCCATCTGTAATGCGAACACCGTGATGTACTTCGTAGCGTTCTTTAATGCCACGAAGTATGGAAATGGTGTCTTCGACCGACGGCTCTTCGACTCTAACCAACTGGAAACGTCGCTCGAGCGCTTTGTCCTTCTCGAGGTATTTGCGGTATTCATCCAGCGTTGTCGCACCGATTGCGCGCAGTTCGCCGCGTGCTAGGGCTGGCTTGAGAATGTTAGCAGCGTCCATTGCCCCTTCGGCCGCCCCAGCGCCGACCAACGTGTGTATTTCGTCGATGAAAAGCACAATTTGGCCGTCTGATTCAACGATTTCTCGTACAACAGCTTTCAGGCGATCCTCGAATTCTCCGCGGTACTTGGCGCCGGCAATGAGCAAGCCCATATCCAGGGCAAGAATACGCTTCCCTTTAAGTCCTTCGGGTACATCACCTTGGACGATTCGAATAGCCAACCCCTCTGCAATGGCCGTCTTTCCGACGCCAGGCTCTCCAACCAGAATGGGATTGTTTTTGGTGCGGCGGGACAGAATTTGGAGGACGCGACGAATCTCGTCGTCTCGGCCAATGACAGGATCAATTTTGCCTTTTCCGGCCAAATCATTGAGATTTCGAGTGTATCGGTCGAGAGCCATGTACCGACTCTCGGCGTGCTGATCCGTTACGGTCTGGCTTCCCCGTACGTCTTTAAGAATTGCTAAAACCTGATCTCTCGTAACGCCCTGACCACGCAAAGCATCTCCCACTTCTTCTGTCGATGACGCGAGTCCCAGCAATAGGTGTTCGGACGCCACGTATTCGTCTTTCAGCAATTTGGATTCCGCCAGCGCCCGGTCGAAGAGCTTTTTGGCATTGGATCCAACATATTGTCCCGAAACAGATGAACCGGTTACCAACGGAAGCTTTTCTAGCGCTTGCTCGGTTTTTGCCGAAAGCAGATCGACGCTCGCTTCCAACTTGGTTAGCACTGTCATCACGATGCCCGACGCGTCGCCCAAAAAGGCTTTCATCAAGTGGGGTGGTTCGATCCCTTGATGATTATGCGACGATGCAATCTCTGTGGCCGTTTTTACAACTTCCTGAGCCTTGATAGTAAAATTCTGGAGATTCATGAGTCCCTCAATCCGAAGATGGATGCCGCTTTCCCGACGATTTATTCCGCGACTTATTGTCAGCCGTGGCAAAAGAATGGCTTAGGTAGAATCCCTACGAAAAGCATACCATTCTAGTTATCGTGTCAGGTTGACAGGAAGAAAAGGACCGCTTTTATTCGGGCGGCGAGAAAACAGCTTAGTGTTTATGCGCAGTTGTGTCAGCAGCCGCTGGCGTAGCCGGGGTTGATTCGGTCGTGCCATCCATGCCTTCGCCGCGCAAAGAGACGGTTTGAACGAAATCCAATAAAACCGTACCGGTGCCATTTAGGCGGATTCCAACAAAACCGGATCCAGGGTCGTCCCCATGGCCGTGTACAATCAATTTTTGATCTGCATAGGCCCTGAAATGCGTTTGGTCAGATACCATCCGATAGGATTGCCAGCCGGTTGGAGAAAAAGGCTTGCTGTCTAAAAGATAAAGATCTCCGTTTTCGCTCCTGCCAATTTTCATTTCTTCATTCGAGACGGAGACAAAAGAATAGTTTTGAGCGTCAATCACGTGGTGAACAAACATGACTGAACCCGTAAATCCGTCGAGATTGAGTCGAGAGTCCAGTTGCACGCTCTGCATCGCGTAATCAAACGTAAACATTACGGGACTGCCATCCCCGGAGGTCAGGGCTAAAACATCGCCGTATGATCCTCCATCCTGCATAGATGTTGTAACAGCTCCTTCTGTGCCATAAGTCGAGACCGACGGGATCCAAGCAGCCGCTTTAGTGGGCTTCCACGACCATCCGCCTTTGTCGTTATTCTGGGGAGCTGACGTACCTGATTCATCCGTCATGTCAGTTGGTTCGACACTCACGTCTCCAACAGCGGCAACACCGACTCCGTACTTAAAGACCAGCTGTCCGCCGCGGTCTGCCGTTGCCCAAACCAAGGCGAGGCCACCAATTCCTAGGAAGTACATGATTGCCCGAATACCGGTCCGGGTTTCCATTTTAGCGAAGAAAAATATGATCCGTAAAAGAGCATATCCTCCGAAAAAATACACCGTGTATTTGGCCATATCGGCGTGATCCGTCAACAATGCATTGGCTTCCGTGGCTAAAAAAACCGAATCCCCTGCCGCTTTACCCGCATAAAAAGCGCCCACGGCGCCGAGCGTTCCCAAGACATATAACAAAAAGGCCGAATTTCTCCACATTGGCTCGTTCTTGAACATCAATCCAATCGTATCCATCAATGCGGCGATAAAAAGAAGAGCGATCGGAAAGTGAACGACTAGCGGGTGCAGGTTGGGCGCCCAATCGGGTATGATCGACATGTTAAAAGGTCGTTTGTGAGTGGGTTTTGCAGCTTGAGAGGTGCCGTTCAGCTACCAAGTACGCTGTCATGGGAACCGGGTTGCGATGCTGGCATTTGCCTTTTGTACTCAAACTAATAAAAAAGCAACACTTAATTCGCAATGGCTCTCTCCAGGCATCCTTCGGCCGAAGCAAAAGAATGGTGGGCCAATTTTAAGAAATTGTTGGATGACAATAATGAATGGCCGGGCGAATATATTTTTAAGTTTATTGCCCCGAAAAACAACATTGGGGATCTGAAAGCCATTTTCATAGGACAGAAGATCGATATTAAAGCATCTTCCAAGGGGACGTACCATAGCTTAACGACACGCGTGGTTGTAGAATCCAGCGACGAAATCATTGAGATCTACCATAGAGCAAGTGCCGTTGAGGGCGTCGTTTCCCTCTAGTTAGTAGACGGATTTGCGTTCAAGGTGATTCAGAATAGCGTCTACCTCGTCGGCCGTGTTGTACTGTCCGAGGCCAATTCGCAGCATCCCTCCTTTGTCGGTCAGCCCCAATCGCTCAATGACTTCGATCGCGTAATAATTTCCATCCCAAACGAAAATATTGGCGTTTCCCAACGACTCGGCCATTTTATTAGGATGAACTCCTTTTCTGGTTATGGCTACGGTCGGCACTCTTTTAGAGAGATCGACATCTCTCGTAAGTCCATGTACCGTAACGCCTTGAATGTTGAGCAGGCCGGAAATTAAACGGGCGCAAAGTGTTCGTTCGTATGTTGCAACTGCATTGAATCCGGAAACGATTCGCTCTCTTCTAGAAGCCCCTCCTCCTCCCATTTCCGTGCCGATCCATTCCATGTGCTCGATAGCCCCCAAGGTACCGGCCATCCCTTCATGCGATTGAGTCCCGGTCTCCCACGCGTGCGGGATGGCGTCATCGGCCGGACGCACTTTGTAGGGTTTCAGCGTTTCAAGCAGCGACCGTCTCCCCCACAATAGACCTTGGTGGGGTCCGTAGAATTTGTAAGCAGAGCACGCTAAAAAATCGCATCCGATTTCCCGGACGTCCGTCACAAAATGGGGTGTTAGCTGTACCGCGTCGACATAAACCAGAGCCCCAACGGCGTGCGCCATTTTGGTAATGGTTTGGACATCATTCACCGTTCCGGTCGCGTTGGATGCGTAATTGACTGCCACCAGCTTGGTCTTGGTGCTAAGAACTGACTCTAGTGAGGATAAATCGTATTGATAGGTTTCCGGGCTGAAATCGAGCCATTTAACCGTCAATCCGTGGTCTCTCGCCATCAAAAGCCATGGACTCACGTTAGCGTCGTGGTCCATTCGGGTTACGACGATTTCATCGCCGGGCTTAAGAGTAAGCCCAATGGAGCGCGAAATATGCAGGGTCAACGTGGTCATGTTCTGACCGAAGACGATTTCGCCTGGGTCCGTCGCACCCACTAGGTCGGCCATCGCCTGGTGAGCTTCATCCAGCAAAGCATCCGACCTTCTGGAGGTGATGAACGCCCCGCCATGGTTCGTATTCATGGTGGTGAAGTAATCCATCATCCGAGTCATTACTCGCTTGGCTACCTGAGTACCACCCGGGTTGTCGAAATAAACGCGTGGAGTCCCCTGATCGGTTACGGAAAGTGAAGGGAATTCGGCTCGGATGCGCTGGACGTCGTACTTCATAGGTGTTTTGTAGTTAAGCGGTGAAATTTACGGCTTTTGAGCGCGACAAACGAACGCCAGGTTACATGGGCCCCTACCAACGAAAAATTTGGTTTAGAGCTACGGCCGGCGCACACGGAAACGGAATCGTATGAGGTAATTACTTATCTTTTGACCCACCTTCCCAGCGGTGAGAGCCCCGTCTTGCATGAGGCGAGGAATCACGATAGGTCGGACCGGGAAGGCGGACAGGACCAGGCTAAAAATCGGGCTAACCAGCCCCATAAAAGATCAGGTATCACTTCGAATGAAACGTACTTTCTTTCTTCTGATCAGTGTTGTTATTTCTATTCCATTGTTCGGGCAATCGATCCTATTGGTTCCTGACAGGATATTTGATGGTGAAAATATACATGAAGGTTGGGGTGTCGTAGTTGAAGGGCGCCGTATATCTGCAGTGGGCCCCGTTTCCGAGTTGAAAGGGGACTCCAGGATCGACCTGCCGGGCTCTACTCTTTTACCCGGCTTTATTGAAGGTCACTCGCATTTCTTACTCCATCCGTATAACGAAACGAGTTGGAATGATCAGGTGCTCAAAGAGTCTCGGGCTGAACGTGTGGCGAGGGGAACCGTCCATGCCCGCGAAACGCTGTGGGCGGGGTTTACTACTGTTCGGGATTTAGGGTCTGAAGGAGCAGGATATGCCGATGTCGGGCTCAAAATTGCCATTCAAAAGGGTGTGATTCCGGGCCCCCGTATGCTTGTCGCCGGAAAAGCGATTGTAGCAACCGGGAGCTACGGCCCAGCGGGCTTTGATCCGGACTTTGAAGTCCCACTCGGGGCTGAAGAAGCAGATGGCGTAGACGACCTGATTCGGGTTACTAGAGACCAGATTGGCAACGGAGCCGATTTAATAAAGGTTTACGCGGACTATCGTTGGGGTCCAAACGGCGAAGCGATGCCCACCTTTTCGATAGAAGAACTAACCCTTATGAGCCAGACCGCTGCGAGCAGCGGACGTCCTGTGGTCGCGCACGCAGGAACAGCTGAAGGGATGCGCCGGGCGGTCCTTGGCGGCGTGGAAACTATCGAACACGGTGACGGCGGTACACGGGAAGTTTTTAAGCTGATGGCCGAACGAGGAGTGGTTTTCTACCCGACGCTAGCCGCGGTCGAGTCTATTTCTTCCTATTCTGGCTGGAAAAAGGGTGTTGATCCAGAGCCGGCTCGCATTACTACGAAGAAGAAGGTGATGAAAGTGGCAATCGAGGAAGGCGTACTTATCGGAATGGGCGGAGATGTGGGCGTTTTTTCCCATGGAAAAAACGCCTTGGAAATGGAGTTGATGGTTGAATACGGAATGAGCCCTTTACAGGTATTACGTTCGACTACGTCGCTTAACGCGAAGACTTTCCATATCAGCGACCGGGTCGGGAGCCTAAAGACAGGATTGACCGCCGACCTCGTGGCGGTGATGGGCAAACCCGATTTAGATATCAAGGCGGTTTGGAACGTCGGATTCGTAATGAAAGACGGAGCCGTCTTTCGGAATGACTTTTAAATCTCTTTAAAGATTTTCACATCAACCCAGGTCACGATATTTCCCGGACTGGGCTCAAGCTTTATTGTCGACAACTCAACTTTGAGTTTTTGGCGCTGAGCCTGTATCAACAATTGGTTGATTTCTTCAACTTTATGTTTGATCTCTTGAGACAGCAAGAAGTCTTTGTCTCTCAATAACTGATCGACAACGGCGTCAAAGTTCTCAATGTGTCTCTCTGGGTGTCTCTTTGGTTCCACTTAATCGGCACCGCCAATGGTTTTGGTAGGGGAGTTGGAAGGCGGCCTACTCTCACAATGGGAATACGCAAAAAAAACAGTATTTCGTCAGGATTTTAATAAAAAAGGGTCGGCGAGCA
>JAQBZH010000033.1 GCA_027622005.1 Bacteroidota bacterium | reverse complement strand
CGCATAGCGCCCCGCCTCTTTAATTTTTGGGAATGTCATTTCAGCTTCAAAAGCGGCTTCAATTGGCGCTTTTATCAGGAAATCCCTTCAAAAAACCGGAATCGACGAACATCTAGTTTAACAAGTTCATATCCAATTTCGACGGGCCTTCTCCCTATTGCCCAGTCGGGAGCGGAACTATCTGCGCGGGATCTTTCGCTGTAAAAATGGCGCGTTTCTGCGGAAAACGGCCGGTAAGACCCATCCGCGTGACGGACATCGTGGGCCACCCGTAGCGCAGTCTGCCATCCAGGGTAGGTCGAATGGGCTGTCAAGTTGGAATAATAGGCGCGTTTGGTGCTATCGGCACTAAAGGCACTGAATTGGTGTGGATCGAGGGCAACTCCTTCATAGGAGCGCTTGCCTCTATATCTAGAATCTACCCGGTTCCTAACCACCCAGGCTACAAGGGCTTGTTCGTCCACTCGTTTAGATTCAGAAAAAATGACGCGAGCAAGCCAAAGTGTCTCGACATCAATTTTTTCGGGAGGAAGAGGAGCCAGCTTTATAGGATTTAAAAGGGCTTGCTCTATCGGATTTAAATCTTGGCCGGGTTCAACAACCTCAGCATCGTTCCGTGCAAAGAAGTTTAAAGGCCCACCTAGTAAGTCAGTTTGAAGCGCCATCAAACCAACAAAGCTCACTACAAGGGCAGTCGTAACAGGAGTCATATGAAACTTGAACTTCATGATTGACTTCGTAAGATTAGCAAATTGTTTCATAAACCCTGTTCGGCCCCTGTGTCTTTTGAACGCAGTCGAACCCCAGATCTATGTTTGAAAAGGACGAACCGTTTTCATTTATGGTGCGTCACTACGAGGTGATCGACCGCTAGTTTCAGAAATTAAAGGGCACCTAAACCATTAAAAAATAAGCAATTACGTAAATTACAATGTGAATTCATCCTGCGTTCAATGCCGCTTCACTATCCGTTCACAGCGGACTTAAATCGTGGAATCTTCGCGTTTAAAGGCCCATTATGGTGGAATATTGTCGCCCAATAGGCTTAAAAGTCTATGATTCTCTGGTTTTCATACATTCCGCTATTCCGAATCCAGCGGGAAACGAAAAAACATTTAAAGTGAAAATAGTCGTCGATCAACATATCCCTTACATCACCGAAGTTTTCGCGGGCATTGGGCAATTGATCGTAATTCCGGGACAAGATATAACGAGTGAATCAATCGGCGATGCAGATGCGCTGATCGTTCGATCAATCACTCGAATTGATCGTGAGCTACTTGGAAACAGCCAAATCAAATTCGTGGGAAGCGCCACAGCTGGTTTGGATCATGTCGATCCTGATTTTCTCAGAACGGCTGGAATTCAGATGGAACATGCTCCCGGAGCCAATGCTGAGTCCGTCGTGGAATACGTCTTAGCTTGTTTGGCCTGGTTTGGAAAGCAAAGCGGCCAGGCGTTTACGTCGCGATCAATCGGAATCGTTGGGGTTGGAAACGTGGGGGGATTGTTGGCCAAAAGGTGCGAAGCACTGGGCATGACAACGTTTAAAAGCGATCCTCCGTTAGAATCTCAGTCGGGGACCAGCGTTTTTACGCCGCTACCTGAACTACTGGAAACAGCGGACATCGTTTCTGTTCACACGCCTCTGACAATAAACGGCCCATTTCCAACGAAAGAATTGATCGGACCGGCCGAATTGTTGAAGCTAAAAAGAGATGCTTGGTTTATTCACAGTGCCCGCGGGGGTGTCTGCAACGAGGCAGCCCTTATTTCCGCCAAATCGGAAGGCAGGATCAGAGGATTGGCCCTAGATGTTTGGGAAAACGAACCAAATCCCAGCCTGAATTCGGTGTTGGGGGCTGACCTTTCAACGGGACATATTGCCGGTTATTCCATTGATGCAAAAAAGGCCGGAATCTTAAAGCTTCGCGATGACTTAATGCGCTTTTTTAATATTGTCGACCAGAAAACGAAAGCGAGTGCTTTACGAAACGGCGTTCAATCTGAATCGATTATTGGATTTAGCGAAGGAGAATCGATCAACGACCTCATTGAAAAATTCTATCCCATAGAAGAGGACCATGTCCGATTCCGATCTGCCATAATTGGGGCGGCAAAGACTTCTTCTACCGTCCAAGATGCATTTCACACCTATCGGGCTACTTACCCAGAACGTCGTCGTTTTGGCTCCCACCGAATTGAGGGGCCGATTCCTGCTGCATGGAGAAGCGGGCTGGGGCTTGAATAGCTCGATCCGGCCTAAGCTATCGATTAAAACCGAACGAGCGTAGTTGAACGTCCGAATTTCGCCAGTCGTTGCGAACCTTGACGTGGAGCTGTAAAAATACCCCTCGGCCAATAAATTCTTCGATGTCTTCCCGGGCATGAGTGCCCACTTTTTTGAGTGCTAGGCCACCTTTACCGATCAATATTCCCTTTTGAGAATCTCGTTCGACCACTATTTCAGCGTTGATCAGGTCTTTCTGATCTTCGCGTTCTTGCCAGTCCACAATATTCACTTGGGTGGAATATGGGACTTCTTGCTGAAAATGCTTAAAAATCTTTTCACGGATAATTTCGGCAACAAAAAAACGCTCTGGTTGCTCACTAACCATTTCTGATGGATAGAAAGGAGGGCCGAGAGGGAGTTTTTTCCTAATCGCTGTGATGACGGCATCCACATTCTTTCCTTTTAAAGCGGAAATTGGGATTACTTCGTCAAAAGGATGTGCGTCCATGTACCGGGTTACCAAAGGCAGGACGTCATCTTGCTTAACCTTGTCGATCTTGTTAAGAACCAGGATGGCGGGTTTCCCGCCCATATACTTCATAGTCATGTCGTCCACTGAATCCCGCGTGGCATCCGCCAGAAATACCAATATGTCCGCATCTCCTGTCGAGGTCGATACATCCTTCATCATCGCCTCCTGAAGGCCGTATCGAGGTTTAATGATGCCAGGGGTGTCGAGCAGAATCATTTGTGAATCATCCGTAGACAAGATACCCAAGACTCGCCTACGCGTGGTTTGCGGTTTGTTGGTTACGATGGACAGCTTCATCCCCATCAAAGCGTTCAGCAACGTGCTTTTGCCGACGTTCGGGCGACCTATCAGAGCCACGTATCCACAGCGGTGCCCATCCCCGACACCATTTTCAGCGTCGAACGACAGATCCTCGGTTTCTCTTTTTCCAGCTTTGGCGTCGACAAACGTCGAATCGGTGGAAGAAGACGTGGGTTGCTCAGGCGAGAAATCAGGATCGTTCATAAGTCGAGGTGGTAACTAGGTGATTCATTTCGGCGACTGCCGAACGCATTCCAACAAAAATAGATCGCGCCACGATGGCGAATCCGATAGAAACTTCAGAGAGGTGGGGGACTGATTTTCCAAACGCTGAATAATTCGCGTAATCCAATCCATGCCCGGCGTGAACGGCTAAACCATTAGCATGAGCGCGCGTTGCCGCCGCCGCAAATCGATTCAAAATGGCCCGTGCTTCGGATTCAGAACTTGCATTGGCGTAGTCTCCAGTATGCAATTCAATCGTTGTGGCTCCGAGCCGGGCAGCTTCATCAATTTGATCCAGATCAGGATCGAGAAAAAGCGCGACTTCCGGAATTCCAGCATCCAACAGCCTTGGAATGACGATTTTGAGCCGATCAGCCGATTTAATCGCGTCTAATCCGCCCTCAGTCGTTACTTCCTCTCTTCTTTCCGGGACCAGGGTTGCCAATTGAGGACTAATTTTGCAGCAAATAGCCACAATTTCATCCGCCGTTGACAGCTCGAAGTCCAGTTTAGTGTCTAATTCCTGCTTGAAATTGAAAACGTCGGAATCCGTTATATGCCTGCGGTCCTCCCTCAAGTGAAAGACAATACCCTTTGCTCCACCCGCCAAACATTCCTTTGCAGCTCGAAGCGGATCTGGAAACAACTCCCTACGGGCGTTGCGCAGCGTCGCGACATGATCAATATTTACTAAAAGATTGGTTATCAGCACAGAATTCGAACAAAATCAGAGCAACAATTTTCGTCTTGATTGCTCTAGATAAGTAGGGAAGTGGATTTCTGGTCAAACACGACTCATAGAGGAATGTTTTGAGAAGCTTTGTCCAAGGACTTTCAATTGCTTTTCGATTCTAGAGCCATTATTTTCGCTCAGATGTTTCACCGCATCATCAACACATCTGTTTTTAGGATTTAGTCAAACGATACCGATATGGCGTCCAGTAGCCGGGGCTTACAAACCGTCGTTCAAGTTGCGCTATCCATAGCCAGTCTTGCTCTTTTTTACTTTTTAGTTATTTCGATAACCGAGCCTTACGCCGCGGTTGAACGGAAAAAGGAAATAACCGAGTTAACGCGTAGTCGTATGGACCAGGTTCGCGTCGCCATGACTGAGCATCAGAGAGTTAAAGGCCGTTTCGTTACGACTTTAGATTCCTTGGTTTCTTGGATACGCTCCGATGCCACGATGATGAGTAAATCGGACAGCGTATTTGGAGTGGGATTTATTCTTGATTCGCTGGCCTATTCACCTCGATCCGGGAAGATGTTTATTCTTGCCGTCAACGACACTTCAAGGGCGCACACGTACCTGCTGTCTGATCCTGATTCTGAAGATTTTATCGGAACAGTCAGTGGAGACGTTACAGAATTGAATGCGGCGAGCTGGGAATAGCGAGACAAGTGCTCGTTAATGACTCCGGAAGTTGTTCCGTCAATGTCCCGATTTAACATGGTTCCTCATTCGACTGCTGGAGTAGAATTTGTTGGCAATCTCATGCGGTATGCGGAGGTTGAAAACGGCGTATCAACACCGCGACTTCTAAGATTAGGAAACTGCGAATTCGAATTTGATGCCGCAGCGGTCGTTTATACCGGTTGGGCCCCACAGCACATCGAGACCATTCAAAGCGCTCTGAAGGATGTCTTCAGAGACACTACCTGTTCCGCCATTCGATTCGTACTGCCGAGCTCGATTCTAACTCGATTTGAAAGCTTGAGACTTCGACATGCGTCAGAAACGGATACCAAAATTCAAATCGGATTTGAAACGCTTCTGCTCAATGGAGGGGAACAAGGTGGAGATATATTTCCTGGAGATGGCCTAGAACAATCAAGCCCAGAGCTTTCGGCTTACGCCGTTCAGCATTTGTCCAGCCGTATTTCCCAACGCCTGTCTCGTCTGTCAGCCGTATTTCCGGATCAGGTCAGGGGGCATGTCCCAAGCACCAATGCTTCTATTAAGTCGTATAAACGACTTATGGAGCTTCAAGCCGTGCCTTCGAAGAATGTGCTGATGTTGGGGTGTTACCCGGGGACCACCGATTATATTTGCCTTTCAAACGGGACGACTCTCAGATCGATAACCATCGACACGCCATGTGATATGGACCGGGTTTATTTTGCCTTTCAGGTACTAGATCGCGTAAAAGAAGTGGCCTTTGACGACTGCTCGATAGCCATTTATGGGCACACCTTATCGTCCGACTTCGTTTCGATGATGGCACAGAACTTCGGAAAGCGAGTCAGCATCCTTAATCCAGGCCCCATGGTTAATTTGGATCAAGATAGATTCGAGACGGGCTTTCCGATTCAGGCTTTTGTGCCCTGTTTAGGCGCCTCTATCGCCTGAAAGCCATGCGGATTATTGCCGGACGATATAAACGACGGACGCTCCTTGCACCTTTGGGTAAAGAAACGCGTCCGACTACCGACCAAACACGCGAGGCCATTTTCAATTTGGTTTGTGCTCGCATCGATTTAGATCAAATAGACGTTCTGGATCTATTCTGCGGTACTGGGGCGTTGGGATTGGAAGCCATGAGTAGAGGAGCAGGTAGTCTGATAGGAATTGAGAATAATGCCAAAACTCTGGCAGTTGCGCTACAGAATGCCCGATCGCTGGACCCCAAAATGAATGTTCGCTTTTTACAATCCGACGTCTATCAGTGGATAAAATCTCAGATTAAGGGTGAATTTCAGCTTATATTGGCGGATCCTCCTTACGAGCATTCGGATCTTGAACGGCTGATTAACGAATCCATTGGTTTGCTTTCACCCCAGGGATTGTTTGTTTTAGAACACGATCGATCGAAGTCGTTTGAAGGAAACGCGTGTTTTAAGGTCAGTCGAACGTACGGCAAGAGTGCTGTCAGTTTGTTTGCAAATCAGTAGCCACAGGCGAGGTCATGGAAAAACAAATCAAAGGCTTGGCGCTCTATCCCGGTTCTTTTGACCCATTTACATTTGGTCATTTAGACATCGTAGAGCGCGCCAGTCGGATATTTGACTCCCTCGTAGTGACGATTGCACAAAACTCGAGCAAAACCGAGCTTTTTACGCCGGATGAGCGGAAAAAACTGATAGAAGATTGTACGGGGCATTTGCCGAATGTGCGAACGGAGACATTCGACGGACTGTTGGTAGATTATGCCAAGGCGAGTGGGGCGTGCGCTTTGGTTAGGGGTCTGCGCCAAGTCTCAGATTTTGACTACGAATTTAGATTGGCTTTCGCCAACCGTCGGCTGGCACCCGACGTCGAAACGCTGTTTCTGATGACCAACGAACATCACGCCTTAATTAGCGCCTCGATCGTTCGCGAAATCCATCGGCACGGAGGGGATATAACATCGTTCGTACCCGAAAAAGTGCTCCGGGCGATGAATCGGAAGTGATTATTTATCTGAATTAATAAGATTGGCTTGAAAACTATCCATTTTAACGATCGCGTAGAGTCCATGCAGCCGTCGGCCACGCTTGGTATGACGGCTGCAGCCAAAACGTTGAAAGCAGCTGGTCACTCTGTGATTGGCTTAAGCGCCGGGGAGCCGGATTTTGATACGCCCGCCGTCATTTCTGATGCGGGGATCAATGCTATTCGAGGCGGCCAAACAAGGTATACGCACAATCTGGGAATGCCTGAGCTCCGAAAGGCCATCGCTCGTAAACTCAGCGTGGAAAACGGGTTGTCGTTTGAACCAGATCAAATTATTTGTTCAAATGGTGCCAAACAGTCGGTGGCCTTAGCCATTTCCGTTTTGTGTCGAGATGGAGACGAGGTACTCATTCCGGCTCCGTATTGGGTTAGTTATCCGGAAATGGTTCGATTTGCGGGCGGTGTGCCCGTTTTTATTCCCACTTCTGTGGAATCGGACTATCTCTTGTCGGCGAAGCAGTTAGAGGCTTCGATAACACCAAAAACACGCATTCTTATATTGTGCTCACCTTCCAACCCAACGGGAAGCGTGTATTCAAAATCTCAGTTGGCGGAATTGGTTCGTGTTCTGAGAAATCACCCGGAAATATTTGTGATTTCGGATGAGATTTACGAGCACATCGTATATGATGCTAAACACTTCTCGATTGCATCGTTTGATGGGATGAAGGAGCAAACGATTACCGTAAACGGCTTTTCAAAGACTTTTGCGATGACCGGCTGGCGTTTGGGCTATTTTGCAGCCAGTTCCGACATCGTCAAAGCGGCTGATATGCTTCAGGGGCAAATGACGTCGGCACCGTCGACCATCGCCCAGGTGGCTGGTATTGCTGCTCTTGGACTCGATGACGCCGTTATTCAATCAATGGTTGATCAGTTTCGCAAACGGAGAGACATGGTGGTCGATTCCCTGCGCGAGATTCCAGGGGTCGTATGCCCCCTTCCTCAGGGAGCGTTTTACGTGTTTCCCGACGTCGGGTCCTATTTAGGCGGACGGACGGCTTCGGGTCGGACGATCGAAAATTCTACCGACCTAAGTATGTATATCCTGGAAGAGCACGGTGTGGCACTGGTTCCGGGCGCGGCGTTTGGGGAAGATCGAGGCATCCGTATTTCGTATGCAGCTTCCGATGACGACCTAAAAGAGGCTTGCAAACGTATTCACGCTGCGTTTTCCGGAATCGAGCGGGTTCGTTCATGAACGAGCAAGCGCCCCCAAACGAAAGAGTTTGGTTACATTTGTTGCTCTTTGTCCTGACGCTCATGTCGACCACGTGGGCGGGTGCAGAAATGACGGGCCGGTATCTGATCTATGAAAATGCAGCACCCCTTTTTATGATCGGTGGAATGGCCATTTCATGGCCATTTATTCTGGACGGATTCATTTTTGGAGGTTCTTTGTTGTTGTTCTTGACCGTGCACGAATTCGGACATTACTTCGCCGCTCGGTACCACGGTGTTTCAACGACGCTACCCTATTACATACCGTTTCCATTTAACGGAATCGGAACGTTTGGAGCGGTCATCCGCATTCGGCAACAAATCTCATCGACCAAAAAGCTTTTCGATATTGGTGCAGCAGGACCCCTTGCAGGATTTGTGGTCGCTTTGCTCGTCCTCATTATCGGTTTTGCAACGCTTCCGGGGCCGGACTATATCGAAGGCATGCCTGGACACGACCGGTTAAAGGAATACATCGCTCAAAACGGTGCTTTTCCGGATGAAATCATCCAAGAATCGCCTGAAGATGGAAGTCTAACCTTGATGGTAGGTATGACGCCGATGTATTGGATCCTGTCCCAATTTTTTAGTGATGTGCCCCCGATGTGGGAGATGTATCACTATCCGTTACTGTTCGCGGGTTGGCTGGGCCTGTTTTTCACAGCGTTAAACCTGCTTCCCGTGGGTCAATTGGATGGAGGGCACATCGTGTACTCGTTGATTGGGCAGAAATGGCACAGTCGATTGGCCAAATCTTTCGTGTTGCTGCTGCTCCTTTCGGGCGGAATCGGGTTTATCCAGGAATTGAAGCCCGTATTTTGGGCCTGGGACCCGTTACTCGGCGAATTGCTTTGGCCTGTCTTGGCGGGTGTTTTGTTTTTCTATTTGTACAAGATCTTTGACGGTGCTTTCAATTATATCGCTCCGGCATTGGTGATTATGGTTGCGGGTGTCGCGGCCGGATCTTCCGTCGATTGGATAGTCGATCACTTGGGTTACAGCGGTTGGCTGGTTTGGTGTTTATTGATCATTCTTTTGATTCGGATAGATCATCCGCCGGTCACGTACGAAGAACGCCTTTCGAAGAAGAGGAAGGTACTCGCCATCCTGAGTCTACTTATTTTTGCCCTGTGCTTCAGTATCAAACCACTGTACATTGGGTAGGTCACCCCACCGTGGGGGTATTCAGAACGCTGGACTTTTTAAGCCTTCCACGAAACGTAACCATATCGACCTCGTTCGCTACCGACTCCTTTCTTTTGCAAAGTATTTCCGCGGTACGTCTTGGATAACATGAGATATTGGTTTTTTCGATCATTTTTTCTGGTTTTGGTGGTCGCTCCTTTAGTGGCTGGGTGCGATTCTATGCCCGGAATCGAGGATGGCGGTCAACGTGCCCCAGAAGTTCACCCTGGAATTCAACCGGGAGTTCACCCTGGAAGTGTCTTTATATCACCCGAAATCATAGATACTGATCGGTTGACCTTCGTGAATGGGAAGGCTACATCGGAAATCACGGTCTCAGTCAATTTTTTCGATGCAGACCTAGACCTGTCGAAAGTGTTTGTGGTGATTCAGTCCCCTGTCACAGGAGCGGCAGCAGCGGGGGAGACGACGTTAAATCTTTCAAACAACGGTTCAAGGGCTATCAAGGTACCTATTGAAATTAGTGAAGGTGCGTCGGGAGTCTACCAAGTCGTAGTGTTTGCCACAGACAGTGGAGAGCGAATTAGCAATCGGATTTTTGGGTCTGTGACCCTCTTGGCAGGAAGTGAAGCCCCCGTAATCACGCAGATAGATATTCCAACATCGGTGACCCGGCCAGGCGCTGGTTTACCACCGGTTAGTGTCGCCATGGTGGTTCATGTGGATGACCCTGACGGTCGGGACAATGTTGCTCGTGTAGAAGTTCTGGTAAACGGCGCGGTCACGCTCAATTTGTGCGATGACGGTGGCCAGGGGACGTGTAATGCCGGATTTGGGGTCAGCGGCGACACGCAAGCGAGCGATGGCAAATACACGTTGACCATTCAGTTGGATTCAAATAATGCTGCTGGTCAAAATATATTTGAGTTTGTGGCCATCGACAGATCGGGACTTCGCAGCGCGTCCGTTACGAAAATAATTCAGGTAAATTGATGACCGGTGGAGGATTGAAAACGGCTGCTCTGGGCTTTGTGATGTTGGCAACAGCGTTGCAAGTTTCTGCTCAGCGCGCTTTTATGGACGGTTTATCCCAGAGCGGGTCCGCCAGCTCCAGTGCCTTGATTCCCAGTCCTTACGGGATTTTAAGTAATAGTATTGCCAATCTAAGCGCAGAAAATGGCTCGATTTGGGTCGGTCCCTTCCTGAATTATTCCGTTAATAGGGGCGATTCTTGGTTTCGACCCCAAACTGATTCGCTATTTGGAACCGTAAATCGGCTTTTTTCGATTGATATTGAAGGGGATGTCATTGCAGCCGGAATAGGTAGAAATGATGTTGTTGGGGGGCAGGCCATCCAAACAGCCGCTGGTTTTTTGATTTCCGAAGATGGTGGGCAGACCTTTCAGTATCGATTTCCACAATTGGATGGTCCCCAGGATGACACGCAGGAGTACGGCATTTCCATTTTGCCGGCGCTGCCCGTCATCGTACCGCAACAGAGCCCACCTTTTGACATCGATTATGACCATATCCGGGGTAATCTGTGGGTGGCCGGCTGGGCCAGTGGTGTTCGAAAGAGTTTAGATCTCGGGAGGACTTGGAATCGGGTCGTACTACCGCCAGATAATTTGGATGTCATCAGCCCAGAACTACCGTATACGTTCTCTGTCGAACCCCAACGGGGCAGCAACGGGTCGTTGAACCACATGGGCTTTTCCGTGTTGGTCGATCGACAAGGGCTGGTTTGGGCAGGAACGGCTGGGGGATTGAATCTTTCGACGGACGGGGGGCTTGCTTGGCGTCGGTTCAAGACGAATGGGACGAGCCAATCCTTGACGGGAAACTGGATCATTTCATTGGAAGAACAAATCTCTACGACTCCTTCGACCATTTGGGCAGCATCGTGGAACACAGGGGAATCGGGGGGCGCTGCCGGTCAATTTGGAGTAAGCATTATAGAAAACGGTGGGGCCAGTATCCGACAAACGCTATTAGGCGAAAAGGTGTACGATTTTGCGTTTGATAGTAATAAGGTCTACGTAGCTGGGGATAATGGCCTGTTTATTTCTCAAGATGCCGGTCGGTCGTGGGATTCGATCTCTCAGTTTAAGGAGTCTGGGGGCGGAAACCGTATTGTTCGACCTCATTCCAATGTGTTTTCAGTGGAAATCGATTCAGGCACTTTGTGGGTTGGCACGTCGGACGGCTTATTACGCTCTACCAACGGCGGCGCGTCATGGACCATTTTTCATGTAAATGTCCCCCTTCATCCCGATAATCCTTCGGTCGCTGCCCCAGATGTTGATACCTACGCTTATCCCAACCCGTTTTCGAGGGGAGACGATTCATTTGTTCGAATAAAATTCGAATCCTCGAGTGCCTCAAGCGGAGCGATTCGGATATTCGATTTTGGAATGAATGTCGTGCGAGAGCTCCATCAGGATTTCCAAAGTGGGGTCAATGAATCGATGTGGGATGGACTGAATGCTTCGGGAATCCCCGTTCCCAATGGGACCTATTTTTATGAAGTTGAGGCAGGAAAGAGCCGATTTCGGGGCAAAATATTGGTTATCGAATGAAAACGAATTCTTTTATCTGCTTTTTGCTGTTTTTATTCTTGTCCGTTTCGGCTAGCCATGCTCAATATGCGGGCTCCTTCGCGCGGATGGGTTTCGGCGCTCGGGGCATCGCGATGGGCAACGCCCTCGCCGCCGATACGCAAAGTGATACGAGCCCTTACTACAACCCGGCTTTTTCACCTTTAGGATCCAGTCAAAAGCTAGAAATTTCGGTTGCATCGCTCAGTTTTGATCGATCACTTCAATTTTTGCAGTTGAGTGCCCCCTTGCAAAAAAAGGCCGGATTTGCCCTCGGGGTCATACATGCATCTGTTTCAGAAATAGATGGGAGGGATAGGAGCGGTTTTCATACTTCCACCTTGTCGGTCGATGAATATGCGGGGTTTCTAGCATTCGGATTAAAGTTTTCAGACAAAATCAGCGGCGGCATCAGTCTACAAATGTTTCAAACAGATTTGTTTGAGGGATTGACCCCTGCTCGTAGCGTGGGCCTAGACGTTGGACTGGTTTACCAAATTCGCCCGACCTGGAGCATTGGGCTGGTCGCGGACGATTTACTAGCTCGATATTCCTGGGACTCATCCGACCTTGGAGGAAGTGGTCGTAGTGTCACGGACACTTTCCCTAGGCGCATCCGACTCGGGGTTTCCACTTATCAATTGAAGGGCAAACTGTCCGTTCACACTGAAATAGAGTCAAGATTTGCTACCGTTCGCTTCGAGACCAGAAAAACGCGTATTTTCGGTGACTCACCTGCGGAAACGAGTGAAGAAGGTACGCTCACAGATCAGGAATTTCGATTTCGCTCGGGCATAGAGTATAAACCGCTTGACGGATTTTCAGTTAGAGCGGGTGTCGAACAGTTGGGATCTGAAGTACTGGATTCTGTTCGACCATCACTGGGGTTTATGGGTGAACAAAAAGTCGGCGAATTGAAAATCCGAGCTGAATATGGATTTGCGTATGAAGCCCGGGCCGCCGGCAAGATGCACTTAGTAAGTTTGATCTTATTTTTGTAAAAACCGAATTACGATGAAGCGCTTAGCTTTGATTTTGCTTGTTTTCTTCCTCACCTTAGGGGTGAACGCACAGGATTCAGGCTTGTCCTTTCTTCGACTCGGCCCGGATGCCAGATCGTTAGCTCTTGGAGATGCCGGTGTAGCTTCTTCCGAAGGCGCGTACGCAACGTATTGGAATCCGGCGGGCTTAGCGAGACCAGGAAACCGAGAGGTCGCATTTTCTCACCACATCTGGATCGCGGATGTGAGGACACTAGCGCTACAAGGTGCCTTTTCGCTTGGTCCTAAAACGGGTATTGGTTTGTTTGTTGTTGCAACCGGCTCCGGAGATCTGGAGGCCAGAACGGCCCCAGGCGAATCTGATGGGTTTTTTGATGCCCAATTTGTGAGTTCGGGTCTATCACTTGGGCACTCTTTTGGCCCGATCCGCGTCGGAGCAACAGTTAAGTACCTGTCTGAGCGCATCTTTACCAATTCCGCTAACGGCTATGCTTTTGATTTCGGTTTGCAGACTTCTTTTTTAGAAGAAAGTCTATTATTCGGCGCTACGTATTCCAATCTGGGTAAGATGGAAGAGTTGAACGTTGTGGCTACGAAGCTACCAGAACTGTTTAGGACGGGTGTTGAAATATTTCCATTTAGAATCCTGATGGAATCGGATGGATCACCACTATTAAATACTTCTTTGATGGTAGAGTACTCCCAGAATTTTGCTACGGAACAGGCACAAATTCATGTTGGACTCTCGGCAGAAGTTTTGGAAACCGTTTCGGCCCGTCTGGGATATTTGTCAAAAGACGCTCTACGCTCGTTTTCGGCTGGTTTGGGAATGGAAATTTCGACCTTGGTAGTTGACTATGCTATCATTCCCTTTGAGGACGGATTTGGAGGCCCGGCCCATATTATGACCGTGGGGTATTCCTTCTAGAACGCTTTTAAAACGTCTAATAAGGCCTCTATTCCAATACCCGAGTCTCCTGATCTGATTCGAAGTGAGCACCAAAAGTCCAGCATAAACATTTGCGCAGCATGGATTGGAACGGCAATCCAGAAACTCTTTGAACGCCACACGAGTGCGCCTAGTGCTACACCGCCTACAACTGACAGGAGCGCTTCCGGGAGGGGCTTATTGAAATGCAAAATGGCGAACGGCATCGCTTGAATGAATATGGCCATCACCCCGAAAGCCTTCGACGTTCCAAATAGTACAAATCCGCGCCACAAATACTCCCAACCGAGCCAGTAAAAAAGGAATAACGCCTCATAAATAAGAAACGTCTTCCAATTTAAAGCGGCGCCAGGGTAATGGGGGTAGGACGCCTGAAATTCGCTAGAGCTGGAAAGAAACCAGGTCCCCAAGAGGACTAAAGGAAGATAAATGGCAGCGATTTTCAGCGCAAAAGAGTAATCTCCGAGGCCTAGTCCCATTTCCGTCCAGGAAGCCCGAAATCCCCACTTTAAGATGGCTATAGGGATCAACAATCCTAGTACTCCCTGCATCCCAAACCACCATGCCCATTCGCCTAATCCGTGACCTGAAGCGTCTAACAGCGGGGCAATTTCCATCCTGAAAAAGCTCCGATCACCCCAATTCATCTGAAAAATGACGATTAGTGCGGCGGATAACAGGACGACGGCTGCCTGTTTGTCGACTTTTTGGACTGCCCGTCGAATACCGTTCCATTCTTCTCTGAATGATAGACCCATCGTTTTTGGCTTCCGGTGAGCTAAATATGTCTCTCTGCATGGTAGGAACTACGCACCAGCGGACCACTTTCGACGTGTTCGATACCTTTGGCCTCGCCCATTTCCTTGTACCACTTGAACTTGTCCGGATGAATGAACTCGATTACGGGCAAGTGCATCCGGGTCGGTTGTAAATACTGTCCAATCGTCATCACATTGAGACCGACCCGGACAAAATCATCCATAAGGGCCAAAACCTCATCCTCACGCTCTCCCAGACCAACCATGATACCGCTTTTAGTGCGGAGACCTTGCTCTCCGGAAATTCTTAAAACGTCAAGAGAGCGCTGATAGATCGCTTGAGGGCGAACTTGCTTATAAAGTCGTGGAACGGTTTCCACATTATGATTCATTACTTCCGGGCGGGCATCAATGACAATCTGCAGGGCTTCCCAAACGCCACGAAAGTCGGGGATGAGTACTTCGATTGTAACTCCAGGAATCTCTTCTCGAAGGCGCTTTAATGTCTCGGCAAAAATGGGGGCACCGCCATCTTTACGTTCGTCACGATTCACACTGGTGATGACAGCATGTTTGATCCCCATTGTTTTGGCTGCATTGGCCACGCGATTAGGTTCATCCCAGTCTAGCCCTTCATCCGGGCGACCGGTTTTAACGGCGCAAAAACCACAGCTGCGGGTGCACACATTGCCCAAGATCATGAAAGTTGCCGTTCCCGCTGTCCAACACTCGCCCATATTTGGACATCTGGCACTCTGGCAAACCGTGTGTAATCCGTTGGATTCAATGGTATTAACCAGATTTTTGTACGTCTCCCCGTAAGGCAGCTTGACGCGCAGCCAATCCGGTCTATTTCCCCGAACATTTTCTAATTGGGAAACGCTGATTACGGGTAGCTCCAACATACCATCACCGCCCAATTCTTCTTCAGCGGAAGCGGTTTGCAATTTTACTTCGCCTGGACGGAGTCCTCTATTTTTCCCTTGCTGATCTCCCATAACAAATCGATCGAATGCGCCTCGGTGGCCTCGGTTAATATGCTCAAAACAAACATTTTGAGGTTCTTTAAGATCCCCTGAATGCGGTAAACACCCGATGAAGTTTACATTTGAAACGCTATCTTACCAGGATAAGAAACGAGTTAGCGCCTCTTTGCGCACGATTTTAATACGCATGTCACTTATATGGGTAAAGCACCTTCCAAGTCAATCGGTCCCAACGAAGTTGAACAAATCTACCTTAAGCATACCAATGCGGCCGGAATGATACCGATCGTCCTCGGGATGCAGTCGAGTAGTGGGATTGACTTGATGGACGAACGTTCGGGTCGCACCTATATGGACTTTTTTGGTTTCTATGCGTCGAGCTCGGTCGGAATGAATCATCCTAAAATGACGAGCGACGAAGAATTCAAGCAGCGGCTGATGGACGCCGCTATTAACAAAGTGACCAACTCAGATATTCGAACCATCCATATGGCTCGATTTCTGGACACGTTTGGTCGGGTGGCGAAGCCAGACTCCTTACCGTATGCCTTTTTCGTTTCTGGAGGAGCACTAGCAGTTGAAAACGCCTTAAAAACGGCTTTTGATTGGAAAGTCAGAAAGAATTTTCTAAAAGGTTACCGGAATGAAGTGGGGCATAAGGTGCTCCATTTTGATCAAGCGTTTCACGGAAGGAGCGGCTACACGCTTTCGCTGACGAATACGGCTGACCCTCGCAAGACCATGCATTTTCCGAAGTTCGATTGGCCCCGGGTTGAAAATCCCAAAATTGTTTTTCCAATTGAAGACCACCTCGACGATCTGCTCCGCAGGGAAACAATCGCTCTGAACCAGGCTAAAAATTACTTCACTACCATGAAGGATGAGATTGCCTGTGTCATTATCGAACCGATTCAAGGCGAAGGCGGGGACAATCATTTCAGAAAAGAATTTTTGCAAGCGTTAAAGGATCTTTGTCTCGAGAATGATGCTCTTTTGATCTTCGACGAAGTTCAGACCGGTGTGGGCATGACAGGCGAAATGTGGGCTTATCAAGCAATCGGAGTCGAGCCCGATATTATCGCGTTTGGAAAAAAGACGCAGGTGTGTGGAATTTTGGCTGGAAAGCGTCTTGATGAAGTAGAAAACCACGTTTTCAAAATGGGAAGCCGGATCAATTCGACGTGGGGTGGGAATTTGGTCGATATGGTTCGTTTCGACCGAATCCTCGAGATTATAGAAGAAGATAATCTGGTAGAAAACGCCCGGGTTGTTGGAAGTCACTTAAAAACCTTATTGCACGGCTTAGCTGCGGAAACCGATTCGGTAAGCAACGTTCGAGGTCTCGGACTCATGTGTGCCTTAGATCTTCCTTCTCCCGAATTCAGAGATTTGTTGTTGAAACGTTGTTTTGAAGAGGGAATGATCATTCTTGGATGCGGAGCACGTTCGGTTCGATTTAGATCGCCACTGACTATCACCAAATCAGAAATCGATACCGGACTGAGCCTAATCCGTGAAGCAATCCTCAGAATTGAAGACGAAAATCGACCGTCTGTAGGCCAAAAAGCGCAATCAGAAGCCTTGGTGGACGGATAATATTTTCCCCAGGATTTTATGGGTGATAAAAAAAGGGCGACCAATGTACATTGGTCGCCCTTTTTCATATTCGACGGTAGTTCAATGGCAATCCATGACGCTAGCCAACGAACTCAAAATAGCTGTAATCTATTCAGGCGCAACGGTTTTCACGACACCTGCTTTTTTTGCAATGGCATCAGCGGTTAAACCTGAATTCACTTCTACTTTGGAAAATGTGATGGTCTGTTGTCCTTGTGCTCCTAAGTCCGCTGTTTGGACAAAAGCAAAAGTAAATCCTTTAATCTTACGGAAGTCACTCATCAAGGTCATGAAGTTTCCCATCGGAGTAGGCGTTTCTTGGCCAACAACATGGAAAGTCGTCTTGTCGAAAAGGAACTTGGAAGTGGTGCCATTAGAGGTAACGTTGACAGCATAAACTGGCTTGTCACCTAACATTTCGGCGTCTAACAAGACCAAAGCAGAATCAGGAAGATTCAGATACTCGAGTTCGTTTTTAGGCGAAGACCGCTGAAATTGAGCGCGCTGTGCAGCGGGAATGCTATTAATGTCCGTTTTTCCTGCCGCCGTTTCAACCCAACCTTCCAGCGGAGTGTAATATGCCTTTTGGTTGACTTGGTCGGCAGGTACAGCAGCAGGACCATCAATTAACGCGATACTCGTGTAGCCATATCCCGGAAATAAACTCCATCCTTCCAATTTGATAATGAGCGATCCCAGTTGTGGGATTGCAAACTCTATATCCGCCTCGGTTACCAAATCAGTGACCGAGCGCCAAGCGCGAAGTCCACCAGTTGCTTCGATATTGGCCTCAATCACAGCACGTGCAGAAGTCAAATCTTGCGCCTTTGCGACCTGCAACGGTAGCAGGATAAGACCAAAAGCTAAAACGAAAAAGCGATAATTACGCTTCATAATGGGCTCCTTCTGATGAATAGGTGCAAAAAGCTATTTACGATGATAAATCCTTTCAGGTTCAAACGAATGTATTAGGCTTCTGTGAAGTCGGCGTCCGTTATATCCTCGGGTCCGTCTACATCAACCTGTACTTTGGTCACATCCGCTATCGAATCACCATCGCGAATCTTGATGACTCTTACTCCTTGAGTATTTCTACCCAATTGAGAAATAGTCGCAATGTCCATGCGGATCATGATTCCTCCAACCGTGGAAATCATTAAGTCATCCTGTTCGGTGACTCCCTTGATTGCCACAATAGGGCCAGTTTTACTGTTCGTTTTTTGGGCGATGATTCCTTTTCCACCGCGGGATTGGAGCCGGTAATCTTCAAGCGGCGTCCGTTTGCCATACCCATGGGCACTAATGGTTAGAATATCCCTTGCTTCATCAGCGACAACGATCATTCCAATCGCGATGTGACCTTTGGTTAAGCGGATACCGCGAACTCCTCGCGTATTACGCCCCATAGGACGGGCATCCGATTCGTTGAATCGAATACACACGCCGCTAGACGAAGCAATGATCACATTGGCTTGTCCATCGGTCAAATGCGCTTCGATCAATTCATCACCTTCGTCAATCGAGATGGCGATAATTCCGTCAATTCTGGGGCGAGAAAAGGCTGCAAGCTGGGTCTTTTTAACTTGACCGCTTTTGGTTGCCATCAAGACGTAGTGCGACTCGAGAAAGTCTTCGCTGCGGAAATCGTCCTTTGAAACGGGGAGAATAGCCTTAATGCGGTCTTCGGGCCCGATGGAGATACAGTTGCGAATAGAACGACCCTTACTAGTCCGACTTCCTTCAGGAATCTCATAAATACGAAGCCAATAACAGCGTCCGTGATCGGTGAAGAACAGAAGGTAGTCGTGATTATAGCCTACAAAGAGGTGCTCTATAAAGTCCTCGTCACGCATGGCCGTTCCACGCTTGCCTGTTCCGCCCCGTCCTTGGGCAGCGTATTCAGTTGCGTTGGTTCGCTTTATGAGGCCTTGTCTGGAAATCGAAACGATAACCTGATCATCCTCGATCAGATCTTCGATAAAGATATCTCCGCCACCCGTGTAATCGATTTCGGTTCGGCGCTCGTCGCCGTATTTGTCCCTCATTTCGATCAATTCATTCTTGATGATGTCTGACCGAAGCCTTTCATCTGCCAAAATTTCCATCAAACGGGCAATCTCGGTTAGCAGAGCCCGGTATTCATCTTCAATTTTTTGACGCTCTAAACCGGTAAGGCGATTTAGTCTGAGGTCCAATATGGCTTTCGCTTGGATCTCCGAAAGGGAGAACAACGAATCACCATGCGTTGGGAGCTCCAATTTCGTCAGCTGGGCGACGGTAAGCTTTTCTGGGAAAACACCGCGCATCAACGCGTCCTTAGCAGACTCTGGATCGATTGAGTGACGGATAATCGTAATGACCGCATCGAGATGATCCAATGCAATGGTCAATCCTTCCAAAACGTGGGCCCGCTCCTCGGCTTTCCGGAGCTCAAATTGGGTCCGACGGAGCACTACGTCATGTCGGTGCTCCACATAATATTTAATAAGTTCTTTGAGATTCAGCGTTCTAGGGCGTCCCTTAACGAGCGCTACGACGTTCATTCCAAAGGTTTGCTGGAACGGCGTAAACTTATAGAGCTGATTCTGAACAACCTGGGCAACGGCATCCCGCTTCAATTCGATCACGATGCGCATTCCGTCACGGTCCGACTCGTCCCGAAGGTCTGAAATGCCCTCAATTTTCTTATCGCGAGCCAAAATCGCGATTTTCTCCATCAGGCCACTTTTGTTCACCTGATAGGGGATTTCGGTGGCAATAAGGGCCATTTTTCCGGGGCGAATCTCTTCTTCGTGGATCCGGGCTCGCATTACCACACGACCTCGGCCCGTATGGTAGGCTTGACGAACCTCGGTATGACCATAGATAATGCCACCCGTTGGGAAATCGGGTGCTGGCATAATCTCAACTAACTCGTCAATGGTTACATCCGGGTTATCGATGTATGCAATCGTTGCGTTGATCGCCTCCGTGACATTGTGCGGAGGTATTTTGGTTGCCATACCCACGGCAATCCCATCCGAGCCGTTGATCAAAAGGTTCGGAATGGCTGCAGGAAGGACTTCTGGCTCCGTAAGCGACCCGTCAAAGTTGTCTTGAAAATCGACGGTCTCTTTTGCCAGATCTCGAAGCATTTCTTCCGACATCCGAGTCATTCGGGCTTCGGTGTACCTCATGGCAGCCGCTCTATCCCCATCAACAGATCCAAAGTTTCCTTGGCCGTCAACCAAGGGATAGCGCATGGAAAACTCCTGAGCCATACGAACCATCGTGTCGTACACAGCGGTATCACCATGCGGGTGATATTTACCGAGGACTTCCCCTACAATACGGGCACTCTTTTTATAAGCTGAACCGGCACCCATATGAAGCTCGTTCATCCCGAACAAAACACGGCGATGAACCGGCTTTAAACCGTCTCGGACGTCGGGTAGGGCGCGGCTCACGATCACCGACATGGAGTAGTCGATGTAGGAGGATTTCATTTCCTCCTCAATATTGATAGGGATTATTCGGTCTCTTTCTTCAGCTTCCATGCACTTTGTCGTTAGCCCAAATAATAGGCTAGGTCACTTTATTAGATTGTATCGAAGCAAGGCATAAAATCTGGGAGTTTTGAGGCCAACAAAAGCGGCCTGGTAACTCCTCTTAACCTCGCGAAAGGAATCCCCAAATATAGGAATAAAACACGGCTAAACCTAGACCAATAGGGGAGGATAAAGGGTGATATAAAGTCAAGCGCACCAACGAGTTATAAAGATATTTTAACTTCTGTTTAAAAGTGTTATGTGGGGATTTTGTGAATGCTTCAAAATCATGAACCTATACGTTAAACACGGGTGTAGGAGAATCCGCACCTAACTCCGAATATTGCCTTTTTGTATTGGGTGATATTGGGATTAAGTCCATCGTTTTCATCGGTAAACAGGTCCTTTTGGTGAAGTATTTAACTTGTCTGTTTTATTTGGCACTGACGATTGGGGTGAAACCCAGTCTGGCTCAATCTTAGGGCACCCGTCTTCCTACCACACTTCTTTTTTCGTCCCATATTGAGACCAAATCCGTGTTGGCACAGGATTTGAAGAGATAGTCGCAAATACCCTTAATTAAGCGAGAATCGATTGTTTCGATTCGAGCGACGGATTTATGCGGCTCTTGGCTTCGCACATTTGGTTACGAATAAGCCACCAGTTCCTTCTGGGAGTGGTTTTTCTGTGCGCCGTGTCGTTCCCGGCTTTTGGCCAAAACATAACCCTGAAAAGCCCTTCGGTTGAGCGTGGAGGGCAACACGTCATCTCGATCATGTTTCGGACGAGCGATGTCGTGACCCTTTCGTGGAAAGAATCAATTGAAGGGCTGAATTTTAAGATCGGTCAGATACCTGGTACCTACGGATTGAAATCCATCCGAATGCGAGGAAACCAGGCATCATCCTTTAGTCCAGGTGTAGTCGGACTTCCTGTGGGGGTGTATTACGGCGTAATCACGAACGCGACTTCGAATACCTTTACTGAGATCCAGATTGAGGCCTCAGCGAACGCACAGATACGGTATTCGGCTGAGTTTATGTTTGTCGTTGAATCAGTGGTTGCTCCTAGAATTATCTCGCCGAAAGGTACCATTACGGAGCGCGTTCCCACAATTGAATGGGAAGCGATCCCGGGTGTCGTATCGTATGCCATTATTGTCTCCAGTACGCCTTTCACTATCTCTTTAGGTCCGACTGGCGAAGCAAAAGTTGAAGGAGTCAATCCTGTTTGGATTCATCTCACGACGAATACATCCGCCCGCTACGGGGAGCGTCCCGAAACCAATCCGCTCGTCGAATTTAATCCGCTTCCGTTGGTCCCCGGCCGAACCTATTACTATACCGTTTTAAATGCCTACAGTAAGGTAGATCCGAGCTTATTGAGTTACGTGATTGGAAGTGTGGTCTCTTTTACGCTTCAAGATAGAGGCACATTGACTCCGGCCCAGCTTATCCACCCTACCCGAAACACGCGCGTTGTGGGGGATGATTTTGTTGAATTTTCCTGGGCCCCCGTCGTTGGCGCTGTTTCGTATGATTTGTCGGTCTACGAACGTATTACAGACGTTTCTGCACTGTCCGACGTTCAGGTCTTTTCAGGGAACACCCCGAACGAGTTCTTAACTGTATCTGCCAGCCGGGTTTTTCGAGAGGGGGACTATCGATGGTTTATTATCGCGAACGATCGGGAAGGAGCCGGAAGTGTCAGCGATTTTGGAACGTTTCATTATGACGCAGAAATGGGAAGTTTTGTGTATCACACGAAGTCGGCCATAGATGGTGCCGATGTACTTGGTGTGGTAGTCAAAGGTCGATCCACAGACGGAGGATACAACCCGTCCAATTCCTATATCAACAGTAACGGTGCCATTTTTCTAGATAGTTTAGTAGTTGGAAATTATGAGTTTACGGCTACCAAAATAGGATTTGCTGAAAAGATCATCCCAGTCCAAATAAGGAAAGGAGAATTGATCTCGTTTGATATTCTGTTAAATCCGCTCCCATCCCGAATCAATGGTCAAGTGGTCGACCAAAATGGATTTCCGGTAGAAAACGTTTCGTTATCGTTTAACGGGGTTGCTTCAGGTGAACTTTTTACTACAAAAACCAATTCCGCAGGTATTTTTTCAAAAGATATTACTGCAGGTACATTCAGGATAGCTGCTACGAAAGCGGGGTATCGAGCGTCGATTCCGATAACGGTTTCTGTTCTTGAAAATCAATCGATTTCGCTCCCCACCCCACTCAGGATAATTCACGACAATGTTTCAATCTCAGGTAGGGTAACAAACCAGGATGGTATTCCGATATCGCAGGCTGAAGTCACTGCTACACTAGGTACGCAATCTCATTCTATTGTGACCAATGGAGACGGACGATGGTCACTGGCCCTCAGTGAAGGGGTTTGGACAGTGAGCGCTAATAAGGAAGGGTTTTTGGCTCCAGTTCCCCGGGAGCTTTCCTTGTTTGCTCAAGACGTGATTACCAATATAGATTTTGTCCTGATTCAACAGGCCAGTCGAATTGAAGGAACGGTTCTAGGGACAAAGACACTTTCCGATGGAAGAGTGGAAAAAATAACACTTGTTGGGGCAACCGTTAAGGCCTATCCACTTTCAGGACCCGGCATTTCCGTCAAAACAGATAACCTTGGTCGCTATTCGCTGGACCTTGGAACGGGGTTTTATTCCGTCTTTACCGAGGCTGACGGATATGATCGGTCCCAACAATTTGATTTTATTATTCGACCAAATGAAATCTTTCGCGAAGTAAAATTTACGGTTGAAGAACTTACCTCTACGACTTTCGGGAGGGTTGTGGACGCTAAAGGCGTTGGAGTTGAAGGGGTTACCGTCATGAGCTCGCTTGGATTCTCGACGATATCGCAATCAGGAGGAACCTTCATATTAAAAGTACCATCATCGATTCAGAAAATACGAGCCTGGAAAACGGGATTTCTTCCATCAAAGGAAATAGTCCTTTCTCCGGGAAAGGGTACCCAGATATCGGGGGTCAGCTTAACAATTTTTCCCAATGCTGCCAACATTTCCGGTACCGTGCGGTCTACCACCGGGGTCATAGCAGGTGTGCGGATTAAAGCCGTGAACGGTCCTGATTCATACGAAACGATTTCCAACGGTCTCGGGGAGTACCAATTGCAGCTTCCAGGAGGTAATTGGCAAATTTCGGCAAAATCTCCCCGGTATCGACTACCTTTGAATTACGAGCTTTTTGTAAGATCGGGTCAATCGGCCGAATCCGTTCACTTGAATATGGTGGCGGACTTTGTTCGATTGGATGGCTTTTTGACGAGCGGAGCGACCGGGGTGACGGGCGCGATTATCCAAGCGGTCGACGTCGATCAATCACGGGGCTTCCCGATCACCCTTTCGACTATAACGGGGACGGGAGGGAGGTACTCGGCGCTTCTTTCTGCCTCAACTCGTTTTGAATTAACTGTAGACCACCCTGGATTCAATCGATTGGTCCATTCCGTGACGACTGACGTGCCCGGTTCTTCTAGGGCCTTGAATCTGATATTGGCCCCTTCCGAAGCCATTATTACCGGTAAAGTTAAGGATTCCAATGGCTTTGCCATTTCAGGTGCATTGGCCGCAATGACGGTGGGAGGCATCACTCAATTTTCGACATTATCTGAAGCGGATGGTTCATTTCAGCTGAATGTTGAAGCAGGATCCTACAATTTGATTGTAAACGCAACGGGCTTTAAGGAAACAACGACCCCATTACAACTCAGTGCAGGACAACGTATAGACGACATTTCTATCACGCTTACTTCAGCTCAAAGCACACTTATCGCCACGATTATTGATCCTCGAAGTGGATCTCTGATTTCCGGCGCATTTTTGACGGCCACCGGACCGGAATTTCGGACAGGGATTTCCAGCGCCGAGGGTATCGTTACTTTTTCTAATTTAACGGAGGGATCCTATCAAATAGAGGTGAAAGCAACTGGATTTACGACAGTGCTTAGGACGTTGTCCATTCCATTAAATATCACTTCCAGACAGACCTTCATTTTGGTACCTGTATTTGGGAAAATAACAGGTCGGGTTCAAGGCTCAGACGGGGGAGCTCTTACGGATGCGACCGTTAGAATGGAAGGCAGTGCGACCAACCTTTATTCGCAAACTGATGCCAACGGCTCGTATACTTTTGAAGGCGTTCCGGATGGCGGATATTCCATTTCCGCTCAGAAGAATGGGTACTCGATCGCACCCTCTGTGCAAGTTGCGGTCTCGATTTCAAATCGAAATGTAACGGCCGCTACCATCAGACTGGTTCAAAATACGGGCATTATTTCGGGAATTGCGAGAGATAAACTGACCGGAGTGGTGCTTTCAGGCGTCGTTATCGTTGCAACCAGTCAGGCGGGTACGAAAAGCGCTCGATCCGATTCGGAAGGTCGATACGAATTTACCGGAATGGAACCCGGAGTTTGGACGCTAAATGCCCAGCTAGAAAATTATCGATTTGTGACGACCACTGTCCAAGTCACAAACGGTCAAACAAGCAGCTTACCCATCGAATTGCTTCGCAATCAAGCCGTAATAACCGGGCGAATACGTTCTAAAAACGGTCAATTGTTACCTTTTGATGTAGCGGTCGAAATCAAAACATCGCGAGAACAATATCGCGTTTTCACTGATCCTGATGGCAGATTCGTGGTTGATCAGATACCGCAAGGAGAGACCGTTACGGTAAAAACTGGCATTCAACGAGAGAGGTACAGAGACAAAGAGCTCGCCTTTTTCATACCAGTCGACGCGACGCAGTTTTCAACCGGCGATATCGAAATCACCACGCTTTCCGCAACGATTAACGGCAGTTCGGGCATCGAAGGGTCGACGGTTTTTGCTTTAGATGCTCAAGGAGCAACGGTTGCCATCGTGAGCAGTCTCGTCGGCGGGACATTTAAAATTCCCTTTTTAGAGCCAGGTACCTATCAATTGGTGCCATCCAGGTTGGGATACCAATTCTCGCCGGCAAGAATGACGGTAATCGTTGGCGAAGATGAAACCCGCACGGTTTCCTTTTCGGTTACGTCTAATGTTGGATTAATAAACGTTTCAGTCCGAAGGCAAGACGGAACTGGGGTAATCGACATTCCCGTGCGTATTTCGAGCTTTGACCGGTCAATCGATCAGACCTTAAGAACGGATGCAAGCGGAAACACCACCCCGCAACAAATTCCACTGGGATTAAAGTACCGGGTGGAACCGGTTTCCAGTACGAATTTGTTCAGTCCAACCTCACGAGAAATCGACTTTACTGCCCAAACTTCAGCTTCAATATCCTTTACGCTGTTTGGTATCAACTCCTTTATATCGGGTCAAACGAAAGACACGCAAGGAGGATTGCTCTCTGCGGTTACTGTCACGGCCAAAACCACTACTTCTCAAGATTACGTTTCCACTTCTACCAACGGACAATTTACCATTGGCCCCGTTCCACCGGGTATTTATTCAATTAATGCCAGAAAAACCGGGTTTATTTCGGCCCAGACGCAAGTAAACGTCGCTGAAAACTCAACGATTTCTGGTATTCAATTGGTTCTGCAGCGTCAAAGCGTGGAGATCAAAGGAAAGATTCTTCGAGCCGGAATAGGCGTTCCGGGAATGAACGTTTTGCTGTCTGGACCAGTAAGCTTAAGCGGTATTTCAAATGGGTCAGGAGAGTTTCTTTTTTCCAACGTCCCGGTGTCTGAAGCCGGCGAGACCGCACTCGAAATTGCCATATTAAGGCCGGGTCGACCTTCCATTATTCGACGGCTGTCTGTTTCCAATGCGAATGTGGGACAAACCATTGAATTGGAGTCCATTATCCTAGCTTCTGGGGTTATCGCCGTTCAATTATCGAACGGAGAGTCTGCGATTCCCGGAATTGAAATCACCGTCACCGGAGGTGATGGCGGTATCGTCCAGGGAGTTACCAATCAGTTGGGCCAATTTGCATCGGCTGCGGTATTAGACCCTGGTTCCTATGTTATTAATTTGGTCAATTCGCCCTGGCTTCAGCCATCCATCACCAAACGTACGGTTGTTTTAACTGCCTTAGACAGTCACCAAGCGATAACATTAACCACACCTTTCTCTCATACGGCTGGAACCATATTCCGAAGTGATAAACCCATCCCGATATCAATCACATCGGTCGGTCCCACAGCTCATCTGGACAAAACTGCGCGAATATTTTACCAGTTGCCCGGAAGAGAGGTTCAATCTATAGCTATGTCCTTTGTAGAGGGGAGTTTTACTCAATCCATTCCCACTCCTGGAGAGGGTAAGGTGACCTATTACGTCGAAGTATTTGGTAGCGGAGGTCTGTCAGAATTCAAAAGCGCCAATTATGAAAGAACTACGGTCGTAGCCGGTCAATTACAAGAATCTCGATTATTTCCTGATTTAAACGGCCAAATACTTCGTGTAGGGGATCAATATGGAATAACACTCCAAATTCGGGACGGTCTCGGTGGCGACATTTCTGCGGACGTTGTGGCGAGGGGCAGCGTTGAGTGGATTCCGATTTCTGGCAACCTAGGTATAGATCTTATGGGTGGGCAAAATAAGCTTTTTGCCAACTTAACCACTCACTCTGAAGGACCCTACGAATTGCAAGTGCGCGTCACGCTGCTTCAAAAACAGATGGTTATACCCATTCGATTTGAAGCAAAGAAAATCCAAGTTTCCCAACTAAATATCAATGCACAGTCAGTTAGAGTACTAAATCGGGCCGGAACGGCTAGATTTTCTGTTTCGGGCGAAGCGAACACCGGAGGTTCGGTGTTATTGGGCACTTCCGTTTTTTGGTCTTTGGAGCCCGAATTTGCAGCATCCATCGATCAAAATGGCTCTGTAACTACGATCAACGAAAATTACATCGGTCCGATTGTCGTGCATGCCACTGATTCTCAAAGTGGAGTAGCCGATAGTTCTTTAGTTGCCGCATTTGCTGAGATTTTAGGAGATCGACCCAGGACCCTAACGGACTTCAAAGGCATGGAGCTTTTCATTCCGGCGGCTTCCATTCCATTTCGATCCGAGCTATCCCTTTCGTACCCCAGGACGCCGGTTCCCAAACGGTTCGATTCCGGGTCGAAATCCGCAATTGGCCTCACGGCCGGGTTAAGAACTTATCGGTTTAGCCTAAAATCAGATCGAGCGCTTGTTGGAGACACTTTAGCCGTTCCTGCCACGCTTACCCTGTTCTCTGATGCAGCGCTGCGACTTTATCAAGGGGAAAAACAAGTAGGCCATTTTGATGAATCTAGTCTTTCATGGCAATCGTTGCCATCCTCAAGTTTGGATCAGGTTGTAGTCACCGATCTGGCAAGTCGATTGGGCGACTATGCGGTGGTCAGTAGAAATCTTGCGCTAGGCATTCGAAATTTGGAAGTTCTGCCAAGTCCGTTTTCTCCTGATGTCGCCCCACTAAAAATCGGATACTTTCTGGATACCAATGCTCCGCCAGCCGCGGTAAGCATCCACGTTTTAAATATTAGGGGAGAGTTGGTCAAAACTCTTTTAGACGGCGATCAGCAATGGGCCGGGCCTTATGGCGGCCGAAATGGAATTAAGCAAGTGGAATGGGATGGTACCACCGAGAACAACCAAAAGGCCAGAAATGGACGTTATATCATCCGAGTAACAGCGAGAGACAACAGTGGTACCTCCTCACAATTGATTCCAGTAGTTCTAATCAAGTAGGAATGCCCACTGTTTGGATTTTGTATACCAACAAACGTATGCGACGACTTTCCCTTTTATCTATTTGGATTGCCTTCTTGGTCCTCACCTCGGAGGTGGGAGCACGACAGCTATCGTCCATTCCGGGATCCTTTGTGGATGTCGGGGTTGGGGCCAAAGGGGCAGGGATGGGCTTTGCGGGGACAGCTACCCTTCAAGGGGCAGAAGCCGTTAATTGGAACGTAGCCGCCGTTTATCCTTCAAATGGATTGGAGGCTGGTTTTTCTTATGTCGATCAACTCGGTTTAATAAATTACGGGCATTTTTCATTGGCTTTGCCGCTTCGAACCGATCGAAATGTGGTTGCCTTATCGGTCCAATATTCGGGTGATGATGCACCCGTTGAAGAATCGATACACATCAGTTATGCCCATCGACTTTCCACGCTGTGGATGGGAATTGGTCTCGGGTACAGAAAAGCTATTTACGGAAAAAATGTACTCTCGAGCGATGATTACGTCATTTTTGACGGCCAAGAGGTCGCAGAAGGAGTTGTCAACCAAATTTCAGGGCAGGCTTCCGGATACGTTGTAGACGCCGGAATTAAGTTGCTGCTATCCTCCGATTTAACTTTTGGTGTTTCGGCCAAAAACATTCGGTCGCCCATTCATTGGAATTCGTACAGCGGATCGCGCTCCGGAACCATCAGTTACGTAGAGTCTGTTCCGATGGAGATTTCAACAGGCATCCACTACAAACTTTCAGACCACCTCCAGGGAGCGATCGATTGGGTTCCGACCTTCGGTTCGGATGCTCAAAGTCGTATTGGATTCGGAGTTTCATTTAATCCGGTCGAGGCCATCGCACTTCGCACGGGTCGAATGATTTTCCAAGATGGCTATAAGAATGAAGTCACGACGTTTGGGTTTGGTGTCCAAACACCCAAATCGTTTGGGATACAACTTCAAGCGAATTATGCCTACGTCGCCTCTCCGATTGCACACACTCAGCAAATAAGTCTGATTGTTGGATTATGATGAGGTCAGCTGTTTACATATCGACCTTGATTAGCCTGCTTCTAGTCGGACCGTCAATGGTCCAGGGACAGTCGTCCTTATCAAAAGATTTTGGCGCGCTGAATTACAATGGGGGCACCTTGTTTCTAGATGTACGGATGGGCTCAAACCTATTTGGCTCTGGCACGGGAGGGGGAGCATTTTCAGGGATTCATTCGGCGCTTAATCGGGCGGGTTATGGGACGACATTTGGCAACCCTGCAATGCTATCCCATGTGAAAAACGCTCAAATAGGAGTTGAAACGAGGTTATCATTCCGCAACGGATCCGCGGGTCTCGGATCAGCGCAGAATCTTCCGGCATCTTTTGAGCGGGAAACGGATCAATTATTGACCAATTTGTCTCTGCCGGACGGAGTTGAGCCCACATATACGAATGCCTCCTTTGTAGCGATCGGTCAACCAAGGCAACTTTCTGCGTTTTGGATGACGTGGCCGGTAACTGATGAGGTCGCGGTTGGATTTGGATATCGACAGCCCTTGATGTTTTCCGTAAACGGTGCCCTATCCGGCTTTCAAACGCTATTAAGCGGTAACAAGGCTAATAACTCCAGCTCTATTCAAGTGGACCTTTTAGCAGAACTCGCGGTCCGAGCCTCGACTCAAATCCAAGTGGATGAGCTCAGTCTCGGGGTGGGAGGTCTGCTTCAGAAATATTGGTTCGGGTCGGTTTGGTGGGGAGCTTCAGCATACCGATTTGGAGCATCTGCCAATATTGGGCTCGATGTGCTTCCACAAGGTGTCTTAACTATTTCTGGTACCAATCAGTTTTACTTCAACGATGCTGGGGATCCAAACTTGGATTTGCAGTCAGGCGAATCGAACGCGTTTTTCTGGAAAATAAAAGGTGGTTACACAGGAAATGCGATGGGACTGCGACTTGGGATGTCCCATCAAACGTTTAAAAAAGGCTTTGGAACATCGCTCGTTTTGGATTTGGCGCCACGTATTGAAATGTGGGATGGGAATGCCTCTGTAAGCTTCCCCAAATTTCGGGGCATTCAAAAGTAGAGGTTTTTGGTTAAGGTACGACGTCAATGGGTGCCCGGTAGCCGAGCGATTTAT